>CP016490.1:2433661-3042076 GCA_002966495.1 Halomonas sp. GFAJ-1
GCAAGCTATAAGCATCTGAATCTCAAGTATATAAAAGCCGGCTTCCTTAGAAGCCGGCTTTTTTAATGGGGTCAGATTCGATAAACTGGCAATAGTTGACTAAAGTACTTGGTCAAAGGCGCTGAACTAATTCACTGCTAGGCTTAGTGAGAAAAAAATGGTCCTAGCGGTTGAAAAGGGTGGGGCATGGCCGCACTTAACTAGTTGGACGCAAACAGGTTGAATGCAAAAAAAGCCACATAAGGAGTAGCTAACATGGCACATACACTTCCAGAACTACCTTACGCCTATGACGCGCTTGAGCCGCACATTGACGCGATGACGATGGAGATTCACCACTCTCGTCACCATAATACTTACGTGACTAGTCTCAATGCTGCGCTTGAAGGCACGGGCTTGGAAGATGTACCCGTCGAAGAGCTGGTAGCTGACCTTGATCGTGTACCGGAAGAGAAGCGTCAAGCCGTCATCAATCACGGTGGTGGCCACGCCAACCACTCTATGTTCTGGCAAATGATGTCCCCCAACGGTGGTGGTAAGCCGCAGGGCGACGTGGCAAAAGCCATTGATGCTGAGCTGGGTGGCCTTGAAGCGTTCCAAGAAGCGTTCAAAAAAGCTGCGCTTGGTCGTTTCGGTAGTGGCTGGGCATGGCTTTCTGTGACCCCCGAGAAAAAACTGGTCGTAGAAAACACACTGAACCAAGATAGCCCGCTGATGCACGGCAACACGCCGCTGTTGGGCTTGGATGTGTGGGAGCACGCCTACTACTTGAAGTATCAAAACAAGCGCCCTGACTACGTCTCTGCGTTCTTTAACGTGGTTAACTGGGAAGACGTTGAGCGTCGTTATCAGGCTGCCAAAGCCTAAGCTCATCCCCAGTAAGACCTAGAAAGAGAGGGCGCTGCCGATAGTGGCGCCGCTCATAAAAGCCGCCCCCTTGTGGGGCGGCTTTTTGGTTTTTAGATGCCAGTCTGGGCATGGCCTGTCAATAACCTGTGGATGAAAAATACCATATATGCTTGAATTGATTTTGTCATGAACTATATATAGTATGCGTGTCTCTTCCAGAGAGGTCGAGCATTAGATATGCTTTACCCGAAAAATACCGCTATGAAAAGGAAAAAATAGCCATGGAAATCCAAATTTATAGCAAGCCCGCTTGTGTTCAGTGCACCGCGACCTACCGCGCGCTGGATAAGCAGGGTATTGAATATACTGTTATCGATATTACCGCTGAAGCCGATGCCCAAAAAGAAGTTGAAGCGTTAGGTTATCGCCAGCTGCCGGTGGTGGTGGTAGGTGAAGAGCACTGGTCTGGTTTCCGCCCTGATCGCATCCAAGCGCTGGCGTAATTTACCGCCATGCAACCCGCTAATGTGGATGTTGAGCGTGCCGGTACGCTGGTGTACTTCTCCACCAAGTCGGAAAACACACACCGTTTTATGCAAAAGCTTGGTTTAAGTGCCCAGCGTCTGCCGCTCAATCGTGAAGAAGCAGCGTTACGCGTAGAACAGCCCTACATATTAGTCACGCCTACCTACGGAGGCGGCGCGGCGAAAGGGGCGGTGCCAGCGCAGGTGATTCGATTTTTAAACGATGAGCAAAACCGACACCTTATTCGCGGTGTTATTGCTGCTGGAAATACTAATTTTGGCGATGCGTATGGTCTGGCTGGGCGCATCATTGCGCAAAAATGCCAAGTGCCGCTGCTGTATCGATTTGAATTGCTTGGCACTGATGATGATGTCGTCAAGGTCCGCAAAGGAGTAGAAGAGTTTTGGAAACGACTAACGTAGCCCCAAAAAATGTTGTTGATGCAAAGCGGCCTGCTGCAGGGACTGGTGAGACGCGAACGCTGGATTACCACGCGCTGAATGCCATGCTCAATCTTTACGGTGCCAACGGCGAGCTACAGCTGGATAAAGACCGCGAAGCTGCGCGCCAGTATTTTTTGCAGCACGTTAACCAAAACACCGTGTTCTTCCACTCTCTGGAAGAGAAGCTCGACTACCTGGTCGAAGAAGGGTACTACGAAGCTGATATGCTGGCTCAGTACGACTTTGGTTTTGTTAAGGCACTGTTTGAACAGGCCTATGCCTACAAATTTCGTTTTCCAAGCTTCCTGGGCGCGTTCAAGTATTACACTAGCTACACGCTGAAAACGTTCGATGGCAAGCGCTACCTAGAGCGCTATGAAGATCGTGTATGCATGGTGGCACTGAGCCTGGCGCGGGGCGAGGAAGCGCTCGCCAAATCGCTGGTTGATGAAGTGATTAGCGGCCGTTTTCAGCCGGCCACGCCGACGTTCCTGAACTGCGGCAAGCAACAGCGCGGCGAACTGGTTTCCTGTTTCCTGCTACGCATTGAAGACAACATGGAGTCGATTGGGCGCTCGATCAACTCAGCGCTCCAGCTCTCCAAGCGCGGCGGCGGCGTTGCCTTCTTGCTGACGAATATCCGCGAGTCTGGCGCTCCCATTAAGCGTATCGAGAATCAGTCCTCGGGCATTATTCCGATTATGAAACTGCTGGAAGATGCTTTCTCTTACGCCAACCAGCTAGGCGCACGGCAGGGTGCCGGTGCGGTTTACCTGAACGCTCACCACCCGGATATTCTGCGTTTTCTAGATACCAAGCGTGAAAACGCTGATGAGAAAATCCGCATTAAAACGCTCTCGCTGGGTGTAACAATTCCAGATATCACGTTTGAGCTGGCCAAGCGCAACGACGACATGTACCTGTTCTCGCCCTACGACGTCGAGCGGGTGTACGGCGTGCCGTTTGGCGATATCAGTGTCACCGAGAAGTACCATGAAATGGTCGCGGATGCGCGCATCCGTAAGCACAAGATCAATGCGCGTGCCTTCTTCCAAACCCTGGCCGAGCTGCAGTTTGAGTCCGGCTACCCGTACATTATGTTTGAAGATACGGTAAACCGCGCCAACCCGATTGCCGGCCGGATCAATATGAGCAACCTCTGCTCTGAGATTCTCCAGGTGAATACGCCTACGGAGTATGACGACGATCTTGGCTATCGTCAGATTGGTCAGGATATCTCCTGCAACCTTGGCTCAATGAACATTGCCAAGGTCATGGATTCAGGCGATATCGGTACCAGCGTAGAAATTGCTATTCGTGGCCTCACCGCTGTTTCTGAGATGAGCAACCTGCGCAGCGTGCCATCCATCGCCGAAGGTAACGCGAAATCTCGAGCTATTGGCCTTGGGCAGATGAACCTGCACGGCTACCTTGCACGGGAACACATTTACTACGGTTCAGAAGAGGGTTTGGACTTTACCAATCTCTACTTCTACTGCGTTGCGTTCCATGCCATTCGTGCCTCTAACCAGTTGGCGATTGAGCACGGCGAAGCCTTTGCTGGGTTTGAAGACTCCACCTACGCAACGGGCACGTTCTTTGATAAGTACACCGATCAAGCATGGTTGCCGCGTACTGAAAAAGTGCGTGGGCTATTCGAGCGTAGTGGTATTGCACTGCCCACCCAAGAGGAGTGGCAAGCGCTTAAAGCCTCGGTGATGGCGCATGGTTTATATAACCGTAACCTCCAAGCGGTGCCGCCAACCGGATCAATTTCTTATATCAATAACTCCACCTCTAGTATTCACCCGGTGGCGGCGCGCATTGAGATCCGTAAAGAGGGCAAGCTGGGGCGCGTTTATTACCCTGCGCCATTCTTGAACGAGGCGAATTTTGATTACTTCCAAGATGCTTATGAGATTGGCCCGGAAAAAATCATCGACACCTATGCAGAAGCTTCCCAGCACGTTGACCAAGGGCTATCGCTAACGCTGTTCTTCCCGGATACCGCTTCCACGCGTGATATTAATAAGGCGCAAATTTACGCATGGCGTAAAGGGATCAAAACGCTTTACTACATCCGTTTACGCCAGAGTGCGCTGGAAGGCACCGAAGTAGAAGGCTGTGTCTCCTGCACACTGTAAGTGCGTAACGATTTTTAAAGAGAGCTATCTGATGACCATTATGCAACGTTTATCCCGGGTCAATGCGATCAACTGGAACCGTCTGCAAGACGATAAAGACCTGGAAGTATGGAACCGCCTGACCAGCAATTTTTGGTTGCCGGAAAAAGTGCCACTTTCCAATGACATTCAGTCCTGGAATACGCTGACGCAGCAGGAAAAGCAGCTAACGATCCGCGTATTTACCGGTCTGACACTGCTCGATACCATTCAGAGCAGCGTGGGCGCACCGGTGCTTATGGAAGACGCTCGCACTCCCCATGAAGAGGCGGTATACACCAATATCGCCTTTATGGAGTCGGTTCACGCGCGTTCCTATAGCTCAATTTTCTCCACGCTGTGTACCACACGCGATGTCGATGACGCCTTCCGTTGGAGCGAAGAGAATCCCACGCTACAGCTGAAGTCTGAGCTGATTCTTAAGCGTTACCGCTCAGACGACCCCTTGATGCGTAAAGTGGCCAGCGTCTTTCTTGAGTCCTTCCTGTTCTACTCAGGTTTCTACCTGCCCATGTACTGGTCGAGCCACGCTAAGCTGACCAACACGGCAGACCTGATTCGCTTGATCATTCGTGATGAAGCAGTACACGGCTACTACGTAGGCTATAAATTCCAGCAAGCGCTTGCCGAAGCAACACCCGAGCGCCAGCAGGAAGTTAAAGACTACGCTTATGAGCTGCTGTTAGAGCTTTACGACAACGAAGTACGCTACACCGAATCGCTGTACGACGAAGTAGGCTTGACAGAGGACGTGAAGAAGTTCCTTCACTATAACGCCAACAAAGCGCTGATGAACCTTGGCTTTGAGCCACTGTTCCCCAGCAGCGTTACCGACGTCGACCCGACCATCATGGCAGCGCTTTCCCCCAACGCCGATGAGAACCACGACTTCTTCTCCGGCTCCGGCTCTTCCTACGTAATCGGCAAAGCCGTCGCCACCGAAGACGACGACTGGGCGTTTTAAGCGTTTACAGCTGCATTCAGTTTGAAAAAGATGGTGAGTAGTGTGCTCGCCATCTTTTCATAACATTTTTTCCCTTTCTCCGCTTTTATCCCCCATCTTTCCGCCAAATCAGACGTTGATGTCACGTTGGCCGTCTCATTCACGCTAGATTAGATAGTCGTGCATTACATCGTATCTTTGAATGCTAATGATAAATATTGTCATTTATCTCATTGATGTTAGGCTATGCACTGCTGAAACGAAACGCAAATCGTTCTTATGTTCAATAATTTCTAGCGCGCCGTGAATGGCCGCGTGTCAATCAGTAACGGAGACGTAACGTGCTGAAAAGGCCTTTCTTTGCCCTGGGTGGGTGCTTGCTTGCCGGAGTGCTGGTCAGTGCTTCGCTACTGGCAAGCGATGAAACAGTAGGGCAGGCCTCCCAAAGTGTTGAGGCCCAGCAAGCCCAGTCGGCTATCCAGCAGCAAATCGACACCGCCGATGAAGAGACCCGCGCGGCCCTGGAAGAGCTTCGCCGTCTTGAGCGTGAAACCCGCCAAATGGACGCTGCCAACTCATCGCTTAGTGGTCGTTTAGCCAGTGAAGCTGAGCGCCAGCAACGCCTGAGTAGGGCGCTGGATACGCTGAGCGACACCCGAGCGGCGCTGCCGTTAATTGAGCAAGATATGACCCAGCAGTTAATCCGCTGGATTGAAACGGATCTGCCTTTTTTGCGCGACGAGCGGCTAGCAAGGGTGCAAACAGCGCAGGCTGGTTCAGGCGCAGAAAGCGTTGAGCGAATTACCGACCTGCTCGAAGCATGGCGCGTAGAGCTTGAGTACGGGCGCACTATTGATACCTGGCGTGGTCGGCTAGCCATTGAGGATATGCCTGCCCGTGAAGTGGAGTACCTGCGCGTGGGCCGTATCGGTTTTTACTACCTCTCCCCGGATGGCCGCGAAGGCGGTGTGTGGGACGTCGAGAGTGGTGCATGGCAAGCGTTAAATGAAAGCGCCCGGCGAGAAGTGCGCAATGGATTACGAATTGCTGATGATCAGCGCACCCCCGGTCTACTGCGTTTACCGCTTTCCATTACCGCTGATGAGCAACAGGGAGGTCAGCAATGAGTGGGTTACCTCAACCTTCGCTGAAGGCGTTTGCCACACTGCTGACGTTAATGCTCAGTCTGTTTTCCGGCAGCGCGCTGGCCCAGCAAAGCACCAGCCTTGATCCGGCAACCATAAGCTCACTGCGAGAAGCGCGCCAAGCGGCGGAAGCTCGCGATGAAGAGCGGCTGCGCTCATTTCTTGACGACCAGCAAGCACTAGAGGCGGCATTGGAAGAAGCGCGCTCGGCGCATCAGGTCGCCGAAGAGCAGCGTGATGCCTTACAAGCCCAGCAAAGCGAGCAGTCGCAGCAGGCAAGCGATCTTTCTGAGCGTCAAGCGGAGCAGGGTGAGGCGATCACCGCGCTGTTAGCCCGCTTGAGCCAGCACAGTAGTGAGGTGCGCAATGCGTTGAGCGATGAAAGCTGGCTCACCCTTGGCGATGCCGCGCTGCCACCGCGTTTAAATGAGGTAGACGTGCTTGAACGTCAGCACCTTGAAGCGGTAGTGGATAGCCTGGCAACACTCACCGCACAAACAGGCCGTGCTGAAAGGCTCTCACTTAATGTGGCAGATACGCGTGGTGTTATCGAGTCCCGGGATGTGGTGCGTCTGGCCGACTTTGCTGCTTTTACCGAGACGGCGCTGCTGCGAAAAGGAGGAAGCGACGATGAGCTTGCTGAAGTTCCCCGTACTCCTCGTGAAATGAGCGCTGTGCTGGCGGCTTACCACCAAGGCGAAAGCCGTGAGTTTACTATCGACCCGACACAAGGGGCTGTGCTGCGCGCGCTTGCCCAGCAGCCTAGCCTTTGGGAGCGCTTCCACCAGGGTGGCTATGTTGGTTACGTCGTTGTCGTGCTAGGGGTGTTTGGTTTGCTGGTGGCGCTGACCCAGTACATCTATCTACTGGTCGCGAGCGCTCGGGTTGCTCGGCAGCGTAAATCGCTCAGCCAGCTGCGTGGGGATAATCCGTTGGGCCGCGTGCTGCAGCGCTTTCAAGAGATGGATAAGCACCAAACGCCAGAAGCGCTGGAAGCGCGGTTGGATGAAGCGGTGCTGGCTGAGCTTCCGCGTATTGAGCGGGGTCAGCCAATCGTCAAGCTACTGGCAGCGATTGCGCCCCTTTTAGGGCTGCTGGGCACCGTGACAGGCATGATCGTCACTTTTCAGGCCATCACCGTTTTTGGCACCGGCGACCCACAGCTAATGGCGGGCGGTATCAGTCAGGCGTTGGTGACCACCGTATTAGGGTTAGTAACCGCCGTGCCGCTGCTGTTTGCGCAAACGGCGCTGGCTAGCCGCAGCCGTTATCTAACGCAAGTGATTGAAGGCGAAGCGAGCGCAACGCTGGCAGATCACCTTGAAGCCCAGTCAGCACCTTATGCCCCGGTGGTGAGCTAAGATGTTTACGCTGCCCCTTTGGCTTGAGCCTGTAGAGCGGCTAGTCGATGCCGGTGGTGCGGTGTTGGTCGTGCTCGCCTTCGTAGCTGTGCTGGTGTTTGGTATGGCGATAGAGCGCTGGTGGTATTACCGGATCACTTGGCGTGTCGCGCGACGCAGGCTAATTCGCCGCTGGGCAGCGCGTAGCGATCATCGTAGCTGGAGCGCACGCACGCTGCGCCACGTATGGGCTACTGCGCTAGTTGCCAAATTACGCCGCCCGCTGCCCTGGTTAAAGTTGTTAGTAGCGCTTTGTCCGCTGCTGGGGCTGCTGGGGACGGTCACTGGCATGATCGCAGTGTTTGATAGCCTTTCGCTGAGCGATACCCACCAGGCCCGAGCCATGGCAGACGGCGTGGCACGGGCCACGCTGCCCACCTTAACGGGGATGGCGATTGCGGTGGTGGGGCTGCTGTTCATTAGTCGTTTAGAGCACGTTATTCGTCGTGAAGATCAGCGTCTGCACGACCGCTTGGCGCGTGCCGTGGAGGAGAGTGATGCGTAGACGCCGTTCTGTAGATGCCACGGCCGATAGCAACGAGGTCAACTTAACCCCGATGCTGGATGTGGTGTTCATCATGTTGATCTTTTTTATTGTGACAACGAGCTTTATTAAAGAGAGCGGTATCGACATTAACCGTCCTGAATCTAGCGCGGCAAGCCCTCGGCCGGATGCGCAGGTGTTGGTAGCGGTAACGCCAGAAGGTGCGGTGTGGTTGGATGGGAAGCCTGTCGATATCCACCGGATTGGCCAGGAAGTGGCTGCCATGTTGACCGACGATGGGTCGGTGGTTATTCAGGCCGACCGTGAGTCCACAACCGGGTTGCTAATTGAAGTGATGGACCGTTTAAAACAGGCTGGTGTTGACCAAGTGGCCGTAGCCGCGAGCCGGAGCGCCCCATGATTCGTCATGTGCTTTCCTTGTCCGGCGGGGTGGCATTGGCTGTTGGACTGTTTTGGCTGCTGGCGTTATTAGTAACGCCGCCGGAGCGTGCGTTAGAAAAGCCGGAAATGACGCTATCCATGAATATGGTGGAAGCACCAGAGGTTGCTCCAGAACAAGAGACACCACCCCCCCAGCCTGCAGATGCAGCGCCTGCGGCCGCGCCGCCTCCTATGGCGATGCCCGAGCCTCCCCCGATGGCGGAAAGCGCTATCACGATGCCGGAGGTTGAGCTGCCCGAAGAGCCTGTGGAGCCGCTAGAACTCGATAGCGAGTTGCCTGAACTTACTGAAGTTACCCCAGAGCCTACGCCGCCAACACCGCAGCCAGAGCCTGCGCCGCAAGCACAGCCAGAACCGTCGCCAATCCCCTCCACCGCGCAGCGTGAGGCGGCGCCCCAGGCCGAGCCTGCACCCTCTAGTGAGCCGGTTAGCGTGGGCCAGGTGGCGCCTACAAACCGCGTTAATCCTACGTATCCTCCTCGCGCGCAGCGCCGGGGAATGGAAGGGTTTGTCGAGGTGGCGTTTGTTATTCGTCGTGATGGCAGCGTTGATAGCAGCACAATCCAAGTTACTAATGCGCAGCCTCGGCGCGTGTTTGAAGATGCCGCGCGTGAGGCGATTGCTCGCTGGCAGTTTGAGCCCAGCCAGCAGCTGCGGCGCGCCACGCAGCGTATTGAGTTTCAGCTGAGGTAGTTAAATGCAGCGTTTAAGTTATATGCAGCGTGTGGTTGGCATAATTCTGTTAAGCCTCTGGGCTTCGTTTGCCCCTGCAAGTGAGCCTTTGCCGAGCGATATCATTCAAGATCTCAATACGCTTCAGCAGCAGCTGACGGATGCTGGCGCGAGTGATGGAGGTTCCGAAGCATTGGACACTCTTATTGCCCGGGCAACGGGACAGGCTGCTCGTTTGCAAGGGGGTAACCGCTCGGACCAATGGGCCAGCGCGCTTTACTCTCAGCTTGCGGCAGGTGCCATGGCACGCCAAGGGCGGCAAGCAGAAGCCGCCGAGCAGTTGGCCAATGCCCGCAAGCGTAGCGGTGTGCCCGCAAGCCAGCTGGCTAGGTGGCAGCGTGAAGAGGCTGGGTTGCGGCGGGCGGCAGGTCAGCTCGGTGAGGCCATTGCGCTGTATGAGCAGTGGTTGGATAGCCATGCGGATGCACACGTGAGCTGGCAATTGGTGTATCTATTGGCCCAAGAGGAGCGCTGGGAACGCGCAGCCGAGTACTTGGCGCCCTTGCTTGAACAGCGCGATAGCTTAAATGAAGCACGGCAGTCATTGGTGCTTGCCGTGCTGCGCAATGCCGGGCAAAACGATGCCGCGCTAGCGTGGCTGCTGGAGGGCCTTGATAGCCAAAGTGCCCCTGAGGCGTGGCGACAGGCGGCTGGGCTTGCGCAGCAGGCAGGCCAGCCAGGGGTTGCCGCAGGTGTATGGGAGATGGCGTGGCAGCTAGGCAAATTCACCCAACCAGAAGAGCGACTGCTGTTAATCCAACTCCATTTGGCAGGGGGCACACCTGCGCGGGCGGCGGAGCATCTCACTGAAGCGTTGCAAAATGAAATGCTGCCTCAGGATGAGCAAACGCTAAGGCTGTTGGCCACTGCCTGGCAACAAGCGAAGCATGTTCAAAACGCCCTAGCGTCATGGAAAGACGTAGCCGAATACACTCGGCAAGCGCGAGATTGGCGACAGGTTGGTCAGCTGGCTTACAGCTGGGGAGAACACGCGTTAGCTGAGGAGGCTTTTATGAACGCAGCGAGCCTGGGCGACTCTTCGACGAAGCAGTGGTAAGCCTATTGTAAATAACCTCTGCCTAGCTGAAAAAGGTTGTGTTATAAGATGAGAGGCAAGCTTAAGTAATGCTAAGGGGCCTGGGTAGGGTCGGGCTTTTACTCTAATCAAAATAAAGAAATGCTATGAATAAAATTATTCGTCGGGGCCATCTCCGTGCATTTGCGATAATAACAACGGGGTTGTTAGCCGCAGGCCACTCTTATGCTCAAGAGCGCAATCTAAGGCTTTCTCCAGGTTTTATGCCAGATCCAATGCAGCGTACGTTTGTATCTGGTGGGGAGCAAGAGGCCAGTCAGATATTTGGCCGTGATATGCGAGAAATAGCATGCTCTGGCAGTATTTCGCAAACGCCTGATCATGTCATGACGCTAACAGATGACTTTGATTTTTTACGGGTGTGGAATCAGTCAGATGCTGATACTACCCTTATTATAGATGGTCCGGGCCGTTTCTTACTTTGTGACGATGATGGTGGTCGCGGCTTAAATGAGTTAATAGAACATCGTGATTGGAGGGCTGGGGACTATCGTATTTATGTCGGTAGTTATGACGGAGGTGCCCATAGTTACGACCTGTTTGTAAGCGAGCTTTCTGGCGGCTCGCAAGGTCACGCTGATACCCATGATAGTCGCCATATTTCGATTGCGCCTGGCTTTACGCCTGACCCATGGCGAGTAAGCTTTGTATCCGGCGGGGCGCAGAGTGCGGCGTCTATTTTTGAAACAGACATGCTCGGTAACCATTGCCGAGGCAATATTGCTAGCACGCCTGATCATGAGATGACACTAAGTGCTTCATTTTCTTATTTGCAGCTTTGGACGCAGGCTGATGGTGACACCACCTTAATTATTGATGGCCCAGGAAAGTTTTTGCTATGCGACGATGACAGCGGTAATGGCTTGAATGAGCATATTGAGCATGCAAATTGGCCAGCCGGTGACTATCGCATTTACGTAGGAAGCTACAGTGATAGTTATTTGAGTTATCAGCTGAGTATTTCAGAACTACGTTCTTATGGCCCAGGCCGCTAGTACTTCTTTCCGCCGGGTAACCGTATAAGCCCGGCGGTAGTTACTGGCGGTCTAATGTTGAGCAAGGTGAAGTGAAAAATCGCTCCAGATCGGCGCATGATCAGAAGGGCGCTCCATGCCGCGTAGCTGATAATCGATACCGGCGCTGGTCACACACTCCGCAAGGGGTTGTGTCACTAAAATATAGTCAATGCGCAGGCCGCGCTTTGGCTCCCGGTCAAAGCCTTTTGAGCGGTAGTCAAACCAGCTAAACCAAGCATCATTCTCTGGGTAGCAAAGCCGGTAGCTATCGCTTAACCCCCAGGCTTTAATACCCTCAAGCCATTCGCGCTCTACGGGCTGAAAGCTGGCTTTGCCTTCACGTAACCAGCGTTTGCGACTAGCTTCGCCAATGCCTATGTCTTGATCTTCAGGGGAAATATTAAAATCACCCATGATGGCAAGGCGCTCGTCAGGGCTGTGTTGATTGTTAAGCAATCGGGACAGCTGCTGATAAAAGCGCTCTTTATGGGGGAATTTGGTAGGGTGAGCAATATTTTCGCCCTGGGGGAAATAGCCGTTCCATACGGTCACCGGCTGGCCATCGTCGGCCAGCAGCCGCACGCCAATCATGCGCCGCTGGGCATCCTCTTCGTCATCGGGAAAGCCATAAAAAACCGCCTCAGGCGTTTGGCGGCATAGTAAGGCAACTCCGTAATGGCCTTTCTGCCCATAATAGAACACGTGATACCCCATGGCTTCTACGTCGGCCAGAGGGAACTCACTGTCCTGCACTTTGGTTTCCTGCAGGCCAATAACATCAGGCTGCTGAGTATCAATCAGCGCTTGAAGCTGATGCAAGCGTGCCCGGATACCATTGATGTTGAACGAGACCAAACGCATTAAGAGTTCTCTCCAGAAGGGTTTTCCGCCTCTTTGTCCGGGTGAATCGAAATGGTCTGCCCCTCTTGCTGGCGGGCCAATTTGCGAACTGCCTGAAGCTTACGCTGCTGCTGCTTTTTTGCTACAAAACGGCGTGAAGAGGTAACTTGGTCTGGGTTCTCGTGGCGCCATTTTTTATAATCTTTACGACGCCCAGTACGGATAGTGACTTTATCCGCCAACGAACGGGTCTTTTTCTTACGCGTCATGTCGCGCTCCTTGGGTTAATTTATGCGTCATTCTAACAGGCTAGCGCACTCCTTCGACAGCAGAGCGCGCTCTTATCGCCAACCCCTGGTACAATGCGCACTTCGTGATGCCTAACATCCACAGCAATGGACAGATACACAGCCTATGAGCGAGTCGGAACAGACCACAGCATCGGCCCAGAACCGCAAGCCTAAACGCCGCCGTCGGAAACCGCGTCGTCGTCAGTCGAACTGGGATCTTCGTCAGTTTCAGGTGCCCGCCGTGGCCGGCAAGTGGCGCTTCCATGACTTTGATCTGCCGCTGCCGTTAATGCGCGCTATTCATGCTCAAGGGTTTGAATACTGCACGCCCATTCAAGCGGAAGCCCTTCGCCAAACGCTGCTGGGCGGCGATATTGTTGGCAAGGCGCAAACCGGAACGGGTAAGACTGCTGCGTTTTTAATTTCAGTAATGGCCTACTTTTTGGAAGAGCCAACACCGGATGGGCAGAAACCAGGTGCGCCCCGCGCGCTGATCATTGCGCCCACCCGTGAATTGGCGCTGCAAATCGAAAAAGATGCCAAAGCCCTAGCTCGGTTTACCCAGCTAAATGTCGCCAGCGTTGTGGGCGGTATGGACTACCAAAAGCAGCGTGAAAGTCTAGGCAGCAAGATCGATATCTTGGTTGCCACGCCTGGCCGCCTGCTAGATTTTCATCAGAAACGCGATATCGATCTTTCAGAAGTGGAAGTGCTGGTGTTGGATGAAGCGGATCGCATGCTTTCCATGGGCTTTATTCCCGATGTGAAACGGATCATTCGCTATACGCCTAAAAAAGAGGAGCGCCAAACCTTCCTCTTCTCGGCGACCTTCACCGACGATATTCTGAGCTTGGCTAGCCAGTGGACGCTCGATCCTGCCCACGTAGAGATTGAAGTGACCGTTGAGAACCAAGCGGACATCGACCAGCGCGTCTACTTGGTGTCTGATGATGATAAAGAGCGCCTGCTGGTGAATTTGCTTGAGCAAGAGAGCTTCGAGCGAGTCATGGTGTTTGGTAATCGCCGTGATCTCGTGCGTAAGCTGGATAGTCTTCTCAAGAAAGCGGGCGTTAGCGTTGCCATGCTGTCGGGAGATGTACCGCAGAACCAGCGTATCAAAACCCTTGAAAGCTTCCGCGAGGGAGAGATTCAAGTGCTGGTGGCCACTGACGTAGCCGGGCGCGGCATTCATATTGAAGACGTCAGCCATGTGATCAACTACACCTTGCCGGAAGACCCGGAAGACTACGTTCATCGTATTGGCCGTACTGGCCGTGCCGGAGCAAAAGGCGTTTCGATTAGCTTTGTAGGTGAAGAGGATGCGTTCTCCTTGCCTGAGATCGAACGCTATATCAATGGCAAGCTTCCCTGCGAGCACCCGCCGGAAGGCATGCTGTAACACGCATGCTGGACAACGGCTTAAAAAGCGATATTCAGCAAGCCTACCGTAGCGTGGTGGAAAAGCTAGAGCTGACACCACGCTACGGGCAGCGGTTAATGATCGCAGAAATTGCCCGTACGCTCGGGGGGATTGAGCAAGATAGCGAAGGTAAGCGCACCAACGACAGCCATGTCTGTGTGCTGGAGGCGGGTACCGGTACCGGGAAAACCCTCGCCTATTTAATTGCCGCGCTGCCCATTGCCAAGGCCCAGGGCAAACGCCTGATCGTCTCCACTGCTACGGTTGCGCTGCAAGAGCAGGTGTTGAACCAGGACCTGCCCTCCCTTGCTAGCCATAGCGGTATTGCATTTCGCTACGCCCTTGCCAAAGGGCGTGGGCGTTATGTGTGTGTGGCGCGCCTTGATCAAGCCCTGGAAGGCAGTGAACCTAACCCCACTCTCTCGCTATTTGAGCAGTCGCTCCAGGCGGAAAGCAGCGACTTTAACGTGATCGCGAGTGATATGGCGGAGTCTTACGGTAAAGGGGACTGGGAAGGGGATCGCGATAATTGGCCGCAATCCATCGACGATGCCCTCTGGCGGCGCTTAACGGTAGATCATCGTCAATGTACCGGCAGGCGTTGTGGGCATTTTGGCGCTTGCGCATTCTTTCGTTCCCGGCGTGAGCTTGAAGATGCCGATGTTATCGTTGCTAACCATGATCTAGTGCTAGCCGACTTGGCGCTCGGTGGTGGTGCTATTTTGCCAGACCCCGCAAACTGTATTTTTGTGTTTGACGAAGGGCATCACCTGCCCGATAAAGCGCTGTCTCATTTTGCCCACCGCTTTGCGGTGCATGGCTGTTTGCGCTGGTTAAAAACCCTCAAAAGCAGTTTGACGGATCTCCACCAGGGGCTGGCAGTGCAGCCAACGGTGGCGCGCTTACTGGCTAGCTTGCCAGAATTAATGCATGGCTTAGAGCCTGCGCTGGGTGATGTGTTCAGCGTTGGGCATCAGCTGGCAGGGCGGCCCAATGGGCTAGGTGATGAAGAGACCCTTCATCAGTTCCGCTTTGAAAACGGCCAGATTCCCGATGCGTTGCGTGAGCAGGCGCAGCAGTTGCTGGTTATGTTTGCAACGCTATCGCGCTGCTTAGAAAGCATCAGCGATATTCTTAGGGAAAGTCTCGATCCAGACAAGCAAACGGGCTTGGATCGAGAGCAGGCTGAAACGTGGTTGCCGTTGGTGGCGCTGCTTCACGGCCGTGCACTCGAGGCCCATGCGCTTTGGCAAGCATTTAGCGAGCAGGACGCTGCCAATGCGCCGCCCAGCGCTCGCTGGCTCTCGCTTAGTCGGGTGGCGGGTGAACCAGAAGTGGAGTTCTCGGCAAGCCCTGTTTCAGCGGCCCATACCTTGGCCAAGCACTTATGGGGGCGGTGCCATGGTGCAGTGGTGACATCAGCAACGCTCACCGCGCTGGGGCGTTTTGAGCGTATTCAGGAGCGTGCTGGGTTAGCTAACCGTTACCGTTATCAAGCGCTGCCTAGCCCGTTTGATTATGCTAATGCGATTCTTCGCGTTCCCAAAGAGGCCACCGACCCAAGCGATCGTGATGCCCACGAGGGCGCGATTGTGCGTTTTGTGGAGCAGCTAGGCGACAAAGAGGCCGTATTGGTGCTGTTCTCTTCACGGGCGCAGCTTCGCGCGGTAGAAAAAGTCCTGTCGGTTGAAACCAAAACGCGGGTGCTGGCCCAGGACGCACTGCCCAAGCGCGAGTTGATTGAGCGCCATCGCGATGCCGTGGACAGACGTGAGGGCAGCATTATTTTTGGCTTGGCAAGTTTCGCGGAAGGTATTGACCTGCCCGGCGACTATCTTACCCATGTGGTGATCACACGGCTGCCGTTTGCGGTGCCTGATGACCCGGTAGGCGCGACATTGGCAGAGTGGATTGAGAGCCAGGGCGGTAACCCGTTTATGCGCATCAGCGTGCCGGATGCGTCTATCAAGCTGGTACAAGCCTGTGGGCGGCTGATTCGAAAAGAGAGTGATCGCGGCACTATCACGCTGCTGGATCGGCGGGGGGTCCACCGTTCAAACGAGAAATCATGTAAAAAAGCCCCGCTGGGCAGGCCGCAGCGGGGCGTTACTGTTACTGAAACTGTTATTAAAACTGTAATTAAAAGAGTGGTTAAGCGATGCGCTTAGCAAGCGCTGGCGCCAGTTTCTCGTTCATGCGCGTAAAGGTTTCAACCGTTGTATCCCAATCGATGCAGGCGTCGGTGATAGAAACACCGTATTGAAGATCGCTTAAATCTGCAGGCACTTTTTGATTGCCCCAACCAATATTGGATTCAACCATCAGGCCGATAATAGAGGTGTTACCTTCTAAAATCTGATTGGTCACGTTTTCCAGTACCAGCGGCTGCAGTGCGGCATCTTTGTTTGAGTTCGCGTGGGAGCAGTCGATCATGATGTTGGCGGAAAGGTTAGCTTTTTTAAGCTCTTTTTCGGCCAGTGCCACGCTAACGCTATCGTAATTAGGCTTGCCGTTGCCGCCACGCAGCACGACATGGCCGTAGGCGTTGCCACGGGTGCGGATAATAGCGACTTGGCCCGACTGGTTAATACCCAGGAAATTGTGTGGGTGAGCGACGGACTCTAACGCATTAATCGCAACGTCCAGGCTGCCGTCGGTGCCATTTTTGAAACCTACGGGGCAGGAGAGGCCGGAGGCCATTTCACGGTGGGTTTGCGACTCAGTGGTGCGTGCGCCGACGGCTGACCAGCTGATGCAGTCTTGCAGGTACTGGGGCGAAATGGGGTCGAGCGCTTCAGTTGCTAGTGGTAAGCCCATTTCGGCTAAATCCACCAGCAGCTTGCGCGCAATATGTAAGCCTTCATCAATTTCAAATGAGTCATTTAGATGCGGGTCATTGATTAAGCCTTTCCAGCCAACCGTGGTGCGAGGCTTTTCAAAATAGACGCGCATCACAATGTACAGGCTATCGCTTACTTGGTCGGCCAGCTTGCGTAAACGGCGGGCGTAATCCAGCGCGGCGTCAACATCGTGAATAGAGCATGGCCCTACGACGACAAGTAGACGGGGGTCTTTACCGTCTAAAATATTCTGGATGGTAGTGCGCCCTTCAATTACCGAACGCTCGGCGGTTTCGGTCAGAGGGATGGCGTCTTTTAGTGCTTCGGGGGTGGTAAGAACGTCCTGGGCAAGGACGTTAAGGTTACTAACCTGCTGATCAGACATCGTGCTACCTGTATGCGCGGTGGGCTTAAAGTGGCCTCTACTATGGCGTGTCAGGGGAGTAAAAATCAATTGTTGCGGAACTTGAATATGCCGGAAGGTGTCAGCCTCAGCGTTTGGTGAGCAGAAGCCAACGTTTTCATTGCCAGATGACTAGCGCAAGGTTCCCGCTAACACAGCTAAGCGCTTGATGCGCTGAACAGAACGCGTAACACTAAGCACCATTGAAGATTAATCGCATAAAGAGCAGAGGGCGCAACGTTGCCATCTGATGTCATCATTATTATTAAACAATGCCCAAGGGACGCTATGCTGCTTGCTGTGAATGCCCACGTTAAAGGGCGAAAAACACCCCAGGTTCGATGTATGTCGTACAAGCAGGAGGAGCGTGTGAATGGGCACCCGTGAAACAGACCAACAGCTTGTTGAGCGTGCCCAAAAAGGTGATACCCGCGCTTTTGATCTACTGGTGAAAAAATACCAGCACAAGATTATTGGTTTGATTGGACGTTATGTGCACGATCACTCAGAGGTGCAGGACGTCGCTCAAGAAGCGTTTATTAAAGCGTATCGGGCGCTTGGCAAGTTTCGTGCAGAAAGTGCGTTTTATACGTGGATGTACCGGATAGCGATAAATACAGCGAAAAATCACCTGGTCTCCCGGGGGCGGCGGCCGCCAGGGAGTGACTTGGATATTGTCGATGCCGAAATTGTCGATCAAAGCGGCCGCTTGGCAGATGCCGAGTCCCCTGAGGCGGCCATCTCGCGTGACCAGCTTGAGGCGGCTGTTTATGAAGCTATCGAGAAACTGCCGGAAGATTTGCGCACTGCTATCACGTTACGAGAGTTAGACGGTCTTGCCTACGAGGATATTGCTCAGATAATGCAGTGCCCGGTAGGTACTGTGCGTTCGCGTATTTTTCGCGCGCGTGAAGCGGTTGATGAGCATATTCGTCCGCTGGTCACTACGGCGCGTAACAGTCGCGAGGAGTAACGGTAGAGGCGTAATCGCTCTGGCAGGGCATTGTTTTTGATCAAAATCGCTAGTGCCCAGCCGTTGATAAATGGCGATATTATCTGGCTGTCACATTATCTTACGTTTTTTCTTTTTTTGTGAACTGTCTGGCAAGAGAAGCGTCATAGCCCTGAACAAGAGATTTGAAATAGGGACTTTGGACTAAGATTTTGCAAACAGTTTTGCAGTAGGGTCTTGGCCTATGGAGCGACCGACGTGTTCTGTATTGCTTGCAGAATAACTGCGGTGCTCCTTCTAACACAGTGTGAGGGTGTGAAGTATGAGTCAAAACACACGGGAATCGCTTTCGGCGTTAATGGATGGCGAAAGTGATGAGCTTGAGCTACGCCGAGTGTTGAAGTCGCTGCCTGATGACAGTGATGCGGCAGAGACATGGCGACGTTACCATTTAGCGCGCAGCATGATGCAGCGTGAGCGCGACGTGGACGTGAGTGTTGATCTCTCCGCAGGTATTATGGCGCGATTGCGTGACGAGCCAGCGCCATTGCTAGACGATGAGCAGAAGGGCACCCCAGCCAAAGCCAATGGTGTTTCATTTGCACGTGGAGCCGGTGTTGCCGCAGCTGTATCGTTAATGGTAATTACAGGCGTACAGTTTTTCGGCAGTAATGGCAGCACCTCTGGGCAAGGTACTGGCGACTTAGCAGCGACACCTGCTGTGGGCGCACAAGTACAGCCGGTTAGCCTAACATCCATGCAGCCCGCTACTATGTCTCAATCCGACATGCCAATGTTTGAACCCACACCGTTTCGTATTAACGGTCAGGGTGGGAGCGGGTTAATGAATGTCAGCGAGGCTGGCTTCTCTGCACCCTCCATGCCACAAAATGTGATGTCGCAGCAGGGCACGTCGATTGATATTGATCAAATTCGTTTGCTTCAGTCATACCTAGAGCAGCATGCTCAAGGTGCTGCTAGCGGCAATGCAGATAGCTGGATGCCTTTGATGCGCTCCTCATCTGTTACAGAGCCCCTTGGCCAGCGCTAACCGCTAAGCCGAGATGTGTAACGGATATGAGTAACGTAGGTAAGGGAATAGCTAATAGAGGTATGTCGGCATCTGCTTTTACCAAAAAAGGTATCCCTGTGAAAAAAGTGTTTGCGCTTAGTTTATGTGTGTTAAGTGCAAACTTTTTTTTAGTTCCAGCAGAAGCAAGCAGTCATGATGCGTCAGCTGCTTCTAGCGTTTGTGCTTCAACAGTCTCTCAAGGCACTCCTGAAAGTGTCGAGCAGTGGCTTGTGTACAGCAGGTACGCAAGCCACTGTTATTTATTTCAAGCAAGAGCCGTTTCTATAGATGCGCTGGGAGTGCGCACGCTAGCGCTATCCCACCGGATTCATGAAGGCGTTCGTCAGCAAGTGGTTCAACACCTTGATGGCCCCTCTGTTAGCGTTGAGCGCCGCTCACATGTTGGGCGGCTGGCATGGTTTGATGCCAGTGAGAGTGATTCACCGTCTACGCTTGAAGCCTGGGCCACACATATTGCAGATAACTACGCTATTACGCTTGAAAACGACGCCAGGGTAGCTGGGCGCTCAGCTGTTCAGCTAAACTTTTTGCCCCACGATGACGAGCGCTATCATCATGGGTGGTGGGTGGATCAAGAGACGGGTCTGTTATTAAAATCTGTATTAAGTGATTCTCAGGGCAGAGTACTTGAAACCTTTCAGATGACTCAGCTCCAATCCCCTGAACCCTACAGTGGTTCGATTAGTGGTGACAATGCCTACGCAATGCCTGATCCAGGCTGGCAGGTTACTTGGTTGCCCGAAGGGTTTGTGGCACAACCTATCGAAGGTGGTGCCAGGGAAACTGAGCATCGTTTTTTTAGTGACGGCTTAGCCTCTTTAAGTATATTTGCAGTCCCGGTAACGCAAACAGCGCTTGAACCGGGTATCCACACCCTTGGCGTGTCTACTGTGGCTGTTGAGTTTGCCACGATAGGCGAGCAGCGCTGGCAGTTGATAGGCATTGGCGAACTGCCGCCAGCACTGCTGCTTCGAATTGTACAATCTGTTGAGTTTGAATGAGCGCTCCGGTAACTACCTATGACTGACTCCTGCTCTGAATTGCTGCGCACTGGCACGGTGGTGGGGTATGTGCCGCGCCAAGGTATTACCGTTGATGTATCAGTGAGGGCAAGCTGCGAGCAGTGTGCCAAAGGTCGTGGATGTGGAATGGGGCTGATGGCTCGCCGTCAACAGCAGCAGCTTGTAGTGAAGCCCAGCTGCCCTCCTGAACAGTATGAGCAGCGCTACCCTTTAGGTGCTTCCGTTACGTTTAGCGTACCTAAAAACGACCTGACTGCAGTCGCGCTACTGGTTTATACCTTGCCGCTATTAATTGCATTGATACTGTCAGGCTCAGCTGCCTGGGCGGGAGCTTCAGAGTGGCAGAGTGCCGCTGTTTTTTTTGGGGCATTGATCAGTGGTACTGTTGCCCTTAAATATGGCATGAGCGGGCGTACGGAACGCTTTCGCCCTCGATTGGTCAGTTAATAGTCCTTGTAACTCACAGTGAGTTGCTTCCCCTTCGTATGGTGTTTGCTTGACTAGGAGCTGTTGCATGAAGCGCTTGGTTCTTCCCTCTACCCTGTGGCTATGCTTAGTTGCGCTACTTATGATGGGCCAAACTGCCCATGCGCAAAGCCTTCCAGACTTCACTGAGCTGGTTGAAGATGCAGCTCCTGGTGTTGTGAATATTTCCACTAGCCGAACCATCCAGCGCGGCGGTCCTGCCGGGCATGGGTTTGGTGGACAAGAACTTCCCGAAATATTTCGGCACTTCTTTGGTGACAGCTTTCCCATGCCGCCTGGGGGCAGCCAGGGCAGAAGCCAGGAGCGCCAATCCCTAGGGTCGGGCTTTGTGATTAGTGCAGATGGCTATGTGCTAACGAACGCGCATGTGGTGCAGGATGCCGATGAGATATTGGTACGCTTGAACGACCGTCGTGAGCTGACAGCCGAACTGATTGGCAGCGACAGCCAAACGGATGTCGCGCTGCTCAAAATCGATGCTAACAATCTTCCTGTGCTGAATTTGGGTGATTCAGACGAGCTTAGAGTTGGTGAATGGGTTGCCGCCATTGGCTCACCGTTTGGCTTCGACTACTCGGTCACTGCCGGTATTGTGAGCGCGATTAATCGTACGCTGCCGCGTGACGCGTACGTTCCCTTTATTCAAACTGATGTGGCGATTAACCCTGGTAACTCGGGCGGTCCACTGTTTAACCTCCAGGGCGAAGTAGTCGGGATCAACTCGCAAATATTTACCCGCAGCGGCGGTTTCATGGGGCTCTCTTTTGCTATCCCTATCAACGTTGCTATGGATGTGGCCGACCAACTGCGTGAAGATGGTCAGGTCAGTCGGGGCTGGCTGGGTGTGATGATTCAGCCCGTTTCCAGGGACTTAGCCGAATCTTTTGGCATGGATGAAGCGATTGGCGCGCTGATTGCCGACCTCGACCCTGAAGGCCCTGCGGCCCAAGGTGGCCTTCAGGCTGGCGATGTAGTGGTAGAAGTCAACGGTGAAGAAGTTGATCGTTCCAGCACCTTGCCGCGCTTAATTGGCCGTGTAGCACCAGGGCGGGAAGTAGAGCTTACGCTTATGCGCGATGGCGAGCAGGTGACTGAAACGGTTGAACTCGGCAACTGGCCGGATTCCGAAGCAGCTCAACGGCCGTCCGGCAGTAATGATCAAGTGCGTTTAGGGGTTTCGGTAGCAGAAATTGATGAAGCTACCCGCGAGCGTTTAAATATTAGCGGCGGTGTTGAGGTTCGTCAGGTTGAAGCCAATAGCGTGGCCGCCCAGGCTGGCCTACGCCCGGGCGATGTGTTGGTGAGTATCGATCATCGCAGTGTGTCCTCCGCTGATGAGCTGCTGCGCATCGTTGAAGAACTGCCCAGTGACCGTGCTATTCCGCTACGCCTATACCGCGATGGCCGCTCACTGTTTGTAGCTTTACGCCTAGAGTAACCCCTCTAATATCCTTCCAGTCCGGCGGTTCTCGCCGGACTGCTGTTCCTATCCCGCGCATATCGCTACAATAGCGCTTATCTTTTTGACGAACATTGGCAATTTGGTGGTGCGGGCAAATACTATGGCCTGCGCTCGTTGGCCAAATAGAGCCAATCACCACTTGCGCACCCATAAGGTAGAGCACACTCGATGTCTCAAGACGTTTCCAGCGGAAAGCTTAAGCATATTAGAAATTTCTCCATCATCGCCCATATCGATCATGGTAAGTCGACGCTATCAGATCGTTTGATTCAAACCTGCGAAGGTTTAACCGAGCGTGAACTCAAAGAGCAAGTGCTCGACTCCATGGACATTGAGCGCGAACGTGGGATTACCATTAAAGCTCAGTCGGTCACGCTAGATTACACCGCTGCCGATGGGCAGGTGTATCAGCTTAACTTTATCGATACGCCTGGCCACGTTGATTTTTCTTACGAGGTTTCTCGCTCGCTCTACGCTTGTGAAGGTGCATTGCTGGTGGTGGATGCTGCGCAGGGTGTAGAGGCTCAATCGGTCGCCAACTGCTATACCGCTATTGAGCAGGGACTTGAAGTCCTACCTGTACTAAACAAAATCGATTTACCCCAAGCGGACTGTGACAAGGTTGCCCAGGAGATCGAAGAAATTATCGGTCTTGATGCGACTGATGCCTGCCAAGTATCAGCTAAAAGCGGAATTGGTATCGATGCTCTGCTTGAACGGTTAGTTCGCGATATTCCACCACCGAAAGGCGACCCAAATGCGCCACTGCAAGCGCTGATTATCGACTCCTGGTTTGATAACTATTTGGGGGTTGTTTCGCTGGTTAGGTTATTTGATGGCACGCTGCGTAAAGGTGATAAGATCCGCATCAAATCGACAGGCCGCGACTGGGGTGCCACAGAAGTGGGTATCTTCACTCCTCAACGGAAGCAGACCGACATTTTACGTGCTGGCGAAGTAGGTTTTATTGTCGCCGGTATTAAAGAGATTCACGGGGCGCCGGTGGGTGACACTATTACCCATACCAAAACGCCCGACGTTCCACGCCTGCCAGGTTTCCAAAAAGTTAAGCCCCAGGTTTATGCAGGTATGTTCCCTGTCAGTGCAGATGATTACGAAGACTTTCGTGATGCACTTGAAAAACTCGCGCTTAACGATGCCTCGTTAGAATATGAGCCGGAAAACTCTGATGCTCTTGGCTTTGGCTTTCGCGTGGGCTTTCTTGGCACGCTGCACATGGAGATTATCCAGGAGCGGCTTGAACGTGAATATGATATTGACCTGCTTACCACCGCACCCACGGTTGTTTATGAATTAGCCATGAAAAATGGCGATGTGTGCTACATCTCCAACCCGTCTAAATTGCCTGATATGGCCGACGTGGACGAGATGCGTGAACCTATCGTGCGTGCCAGCATCCTGGTGCCTCAAGAGTACGTGGGTAACGTGATTGCGGAGTGTGAGCAGCGCCGTGGAACGCAGTTGGATATGCAATTCCTGGGTAATCAGATTCAGTTGACCTATGAGTTGCCGATGTCCGAAGTGGTCATGGACTTCTTTGACCGCTTGAAGTCGATTTCCCGTGGTTATGCATCGCTTGAATATAACTTCGAACGTTTTGAAGCAGCTAAGTTGGTTCGTCTGGACGTGTTAATTAACGGCGATAAAGTTGACGCGCTGGCCGTTATTATCCATCGCGACCATGCCCATAACCGTGGCCGTCTGCTAGTGGAGAAGATGAAAGAGCTTATTCCTCGGCAGATGTTCGATGTGGCTATTCAAGCGGCCATCGGCGGACAGGTCGTCGCTCGCTCAACGGTGAAAGCGCTTCGTAAAAACGTGACGGCCAAATGTTATGGCGGCGATGTAAGTCGTAAAAAGAAACTGCTTGAGAAACAGAAAGCCGGTAAGAAGCGAATGAAACAAGTGGGGCGCGTTGAAATTCCCCAGGATGCCTTCCTTGCTGTGCTCAAGGTTAACGACTAGGGAATCTAACCCCCCATGGATTTTTCATTACTACTGGTACTGGCTGTCGCAATTTCGGGCTTCGTCTACTTGCTGGATGTGCTTTGGCTTCGCCCTAAACGACGTCAACGCGTTGCCACTGCTGAAGCGGCAACTACTGATGGGCTGGATGCGCCCACCCGTGAAAAGCTGTTAAAAGAGCCCTGGCCGGTCGATTATTCGCGCTCTTTTTTCCCTGTGCTTTTGGTCGTCCTGGTGGTGCGCAGCTTTATTGTTGAGCCGTTTCAAATCCCCTCGGGATCGATGAAGCCTACCCTTGAGGTAGGTGATTTTATTCTTGTGAATAAATTCGCCTATGGGCTGCGTCTACCCGTAGTGCATAACCGCTTTTTCGAAGTGGATGACCCGGAGAGGGGCGATGTAATGGTATTTCGCTTCCCCGACGAGCCAGCCGTTAACTTCATTAAGCGAGTCGTCGGGCTGCCCGGCGACAGTGTCCGTTATGAGGGTAAGCAGCTATATATTAATGGTGAGCCGGTTGGCAAATCGCTGATTGAAGAGGGGCCTGAACGCTCGCCTCAGCAGCTACTGTTAGAAGAGCGTCTGGGTAGCGTTAGCCACTATATTTATAACAACCCCCGAGACCCTGGTCCGCAAATGCGCGAAGTTGTCGTGCCTGAAGGTCACTACTTCACCATGGGGGACAACCGAGACCACTCCAACGATAGCCGCTACTGGGGCTTTGTGCCGGAAGAGAACATCGTTGGGCGTGCCTTTGCAGTTTGGATGCATTGGGATGGCGGGCTACCCAGTTTCTCCAGCGTGCGTCGTATTGAGTGACGCTGTATATGTTGCAAACCGATTATGTTGCAAGCCGATAGTGTGGTTATCTTAGTTAACGTCAATGACGTAGGAGCACTGTGAGTAATCCCTTAACCGCTTTTTGCCGACGAATCGGCCATACCTTTGGCGACCACTCGCTTTTGGAACTGGCCATGACGCATCGTAGCTACGGTGGTCGTAACAATGAGCGCCTGGAATTTTTAGGTGACTCTATCGTCAACTTTGTGATTGCTGAAGCGCTGTTTCAACGATTTCCCCAGGCCAGAGAAGGGCAGCTGTCACGTTTGCGTGCCCGTCTGGTGAAGGGGCAAACCCTGGCGGAGTTAGCTCGCGAGATGGCCTTTGGCGAGTGCTTGCGGCTTGGCTCTGGCGAAATGAAAAGCGGTGGCCACCGCCGCGAGTCCATTCTAGCGGATGCCGTTGAGGCCGTGATTGGGGCGATCTATCTTGATGCGGGTATGGATACGGTTCGCGAGCGTGTGATGGCTTGGTACGCTGAGCGCCTAGAGAGTATCTCATTGCAAGACACCCAGAAAGATCCTAAAACACGCTTACAAGAGTTCTTGCAGTCGCGCCAAGCGGCGCTGCCGCGCTATGAAGTGGTCTCTGTAAAGGGAGAGGCGCATGCCCAGACCTTTACCGTGGAGTGCTACATTGATTTGTTGAGCGAGCATACCACGGGTAAAGGCCCTAGCCGCCGCCATGCGGAACAGCAGGCAGCTGAAGAAGCCCTTTCCCACCTTGAAAAAAATCCTGGAGATAAATCATGAGCCAAACCTGCGGATTCGTGGCCATCGTTGGTCGGCCTAACGTAGGCAAATCAACCCTCATGAATCGAATTCTAGGGCAAAAGATCTCTATTACCTCGCGGCGGCCGCAAACCACTCGCCACCAGGTAATGGGGATTAAAACGGTTGATGAGACCCAGTTTATTTATGTGGATACGCCGGGCATGCACATCATGTCCAAAGACCGTAATAAAGCCATTAATCGCTTTATGAACCAAGCGGCCACCCAGGCGCTGCGCGATGTCGACTGTGTGGTGTTTATTATCGACCGCACCCGCTGGACCGAGGAAGACCAGGCGGTATTGAAGCGCTTAGAGCACGTGAAGGCGCCGGTCATTTTGGCGGTTAATAAAGTGGATCGTCTCACTGATAAAAGCGATCTACTGCCTTGGCTGGCTGAAGTGGGCGCCCGCCGTGAGTTTGCGGCAGTGGTACCCATTTCCGCCAAGCATGGTACCCAGGTAGACACGCTAGAAGAAGAAGTGGCCAAGCATCTGCCGGAAAGTATTCACTTTTTCCCCGAAGACCAAATCACCGATAAGAGCCTGCGCTTTATGGCAGCCGAGCTGGTGCGTGAAAAAGTGATGCGCCAGTTGGGTGATGAGCTGCCGTACCAGATGACCGTGGAGATTGAAGAGTTCCGCGAGACCGAGCGAGTTACCCACATCAGCGCGCTGATACTCGTTGAGCGCCAGGGGCAAAAAGTGATTCTGATTGGCGAAAACGGTGATCGAATCAAGAGCATTGGCCGCGAAGCGCGTTTGGATATGGAGCGAGCGCTAGGTACCAAGGTAATGCTTAACCTGTGGGTGAAAGTGAAGCGCGGCTGGTCGGATGACGAGCGCGCACTGAAAAGCTTGGGTTACGACCTCGATTGAGTGCTGCAATGTCGGCGGAGCCCGCGTTTTTACTGCACCGCAGGGCTTACCGTGAAACCAGTGCGCTGGTGGATCTTTTAACGCTTAATCACGGGCGTATCCGCGCTGTTGCCCACGGAGGGCAGCGGCCCGGCTCTAAATCTCGCCAGCGTCTGCAGCCGTTTACGCCGCTATTCGTGGCTTGGCGGGGTGAGCAGGAGCTTAAACGGTTAACCCTGATGGAGTCCCGTGGGCAAACAGCGCTGCTAGCAGGCGAAGGGCTGCTTTGCGGCCTCTATGCCAATGAGATTGCGACACGGCTACTCCCCCTGGAGTTAAGCGCCCAAGAAGTCTTTGCCTACTACAGTGCTTTGTTAGAAGCGCTGCCTACGCCCGCCGAGCGTGCCCTTGGTTTGCGTAGGTTTGAGTGGTCGCTGCTTGAGGTTTTAGAGGCGACGCCGCGTTTTTGTTCGCCGGAAGGTCATCCGCTGGACCCACAAACCCGCTACCGCTTTGATGCGTTAAGCCGTGCTTTTCAACCTGCTGAGAAGGGGATTGAAGGTCGCACACTGCGTTATATTGAGCAGGGCGATTGGCAGTCAACAGGGTTAGCCAGCGCTTTAAAAGCGGTAATGCGGGCAGCGCTTGCGCCTCATTTGGGTGCAACTGCACTGCGCTCAAGAGAGCTGATGCTCGATCTAGCCCGCCGTCGACAGCGTTAAACACTCCTTTTTAGGCGCTACTTTTTAAGCACTACTTTTTAGGCACTACTCAGTTAGCGAATATCAGCTGCACATTATTGGAGACATGGTATGCACCCCCCGAGGATTTTATTGGGCGTTAACATTGATCACATTGCGACGCTGCGCCAAGCGCGTGGCACTCGCTACCCAGACCCCGTACAGGCAGCACTTCTCGCCGAAGAGGCAGGGGCTGACGGTATTACGGTGCATCTACGTGAAGACCGGCGCCACATACAGCCCAGGGATGTGCGTTTATTGGCTGAAATGCTCAATACGCGTATGAACTTGGAGATGGCCGTCACCGAAGAGATGCTTCAGCTGGCAGAAGAGATACGCCCCGCGCATGTATGTCTGGTGCCCGAAAAGCGCGAAGAACTCACTACCGAAGGTGGCTTGGACGTAGTCGGCGGGTTTGATCTGATTGCCAACGCCTGTAAGCGCCTTAAGGCGGCTGGCTGCGATGTCTCTCTCTTTATTGACCCCGATGAGGCGCAGATTGATGCCGCCGTTCGCGCCGGTGTACCTACCATTGAACTGCATACAGGTGCCTATGCAGAAGCACAGCCAGGCAGTGAAACGGCTAATGCTGAATATGAGCGCCTAAGTAATGCGGCGATTCACGCGGTGTCTTCAGGCTTAGTGGTAAACGCCGGTCATGGTCTGCACTACCACAACGTTGAAGCTATTTCGGCATTACTCGGTCTTAACGAGTTGAACATTGGTCACGCGATTATTGCTAGAGCACTGTTTGTAGGGCTAAAAGAGGCCGTGCAAGAGATGAAGCGCTTAATCATCGCAGGCCAAGAAGCAGGTTTAATGGCGGCGTTAGATGCCCATGAGCACGAACACGAGCATGACCATCAGCACAGCGGCTGTTGTGGGCATTGATCTATGAGCATGGGTGTTAATCAGTGATTGTGGGTATTGGTTCTGATATTGCGCGGGTAGAACGCTTTGCTCGCGCTATCCAGCGACATGGGCCACGTTTTGCAGCGCGTATTCTAGGGTCTCAAGAGCAATCCGTTTGGCGTCAAAAAGGTGAGCCGGAGGCCTACCTAGCTAAGCGTTTCGCTGCTAAAGAGGCCTTCGTAAAAGCCCTTGGACTTGGTTTGCGCAGCGGTATGCAGTGGAGTGATATCCAAGTCGTCAATGACGCATTAGGTAAGCCAAGCTTCGTACTGACCGGCGAAGCACAGCGCCTGTTTCAAGCCAGCGGCGCGACTACCGCTCATGTAACCCTTAGCGATGAGGCGGACTACGCGGTGGCTTTTGTGATTCTCGAAGCCTAGGGCCTAACCAAGGTATCGCGCTGGGCCTGGAGTCGCTCCATGGCGTTGTATAGCTCATTAAGTAAGCCTTCAGCGTTATTTAAACCGCTGGTGCGCAAGCGCGTCTCTAAGCTTTCCACCAGCAAGGCTAGCTCTGGGGCACCACAGTAGCGGCTGGCGCCGTTTAAGCCGTGCACCCAGTCTAACAGCGTCGTTAAGTCGTGCGCTTCGTAGGCACTGCGCATCTTCTGCTGGCTCTCCGCCAGACTATCGACTAAACGTTTTAACTGCTCTCTAGCTAGATGCTCTTTACCCCCTGCTAAGCGTGTGCCTAGCACTAAGTCAATAACGGGTAGCTTGTCGGGTGCAGGCGGCAACGCCTGGGCAGCACTCGGCTCAATGTGGGTTTTCTGTGCCAGCGGTGCAACGCCTAAAAAGCGTTGCAAGAGTTGCTGAAGCTGCGCTTCGTCCACCGGCTTGATCAGTACATCGTCTAACCCCTCTGTTAGCCACTGTTGTCGCTCGCTGCCAAGCGCATGGGCCGTAACCGCAATAATCGGGCAGCGCGCCCAGCTATTATTGATACGGCGGAGCGCTTTGGTGGTTTGAACGCCATCCATCCCTGGCATGCGAATATCCATGAGTACTAAATCAGCGGTTTCCTGGCGAGCATACTCAAGCGCTTCCTGGCCGCTTGCGGCGAGCGCGATCTTAATATGCTCATTCTCCAGCATGGCTTTTAACAGCTCACGATTAGGGGTGTTGTCATCCACGATAAGAATGTTTAGCAACGATGAAGGCAGCGTGCGTACCGTCGTTGGGGAGTTAATCTGTACTGGTTGGCTGGGTTGTAACAGTTGCTTAATGGTGGTGACCAACTGTGCGCGGGTAAAGGGCTTACACAACATCTCACCGCCGTTTGGCAGCACCCATTGAGGTAAATCCAAACTGGAGGTGTTGGCCAGTATCAACGTCGGGCAAAGCGTTTCGGCAATGACAGATTGCCAGTAGTTTTTGCGATCGCCTGCAAAGTCTTCGGCTTCTAGCCCTAAAATGATTAGCTCTTCATTTCCGGCTTCAATAAATGTCACTGGATTGGCTCCCCATCGCTCTAGCAGGTGTTCAAGCACATGGCGAGTAGCGAGGTGGGGTTCGTGGATTCGTATGGTGGGGTTTGCCAAGGCTATTTCGGGCGGCCGTTCGTCGGCTAAATGCGCCAGCAAAGGAAGCGTAAAAGAGAACGTAGCACCGTGGCCAAGCTCACTGTTGACGCTAATTGTTCCCCCCATGCGCTCAATCAGCTGCCGACAGATGGTTAAGCCCAAGCCGCTGCCACCAAATTGGCGCGAGTGACTAGGCTCAGCCTGCGAAAACGCGCTAAATAACTGCTTTTGCTGCTCATCGCTTAACCCAATGCCTGTATCGCTGACGCTAATATTCAGCACCACATGCCGGCCTTCCAGAGTGTCTAGCATCACCCGAACAATGACTTCTCCTTTTGTGGTGAATTTTAAAGCATTGCTGATAAGGTTGCTGAGCACCTGATGAATACGTAGTGGGTCGCCGCACAGCGGCGTAGGCACATCATCGTAAACCATCGCGACCAGATGGAGCCGTTTCCGCTGGGCTTCCGGAGCGTAGAGACCAACGACTTCATCGACCAGCGCGACAACATCCACCTCAACCTCTTCTAAGGTAAGCCGGTCGGCTTCCAGCTTGGAAAAATCGAGCACATCATTAACCAGCATAAGCAAGTTATCGCACGCCCGGTGAACGTGCTCTAGCCACTCCTGTTGGCGGGCATCCAGCGTTGAACGGCCGAGTAAACGACAAAAGCCGATAATGCCATTGAGCGGCGTGCGAATTTCATGGCTCATGTTGGCTAAAAATTCCGATTTCACCGCGTTGGCGCGCAGGGCGCTGCGGTGAGCAAGGTCGAGCTTGATATTTTGTTCTTCAATGGTCTCCATGGACTCTTGAAGCTCACTGGTAGCCTGCTCGATTTGGTTCTGCATATCCTGCTGCGCCTGCTGTAAGTGCTCAGCTAGGCTATTAATATGCCCGGTGAGCTGTTTAAGCTCGCGGGGATTTGCCTCCGACAAATACAGTCGATAATCCCCTCGAGATAAACGGTAAAGCGCTTGGTTGGCTTCTTCAATGGGGCGGGTGGTATAGCGGCTGATAGCATAGGCGATCAAAAAAAGCAGTAAGCCCAGCAGCATGCCGCCTAAACTGAAACTGGCGATTTTTTTATAGCGCTCTAACGTAAGCGCTCGCGTTTCCATTTCGGCCTCTAACCAGCCAGTGCCCGAGCGGCGTGTGTGATCACTAGAGTGCGCGGTGAGTGGCACCTGCAGTCGCCAGACCTCCTCTTCCTGAGTCACAGATGTGGCATCAGGCGCATGGAGGCGTGGGGGCGGGGGCATAGAGCGGCCAAGCACTAAGAGACGATTACCTTGTTCATCAAACAGCGTAACGGCGCGAAAACCACGGTGCTCTAGGAGCTGTCTGGCAATATCCTCAAGGCGTTGGAGGTCGCCATCGATCATTGCACTGCCCAAGCTCGGGGCAGTCAGTTCGCCAGCGCTAACCAGGCGCTCTTTGAGTACCTTACGGCCAGTCAGGTCGCTCTGTACCACCAGCAAGATGGCCATGAAGGCGTAGACCAGCAGAGGAAAACCCAGTAGGGCAAACAGCAGGCGCGTGTTCAAAGACATGTAAGAAGCTCGTTGATTCAATGAGGTTGCCTGTCCACTCACAGGCAGCACCGATATAATGCAGCATAACGGTTACGATAAGGAACGTAAGATGAATTATCCCACGTTAGAAGATGTGGTTGGCAATACGCCCCTTGTGCGCTTAAAGCGAATTACCGCTGGCCGCAACAATACGTTGCTAGCCAAGCTGGAAGGCAATAACCCGGCGGGTTCTGTTAAAGACCGCCCGGCACTTTCGATGCTCAGTGAAGCCGAAGCGCGTGGAGAAATTACGCCAGGCGATACGTTAATCGAAGCAACATCGGGTAATACGGGGATAGCTCTTGCCATGGCGGCAGCCATAAAAGGCTACAACATGGTGTTGGTGATGCCTGAAAATGCCTCGGCTGAGCGTAAGCAGGCCATGGCGGCTTATGGCGCTAAGCTGATTTCTGCCAGTAAAGAAGGCGGTATGGAAGAGGCGCGGGATATTGCCGATGCGATGATAGCCAGAGGCGAGGGCAAGCCACTAAACCAGTTTGCCAATCCAGATAACCCACTGGCGCATTACCGCACAACCGGCCCCGAGGTTTGGCAGCAAACCGGCGGCGAGGTGACGCACTTTGTTAGTTCGATGGGCACCACTGGCACCATTATGGGGGTTTCCCGCTATCTTAAAGAGCAGAAAGAAGCGATTCAAATCGTTGGGCTTCAGCCCGCTGACGGCGCCAGCATTCCTGGCATTCGCCGCTGGCCACAAGAGTATTTGCCCGCGATTTTTGAAGCGCCCCGCGTCGACGTCACGCTAGACATCGGCCAGCAAGAAGCCGAAGCGCACATGCGCCGTTTAGCCCGTGAAGAGGGCATTCTAGCCGGTGTGTCATCTGGCGGTTGCTTGGCGGGTGCGCTGCGCATTGCGGAACAAACGGAAAATGCCGTTATTGTGTTTATTGTGTGCGACCGTGGTGATCGTTATCTCTCAACAGGCCTGTTTGCCCCGGAGGTATAGATGGCAATGTTGGGAAAACGGCGGCCCCCCCGCCCCGCCTCAGGGCACTCGGGCTTGGCGCGTACGCCTAGCGGTAAAGCACTGCAACCGAGCGATGCCGTAAAAAGTGATGCCTCCGCACCGCTGGTCATTGAGCGTTTAGCCCATGACGGGCGTGGTGTCGCCCATAACGCAGCGGGTAAAACCGTATTTGTTAGCCAGGCGCTGCCCGGTGAGCAAGTAGTAGTAGGGGTGCACGTGACGCGCAAACGTTTTGATGAAGCGCATATCAAAACGCAGCTCACTACCTCTGCGCAACGTGTGGTGCCGCCGTGCCCCCATTTTGGTCAGTGCGGTGGCTGCGATCTGCAGCATTTAGATATCAACGCCCAGCGTGCCCATAAGCGCGAAGTAGTCACCGAATTAATGGCCCGACAGGGCATTACGCTTGAGTCCATCGCCGCGATTAACGGTAGCCATGAAAGCTATCGGCGGCGAGCGCGGCTGGGCGTTAAAGTCGACGGGAGCGGCAGCGTGCTGCTTGGCTTTCGTGCGCCCCATAGCCACCGCTTGGTGGATATTCAGCAGTGTTATGTGCTGGTGCCGCAGTTGCAGGCGCTAATAGGGCCTTTACGGCAGCTGCTAGCCACGTTAGAAGCGCCGCGCCAAGTGGGCCATATTGAGCTTGTCGCCACGGAAGATGTCACGTTAATACTGGTTCGCCAGTTAAAGGAGCACGCTCAAGATAACGCCCGCTGGCAATGTTTTGCTGATCAGCAGCAGGTAAGTTTAGGTGCGTGGTTAGGGCGCGAAGGCCCATCACTGCACTGGTATGGTGCAGCACCGCAATTGACAGATACGCTAACGCCCACTGCATCAGAGAGCGACTTGAGCAATACCCAGGCAAACTCTGCTCTAAACTTACAGTTTGCGCCCGGTGATTTCCTTCAGGTCAACGCGGAGGTCAATCAAAAAATGGTGGCCCAGGTGGCTGAATGGCTCTCTCCAGTCCAGGGGCAGCGGGTCGCTGATCTATTTGCGGGAATAGGCAACTTTAGCCTTCCTTTAGCAGCGGCAGGGGCCAAGGTGCACGCCGTGGAGGGTAATCCCGCGATGGTTGAGCGCATCGCCGCCAATGCTCGTCTAAATCAGCTTGCCGTTTCTGTGCAACAGGCAGATTTAAGCGACGCAAAAACGGTACACGCCTTATTAAGTGAGCAGCCAATAGAAGCGCTGGTGCTTGATCCGCCGCGTAGTGGGGCAGAAGCGATTTGCCAAGCCTTAGGCCGACATAAAGTACCCAAAGTGGCTTACATTTCCTGCGACCCGGCAACCTTAGCCCGGGATGCGGCACACCTTGTGCATGCAGGTTACCGCGTCAAGCAAGTAGCGGTAGCAGATATGTTCCTGCACACTGCTCATATGGAAACGCTGATGCTGTTTGAATACGGGGGCTAGTTTGCCCATTGCATCAAGCCTCGGTGGCGGCCCGGCGAACGCCGTCACCCTGAAAGGATGATATTGCCATGGTGAAAGTGCGTGAAGACCAACCGCTCACTCAAAGCGGAAAAGTGGATATACAACAATGGTTAACGCGCCTTCAAGAGGATGTGCGCCTACGTGAACCCGAGAGGCTGCTGCAAGCCTGCGAACTGGCCGAACAGTTAGAGCGCGAGGCACCTAATACTCACCGCGTGTGGCTCTCGGCAGGCTCTAGTTTTCGTATGGGGCTTGAGATGGCCGACATACTGGCTGAGCTTAAGCTTGACCAGACAACCCTTGAGGCCGCCGTACTCTACCGTGCGGTGCGTGAAGGGCTACTCAGTATAGACGCAGTGACCAAGCGTTTTGGCAGTGAAGTCGCCCAGCTCATCGACGGTGTTTTACAAATGGCGGCTATTAGCTATCCATTGACACCCAACCATGCCATGGGCCAGCACAATCAGCAGGAAAACCTGCGCAAAATGCTGGTTAACATGGTGGGTGATGTGCGCGTCGCGCTGATTAAAATTGCTGAACGCACCTGCGCGCTGCGCCAAGTCAAAGATGCGCCCCGGGAAAAATGCCTTCAAGTTGCCCGTGAAGTGGCGGACATCTATGCGCCGCTTGCCCACCGTTTGGGGATTGGCCAAATTAAATGGGAGCTTGAAGACCTCTCGTTTCGCTACCTGCATGAAGACGATTACAAAGCGATTGCGAAGCTATTGGCCGAAAAACGTCTGGATCGTGACCGTTATATCCATGACGTCGTGGAAACCCTCAAAAGCTTGATGGAAGCCCAGAACATACTGCGTTACGACGTTAGCGGTCGAGCGAAGCACATCTACTCCATTTGGCGCAAAATGAAGCGCAAGCGGATCGACTTTTCCCAGGTACACGACGTACGTGCAGTGCGAATCTTGGTACCAGAAGTGACCGACTGCTATACCGTACTGGGAATCGTTCACTCATGCTGGCATCACGTGCCCAACGAGTTTGATGACTATATCGCCAACCCTAAGAAAAACGGCTATCAGTCACTGCATACCGCTGTCATGGGGCCAGATAATAAGGTAATCGAGATTCAAATTCGCACCTTTGCCATGCACGATGAGGCAGAGCTAGGCGTCTGTGCCCACTGGCGCTATAAAGGCCACGATACCAATGCCAAAAGCCGCAGCTACGAAGAGAAAATCGCCTGGCTGCGTCAAGTATTGGAGTGGCAAGACGAAGTGGGCGGTTTTGGTGATCTTCGCGAAGGACTCTCAAGCGATGTTGCGCCCGATCGCAACTATGTATTTACCCCGGATGGTCACGTCATCGACCTACCGCGTATTGCCACGCCTATCGATTTCGCCTATCGGGTGCACACTGAAATTGGCCATCGCTGCCGAGGTGCCAAGGTCAATGGGCGTATTGTACCGCTGACCTATAAGCTAAAAACCGGCCAGCAGATTGAAATTTTGACGGCTACCAAGGGTGGCCCAAGCCGCGACTGGCTCAACCCAAACCTGGGCTATGTGCGCACTTCCCGAGCGCGGGCCAAAATACAAGCGTGGTTTAAATATCAGGCCCGGGATCAAAACCTTGAGGAAGGGCGCGCTCTGTTCGAGCGGGAAATGCGCCGTTTGGATGTGGAAGGGCTAGACCTTATCCAGCTGGCCAAAGCCGTTAACTACCAAAACGCTGATGATATGTATGCAGCGCTGGGGGCGGGCGATCTACGTATTGGCCAAGTGCTTCACCAAGCTCAGCAGCTATTTGGTGAAACCGACGACCAAGAACAGCTCCAACGGCTACTGGCTAAGCCACGCCGCCAGCCCAGTAAAGCCACTCAAAGTGATATTACGGTGCTAGGGGTGGGCAACCTGAAAACCAGTATGGCGAACTGCTGTAGCCCGGTACCCGGTGAACCTATTGTCGGCTTTATTACCCAGGGTCGAGGGGTGACGGTGCACCGTCAGGAGTGTGCCAATATTCTTCAATTGCGCATGGATGAGCCTCAGCGCATTATCGAAGTTGAGTGGGGCGAGCGCGCCCATACCCGCTATCCGGTGACCATTGAAATTCAAGCCTGGGATCGTTCAGGTCTGCTACGGGATGTCACGGGGCTTCTGGGCAATGAAAAGGTGAACGTGCTTGCGGTGAATACCCTGACCGATACGGATGAGGGTATTGCCCGGCTGCGTATTACCCTGGAAGTAGATGGTCTTGAATCCCTAGGCCGGCTCTTCTCACGGCTTCAGCAGCTGCCTAACGTGACCGAGGTGCGCCGATTGCGTAACGCCGATCCAGAGAAAAGTACCCGTAAGGGAGGGGCCTAATGCGTTACCGCTTAGATGACCTGTTAACGCTGATGCAAGTGTTGCGCGATACCCAACAGGGCTGCCCGTGGGATATTAAGCAGAACTGGGACAGCATTGTGCCCCATACCCTAGAAGAGGCCTACGAGGTTGCCGATGCCATTGAACGCCGTGCCTATGATGAGTTGCCCGGCGAGCTAGGCGACCTGCTCTTTCAAGTGGTGTATTACGCTCAGTTTGGCGCAGAAGAGCAGCGTTTTGACTTTCACGACATCGTCGATACGCTGACCGCGAAAATGCTGCGACGCCACCCGCACGTGTTTCCCGACGGCACCCTGGCATCTCGGCGTCCGCCGGGGGTGAATGCAGAGGATGTACAAACCCAGCAGGTAAACTCACGCTGGGAAGCGCTGAAAGCGGGTGAACGCGCTGAGCGTGCCCAGCAATCTGTTTCGGTACTCGACGATGTGCCGCGTACACTGCCTGCGCTGAGCCGTGCGTCAAAACTTTCCAAACGCGCTGCCCGGGTCGGTTTTGACTGGCCGGATGCCCGCGGAGTACTGGATAAAATTCGTGAAGAACTGGCGGAAGTGGAAGAGGCGCTTGCCGCCGATGATCTCCCGCATGCTCAAGAAGAAGTGGGCGACTTACTATTTGCCGTTACTAATTTAGCGCGCACTCTGGGAGCCGATCCTGAACAGTGCCTGCGCGCCACCAACAGTAAATTCGAACGCCGCTTTCGCTACGTTGAACGCGCGCTTGCCGAAGACGACTGCCCGATCAGTGAGGCATCGCTTGACGAGATGGAAGCCCACTGGCAAGCCGCAAAAGGCCAAGAACAACAGTTAACCTCTTAAACTATCAACGCGTCCCCGCAAGGAGGCCATGCCAATGAGTCACGACCTACACGAATCGCTACGCGATAACGTACGTATTTTAGGCGATAGCCTAGGACGTACCATTGCCGACGATTTAGGCCAGGCATTTGTCGATAAAATCGAAACCATCCGAGCCCATGCTAAGCGGGGTCGCCAAAGCGATTCATTGCAGCAACGACAGCTGATTGAGTACTTGCGTCAGCTCCCAGAGCGGGATCTGTTGCCGGTGACCCGCGCGTTCAACCAGTTTCTAAACCTGGCCAATATTGCCGAGCAGCACTACCGGGCGCGCTTTCGCCGGGTGGAAGACTACAAGCCCGGCTCTCAGCCGGTGCTGGGTGAGCTGTTAAATCGTGCCCAGAAGGCTGGTAATTCCCCGCGCAAGTTGGTTGAGACCCTCGCTAATATGCGCGTGGAACTGGTACTAACAGCACACCCAACAGAAGTTATTCGCCGCACGTTAATTCAAAAATACGACGCCATTGATGAGTGCTTAACCGCGATTGAAAGCTCTGAAGACTACCCAGAGCGGGGTGCGCGCGCCCAAGGTCGCCTGGAAGAGCTCATTAGTCAGGCTTGGCACACCGATGAGATCCGTCATGAGAGGCCAACCCCCGTGGATGAAGCCAAATGGGGCTTTGCGGTGATTGAAAACTCCCTGTGGCAAGCGGTACCGGATTTCCACCGCGACCTAGACAGTCTGCTGTTGGAAACGGCCGGGGAGCGCCTTCCGTTGGACGCTGCGCCAATACGCTACGCTTCCTGGATGGGCGGCGACCGTGATGGTAATCCAAACGTGACGGCGAAGGTCACCCGTGAAGTATTGCTGCTAGGCCGCTGGATGGCCGCCGATCTCTACCTGCGTGACCTTGAACAGTTGAAAACCGAACTCTCTATGTGGAAGGCCAATAGTGCCCTGAAAGCAGAAGCAGGTGACGTGGCTGAACCCTATCGGGAGGTGTTAAAACGCCTGCTGACGAGAATGGAAGCAACGCGGGACTGGGCCAAGGCGGAGTTAGATGATCGCAATTATGAGGGCGGGCCAATTATTGAAACCCGCGACCAGCTCTATTCGCCGCTGTTAGCCTGCTACCGCTCGCTGTGTGATGTTGGCCTGGATACCATCGCCAACGGCGCCTTGCTGGATACCCTGCGCCGCGTAGCGGTATTTGGTGTCACCCTCACCAAGCTCGACCTGCGCCAAGAAGCGAGCCGCCATGCGCAGGTTATTGAAGAGCTGACCAGTGCGCTGGGTCTTGGTCACTACCGTGAATGGGATGAAACCAAACGCCAAGAGTTTTTGCTTGGCGAACTCGCCTCGCGGCGTCCGTTGATTCCGCGCCGCTGGGAGTGCTCTGCTGAGTCCCGTGAGGTGCTCGATACGTTTAAGGTAATTGCGCAAGAGCAGTCAGAGGCGCTGGGTACTTACATTATCTCTATGGCAGCAGAGCCTTCTGACGTGCTCACCGTTGCGCTGCTGATGAAAGAGGTCGGGGGGCAAGTAACACTTCCCATTGCACCGCTGTTTGAAACGCTTAACGATTTGAATCATGCGGGTGACGTGATTGACCAGCTGCTGGCGATACCGGGCTACCGCGCGCTGATTGATGACCGCCAAGAAGTCATGATCGGTTACTCCGATTCGTCGAAAGATGCGGGACAGCTTGCTGCCGCTTGGGCACAGTACCGCGCCCAGGAAGCGCTGGTGAATGTGTGCGAAAAGCATAGCGTAGACTTAACCCTATTCCACGGTCGCGGTGGCACCGTTGGCCGCGGCGGCGGTCCGGCCCACGCGGCGATACTTTCCCAGCCCCCCGGCTCGGTGAACGGTAGCCTGCGAGTGACCGAACAGGGCGAGATGATTCGCTTTAAGTTCGGTCAGCCGGATATTGCCCTGCGGTCCATGGAAATTTATGCCTGTGCGGTGCTAGAAGCCACGTTACTGCCGCCACGTACGCCTGAGCCCCATTGGCGGGAGGAGATGGATCAGTTGGCTAAGGTCGCCCACGCCGCTTATGTGGGCGTGGTGCGTGAAGATCCTGATTTCGTTCCATACTTCCGTGCGGTAACTCCGGAAGGAGCGTTGGGCAGGCTACCGTTGGGCTCACGGCCCACCAAGCGCCGCCAAGATGGTGGTGTGGAAACCCTGCGAGCGATACCGTGGATTTTCGCCTGGACGCAGATTCGCTTAATGCTGCCCGCGTGGCTGGGTAGCGGTGAAGCGTTTTCGCGGCGGCTAGAGCAGCCCGGCGGTCGTGAAGTGTTGCAAGAAATGCGCAATGAATGGCCGTTCTTTGGCACCTATCTAGACATGCTTGAGATGCTATTGGCCAAGGCTGATGTAGCGATTGCCGCTTACTACGAGCATCGGCTGGTGGATGAGCCGTCGCTAAAAGCCCTGGGTAAAAGGCTGCGTGAGCGTTTTGAGCGGCTGGAAGAGGCTGTGCTCGATATCCTCCAGCAGGAGAAATTGCTGGAAAATACGCCGCTCATTCGCCAGGCAATTGATGTGCGTAATCCTTACATCGACCCGCTTCACGGCTTACAAGCGGAGCTTTTGCAGCGTAACCGCGATGCCGATGGCGCCATTAGTGCAGACCTATCCCGCGCGCTAATGGTGACCATGGCGGGCATTGCGGCCGGCTTACGCAACACAGGTTAAATTCGTCATCCTGTCCACTAGCGCCGCTACCCTTGGGTGGCGGCGCTTTTTTAATCGACTACCGTTGGTTGGCGCTTTATGTCGTTACGAAAATCTACTCGAATTAATAAATACATCAGCGAAAGCGGCCTCTGCTCCCGCCGTGAGGCTGACCGCTATGTGGAACAAGGCAATGTCTGGATTAATGGCCGCCGTGCGACCACCGGCGACCAAGTAGTGGCGGGTGACCGGGTAAAAGTTAACGGTCAGGACATTGAGCCTCAGGAGGAGGAAGATTTAGTCCTTATCGCGCTTAACAAGCCGGTGGGTATTGTCAGCACCACGGAGTCGGCGGAAAAAGACAACATCGTTGAGTTCGTAAAACACGGCACGCGTATCTTTCCCATTGGGCGCCTGGATAAAGACTCCCAAGGGCTTATTTTCCTCACCAATAATGGCGACTTGGTGAATAAAATTCTGCGCGCTAATAACAACCATGAAAAAGAGTACGTGGTCACGGTCAACAAGCCGATTACCGATGAGTTTATTGCCGGTATGCAGGGTGGCGTGCCGATCTTAGGGCAGGTGACCAAAAAGTGTAAGGTCGCTAAAGAGTCGACGTTTGTATTCACTATTACGCTGGTACAAGGGCTAAACCGCCAGATCCGCCGCATGTGTGAGTATTTCGGCTACGACGTTACCCAGCTGGTTCGCACACGCATCATGAATGTCTCGCTAAAAGGCTTGGCGCTGGGCGACTGGCGGGATTTAACGCCGAAAGAGATCGATACCATCATTAGGCTTACCGAGACCTCTGATCCTGTACCGGAGAAGAAAAAGCCAGTCAGCAGGCCCAACTATAGCGCTCGTTCAGACGCTGGAAAGGGAAACCAACCGGCAGCTAAAAAGGCCCAGAAGGGGGCTAAGCCAAGCGGGAAAGTTCGTAAAGATCCAAAAGGTAAAGCCGCAGGCCCAGCAAAAGCCCACGCGAAGGCTAAACCTGCCAGTGGTAAGCCCGGTATAAAAGGGAAAGCTGGCGCTAAAACGGTGGGTAAGGGGCGAGCCGGAAGAGGCAAGCCTACAACGGGTGGCAAGCCATCGTCGCGCCGTAAGTAGCGTCCGCTACATGTTATGCGCTTTTCTCGAAAACGTGATTGAGCACTTCTATTTTGATTCTTGTAGCTGTTTTTTATGTTGTTGTCAGCGTTATTGCTTATACCGTTTACGCCGTTGATAAAAAAGCGGCCATTAAAAAGCGCCAGCGGGTGAGCGAGAAATCGCTGCATCTGCTGGCGCTGGCAGGCGGCTGGCCGGGCGCTTGGTTTGCCCAACAGCGCCTGCGCCATAAAACCCAAAAGACAAGCTTTCGACTTATGTTTTGGATGACCGTAGCGCTGAATGTAGGAGGTCTGTGGGTATTAATGCCTTTTATACTTGGCCATTAGGTGTGAAAAGAAAGTTGGCTATTAGCTCTTTTCCGCCTTCGGTGGCAAACGACTCCGGGTGAAATTGTATGCCGTGTATTGGATAGTCCCTATGTTTCACGCCCATTAGCTCAAACTCACCAACTGCCTGCCAACTGGCACGCTGCTCAAACTTATCAGCCGTTAGTTCGCCCACGGTGGCGGTGACTTCCAGGCACTCGGGCAGGGAGGCCGCATCAGCAATCAGTGAGTGGTAGCGCATCACCTCAAGCTGGTCGGGTACGCCGTTAAATACCGAGCGGTTGTTGTGGTTAATGGGGCTGATTTTGCCGTGCATGGGCAGTGGGGCGTTAATCACCTTGCCGCCAAACACATGGACGATGCCCTGCATGCCCAGGCATACGCCTAACAAGGGCGTGGTTTTGCCGAGTTTCTCGATCACTTCAGCACAAACCCCAAAGTAGCGCGGGTCATCCGGGGAGCCTGGGCCGGGGGAGATGATGATGCGGTTGGGAGCCATTTCCTCAATGGCGCTGAAATCGATCTGATTATTACGTTTGACGATGATTTCAAAGTGAGGAAGCTCGCCGCGATTCTTCTCTGTAGTGAGAATTTCACCGATAAACTGGTAGAGGTTATAGGTGAAGGAGTCGTAGTTATCGATAATTAGCACCTTCATGCTTGGCTCTCCATATCCGCGCTCATAAAAGGGGCAAGGGCTTTGCGAGTGCCGGCAAATTTGCGGCGAATCTCTTCGTATTCATCGTCGGCGTTACTATCAAATACGTTCCCGCCGCAGGTTTGCACGTAAGCGCGTTCACCGTTCACAAACACCGTGCGAATGGGAATAGCAAAGGTGCAGTCGCCGTTAAACGAGAACTGGCCCACCGCGCCGCCGTAAGGGCCACGACCGTCATTTTCCAGGTCGTCGATGATTTTCATAGCCTCGATTTTTGGCGCACCGGTTAGTGTGCCCGCCGGGAAGTTGCTGGCAAGAGCCGTAAACATATCTTCACCTTCGGCGATAATCCCTACAATTTCGCTGGAAATATGCTGCACATGGCTGAAGCGCTTAATGTCCATCAGGCTGCGCACTTTTACCGTGCCGAACTGGGCGACGCGGCCGATATCGTTGCGGTGCAGATCCACAATCATATTATGCTCAGCGATCTCTTTCGGGTCGTTAAGCAGCGCTCGGGCAAGCTGGGTATCCTCTTGAGGCGTTTGGCCGCGCAGGGTGGTGCCCGCAAGAGGAAAGGTTTCCATTTCCCCCTGGCGCAGCCGGAACAGCAGCTCAGGGCTTGCGCCAATCAGCTTCTGTTCGCCAAATTTAACGTAGTACATCTGTGGTGAGGGATTAATCGTGCGCAGTTGGTCGTAGAGCGCGAGGGTGTCGCCTTCAATACGGAAGCGCTTTTTAAAGCCCACTTCGCACTGGAATACTTTGCCGTCGATAATATCCTGCTTTACCTTGGCAACCGCCTCGGCGTGTTCGGCTTTGCTCATGGTGTCGCCCAACGCAGTAATGTGCAGCGGGCCTGCCGGTTCGTCGTCGGCGTCGATCAGCGTTTGCAGAAACGCGTAGCGGCTATTGTCGTAGTAGAAGTAGGTGACCTCGCCGGTCATTTTGTCGAGAATCAGACCATCTTTATACAGCCCAAAGCGAAAGGTATCGAAGTCGTCACTGGCTTTCAGAGTGAGTGAGGGTTCGAAGTACTGCATGGCGTCGTAGCCAAGATAACCGCTTAGCCCGCCCGCATATTTACGAGAAATAATATTTTGTGGGATCAGGCTGCGCAGCAGTTCATAAGGGTTGTCACTTGGGTAGCGGTTGGCGTTGCCGTCGCGGTCTTCAATGGTCAGCGTGTTGCCGTTGGCGTACAGAATGTATTCGGGGTCGAAGCCTATAATGGAGTGACGCGCTATGTGGCTATCTTCGCCCAGCGACTCCAGCATGTAGCAGTTATCAAACTGTCGTTCAATTTTTTGAAACAGGGCAAAGAAATCGCAGTCCGCCGCCAGCGTCACATAGTGAGGCTTGCGCGGTAGCGTAAACGGCTGCGGGCCTTGAGTAGAGTGCGTGTTAGCAGTGCTCATAAGTCATCATTCCGTGAAGAGGGTAGCGTCGTTAAAGCGCGTGACCCGCGTGAAACCGTAGCAATACCCACGCCGAGAGTTTCGGCAATTTTGCGGTGGGGCACGCCTTCGCGCAGCAGCTTAAAAATCTGCAGACGTTTACTGATTTCTTGGTACTCCGCGGGTGTCAACAGGCTGGCAAGCGCTTCGTGCATTGCCTTAGGCGAGTCAATGGCGAGCAAATGACGAACCAGCTCTGCTTGGAAATTATCATTTAAAGAAACGTTTGCAGGCACTGTTTATCACCGAGCCGTTATTTAATGTACTAGCGTACTAGTACATTAACAGCGTGAGATAAAAGGTCAATGCCTAATCGATGTCAGCGCTATGTTTTTGACGTTAGCGGGTTACAGAAGATGCTGAAAAGAGGGCTTTCTGGAAAAAGCGTGCTGACCAACACGGTTAGCAGATTTCTACACGCTAAAACGGCAGATGCAGCGAAGCGCTCATCATATTGAGATGGCTGAGGGTGGGGGCGTCGATACGTTCGTACTCAAGCCGACTCACTAACCGGTTAATTGTCATCGTCGCACCGAACCCTTGCAGTAGGGCAGTGCCACCGCTGTCGGCTAGGGGTTGGTCGGTTTCACCCCGCCACTCGGTAAAGCCGGATTTAGCATATACGCTGAAAGACCCCATGCGAACGCCGGCAACAACAGCACCGCCTAGACTAAGGGTGTCCATTATCAGTGGGGAAACGCTGTTAGAGATGGGGACTTCTTCACTTTCCCGGTAGGCAATCTCAGCGCCAATATCCAAACGGGGCAGGTGTGATGGGCTAAACCCAGCGGTGAGGCGAAAACCCGTGGTGTAGGTATCCAAACTGTTTAAGTCGCTACCTTCCAGTACCACACCATTGGCGAGTGTGATGAGTTCGCTTTCAGTGGCGGCATAGGCCATAACGGGAGTGCCGTCATTGGCAGCGCAGTTCATAAAAGGGAGCATGGTGCCAAAAGCGCTAAAGAGCAGGGTGCTTGCCAGGCGATTCATTGGCGTTCCTCTGTCCTTTTACATGGAAGTCATCCTAACCAGCCTAGCAACGGGCGCTAATTTCCACCACGTTAATTGCGTTATTAGCCAAATTTTCTAGCAGATTTTTTCCCATTTTCAAAAAGCGCTCGCCAAATATCCACTGAGGAGAGAGCACGGCCGTGTGTGGCGTTTGCTCTTTTTGTCGCTGCCGCTGTCGCCATTCAAGCGCGGTTCTGCTCCAATCTTCGCAATGTGATAGCTGAAAACCGTTCGTCTCAAGTAGCTTGGTTAGCTCGGCTATGGTGAGTAGGTGCGAATGTTCTGGCGTTGCCGCCCACGGCACGGGGTAGCGGAGGTCGGCAATGTTTTCGCCACTGACCACCTCGTGCATTACGAGCTTTCCGCCGGGACGAAGAACGCGGCGGCACTGCGCAAGCACGTGGGCAGGGGCAGGCATGTTCATTAAGCTGTGTTGAAACAGGACGGCATCGAATGTGTGTTCTGAAAAGGGCAATGCGCATGCATCTCCGGTCACACAGCGAAGGGGCGGGTTGGCCGAATGAAGCGATAAATCAGTCAGCGCCTGGTTAAGTACGTTAAAGCGGTAGGTGATATCCAGCCCGGTGATATGAAACCCAAGCGCTGCCCCTTGACGCATTAACCCGCCTACGCCTGAACCAATATCCAGCACGTGTTTATGCGTTTGTGGGTCAAGCAGGCTAAGCAGTTTTTTTGACGCGGCGATACCGCCAATATGCAGCTGATCTAACGGGGCGAGCTGGTGCAGGGTAGGGCCATCGGGGTAGTGAGTGCGAATTTGAGTGAGAATATCGCCATCGCGCAGCCCTTGGTGGTAGTGCTCGGTTAGCGGCTGGTGAGTGGCCATGTCAGTGTCTCGTTATAGAGGAAGTTATATGAATAAAGTGAAACGCCGACCGGGGGCCGGCGTTCATTAAAACGATGTTTGAAAAACAAGGCTTGATGGAATTATGTTTGATCCTCAAGCCCAAGCTCTTGGATAGAAATTTCGCGCATTTTGAATTTCTGGATTTTACCCGTTACTGTCATGGGGAATTCATCGACAAACTTAAAGTAACGCGGAATTTTAAAGTGGGTGATTTTGCCTTTGCAGTAGTTACGCAGCTCTTCACCGGTGACGTCACCTGAGCTGCTGTTGAGCTTCACCCAGGCGATTAACTCTTCGCCATATTTCTTATCCGGCACGCCGGTAACCTGTACTTCAGAGATTGCCGGGTGAGCGTATAGAAACTCCTCAATTTCTTTGGGGTAAACGTTCTCGCCACCGCGAATCACCATATCTTTAATACGGCCGACGATTTGGATATAGCCCTCTTCGTCCATGGTGGCTAAATCACCCGTGTGCATCCAGCCCGCTTCGTCAATGGCCTCGGCAGTGGCTTTTTCGTTTTTCCAGTACTTGAGCATGACGCTGTAGCCACGGGTACACAGTTCGCCAATTTCACCGCGGGGCAAAATACCGCCGTTGCCGGGGTCGACAATTTTGCTTTCCAGATGGGGCTGAGTGCGGCCTACGGTGGAAACGCGCTTGTCGATGCTGTCGTTGGCGCCTGTTTGGGTAGATACAGGGCTTGTTTCGGTCATGCCGTAGGCGATCTGCACACCTTTCATGTTCATCTTGTCGATGACCTGCTTCATGATTTCAGCAGGGCAGATAGAACCCGCCATGATGCCGGTGCGTAGCGATGAAAAATCGGTGCTGGCAAAGTCCGGGTGCTCCAGCTCGGCGATAAACATGGTCGGTACGCCGTACAGCGCGGTAGCTTTTTGCTCGTGTACCGCCTTTAGCACCTTGCCAGGGTCGAAACCCTCATCCGGGTAAATCATCGCCGCGCCGTGGGTCATACAGCCCAGGTTACCCATCACCATGCCGAAGCAGTGGTAGAGCGGTACCGGGATGACCAAACGGTCTTCGCTGGTAAAGCCCATGCTTTCCGCCACAAAAAAACCGTTGTTCAGGATGTTGTGGTGGGAAAGTGTGGCGCCTTTCGGGAAGCCGGTAGTGCCCGAGGTGTACTGGATATTGATCGGGTCATCGAACTGCAGCGTGGCTTGTAAATCGTTGACGTCGGTTTGGCTGACCTTGCTGGCTTCATTAATGAAGTCGGCCCAGCGCCACATGCCGCTGTGCTTTTCGCTGCTTAAGTTAATCACGCACTCAAGCTCTGGCAGCGTTTTTGACTGAAGCTGGCCTTCCGCGCTGCTGTTGAGCTCAGGTGCTAACTCATAAAGCATGGCGGTGTAGTCGGAAGACTTGAAGCTATGGGCAGTGACTAGAAAACGAGCGCCCGACTGGTTCAGCGCGTACTCCAGCTCATGGGTGCGGTAGGAAGGGTTGATGTTGACCAGAATAGCGCCAAGTTTGGCGGTGGCGAACTGGGTCAGCGTCCACTCGCTGCAGTTGGGCGCCCAAATGGCAACGCGGTCACCTTTTTTAACGCCAATCGCCAGCAGGGCGCGGGCGCAGCGGTTTACCTCTTCCTGAAGCTGACGATAGCTCCAGTGGATGTTCTGATGCAGCGCAATCAGCGCGTCGTTATCCGGGTACTGTTCAGCAATTTGGTCAAACTTATCGCCAATGGTCATGCCCAGCAGCGGTTTATCGGCGGTGCTGCTGGTGTAACTGGGTAGGGTAAGAGCAGGTGATGCCATAATGTGTCTCTCCGATGTCTTTTTTTTATCTAAGCGGGACGTCAGGCGGTTCTTATTTATTATTGGACGGTTATTGGCGGCTAATGCCTTTTGCGAGAGCGACCTTTGCGCTTGGCTTGCGGCCTAACTCGTTGGTAATCCAGTAGCCCGTGTCGATCACCGCCTGAAGGTCGATGCCGGTGTTAATGCCCAGGCCTTCAAGTAAATAGAGTACGTCTTCGGTGGCCACATTGCCGGATGCGCCTTTAGCGTAAGGGCAGCCGCCAAGGCCAGCGGTCGCTGCGTCAATTACGCTGACTCCTTCTTCCAGTACGGCATATAAGTTAGCCAGGGCCATGCCATAGGTGTCGTGGAAGTGGGCGGCCAAGTGCTCAATAGGCACTTGCTGGCGGGTGGCTTCAATCATTCGCTTAGCCGCAAGCGGCGTGCCCACGCCGATGGTATCGCCCAGGGAGATTTCATAGCAGCCCATCTCATAAAGCGCCTTGGCCACCTCGGCCACTTTTTCGGGCGAGATGTCGCCTTCATAGGGGCAGCCCAGCACGCAGGAGACATAGCCGCGTACTCGAACGCCTGCCTCATTGGCCCGTGCGAGCACGGGTTCAAAGCGCTCAAGGGACTGCGCAATCGAGCAGTTGATGTTCTTTTGCGAGAACGCTTCTGAAGCGGCGCCAAACACCGCGATTTCCTCAACGCCCGCTGCCAGTGCGCCTTCCAAGCCTTTTAGGTTAGGCGTGAGTGCTGAGTAAACCACGCCGGGTTGGCGAGCAATGCCGTTCATAACGTCGGTGGCATCGCCCATTTGCGGCACCCACTTAGGCGAGACGAAGCTAGCCGCTTCAATATGGGTGAGGCCAGCGTTGGCTAGCCGTTCGATCAGTTCGATCTTGGTAGCGGTGGGCACCAGGGTGCCCGGTTCATTTTGAAGGCCATCGCGAGGGGCCATTTCAAACAGCTTAATTGACGTTGGCAGTGCCATAGTTCTGTTCCTATTCGCTGGGGGCGAAGTCGAGCAATACATCGCCCTGGCTTACGGTATCGCCGGCCTGGAAATGGAAAGACTCGACGCTGCCATCGGCAGGCGCGGTCATGGTGTGCTCCATTTTCATGGCTTCCATGACCATCAGCGGCATGCCTTTCTCAACTGCTGTGCCGGGTTCAACCAGCAGTGCTACCACGGTGCCATTCATGGGGGCGGTCAGGGTTGATTCCGCCTCATGGTGGCCGTGGTCGATGGCGTCAATGCGGCGCCAGAACAGGCGCGTTTCGCCGCTTGGTTCTGCCATCACCACAACATGCCCATCGCGGCGCGCTTGAAGGCGGCGACGGTGGCCGTTTAGCGTGACGGCAACGGCATCGCCCGTCAGCGATTGGAGGCTAGCGGTGAGCGTTTCATCACCAATGGTGAGGTTCCAAAGCGATTCGCCGCTCTCGCGCTTACCTTCCACAATCACCACCGCTTCGTCGCTGTCAGCCGCCTGAGCACTTGCCGGGTCACACAGCGCAATGCGGATGGTATGCGGGGCATTCAAACGGAAGCCGTCATGACGATCCCAGGGGGAATCACTTTCACACTCCTGCGCCAGCTGGTTTAAACCGATCAACGCAGCGCTGGCGTAGGCTTCAGTAGAGTAGCTGCGCGGGGCAAATAGCGTGGCTTCGTTGCGCTCGATAAAGCGCGTGTCCAGCTCGACATTTTTAAAGCCAGGGTGATTCGCAAGGCGCTGCAGGAATGCGCGGTTAGTCACCACGCCCTGTACATCCAGTGCGGCTAAGGCACGGTTCAGCGTGGCAAGCGCGGCGTCACGGTCAGCACCGTGAACAATCAGCTTGGCCAGCATGGGGTCGTAGTGCATGGAAACTTCGTCGCCGCTCTCTACGCCGCTGTCTAAACGCACCTGATCGCTGTCTAACCCTGCGCCCTCTAAATCCAGTGCAAAGCGAGTGAGCAGGCCGGTGGCGGGCAGGAAGTCCTGCTCTGGGTCTTCGGCGTAAATCCGCGCTTCAAAGCTGTGGCCGGTGATGGTTAGCTCGTCTTGGGTGCAGGGGAGTGGCTCGCCCATCGCCACGCGCAGCTGCCATTCAACCAAGTCTTGGCCGGTGATCATTTCAGTAACGGGGTGCTCAACCTGCAGGCGGGTGTTCATCTCCATGAAGTAGAACGAGCCGTCAATGTCTAACAGAAACTCGACGGTTCCCGCGCCCACGTAACCAATCTCTTTGGCGGCGCGAACGGCGGCATCGCCCATGGCCTGGCGCAGCTCCAACGTCATGCCGGGGGCCGGAGCTTCCTCAATGACTTTTTGGTGGCGGCGCTGAACGCTGCAGTCCCGCTCGAAGAGGTAAACGCCGTTACCATGGCGATCGCAGAACACCTGAACTTCCACATGGCGTGGCTGCACCAGATACTTCTCAATGAGCATGCGGTCGTCACCGAAGGCAGCCTTAGACTCTCGGCGGCAGCCATCAAGTGCTGCTTTGAACCCTTCGCCGCTCTCTACAACGCGCATGCCTTTACCACCACCACCGGCGCTGGCTTTGAGCATCACGGGGTAGCCGATTTTGTCGGCCTCTAAACGCAGCAGGTCATCGTCCTGATCATCGCCATGGTAACCCGGCACCAACGGTACGCCAGCGTTAGCCATGCGTGCTTTGGCGGCAGATTTGTCGCCCATGGCGGCAATCGCCGAGGCCGGCGGGCCAACAAAGGTAATGCCTGCCTGTTCAAGCGCTTTTACGAAGCCACCGTTTTCAGATAGAAAGCCGTAGCCGGGGTGAATAGCGCCTGTGCCGGTTCGCTTGGCGGCTTCAATGACCGCATCGACATTCAAATAGCTTTCGCGGGCGGCGGCGGGGCCTAAGCGCACGGCTTCATCGGCTTCGCGCACATGGCTAGCAGAGGCATCGGCATCTGAATAGACAGCGACGGTTTTAAGCCCCATGCGGCGGGCGGTGCGCATTACCCGGCAGGCAATTTCGCCGCGGTTGGCTACCAGCAGGGTATCGAATTTATGTGTTTCAGCGTTGTTTTCAAGCGTCATGAGCGTGGCTCCGCAGCGTTGTTCTGTTCTTGAAGGCTGGACGGTTGCGTCCAGGCGGGGCGGCGCTTTTCAAAAAAGCTGGATAAGCCCTCTTGGCCCTCGTGGCTCACCCGTAATTTAGCAATCACTTGGCAGGTGTGCTCCCGGGTGGTATCGCTGTCGGGCGCTTGGGCGACCCTTGCCAGTAGTGCTTTGGTGGCGCGTTGTGCTTGAGGCGAGCCGGCGAGAAGCGTATCCAGCATGGCGTCTACCTCGCCGTCCAATGCTTCGTGCTCTACAACCTTATGGGCTAAGCCGAGTGCCAGCGCCGTTGGCGCATCCATGACTTCTGCGGTTAAGGCGTAGCGGCGCATTTGGCGCTCGCCCAGCGCACGCTGAACGTAAGGGCTGATGACCGCAGGAGAGAGGCCAATTTTGACTTCTGAGAGGCAGAACTTAGCCTTATCAGAGGCGATCACCACATCGCAGCAGGCAGCTAACCCTACCGCGCCGCCAAACGCCGCGCCTTGAACCCGGCAAAGCGTGGGGCAGGGCAGGGTATCCAAGCCGTGCATTAACGCTGACAGCTTGCGGGAGTCAGCGAGATTATCTTCCAGGTCGTAATCGACCATGCGCTTCATCCAGTTCAGGTCAGCGCCTGCGGAGAAGCTTTTTCCCTCAGAGCCAAGTACCACTGCCCGAACATCGCCCGCATTGGCCAGTTGATGCAGTTCTTCAAGGTGCGCGTTTAGCTCGGCGATTAGGCTGTCGTCGAAGGCGTTATGCACCTCTGGGCGGTTCAGGGTCAGGCGCGCGATGCCGTTTTCAATCAGTAGCGTTGAGTAAGCCATGGTGTTCGCCCCTTACATCCGGAACACGCCGAAGCGTGTCTCTTCGACTTCGGCATTCATCGCGGCGGCTAAAGAAAGCCCCAGCACATCGCGGGTTTGCAGCGGGTCGATGACGCCGTCATCCCACAAGCGGGCGCTGGCGTAGTAGGGGTGGCCCTGGTGCTCGTACTGATCGCGGGTGGGCTGTTTGAACGCCTCTTCTTCTTCTTTCGTCCACTCGCGCCCTTCGCGTTCGTGCTGTTCGCGCTTCACCTGGGAAAGCACGCCTGCCGCCTGCTCGCCACCCATTACGGAGATACGCGCATTGGGCCACATAAACAGCAGGTTGGGATCATAAGCCCGGCCGCACATGCCGTAGTTGCCCGCGCCGAAGCTGCCGCCAATCAGCACCGTGAATTTGGGTACTTTGGCGCAGGCGACCGCCGTTACCAGCTTGGCGCCGTGCTTGGCGATGCCTTCATGCTCGTATTTAGAGCCGACCATAAAGCCGGTAATGTTTTGCAGGAACACCAGCGGGATCTTGCGCTGAGCGCATAGTTCAATAAAGTGCGCACCTTTTACAGCGCTCTCGGAGAACAGCACGCCGTTGTTGGCCACAATGCCCACCGGATAGCCGTGGATATGCGCAAAGCCGGTAACTAAGGTGTCGCCGTAGTAGCGTTTGAACTCGTCAAAGTCAGAGTCATCGACAACACGGCCAATCACTTCGCGCACGTCATAAGGTTTTTTAAGGTCGGTACCCACAATGCCGTAAAGCTCTGCTGGGTCGAGCTTAGGTGGTTTAGGCGCTTGCATGGCCAGCTTGCCGCGTTTTTGCCAGTTCAGGCGCGACACACAGGCGCGGGCTAGCTGCAGCGCGTGGGCGTCGTTTTCGGCGTAGTGGTCCGCAACACCGCTTATTTTGGCGTGAACATCTGCACCACCTAAGTCTTCAGCGCTGATACTTTCGCCAGTAGCTGCTTTTACCAAGGGCGGGCCGCCTAGGAAAATCGTGCCCTGCTCTTTAACGATGATGGATTCATCCGCCATGGCGGGCACATAGGCGCCACCCGCGGTACAGGAACCCATCACCACGGCGATTTGTGGAATACCTTCAGCGGACATGGTGGCTTGGTTATAGAAGATGCGCCCGAAGTGGTCACGGTCGGGGAACACTTCGTCCTGGCGGGGCAGGAAAGCACCGCCAGAATCGACTAAGTAGATGCACGGCAGGCGGTGCTTGCGGGCAATTTCCTGGGCGCGCAGGTGTTTTTTCACCGTCAGCGGAAAATACGTGCCGCCTTTTACCGTGGCATCGTTAGCCACAATCACGCACTCAACGCCAGATACCCGGCCAATGCCCGTCACTACGCCTGCTGCGGGTACGTCGCTATCGTAAACATGATGGGCTGCCAGTGCGGAAAACTCTAAAAAGGGCGAGCCTTCGTCAATTAAGTGGTCGATGCGATCACGCACGAATAGTTTGCCGCGGCTTTCGTGGCGCTCACGAGCTTTAGGGCCACCGCCTTGGGCGACGGCGGCGGTTAACTCGCGTAGCTTGGAAACTTCCGCCAGCATTGAGGCCGCGTTGGTTTGAAAGACATCGCTGCGGGGATTGATCTGTGTAGAGAGTGTGCTCATGGCGCGGCCCTTACTTTGTTTCGGTGAAGAGTTCGCGGCCAATCAGCATCCGGCGAATTTCGCTGGTGCCCGCGCCAATTTCATACAGCTTCGCGTCGCGCAGCAGACGTCCGGTGGGATACTCATTGATATAACCGTTACCACCGAGTAGTTGAATAGAATCCAGGGCGACTTGGGTGGCTTTTTCGGCACAGTATAGAATCACCCCAGCGGCGTCTTTGCGCGACGTTTGGCCGCGATCGCAAGCACCTGCGACGGCGTATAAGTAGGCGCGGCACGCATTCAGCGTGGTGTACATATCGGCTACTTTGCCTTGTACCAGTTGGAATTCACCGATGGATTGGTTGAACTGCTTACGCTCATGGATATAGGGCATCACCACGTCCATGGCGGCTTGCATAATACCGATGGGGCCAGCGGCCAGAACGGCGCGTTCATAGTCCAGGCCGCTCATCAATACACGCACGCCTTTACCCACGTCGCCCAGCACGTTTTCGGCCGGTACTTTGCAATCTTGGAACACTAGCTCGCAGGTGTTAGAGCCGCGCATACCCAGCTTGTCGAGTTTTTGAGCGGTGGAGAAACCTTCCATGCCTTTTTCGATAATAAACGCGGTAATGCCTTTAGAGCCTGCGTCCGGGTCGGTTTTGGCGTACACCACCAGCACATCAGCGTCAGGGCCGTTGGTGATCCACATCTTATTGCCGTTAAGGATGTAGTGATCGCCATCTTGTTTTGCGCGCAGCTGCATGGACACCACATCAGAACCCGCACCGGGCTCAGACATTGCCAGTGCACCCACGTGGTCGCCGCTGATCAGCTTGGGCAGGTACTTCTCTTTTTGTGCAGCGGTGGCGTTAATCTTAAGTTGGTTTACGCACAGGTTAGAGTGCGCACCGTAGGAGAGCGCGACTGAAGCGCTCGCCCGGGAGATCTCTTCCATGGCAATGCAGTGAGCAAGGTAGCCCATGCCGCTACCGCCATCCTCTTCAGACACGGTAATGCCTAATAGGCCCATATCGCCGAACTTCTTCCAGAGGTCGTTAGGGAATTCGTTGGTGCGATCAATTTCAGCAGCGCGGGGGGCGATCTCGCTAGCGGCAAAGGCATTGACCTGCTCGCGCAGCATGTTCAGTTCGTCGTCCAGGCCAAAATTAAGTTCTGAATAGTGTGAAAACATGGTCAATTACCTTGTCGTTGTTAAGGGATGCTTTTCGTTAAGTTCTTCAAGTGCTTGTCGACAGCGGATTTCGGCGCTTTCGAGCTCTAGCTGCACCATGGTGATGTCTTTCATTTGTTGTTCGAGAGCGGCGCGCCGCTCACCAATCTTGCTCAACATTAGGTGCAGCTGCTTTTCGCTGCCGCTACGGGTCTCATCCCATAGCTCAAAAAGTTCTCGAATTTCAGCGAGAGAAAACCCCAGCCGCTTGCCGCGTAGCGTTAGCTTTAGGCGTACACGATCTTTACTGCTGTAAATGCGCGTTTGACCCCGGCGGGCGGGGTGTAACAGCTCTTGATCTTCATAAAAGCGAATGCTGCGCGTGGTTACGTCAAACTCACTGGCAAGCTCGCTAATCGAGTATGTTTTGCTCATGATCGTTATTCTCGTCGATAGGGGGATGCCCCTATGGAACACTGACCATGAGGCTAAAACAAGTTTACGTTAACGTAAAGCTGGTATTGCTAAACGTCGATTACCGTTGAATCTGCATAAGTATCTGAAAAATTTATATATAAAGCGTTTAAAGCAGATTAAATTGAGTCTGCGTAGACCAAAGTTGTAATTGTAATACCCTGCAAGTGATTGCTAGTTTGCACCTACACCTTACGTTCAGGTAAGGGTGCGTCGCCGGCTAACGATTTTCCGCTCCAGAGTAAACTGGCTGGTGCAAAGTCAGCACAAGAACAACAAGAGGCTTACCACTTCATGCGTGCAGACGATGTAATTAATGGGCCAGTACTCGAAACGCGAGGACTGACCAAAGAGTTCCGCGGCTTTACCGCCGTTGATGACGTGAACCTTCAGGTTCAGGAAGGGCACATTCACGCCCTAATCGGGCCTAACGGTGCAGGTAAAACCACGGTATTCAATCTGCTTACCAAGTTTTTACCGCCTACCCGTGGTGAGATTCTCTATCGCGGGAAACCCATCACCAGTAAAAAATCCAACGAGATAGCCCAGCTTGGGTTAGTTCGTTCATTTCAAATCTCGGCGGTGTTCGCTCACATGACGGCGTTGGAAAACGTTCGTGTGGCGCTGCAGCGTCAGCTTGGTACCTCCTTCCATTTTTGGAAGTCGGAGACGTCGCTTAATCATCTTAACGACCGAGCCATGGAGCTACTCGATGAAGTAGGTCTAAGAGAGTACGCCGACACCCTAACGGTAGAAATGCCTTACGGTCGCAAACGTGCCTTGGAAGTTGCCACTACGCTGGCGCTTGACCCCACTATGATGTTGCTGGATGAACCTACCCAGGGCATGGGCGCTGAAGATGTTGACCGCATCGTGGCGCTGATTAAACGCGTCTCACAAGGACGCACGGTACTGATGGTTGAGCACAACTTAAGCGTGGTAAGCCGGCTATGTGACCGCATTACCGTGTTGGCGCGTGGCGCCGTGTTGGCGGAAGGTGACTATGAAGAGGTTTCCCGTAACCCGCTGGTGCGAGAAGCCTATATGGGTAGCGAAGCCGCTGAAGAGGAGGCTGCCGTATGAACACCGCCGAAGCGTATGAGACCAACGCTGCTACCGAGTCGCAAACCCTAGAAATGTTGCGGGTTAGTGATCTGCACGCCTTTTATGGCGAGTCGCATATCCTGCACGGCGTTAACTTTGATGTTAAACGCGGTGAGCTAGTGACCCTGCTAGGGCGCAATGGTGCGGGGCGTAGCACTACGCTTAAATCGATTATGAGTATGGTGGGTCGGCGTACCGGCTCTATCGTCATTAACGGTAACGAAACGCTGCGCATGAAGCCGCACCATATTCCTCGGCTGGGTATTGGTTACTGCCCGGAAGAGCGGGGGATTTTTGCGAGTTTGGATGTGCACGAAAACTTATTGCTGCCACCTACCGTGCGCTCAGGCGGCATGAGTTTAGATGAAATCTACGGCATGTTTCCCAACCTTTATGAGCGGCGCAGAAGCCAGGGGACAAGGCTTTCCGGTGGTGAGCAGCAGATGTTAGCCATGGCGCGTATTTTGCGCACCGGGGCAAGGTTATTGCTGCTTGATGAGATTACCGAAGGGTTAGCGCCGGTTATCGTGCAGAAATTAGCTGAGGTACTCATTCAGCTGAAAGAGCGCGGCATGACTATCGTGCTGGTCGAGCAGAACTTCCGCTTTGCGGCCCCCTTGGCAGACCGCCACTTCGTAATGGATCACGGCCAGATTGTTGAAGAGATCACCGCCGCACAGCTGCCTTCACGCCGTGATCACCTCAACACGATGCTGGGGGTGTAGCAAAGACCGGGGTTGGGGGTAATACCCACCAAGATTAATAACGTAGTAGCAAAACCTAGTACCAAAAACGCTGAACACTAAAGCACTTAAAAACGTCGTAACACAAAAACAAAGGCCTTAAGGGCCAGGAGACGAACATGACCTTCATTAAAAAAACACTCGCTACTAGCATCGCTGTTGCCGCTGCTTCCACCATGGCTATTTCAACCGCCCAGGCTAACATGAGCGATGGCGAAGTTCGCATTGGTTACTTGGCCGATATGTCCGGTACCTACCGCGACCTCGCGGGCCCAGGCGGCCAGCGAGCGTTGGAAATGGCCGTTGCGGATTTTGGTGGCAGCGTGAATGGTGCGCCCATCGTTGTCTTTAGTGCCGATGACCGCAACAGCGCAGACGTAGGGGCTAACACCGTACGTGAGTGGATTGACCAGCGTAACGTCGACATGGTGGCAGGCATGGTGGCGTCTTCGGTCACTATCGCGGTTACCCGCGTGCTAGAAGAGAACAACGGCCTGGGCATTATTTCAGGCTCTGCGGCGTCCAGTATCACCAACGAGCACTGCACGCCAAACCACATTCACTGGGTATATGACACGTATCCGCTGGCCAACGGCACGGCACAGGCCGTTGTAGAGCAGGGCGGCGACACCTGGTTCATGCTGACCGCGGACTACGCCTTCGGCCACGCGCTGGAAGGTGACGTAACGCGCGTCGTAGAAGAGAGTGGTGGTGAAGTAGTGGGCGGCGTTCGCCATCCGTTCCCCACCAGCGATTTCTCCTCTTACATTCTCCAGGCGCAAGGCTCTGGTGCCAAAATTGTGGGTCTGGCTAACGCGGGTGCGGATACCGTCAACGCGATTACCACAGCCAGCCAGTTTGGCCTTGTTCAAAGCGGTCAGCAGTTAGCGGGTCTGCTTATCTTCCTGAACGACGTTCACGCCCTAGGGTTAGAGGCTACCCAAGGCCTGCTGCTGACCACTGGCTGGTACTGGGACATGGATGAAGAGGCCCGCGAATGGTCTGAGCGTTACTACGAAGAGATGGGCCGGATGCCGACAATGGTGCAGGCAGGTATCTACTCCAGCACCATGCATTACCTAAAAGCGGTAGAAGCGGCAGGTACTGATGATCCTGAAGTTGTACGTGCGCAAATGGCTGAGATGCCCGTTGATGACTTCTTTGCCCGCAACGGCAGAATTCGTGAAGATGGCCGCATGGTTCACGATATGTACTTGGCCCAGGTGAAAACCCCCGAAGAGTCCACTGGTGAGTGGGACCTTTACGAAATCCTTAGCACTATTCCCGCCGAAGAAGCCTACCGTCCGCTTTCTGAGAGTCAGTGCAAGCTGGTTCAAAACTAAAACGGGCCTAGAAACGTTTGAAAGCATAGGGCCTATGGCAGCGGTTCAGGCTAGCCATTAAAAGCCTTGAAGCGTTATTACATAAGCAATATCCACGGGTGGCAGCAGGTGCTGCTACCCGCTTGGCGGCGAGGAGAGTCATACCATGACGATGATATTCGGCGTGCCACTGGCCGTGTTCATGGGCCAGCTAACGCTTGGGCTTGTGAACGGTGCCTTTTACGCACTGCTTAGTTTGGGCCTGGCGGTCATCTTCGGCCTACTGAAGATCGTCAACTTTGCCCATGGGGCGCAATACATGCTGGGGGCCTTCGCCGCGCTGTTAGGCTTTCGCTACTTAGGCATTAACTACTGGCTAGCACTGTTCTTAGTGCCGCTGGTGGTAGGTGGTTTTGGCATGCTGATGGAGCGCTTCTTGCTGCGTCGTATTGCCCATTTGGATCACCTTTACGGGCTACTGCTAACGTTCGGGTTAGCGCTGATTTTTGAAGGCACGCTGGTCAACTTCTTCGGGGTTTCCGGCGCGCGTTATGCCACCCCAGAGGTGCTTCAAGGGGGGCTCAATCTAGGCTTTATGTTCCTGCCTACTTATCGCGCCTGGGTGCTGGTAGCGGCATTGGCAATGTGTCTATTCACCTGGTTCATGATTGAGCGCACTCGCTTAGGCGCCTACCTGCGGGCGGGTACAGAAAACTCCCAGCTTATGCAGGCGTTTGGGGTTAACGTTCCGCTGTTAATTACCCTTACCTATGGGTTTGGTGTTGCACTGGCTGCGTTTGCGGGTGTTCTGGCAGCTCCGCTATATCCGGTTTCACCCACTATGGGCTCAAGCCTATTGATTGTGGTGTTTGCCGTGGTGGTTATCGGGGGCATGGGTTCAATCCTGGGTGCGATTCTTACCGGCCTAGGCATGGGAGTTATCGAAGGCTTAACCAAAGTGTATTACCCGGAAGCCTCCAATACTGTGATCTTCCTGGTGATGATATTAGTGCTCATGTTACGCCCCGCTGGGCTGTTCGGTAAGGAGGCTTAACCATGGCAGATTCTCAAGCAATCAAAGCACCCTCTGCGGTGCTGGAACGCCAAAAACGTGCCAATATGCGCCGCAATCTCTTCTATATAGCGCTTGTGGCACTGGGGCTGGTGGCGCCTTTCTTGGCGTACCCAGTGTTCTTAATGAAGGTTCTCTGCTTTGCGCTATTTGCCAGCGCCTTTAACTTGCTGCTGGGCTATGCGGGACTGCTCTCGTTTGGGCATGCCGCGTTTCTCGCGACAGGCGGCTATATAACCGGCTACTTACTGGCAAGTTACCCAGGCTTAACGCCTGAGCTGGGCATTATTGGTGGCACCCTGATGGCTACGGTGTTAGGGCTGCTATTTGGCCTGCTGGCAATCCGTCGCCAGGGTATCTACTTCGCCATGGTAACGCTGGCGCTAGCGCAGCTTGTTTACTTCATGTTTGTACAGGCGCCCTTTACCGGTGGTGAAGATGGCTTACACGGCGTGCCACGGGGTGAGCTGTTTGGTTTCATCAGCCTGCGCAGCAACTTGGCGATGTACTACTTCGTGTTTGCGATCTTCTTATTCGGTTTTGCGCTTATCCAGCGCACCGTGCATTCGCCCTTTGGGCAGGTGCTGAAGGCGATTCGTGAAAACGAACCCCGTGCGGTCTCGCTAGGCTACAACGTTGATGCCTACAAACTGTTGGCCTTTGTACTTTCTGCTGCCATCGCTGGGTTAGCGGGCTCCACCAAAACCGTAGTATTCCAGCTGGCTTCGTTAACCGATGCCCACTGGCACATGTCCGGTGAAGTTATTCTGATGACGCTACTGGGCGGTGTGGGTACGTTGTTAGGCCCACTGATGGGCGCGGGCATTGTGGTTAGCCTGCAGCATGTGCTGGCGCAGTCGCCACTAGGCAACTGGGTAAACGTAATATTAGGGATTATTTTTGTGGTCTGCGTGCTTAGCTTCCGCAGCGGTATTGTGGGTGAGCTTGGCAAGATGTATCGCAAAAACTTTAAGTAATGGGTTGAACCGGGTCTGTCCGTTGGGTGCCTATTGGCACCCTTTTTTTGCCCTTAAAATACGTCTACTCCAAAGGTAGTGGGGCTAAGCGGTTGCGTAGGTTAAGCTAAGTATATAAGTTAACGTAAACGTCAACATTGCCAATAACGACAAATAGCAAAGCCTGTGCCGTCCAACGCCGAATAACACGTTGCCCAGCCATGCTTGTACGGAGGAACGCTATGAATTTTGAGCTAAGCGAAGACCAAGTTGCCTTTTCCGATATGGCGCGGGCATTTGCCCAAAACGAGTTAGAACCCCATGCAGCAGAGTGGGACGCCGAATCCTTCTTTCCAGTGGATGTCATTCGTAAAGCGGGCGAGTTGGGCTTTTGTTCGCTGTACGCGCCGGAAAACGTTGGCGGGCTGGGGCTTTCCCGGCTGGATGCCAGCATTATTTTTGAACAACTTTCCATGGGCTGCACCTCTACAACGGCCTACCTCACCATTCATAATATGGTGACCTGGATGCTGGCGGACTTCGGCACGCCGGAAGCGGTGGAGCAGTGGGGTGAAAAGCTTGCGACGGGTGAGCTACTGGGCTCGTATTGCTTAACCGAACCCAATTCAGGCTCCGATGCCGCATCGCTTAAAACCACCGCTAAGCGCGACGGCGACGACTATGTGCTGAATGGCAGCAAAATGTTTATTTCCGGCGCGGGCAGCACCGATTTTCTGGTGGTGATGGCGCGTACCGGTGGCGAAGGCCCCGGCGGTGTTTCCGCGTTTGCGGTGGATGCCAAAGCCAGCGGCATTAGCTATGGCCGTAAAGAGGAAAAAATGGGCTGGAACAGCCAGCCCACCCGCATGATCACCTTTGAAGACGTGCGCGTGCCTGCTAACCACTTGCTGGGCAACGAAGGCGACGGCTTCAAAATTGCCATGAAAGGGCTAGATGGCGGGCGCATCAACATCGCTACGTGCTCTATCGGCACCGCCCAGCAGGCGATTAATAAAGCCCGGGAATACATGCTGGAGCGCAAGCAGTTTGGTAAGCGTCTAGCGGATTTCCAGGCGTTGCAGTTCCGCTTGGCAGATATGGTGACGGAGCTTGTAGCAGCCCGCCAGCTAGTACGTATGGCGGCCGCTAAGCTGGATTTAGGCCACCCGGATGCGACGGCGTATTGTGCTATGGCCAAGCGCTTTGCGACCGACGTAGGCTTTAAGGTATGCGACGAGGCACTCCAGCTTTACGGCGGTAACGGCTATATCAAGGAGTACCCCATGGAGCGCTACGTGCGCGATACCCGTGTGCACCGCATTTTGGAAGGCACCAACGAAATCATGCGGCTGATTATTTCTCGCCGCGTGCTGGCAAGCGGTGCCGCCGAGCTATAGTTAGCCACAAGGGCAGCCAGTCACAAGGACAATCATAAGGGCAATCACAAGGACAACGGAATGAGTTGCGTACTGTTTGCTGAACACGCCACCCAAGATGGCCATATCATTGGTGAGATCACCCTCAACGCTGAACGCTCTCTTAATGCGCTAACGCTTGAGATGATCGAAGAGATCCTGCCACGGCTGCAAGCCTGGCAGGCTGATGAGCGCATTGTAGCGGTACTGCTGGATAGCGCCGGTGAGAAAGCGTTTTGCGCCGGTGGCGATGTGGTCAACCTCTATAAAGCCATAACCGGCGACGGCGACCCGGATTTTCCTCAGCGCTTTTTTGATACGGAATACCGCCTCGACTACCTGCTACACACCTACCCAAAACCGGTGATTTGCTGGGGTAACGGCATCGTCATGGGGGGTGGTATGGGGCTGCTAAGCGGCAGCAGCCACCGTGTGGTCACCGAAACCTCCCGCCTTGCTATGCCAGAAGTCACCATTGGCCTCTACCCGGATGTGGGGGCAAGCTGGTTCTTAAACCGCCTGCCCAACGGCACCGGGCGCTTTTTAGCCATGACCGGCAGCCAAATCAATGCGCCGGATGCGGTGCACCTGGGTTTGGCCGACCGTGCCATTGCCAGCCAGCATCGCGAGGTGTTGGCCGAACAGCTGCTAGCAGCTACCTGGGGTGAAGGTAGCCAGACCGACGCCCACGGCGTCGTAAACAGCATTTTGCGCGAGCTAGAGCAGGCCTCCCAAGGTGTCTTTGCCGAGCTTGACACCCCGGTTTACAAATCCACCGCGCTAATCCGCGAGTTAATGGATCACGACACCATTGAGCAAGTCGTCGCGGCGATTTTGGCGGTAAACACTGACGACAAATGGTTCAGCAAGGCCCAGAAAACCTTGGCTCACGGCAGCTCCGTCTCCATCAAGCTGATTGATACGCAGTTAAAGCGCGCCAAGCACATGTCGCTTGCAGAAGTGTTTCAGTCGGAGTTGGCGCTCTCCGTGCAGTGCTGCCGCCACCGTGAGTTCCCAGAAGGAGTGCGTGCCCTGTTGGTAGATAAAGATGGCCAGCCAGCCTGGACGTACCCGGATGTCGCCTCCGTAGAGTCATCGTTTATCGATGGGCTGCTAGCGTCACCTTGGGAGGAGAGCCCCCTCGCGGATCTTCGCTAACGCATTTTCGACCACTCTCTAATAAGGACAACAATGATGACCACCGTCGCGTTTATCGGTTTAGGCAACATGGGCGGCCCTATGGCGGCCAACTTAGCAAAATCGGGCTTTCAAGTGCGCGCCTTTGACCTTTCTGAACAGGCCCTGGAAACCGCCAAGTCTCACGGTTGCGACGTGGCGGCATCTGCCAAGGACGCCGCCACCGATGCAGACTTTATTATTTCCATGCTTCCCGCAGGTAAGCACGTACGCGGGCTGTATGTAGATGGCGATACGCCACTGTTTGATGTGATCAAACAGAGCGCCTTAGTGATCGACTGTTCCACCATCGACGCTGATACCGCCCGTAGCGTGGCCGCTGCGGGGGCTGAAAAAGGCATTGGCTTTGTGGATGCGCCGGTGTCCGGTGGGGTAGGCGGCGCCCAGGCAGGTACCCTGACGTTTATTGTCGGCGGCTCTGATGCCCAGTTTGAGCAGGCCAAGCCCGTGCTAGACGTGATGGGTAAAAATATCTTCCACGCGGGCGACCACGGTGCGGGGCAGGTAGCTAAGGTGTGCAACAACATGCTGCTATCTATCTTGATGGCAGGCACCTGTGAAGCGATCAACATGGGCGTGAAAAATGGACTGGACCCAGCGGTGCTTTCCGAGATTATGAAGCAAAGCTCAGGCGGTAACTGGGCGCTGAACGTTTATAACCCTTACCCCGGTGTAATGGAAAACGCTCCGGCCTCTAAGGGCTACCAGGGTGGCTTCCAGGTTGACCTGATGATTAAAGACCTGGGCCTTGCGATGGATGTTAGCCAGCAGAGCGCCTCGCCCGTTCCCATGGGGTCTGCTGCCCGCTCGCTGTTTACTCTGCACAAAGCAGGCGGTAACGGAAACCTGGATTTCTCAAGCCTGCTAACGTTTTATCAGGATAAAAACAGCGCCTAAGTGGTGTAGCGCGTGATTAAGCGTAAGCAAGAGGGCGGCCTATGCCGCCCCTTGTTATAGGGGGCAAGGGTGGGCAAACTCAATCTCTTTATTATGCTCAAAAAGGGACTTCTATGATTACGCTTTGGGGCCGCAACAACTCTACCAATGTTAAAAAAGTCCTTTGGGTATTAGAAACCCTGGCGCTGCCTTACGAGCAAATTCTGGCAGGGCGGGAGCATGGGGTTAATAACACGGCCGAATACCTGGCGATGAACCCCAACGGGCTGGTGCCGCTGTTAAAAGACGACGCCACCCACACCGTGCTCTGGGAGTCCAACGCCATTATTCGCTACCTAGCCGCCCAGTATGGCCAAGGGTCGCTGTGGATTGACGAACCCGCCAAGCGTGCCCAAATGGAAAAGTGGATGGACTGGTCAACCAGTGCGCTCACGCCGCCACACCGTGCACTCTTGTTGGGCTATGTAAGAACTCCCGCAGAGCAGCGCGACATCGACAGCTTAGAACCCATCATCGCCACCTGCGAAAAGCTATTTGTTCAACTGGACAACGCCCTTGCCGATCAGCCCTGGTTCTCTGGTGACGCGTTTGGTCTTGGCGATATAGCCCTGGCCCCGTTCGTTTATAACCTGCGCAATAGCGGCATAACGTGGCAACCCCGCCCGCACCTAGGGCGCTGGTCTAAGCAGCTTGCTGAGCTACCCGCCTACCGCAAAGTCGTGATGATTCCTGTCTCTTAAATAGGGCGCTTGAAGCCAAACCGATAGCTAAAAGCGTGCTTCCAGGGCCGCTAGCTCTGCATCAAGCGCTTGCAGTACCTCATGCGCCAGCCCATGGCGTTGGGCGCTTTCAATCAACGGCCCAAAAATCGCCCCGCGCTCGGTGGGGCGTTTGGCTTCAACATCCTGAAGCATCGATGCCTTGTTGTGCGCGGTGTTCTCCACTACCTGCCACACCAATGCCAACCAGGCTTCCTTACCTTGCCTGCCCGTAGGCGGTTGAATGCCTTCAGCCTGCAAAATCGACGCGACTTCCGTTACTACCGCTGCCACGCGGCCTGCATAGGCTGTTTCCCGCAACTCGCCGTTACGCACGCCATGCAGCGCCACCAGCGGGTTAATCGCTGCATTCACCGCTAGCTTTTGCCACAGGCGTTGGCGAATATCGCCTACCGGTGTAGCGGTAAAGCCTGCCTCACCTAACGTCTGCGCGAGTGTTGCTGACAGCGCACCGCGTTGGTTATTCAGGTCGCCAATAAATGTTGGCCCACGCCCCGCGTGCACCACGCCCTCATCCCCCGTTAGGTAAGCGCCTTGGGTAGTCGTGGCACACAGCACTGGCCCCGGCCACGCCTGGGTAATACGCGGCTGCGCTAAAAAACCGTTTTGCCACAGCACCAGAGGCGTAGCAGGGGGGATAACGCGTGAAAGGCTTTCAAGCGCCGCCTCAGCCGCCATGGCTTTGGTGGTGATATGTACAAAACCGGGCGGTTCATGTGTGTTAGAAGCTAACTGATCAACCGTGAACACATTGAGACGCTGCGAGTGTTGCTCGCCTTCAGGCGTGGTAAGCACTTGCTGCTCAGGCAGTGCTCGGCGGCTAATCAAAGCAACCTCGGTAAGCGGTGCAAGCGAATGGGCTAGCAGGCGGCCAATAGCGCCGGGGCCAAGTATCCAGTGGGTAGTCATTGTTGGGTCTTTAATCAGCAGCGAGAGTGCTGCCTAGCTTACCGTGTTCGTCACAAGGAAATGAAGGCGAGGGTAACAATGCCCAGAGGGGCGGCTAATAGATAGTGACGGCACTAAGCATAATCTGCTAGCGTTAAGGCTAAGCATATTTTGTTAAGGTTAATGAGTTTTCAGTGCACAAGGTAGGGCAGGTACGCATGGCAAACGTAGAGGCAACGAAGTGCTATGCAGTATGAATAGGGATTGTCAGCCAGGAATGCGCGGTTTTCTGGCAAGCCCAATGGGAAACGTGCTCAATCTTGCGGAATTTTTTTATAAAAATGCTTTAAAACAATATGTTGAGAGAGTTGTGCGTATGTTTATACGCAATTCGTAGAGATAACGAAGAATGATAACGCGCATGCGCATTTTTCCAGCTAGCTTTAGAATGAGAATTGATATTTTCCCCTTTATATCAATATATTGGGATGATTTGGCTGGATTGAGGTTTCCAGGGAAACGCGCATGCGCATTAATAAACTGTTAGCGAGCGCCCCGCGGAAAGTTTCCAATTATGGGAGTCAACCTTGAGCGATAGGAAAGGCGGAAAACAATCCCAACTTACTGGCGAGCGAGCTGAAACCAAAGTTCGGGATGCCCTACTGGATGCTGAACTCTTTTGTTCAAAGTATGAGCATGACCGTGGCGAGGATTTACTAGTCGAGCTTGAGGGCTACATTGGACAATCAGATGTTGGTAGCGGACCGAGAATTGGCTTACTTCAGATCAAAGGTCATGAGGCCGAGTCTGCACTTGCCTTTGGAGAAAGTGTTGCGAAGAGGCGGCTTGAGCTGAATCATTTACGACGATGGGCTGCCATACCTCTCCCAGTCTTTGTTGTGGCGGTTGAGCTTGTCGGGAATACGCCGGTGTTCTTTGCAAACTCAGTTGACAAGTTGGTTGGGGAGGTCGCACCAGACGGGCTTGCCGCACTTGAGCAGAAAAAAGTAACAATATCGCTCCCACGGATAGATGAGTTACCTTCATTTCTGAGAAGCGAAATCGCCGAGTTCTATTCGCTTCATGCCTTTCAGCTTTCAGACGTTTCTGAGAATGTAATTGCCAGAAACCATTATGAGATCATTTCCACAAAAAAACCTTTTGTCCTTCCTCAGGCAAATGTGTGGCAGAAGCACATCCGAGTGTTGTGGAAAGGTCCGTGGCGCCCAGCGCATTTCTGGGCAACTCTGAACCATATTGCAGATCAGCTCCAAGAAAAAGATGGGGGGAGGAGAGTCCCTCTGTTGGCAACTGTACATGTATATCGGAGCCTAAAGGACGATCGAGATAACAATGCTATTGCTCATGCATCTTGGCTTGAAGACAAGCATCCAGCTGCGGATCAACTTAGAGAGCGCATCAATTGGCCCAGGGCAGCGCATTGGGCTCGGTTTCAATTTCATGGTAAGTCGGCTCTTGAAGAGCGTCCTGAGTCAGTGAGTATGGAGGAAGACGACGATACATTCATTGCCAAAGCGGAGGAGATTTTTGAGCAGCTTGATTCCATCTGCTTAGACATAATGAATTCATTGACAACTGATTTAAGGTTGCCTGAGCAAAAGCTAGAACGTCTGGAAAGGTTGCTCCATAAGCTTGACGATACTGTTATTCAAGAGCTTGGTCGTCCATCGCCGCAGTTTACCGTGCTCGAAAGGATGATTGATCAATACAGTTTTGTTTTATCAGGGGTTTTTGCTTGGCTAAAAGGAAAAGAAGACGTGCCTGAGGTTAGGAGAAAGCGGTGGCTTGGCCAGGACTTGGAGATGGCGCAGGGCTATTATCGGGCCTACCATCCGATGGCGAAATTGTTACTGGACCGATAGGGGATCTGAATGCTTTACGCTAACAAGTGCAGGCACGGCGACGCCCTTTCCATTGCGCCTTCGGCTCCATTCCAAGGGCGCGCGTGCTGCAAGCGTTAAACGATCAAGAGCAATGGAGGGCTGGATGCATAAAGGCAGTTGTCTTTGCGGGCGCGTCCGCTACGAGTACAGCGGTGGCATTGATGAGGTGTCCATGTGCCACTGCAAACAGTGCCAGAAGGCGCAGGGCAGCGCTTTTGTGGCCGTTGCGCCCATCCTGTCAGAAGGGTTCCATATTACCGAAGGCGCTTGCTATTTAAAGGAGTATCGCGCCAGCCCCAATAAGTCGCGGGTGTTTTGCGCAGAGTGTGGCAGTCCACTGTGCAGCGCGAGAGATGATCGTCCTGAGGTGAAACGATTACGGCTTGGCACGCTTGGATACCCCCGTGCTGCCAAGTAAGCGTTACCACGCATGGGTATCCTCGAAAGCGGATTGGTTTGAGCTGGCAGATGACCTGCCAGCATTCACTGAGCTGCCAACGTCATAGTAAAAGCGCATGCATCTGCACTACAACCGTGCCGCCTGAGAGACCATGGTTGATCGTTAAGTGCCGCAACGGCCAGATTAAGCAGCATTTTCTCTTTAAACACTACAGCGGGGCTGTGAGTAGCCCCGCTGATGCCATGGCTGAAATAACTACCTACGAGGGTTCGACCTTGGCTTGGTCGCGGGCAAGCTCTTCTTGTTTGGTTAGCTTGCGATAAAGTACCGCTACTGCGGTGGAGTTCAGAACGATAAACAGCGAGTACATGACGGGTATCAGTAGAATTAACTGCTGTGTTTCGCCGCTAAAGGTCATGATCACGATTAACGCGGCCAGCGGGCCGTTCTGAATCCCCGTTTCAAGAGACACCGTGCGGGCTTTTTGTGGGTTGAGCTTAAGCACGCGGGAGAACAGGTAACCGAACAGGAAGCCCACTAAACCCAGTAGAATCACCGCCGCATATACCTGCCAGCTGGTTTCCATCAGCAAGCGCCAGTTGCGCGGCGCCCACGTCACCACCAGAAACACAATCACGATGGCACCCAGTACGCCGCCTACCAGCTCGATCACGGCGCCAATATTGGCATTTTTGCGCCGTATCCACATGCCTAGCAGCGTCGGAATCAGCAGCACAAACAGCAGGCGGGCAATCTGGTCGGGGGGAATACGGAAGGCGTCATCAATCCCTTGGGTGTAAAACGCCATCCACAGCGGTACCAAGATAAAGCCCGCCAGCGTAGAGCAGATGGTCATCATGATGCTGAGGCTGAGCAAGCTTCGCGAGAAGTAGGCAAAGATGTTGGAGGTGGTGCCGCCAGGCATACAGCCCATCAGCACTAGCCCAACTGTCTGTTCAACCGAGAGGTTGAGAAGGCGCGCCAGGGCAAAGGCAATAAACGGCATCAGCAAATATTGCGATGAGAAGCCAACCCCAATGGCCTGGGGGTGGCGCATGGAGAGCTTGAAGTCCTTAAAGGTGAGTGATGCCCCCATGCCGAACATAATGATAACCATCATGATCGACAGTAAACTCTCTTCCAGTGAACTCAACATAGTTTTGTACTCAACATAGTGCTGTAACTCCGTGAGCGGCCGCTGTTGTTATGCGGTTATTATTGTTACGCGATTATTGTTGTTTAGCCGCTGCGCGGCTGGCCTTAACAGTGGCGCGAACTTCTTTGCGCAGCACCTTCCCAACAGGTGTTTTCGGTAGCTCATCCCAGAACACGACTTTTTTGGGCACTTTGTAGGCAGCTAGCTCTGTTTTGCAGTGCCGGATGATGTCCTTGGCACTCAGCCCCTGTTCACGCAGTACCACGTAGGCGTGCACCGCTTCGCCGGTTTGGTCGTCGGGGATACCAATTACCGCAGACTCTTGCACCTGGGGTAATCGCGCAATGCTGTCTTCTACCTCGTTGGGGTAGACGTTAAACCCGCTGACCAGAATCATGTCTTTTTTACGGTCGACGATTTGGAAATGCCCATCTTCGGTCATGGTTCCGATATCGCCAGTGTAGAGCCAGCCATCTTTTAAGGTTTTGGCCGTCTCTTCAGGGTTATTCCAGTAGCCTTTCATGATTTGCGGGCCGCGGGCGATAATTTCGCCGGTTTCTCCCTGTGGCACGGTGATGCCTTGTTCATCGACGATGCGAACCTGGGTAAACGGTGCGGGGATGCCGATGCTGTTAGCGCGCTCGTGCCCAATGGGGTTGAAGCAGATAACCGGCGAGCTTTCCGTCAGGCCGTAGCCTTCCGCGATGGGCGTGCCCACTACGCTGCGCCAGCGCTCAGCGACGGATTTATGCAGCGCAGTGCCGCCCGCCATCGCCACTTTCATGCTTTTAGGCGGGTACACCGTGAACCACTCTTCATTTAGCAGGGCGTTGAACAGCGTGTTAACCCCCGATATCCAGGAGATCGGGTAGTTATCAAAGGCCCGCTGGCAGTTTTGAATAGGGCGAGGGCTGGGCACTAGAACGTTGTGCGCGCCTTTGCTGTAAAACGCCAGCAGGTTCACCGTAAACGCGAAGATGTGATAGATGGGTAGCGCGGTGAGAACGCACTCTTTGCCAGCTTCGATATGGCTGCCGACCACTAAATCCACCTGTTCTAAGTTGCTCAACAGGTTGCCGTGGGCAAGCTCCGCCCCTTTGCTAACGCCAGTGGTGCCCCCGGTATATTGCAGCAGCGCGGTGTCTTCACGGGTGATGTCCTGCCAGTAACTGGCCACATCAATATGTTGTTTGGCTTGGGTGGCTTGGCCCGTTTGAATGGCCTGCGTGAGCTGAACGGCACTTAAAGAGTGCTTGGGGATGGCTCTGTTCCAGTACTTCAGCACGGCATCCAATACCGTGCGAACCACCGGTGAAAACCACTGTGAGAGTGAGGCCAGCACCACGTGCTTAATCTGGGTGTTAGGGAGCACATCTTCTAGTTTGTCGGCGAACATATCCATGATCACCAGCGCTTGCACACCAGCATCGTTGAACTGGTGCTCCATTTCCCGGCGCGTGTAGAGCGGGTTGACGTTCACCAGTACACAGCCCGCTTTTAGAATGCCAAAAATGGCCACGGGCAGAGCTAAACAGTTGGGCATTTGCACCGCCACGCGGTCGCCTTTGGCAAGGCCTAGGGTCTCGCGCAGGTAAACCGCAAAGGCATCGGAGAGCGTGTCCGCTTGCTGGTAGGTAAGCGTGCCATTCATGCCGTTGGGCATGCAGGTGGTGAAGGCGGTATGAGTGCCAAACTGCTTGGCCGCCGCGACGATCATGGCGGGAATATTCGCAAAGCGTTGCTGCTGCGCTTGATCCTTAATCGCGTCATTAGTGGTGCCATAAAGATGTGCCCACGGCGCGCCGTCATAGACGTGATCATTTGACATGCACATTCTCTTCGTTGGGGCCCTTTAACGAAAGTGGCCGTTGTTTTTGTTAGCTGCCTACACGCTTATTTCACGCATTGGCACTTCTATGGAATAACGCAGCCACTGAGTTTAAGTCAACCGTTTTAATTTATGCTCTGAGTAGGCAAGGCGTTTAATGAGGTGGCTATCAAAAGCGGGCGAAGCACGAAAGAGGTGGGATGCCAAGCAATCGGCCGTCGAGAAAGTCAAAGCAAGCATTCGGTGATGGCATGGTTCGCGATCTTAGGCTTGCAAAGTGGGTCGAGGGTTTCGATGATTTATATTTGGCATTGATTTTAGTGGTCAACAAGCAATGCGGGGAGCTGCGTAGCCGCGTTGACAGCCTTTAAGTGGGCGGCTACATCAGCAATTCCCTACGTCACTTTATCTCCCAGCGTATGCTCCACCCAGAGCTTTTGAACCGTGATCATTGCCACGATGGCGAGCGGTGCGGCGAGTATTAGCCCAGCCGCCCCGAAGATAAGGCCGAGGAGTACTTGCACAGTGATGAGAAGCGCAGGGGCGAGTTCGACCGCCTTGTGTTGAATCATTGGCACCAAGACGTTTCCCTCGATGTTTTGAATCACGATGTAACCCACCAGCACAATCAACCCTGTTTGCATTCCTTCTGTAAATCCCACCGCCACGATGGGCACTGCCGCAATAAGTGGGCCGATGAACGGGATGAAAGTAAGCAGCGCCGTTAAGACCCCGAGCGCAAACCAGAGCTCGATGCCGAGCAGGAATAGCCCGAGCCCAACGGTGACCCCAAGGAGCGCCATTGACACGAGTTGCCCTAGAAACCACCAGCGCAGGGCATGGGCGAGGGAGGATAGTGTGTCTTCTGCTAGGGGCCGGCTGTTGGGTGGTACAAGGCGCACCGCTCCCCGCCGATAAAGCGCCGGTTTTGCTGCCAAGAAAAGTGTAAGTATGACCAGGATGATGAGGCTCGTTAAGGCGCCGACCGCCGTCATGACATGCCCGGCTATTTCGCCTACGGCATCGGCAAGGTCGCCGTTCTCGGCGTTCATCTCCTCCAATATGTTTATGTCGGTGTGCTCCGTGAGCCAAGCCTGCACTTTCTCACCAAAATCGACCACCGTCTCGCCTAGTTCCCGAAACTGCTGCACGAGGCTTGCCGCCGTAAGCCCCAGTGAGCCGATGAGGATCGCTGTAATGCCGGTCGCAACGCCGACAAGCGCCCATCCGCGAGAGAAAGGCAGCTTTCTTGCGATTGCCTGCGCAAGCCCGTCTAAACCGACCGCAAGCAGAACGGCCGCAAATACGAGAAGGAGTACCTCCCCGAGGAGGTAGCCGATCAACATAAGTCCTGCTGTCAGTAGTATCGTGTCGGTTCTGATCAAGCGTTTTGATTCCATGCGTTTCTCTCTCCATTGTCGCCACTACACAAGATACAACAACATGAAGAGTCGCACCGACGAACGTGAACACGCCAAAGGTTAGGGCTGGGGCTGTTTTTTCATAATGACGTTAACACCCTGGCATAAAGCGCGGAGTCTTCTTTATAGTTATGTTTGCTGCCTTGGTTCAGGCGCAGCGATTACGTTGCCACATTTTTATCTTTCAGCAAGGGAGCACACACTTCGGAGGCTCCTGGCCGAATCGAGTGCTTTCTTCCATATTTTAACGCCTACGATTATGTCGGTGGCATCGCTTGACCCGAACTTAAGGCCCTCCAGCTTTTCGAACTTTGGGAAGGTCGATATTGCGGCACCAGGGCGCGATGTATTTTCGTCATGGCCCCGGCCGATTAATTTCAAGACGATTAGCGGTACCAGTATGGCAACACCACGCGTTGCGGGTGATATTGGCTGCATAACCGGATCAGCAGATACCGCCACGGCGGATCGGTTAAAGAAGATTGAAGGCGTTGTGGATATTGCACCCGATATGCAAATCGAGATTGGGCCGCCAGACGCTGGAGAAACCTGGTAAGCCCACTGATGTCCGTATGGGAAGGCTGTCAATGTCTCAAAAACACGCCACTTATTATTTAGTTGCCCAGGGTGAGTGTCCATGTCCCCGCAGTTGTTGCTCCTGCTAGCTGATGCCATTTTGTTCATCCACGTGCTGTTTGTGGCATTTGTGGTACTTGGCTTGGTGGCCATCTATGCGGGGTATTTTCTGGGCTGGCGGTGGGTACGCAACAGTTTCTTCCGCATTACGCATCTATGCGCCATTGTCTATGTCGTCGTGCAATCCTGGTTAGGCATGGTGTGCCCTTTGACGATTTGGGAGATGGCGCTGCGGGCCAAGGCGGGCGTAGACACCTATGGAGGCTCCTTTATTCAGTACTGGCTGCATAACCTTTTGTATTTCACCGCGCCGGAGTGGGTGTTTATGCTGGTGTACACCCTATTTGGTAGCTTAGTGGTGGCGAGTTGGTTTGTTGTACGGCCCCGTCCACGTCCGCGCCATCACTAATACGTTTAAAGCGCTTAAGTGCTACTATTTTTGCTATTAGATGAAATGCAGCTTGCTGCACTCTCGCTCCCATCTCCCAACAAGGAAGGATCATGACGATTACGCTCATCATTGTTTTAGCGATTCTCGCGGCTGTTGTTTTTTATATCGTTGCCATCTACAACCGCCTGGTGGCATTGCGAAACCGGTTCCAGAACGCCTTTGCCCAGATTGAAGTGCAGCTGAAGCGCCGTCACGACCTGATTCCTAATCTGGTAGAGACGGCAAAGGGCTACCTCAGCCATGAGAGGGAAACGCTTCAGGCGGTCATTGAGGCCCGTAATACGGCGTCGGCGGGCTTGAAAGCGGCCGCTGCAAACCCGGGTAGTGCCAAGGCAATTGCCGATTTAGGCGGTGCTGAAGGCGCGCTGACACAAGCCATGGGACGGCTTAATGTGGTGATGGAAGCCTACCCAGATTTGAAAGCCTCGCAGAACATGCAGCAGCTCTCTGAAGAGCTCACCAGCACTGAAAACAAAGTGGCGTTTTCGCGCCAAGCATTTAATGACTCCGTAATGCACTACAACACCTACAAGCAGAGTTTCCCCCAGGTGGCGGTGGCCGGTATGTTCGGCCATGGCGAAGATGCTGCGTTGCTAGAGTTTGAAGACAGCGCCCAAATTCAGGTGGCGCCTAAGGTGTCGTTCTAAGTAACCGCGGAGTGGATAGGGCTAATGGATTTTTTTACTGCACAGGATCACGCTCGCCGCAAAACCGGGCACTTGGTTGTTTTACTCATACTCGCCGTGCTCGCCCTGATTATTGTCACCACGCTGGTCGTTGTCCTTACGCTGCATTTTATGGGGGGAGAGCAATCTGCTGCCCAAACAGATCTCTCGGTTGACGGGGTAATGTCCGCTTTATCCCTCGAGCTTGTGGCGGGTGTGGCAGCGGCGGTGATTGTTGTTGTGGTGTTAGGTGGGTTGTTCAAGCAGCACCAATTAAGCCGTGGTGGCCGGGCAGTGGCGGAAGCGTTAGGTGGGCGCGAGATCAATCTAAATACTCGCGATGCTGACGAGCGCCGAATCCTCAATGTGGTAGAAGAGATGGCCATTGCCTCAGGAACGCCGGTGCCCTTGGTTTACGTGCTAGAGGAGGAGGGCATTAATGCCTTTGCGGCAGGCTATCGGCCCAGCAATGCGGTGATAGGTATTACCCGTGGGGCAATTCGCAGCTTAAACCGCGACGAACTTCAAGGCGTGGTCGCCCATGAGTTCAGCCATATTCTGCATGGTGACATGCGGTTGAATATTCGCCTGGTGAGCATACTGCACGGCATCCTGTTAATTGGCCTGCTGGGCGGAACACTGCTGCGCAGCATGCGTTTTCGTCGAGTGGGAGGCAACAAGCGTGATAACTCGGCAATGGTGGTGCTGGCGCTTGGGGCCTCGCTAATGCTGATCGGCTACGCGGGCACCTTTTTTGGTAATTTGATCAAATCAGCGGTCAGCCGGCAGCGGGAATATTTGGCGGATGCCTCCGCCGTGCAATTTACCCGTAATCCCAAAGGCATCGGTAACGCACTGGTGAAGATTGGTGCACATGCGCAAGGATCTAACCTGCAAGCGGCCCATACGGCAGAGTTCAGCCATCTGCTATTCGGCCAGGGGATGCGGTCAGGGTTTACGCAAATGATGGCGACCCATCCGCCACTTAACGACCGTGTCCAGCGGGTAATGCCTGACTGGGACGGCCGCTTCGAGGTCGAACCGCCCCCGCAACAAGCCGAAAGTGACACCTCACGCGCAGAAAGCCAAGCACGGCCGGGAGCAGGGTTTAGAGCGGGTATTCGAACAGGCATGCAAGATGCTGATATGGCCGGTGCGGGCGTCATCTCGGCTATATTAACCGGCGCTTCTGCTCAAACCGCCATTGGCGCCATGGGCAAGCCCGATCAACGCCACCTAGCGCATGCGCAGTCAGTGCTCAACGCCTTGCCAGCGCCGATAAAAGAAGCTGCCCATGAGCCTTATACCGCTCGTGCACTGATCTATGCGCTGCTGCTAAGCGATGAGCAGGCGGTGCGAGAGCATCAGCTAAAGGCGTTAGAGCAAGCGGCCCTGCCCGATGTGTACCAAGCATTACTGGCGTGTGGGCCTGAGGTCTCAAGGCTGGATGTACACATGCGGTTGCCGCTGATCGAGCTGACACTGCCCGCGTTACAGTCACTTTCCACCGAGCAGGGCCAGCACTTTCGCCTCTGTATGGAGCGGCTGATTGATGCGGATGGCAAGGTTAGCCTGTTTGAATGGACGCTCTACCAGCTGGTGTTAAACAATTTGGGTGAGCAGCATGGCGGGCCTTCTAACCTCAAGTTAAGCGACCTTAAAGGGGAGTGCCAGCAGCTCCTCGCGGTGCTGTCTGCCGCCGGGCAGGATGACCCCACAGAGATTAGCGCCGCACTGACAGCGGCTGGGAATGAACTGCCTTTTGACTTGGCGGAGGTAGAGGGTGCCAGCGACATGCAGGCACTAAGCCTTGCTGTTGAGCGTTTGCGGCGCCTTAAACCATTGCACAAGCCAGCGTTGCTGCAGGCTATGGCACGCTGTATTGAGCATAGCGGGCGCATTCTGCCTGCCGAGGCTGAGCTGTTCCGGGCAATGGCCGATATCCTCGACTGCCCCATGCCGCCGCTGCTTTCAGACGAGTCTTAGGCTTCCACCGCGTTTAAACGCTTTTTTACTTTCCAGCGGTGCGTTTCCGGGTCGTTGTATTTTTTTTTCTTGTATAGCTTTTCTTGGTTGCCGCCCCGCGCTTTGCGGGTGCGGCGGCCTCGCCTTGGGCCGTTTGTAGGCTTTGGCGCAGCTTGTGGGCATCGCTTTGCTGCAGCAGGGCGTGGAGGTCATCAAGCAGGGCGTGCTGAAACGCGCCGGGGTCGTCTTGTTGCTCTGAAATAGCCCGTAGGCGCTGCTCCCATAGGGCGGTGCGCTCCGGTGTGCTTACCGCGCTGGGCAGGGCGGCGATCAGCGCACAACCGAGTTTGGTGGCGCGCAGGGCTTTTTGCTTTCGCACCAAGTAGCCGCGCTGCACCAGGGTTTCGATAATGCCTGCGCGGGTAGCTTCGGTGCCTAGGCCGTCGGTGTCGCGTAGGGTGCGGCGTACGTTTGGGTTGTCCACGTAGCGGCCAATGTTCATCATTGCTTTGATTAAACTGGCATCGGTGAACGGTTCTGGTGGCCGGGTCTCTTTTTCCTCCACGCCTGCGCCAAGTGCCTGGCAGGCTTCGCCTTGGGTGAGCGGTGGCAGCGGCGGGGTATCTTCGCGGGTGGTGAATAACGGCTTCCAGCCGGGGTCGAGAATACTTTGGCCGCGAGCGCGGAAGGCTTCATCCAGCAGCGTGAACTCGGCTTTCACTTCAAAGGTGCGCAGCGGGCGGTAGAACTGCGCCATGACGTTGCGCACGATCAGTCGAAACACGTGGCCTTCGGTGGCGGAAAGCTGGCTGAAATCGGCGGGCTTGCCGGTGGGGGCCAAGGCGTGGTGCGCGCCGACCTGCTTATCGTTCCAGGCTTTCGAGCGCAGAGTGAAGTCGGCCCCGTTGAGCCATCCACATAGTGTGTCGTCATTCTGGCAAGCGCTGGTCAAGCTGCGCTGGGCAAGCGCTAGGTGCTCTTCGGGCAGGTAGCGGCAGTCGGAGCGGGGGTAGGTAATCAGCTTGTGCTGCTCGTAAAGCCGCTGGCAAATATCCAGCACCATCTGGGCGGAAAGGCCGTGGCGGCGGGCGGCATCGACTTGCAGGGCAGAGAGCGCGTAGGGCAGCGGGGGCGCTTGACGTTTTTCCTGTTGGTCGAGTGTCGTCAGCGTGCCGGTTGCGCCGGGAAGCTTCGCGGCCAGCGCATCAGCAGGGGTACGTTCAATCAAGCGGCCTTGATCATCCAGCGGTTCGTGCTCTTTGGGCGCCCACCAGGCGCGCAGCTGGCCTTGAGTAACCTGTAGATCCACCCATAGAGGGTAGAACGGGTGGGGTACAAAATCGCGTATGGCGTTGTCCCGGCGAACAATCAGCCCGAGTACCGGCGTTTGAACGCGGCCCACAGAAAGTACGCCGTCGTGCCCCGCTTGTCGGCCGGTTAGGGTCCAGGCGCGGGTGAGGTTAATCCCGTACAGCCAATCGGCGCGGGAGCGCGCCTGGGCAGCCTGAAATAGTGGCTGATACTCGGCATTCGGCCGCAAGCTGGCCAGCGCGCGGCTGACGGCTGGTCGGTTAAGGTCGCTAATCAAAAGCCGCTGCACCGGGCCACGGTACTTCAAGTGCTCGATCACCTCTTGTACCAGCAGCTGGCCTTCTCGGTCTGGGTCGCCTGCGTGCACGACACTGGTGGCTTGCTTAATCAGCTTGCGTATGGCTGCCAACTGGCTACGTGCCTTGGGCCGGGGTATCAGTTTCCACTGTTGGGGAACAATGGGAAGTCGATCCAGCCGCCACTGTTTATCGGCGGGGTCATACGCTTCTGGTGGCGCTTGTTCCAGTAAATGACCAAGACACCAGGTCACCGTGGTATCGCCGCACACAATTGCTCCTTCCTGGCGTTTGGCACTGCCGGGCAGCGCGTCAGCAATGGCGCGGGCAAGGCTGGGTTTTTCGGCGATAATCAAGCGCATGCAGTCAAAGGCCCTAGCGAGTGGTGGCAAGTGATAAGGTGCAAACGGCCACTATAGTAGCAGAACCCGCAAGGCGGATATCGTGCGGCCTATGTTGGGGCCTGTGATTGCGGAGTAGCGCTAAGTAATTGGCTTGAAAAATAGCATTGATACTTTATTCGTATAGTTTTTGTATAAATTTTGCGAATTGAGTAAGCTGTCTGAAAGTATTCAACGAGGCGGTTTCCATGCGCGAGCGCGGTAGAACACGACGTTTATTAGGGTTGGGCGCCCGCACGGGCGGGGCGCTGCTAAAAACCCGCTTAGGCGGTCAGGCTGATTGGCGGGCTCTGGGTGAAGCTCTATTTGAAGGGCTTTCTGAATTAAAAGGCCCCGCGATGAAGCTGGCGCAGATTATGTCCCAGTGGGATGACCTGCTGCCGCCTGACTTAGCCAACGAGTTGGCGCGTTTGCAGCGGCAGGCAGAACCCATGCCCTGGCCGCGTATTCGCGAAGCGCTGGTGTTGCAGTATGGCGATATTGATACTTATTTTAGCGACATCGAAGAGCGCCCCTTTGCCAGCGCGTCTATGGGGCAGGTGCACAAAGCGGTCACTCATGGCGGAGAAACCGTGGTATTGAAAGTGCAGTATCCTGGCTTGGCAGATGTGCTGGAAAGTGACTTAAAGCAGGTAAAGAGAATCATGAGCTTGGGCCGCTGGTTCAAAGTGCCCCAAGCGCGATTAGATGCGCTATTTGATGAATTGGCACAGGGCCTGCGTGAAGAGCTTGATTACCATGCAGAGGCCCAAGCGCTGGCCCGCTATCGCGAGCGCTACCAGAATAACCCGCAGTTGGTGATCCCTGAGCCACTGTTCGAGCTTTCCGGCCAGCATGTGCTGGCTATGCGCTATGTGGGCGGTACACCGCTACGCGATTTAGAGAGCGCCGACGACACTACCCGCCAAAACGTTGCGATGGCACTGGCCGACTGGATTACCGAAGAGCTATTTACCTATCAAGAGCTTCACGCCGACCCCCATGCGGGCAACTTTGCCTGTGATGACCAGGGCCGTCTGGTTATTTACGATTTAGGGGCCGTGATCCCTGTGCCTGAAGCGCGCCTAAAAGCCATGATGCAGTTATTGGATGCCACGTTAACCAAAGACCCCATGGCAATGGACGACGCGCTAATGAAAATGGGGGGGCGCCAAGGGCAGGGTGCGCCGCTGGCGCTCTATAAGGAGTCGGCTGATTGCGTGTCACCGCTGTTCGCCCCCGGCGAGCAAGACTTTAGCGATGTACGGGTTCACCGCCGCCTGCGTGAGCTAACCCCCAAAGTGTGGGCCGCCATGGATCGCCTTCAACCCCCTGCCGATACGCTGCTGCTTTCCCGGGCGCTAAACGGTCACTACTGGAACTTGGTGCGCCTTAAAGCGCGGCTGGATATGTATAGCCGCACCGAACCGCTGCTTGAATGGGCGCGTAAGCCCTAAGCGATTGCCGCTGCGAGAGCGCTGCCAGCCATGCTAGACTATTGCGCTTTTCAATTGGGTTATAAAGATTAATAGTCTTGAAGACAGTGGAGACGGCAATGCTGGCGGTATGGGTCGATCAACTGCTGGGATTTGCCTCTGGGGCACTCTCGGCAATCAGGCAGCAGGAGCACTACCCCGATTTTATGACCTGGGTACGTGGCAAAGGCGCTGAGGCATTTAATGGTAATGTCGCCACCGCTCAGGCGTTAGCGCCCATTTTATGGTCACAAACACCGTTAGAGCGGTTGGATTTTGCCAGTGAACCCTTGGCCACCCCTGGCCGTAACGAGCCCTGCTGGTGCGATTCCGGTCGCAAGTATAAGCAGTGCTGCTATCGCGTTGAGTTCCCAACAGATATCCCCGAACAGATGATGTGGATGCTGTCACTTCGCGAGTGGAAAGGAGCAACGCTAAAAGCGGCGCTTGAGAGCCAGCAGGCGCCTCCCCAGGCGCTTCTAGAAGCGGGGCTCATTGCTGCCGAGAGTGGCCAAACCGGACGTTCAATGCAGATTCTTGAGTCGCTGTTTGATGGCAGCGACTGGTCGCGGCTGCCGGAACAGGCAGAGCCTGCCTTTGAAATCCTCTTGGATATCTATCAAGAGCGGGGCTTTACCCGCAAGCGTGCCGACCTGCTTGACGAGGTAATGGAGCGCGGGCCGCTGTTTTTACGCGGCGTGGCCCTTGAACGGCTCTGCCTCATGCACTTGGACAATGACGACCTGGATAGCGCCCGTGGTGCCTTTGTGAAAGCCCAGCAGGCGCTGCCGGATTCCCCCACGCTTGCCTACATCGAAGCGATGCTGCTGCTGCATGAAGGGCACGAGAGTGAAGCCAAAGAGCGCGCTGATTTTTGGTATCGTCGTTTGGTGCGTCAGGGCGATTTGGATGAAGAACAGCTCGATTTTCTTGCCGCATTGGCTGAAAACCCTGGCGCAACGCTGGCCGACCAGCTGCTTAGCGCTGAAGAGGACATGGCAACACCGCTGGTGTCGTTGCAGGCGCTCTTGGCCGCGCTGCCCACTGCCCCTAAGCTCTCTTTTGAACAAGATGGCGAAACCGGTAGGCTGCTCTACACCACCACCGCACGAGAAGAGTCGCTGTTTGCCGCTTGGCACGAGCAGTTTCAGGTGTTGGTGGATGAAGATGTAGCGTTAGGGTTTCGGGACGACCCCTGGGGCAATGCCATCGAGTGGATGTCGGCGCTTTGTGCCCATCCAGAGTGGTTGGATGCCCCTCAGGTGGTGCAAGACGTAACCCTTGCGCTCACCAGTCGCTTTGGCAGCCTGCCGTGGATGGCGCCAAGCTTGCTGGCGCCGCTGGCGCTTCGCCTTTCTCGCTGGCTGGAGCAGGCACGTGCTGCGGGTGACGGTAGCTTGTGCTGGGATGATGCGGATAACGCCATGCTGCTACGAACAGGGCTGGCGCTAGTGGTGGGTATGGAGCGCGGCGCGCGCCAGCACTCCCGCGAGCTAGCCGAAGAGCTGCTCGCAATAGATCAAGAAGATAGCCTGGGCCTAAAAGAGCTGGTGCTTGACCAACTGCTGCGGGATGACCGCAACGAAGAAGCACTGGCGCTTACCGAGGAGCCCCATAAAGACGACGGCTCGCTCGTGTTAGGGTTACTGATGGGGCGTACCTTGGCACTTTACCGCCTTGAAAAACACGATGCCGCCGAAGCAGCGCTAACCGAGGTGGTTGGCCATAACCGCCACGCCCTGGAGCTGATTTGTGCCGAAAGCCCTCGGCCCTCCTTGCCTTACGCCGATGGCCAGGTTGACCCTGGCTCCCGGGCAGAAGCATGGCAATACCGCACGCTAATGCGTGACCAGTGGCGCACCACCCCAGGCGCTCTGGAGTGGCTGAATAATCACCGCTAGCCGCCCGTTAGCCTGCTTTTACCAGGGGAGCGGGTACCAATTGCTTGTCTCGGCTTATCCAGATGGCTAAAGCGATCGCGGGTAGGCCGAGCAGGGTAGCCACTACAAAGAACGTGGCGTATCCCTGAGCGGTGACGACTAATCCACCAAAACCGCTGAGAAACTTGCCGGGTAGCGTCATTAGCGATGAGAACAGGGCGTACTGAGTGGCGGTATACGCGCGCGAGGTAAGGCTTGAGAGAAACGCGATAAACACCGCGCTCGCCAAGCCGTTAGCCAAGTTATCCCCGACAATGGCCATGACCAGCATCGGCAGTTGCTGACCAGCAAGTGCTAGCGCCGCGAACAGTAGGTTTGTGAGGGTAGCGACCGCAGCGCCGAAGACCAGCAGCGGCCCAATGCCATAGCGCGCTACCAGCAGCCCGCCAAGAATACCCCCAGTGATGCTCATGGCGATGCCAAATACGTTAGTCACATTAGCGATGGTCGCCAGGGAAAAGCCTAAATCGATGTACAGCGGGTTAGCCATGGACGCCATGGCCAAATCGCTAATTCTAAACATTGCAATAAACACTAAAATGCCCAGGGCTTTTACACCGTAGCGCCGGAAAAAATCGGTGAACGGGCAAACAATAGCGCCGATTGCCCAGGCACCAAAGCGGCGCAGCATTTTGGGTTTGCCGCGGCTGGCACGGATAAAGGCCCGCACTTTAGGCTCATGAATAAGTTGAATTGAGAGTGAGGCGCGCTTTGGCTCAGGGCGAATCAGCACGGTAATTACGCCAATACCCACCAGCGCCGCCATGGTGAGGTAGGCGACATTCCAGGAAACTGCTGAGGCGACGTAGAGCGCCCCGGCACCGGCCGCCAGTAGGCCCGCGCGATAACCAATAATATAGGTAGAGGCCATGGCGGCCTGCATATCGTCATCCGCAGACTCGATCCGGTAGGCGTCGATGGCAATATCTTGCGTTGCAGAGCCAAACGCCACCAGCAAGGCAAATGCCGCTACCCAGCCCAGGTTGCCCACGGGGCTTAAGCCCGCCAAGCCAATCAGCCCGGCGGCAATCATCCCCTGGGCCAGCAGCATCCAGCCGCGTCGTTGTCCAAAGGTCCGGGTCAGCAGTGGTAGCGCTAGGCGATCCACAATCGGTGCCCAAAAGAACTTGATGGAGTAGAGCATGCCAATCCAGGCAAAAAAGCCGATGGCGGCTACTTCGACGCCGTCGCTTCGCAGCCACGCTGAAAGGGTGGAGAAAACCAGCAGAAAAGGCAGGCCAGCAGAAAAGCCCAAAAACAGCATGGTAATGACAGGCGCACGCAAATATATAGCAAGCGCAGCAAGCCAACTGCGCTGGGGCGTGGGGGTGGGCATGTTACATAAACTCCAAGAAAATCGGGGCAAAGGCCTGCTGTAAAAAGGCCCGCTATAAAAACGGTCAGTGATAGACTAGGCCAAACATCCATGACAACGCCGACAGCTTACCGGAGAGGAGTTTTCCATGTCGATTACGGCACATCAGGTAGTGACCTTACACTATGTACTTAGCGACGTACTTCACGATGGTAGTACCCACGTGTTGGATGACTCCCAGGCGCGCAGTCAGCCGCTGGAGTACTTGCACGGCCATAATAATATCTTACCCGGTTTAGAACGCGTGCTAGAGGGAAAAGAGGCAGGCACAGAGCTTCGCGTGACATTAGCCCCCGCTGAGGCTTACGGGCTGCGCAATGAAGATTTGGTGCAAGAGGTGAGCCGAGCGTCTTTTGGTAGCGCTGAGCTTGCGCCTGGCAGTCGCTTTCAAACCGAAGGAGAGGCAGGCCCGCAAATTGTAACTGTGCTGAGTATTGACGGTGACCGCGTCACGGTGGATACCAACCACCCCTTAGCAGGTCATACCCTTCGCTACCAAGTAACCGTGTTAGACGTAAGAGAAGCGACCCGGGCTGAACTGGCTAAAGGACATCCGCTTCCTCCCGGAACAGAGCATAGCAAGGTAGAAGATCGCAAAGTGTTGTGAGTGTATGACGTTCAGTTTGCAACTTAAAAGCCCCCTCCACGAATACGACTGCCTCGATAATAAGCGATGAGCATCCTAAAAAATGACATGTATCAAGTTCTTTACCGGCCCGGTTTTGGCTACTTGTAAAGCTTGATCTAGGTCAGTTTCCCCTAACGCTTACCCAGTATGATGAAGTCATACATCACGGCGGGAGGGGAAGCCATGTACTGGGATGATACTGTTATTTTTAGCTTAGTCACTATCGCGTTAGTGATCGCTTTTATGATCGGCTGGGCAGGCTTTGTTATTCGCGATCATCTTCGTAAGGATGAGCGAAAAAAGCCTTAGCGCAATCGGTTGTTACCATCGTCAGGGGAGGGGGCTTACTGTTATCAGTAAGCTTCCTGTTGCCGGCCCATTTGGGTCGGCTTTTTTGTTTTTCGTCTTTTCGTCTTTTCATCTTAAGTTAATATGCGTTGAAAACAGGTGTGTTAATGCCCTGGTATAGTGCTTTTACCATAATAAGTGCTTACCACTGGGGATTCTCTGCCATGAACGCTGCTAGTTTACGTGTTGCGTATGCCCAGCGTTTCAAAAAGCAGGTAAAAACGGGCTTCGCGTATCTATTGATCAATTTGCGCGTCAAACCTCGTATCTTCTAGTGCGAGGAAGGATAGCACGAGGCGCACAGCGCCTCTTGATTGACAGACTATTTTTACCGCGCTAGATTTTGGGAATGAATACCGTACACCGCGCCTATCGTTATCGGTTCTACCCCACACCTGAGCAGGCCGACCAGCTTGCTCGGACGTTTGGCTGTGTGCGGTACGTCTACAACCATTTCCTGCGCCAGCGCACCAATGCTTGGTTTGAGCATCAGGAGCGCATGGGTTACACCGCCACGGCCAAAGCACTCACTACCCTCAAGAAACAGCCGGACACTGCGTTTCTGGCTGAGGTGTCCAACGTCTGTTTGCAACAGTCACTCCGGCATTTGGATCGGGCGTTTAGTAACTTCTTCAAAGGCCAGGCGCGGTATCCCACCTTCAAGAAAAAACAGCGCAAGCAGTCAGCCACCTACATGGCCAACGGCTTTCGCTGGCGCGATGGCAGGCTGTGGCTGGCCAAGCACAGCGCTCCACTTAACATCCGCTGGAGTCGCTGTTTTACCGGCACACCGAGCAGCATCACGGTGAGCTGTGACACGGCTGGCCGTTATCATGTCAGCTTTTTGGTCGAAGAAGCGGTAACGCCGCTGCCGGTGACACCGAAGATGGTGGGCATTGACCTGGGGCTAACCCACCGCGTTATCACCAGCCACGGCGATAAAATCCCCAATCCACGCTTTCTGCGCCGCACTGAACGCAAGCTGGCAAGAGCGCAGCGCCGGTTATCGCGCAAACAGAAAGGTTCTAACAATCGCGCCAAGGCGAGGCTTCGGGTCGCTAAGGTACATGCCAAGCTGGCGGATCAGCGACGCGATGCCACCCATAAACTCTCTACGCAGCTTATTTACGAGAACCAAGTCATTGCTGCCGAGAGCTTGCAGATTAAGAACATGGTCAAGAACCGCGCACTGGCCAAGGCTATCAGCGACGTGGGCTGGCATCAGCTCACACAACAACTGGCGTACAAGGCCGAGCGGTACGGGCGCGATTTCGTTCAGATCGACAAGTGGTATCCCAGCTCGAAACGCTGCTTTCACTGTGGTCATATCACCGACAAGATGCCGTTAAATGTCCGTACCTGGGACTGCCCACGCTGCGGCACCCAAGGCATTGACCGCGATGTAAACGCCGCTTGCAATATTTTGCAATCCGGCAAGGCGATGCTGGCGGGGGCCGACAAGCTCCGTCAGCATGAAAAGGCTACCGTAGGGCCTACGGGACGTTAAGCCTGTGGAGCGTGTGTAAGACCTAAGGTGCTATCACCAAGGGCAACGGGCTACGAAGCAGGAACCTGGAAGGTGACAACCAGGAATCATCGTCTCTTTAGGGCGGTGAGGAGGTCAAAGTCAGTTTTCCATTAGCAAGTGTACATGCACGAGAATTAACCCTCATCAATGGCGATGACACCCGTCAGATCGCTACCGCTTCGCTAATCCAACAGGCAGATACCACTTTCACCCTTTTTGACCCATACCAGGGGCGAGACGTGGAAATGCGAGGCTTTGAATTTCGCGATTTCCTGATTGAGCAGTTTGGCGAGATACCACCTGCGTTGCACTTCACTGCTTGGGATGACTATGACGTCACGCTGAGCGGGTGGGACGACCCCAATTGGTACATGATCGTAGAAGAGGATGGCGAGCCACTGACCCTTCGCTCCCGCGGGCCGCTGCGCCTGGTAGAGCGAGACTATGGAGCACGCGATGTCAATTCACTGCGCGAATTTAACGACTGGGTTTGGATGATTCGTAGCATCGAGGCTAGATGGTGAGTGCTAATGAGCCTGTCGACCCCCCGGCTTCTGCGGAAAAGCGAAGCAGGGGAAAGCGGCACTATATAACCTGGCTTTCATTGAGCCTGATGGGCTTTATGGCGCTGATGATGCTGATTATTTACGAATCGCGCTGGGTGTATCCAGAAATTCAGGCCTATTTCAGCCAGACGGGTAGCTTAACAGGCCAGCAGTTGGCCACTCGTTCCCGCGCCTACCTGCAGCGTGCCCAGCAAACACTGTTTAACGAGCAGACAACGAGCGTGGAAAACATTGAGGCTGTTTCGTTGGATTTGGATCTCGCCTATGGGCTAATGGACGTGAGTGTCTACCATCAAGAATACGCCTGCACGGCGCCTAGTATTTCGATTGTTGGCTCCCTTGCGCCGCGTCTATCACAGGGTGACATTTCAGCGATTGCTGCCTCCAGGGAGCTGTTAGGGCCTATTAACTGCCTAACGCACATTGAGATGGATCAGTTAGATCGCCGCGGCATGGCGATCAGTAACTTCTCAGAAAGTACCCGCCGCCATAACCAAGTGCTTACCTACACAAGCATGGTGATTTTTATAATGGGGCTTCTTTTTTGGTTGATGCATGAGCGTCAACTGCGCCGCACCGAGCTTGCTACTGAGCAAAAGCTTGCTTGGATGAAGCGTGCCATGCGTGACCCGCTCACCGGGATTGGCAACCGCAGCGCACTTCACCAAGAGGTGATGGCAAGGGCAAACGAATCCCTTGGGCTGATCTTGGTTGATATCGATTTTTTTAAGCAGTACAACGATGCGCTGGGCCATCCTGAAGGCGATCAACTATTACGCCGTTTGGCTAACCTGCTGCAAAATCAGTTAGGCCCAGAGGCCAAGCTATACCGGCTAGGGGGCGATGAGTTTGCTGCCGTGTTGCCGTGCCCCAATGATTCCGTCCTTACCCAGTACTGTGAGTCGTTGCTGTCACGTCTCGCGGCAGAGCAGTTTAAGCATCCTGCCCACCCGGATAATAAAAGCGTCACGCTGAGTGTTGGAGCAGTGCGTTTTGTGGCGGTTGAGACAACCTTCGCCTATGCCTATGAAGTTGCCGATAAAGCGCTTTATCGCGTAAAAACTGCTGGACGTGATGGCTGGCAAATTAGCGCAAGCGCATAACCTCTTTATAGAGGGGGGCTAAGCGGCCTAGCATGTCATTGCGGGCGGCGAGCGTTACCCCCTCTTCCTGCATCGCGGCATCAAGATATTCCACCACGCGGTTAAAGTGCGCGTCTGTAATGCCCATGGTTTGGTGGGCACGATCCATGGGTGGGCCGTCGTAGGTGCAGGGGCCATCGCTAATTTCGCACAGCTGAGTAGCCAGGGATGCGGCAAATAAATCAATGTTACTGTTGGCAAAGTAGACCACTACTTCGTCGTCATCGGCAATGCGGTAAAGCAAGTTGTCTACTACGGCATCAATAGTGGGCTGACCGCCCATCCGCTCATAAAGCGTGGTATGCGAGTTGTGCTGGGCGCAGCCCGTCAGCAGCAGCGTACTTGTCAATACGCCCGCAATGAATTGGCGGCGCAGCGTCAGCTTAAACATCATTCTAAATCGTCCCATGGCGGTTTCCTTTAGTAGCCTTGTTGAAGGGCATGAGCGGTTTAAAATGCCGCCTGTAACGAGATATAGCCGCCGCGCTGGGAGGGCAGGCCGGCAATATCGCCTAAATCGAGCCACGCCCCTGTCACCGATACGTGCTTGTTGAAGAAGTAGGCGCTGTAGAGACTTTGCCAATCATCTTCCTGGGCTACGCTGAGGTTGTCCGGTTTTTGGCGATACTCTGTGCCCACTACCCAGTTCGGGGTAACGAACACGCCTAGGCTGCCTTCTGCCATCCACGAGCGCCCGCCCTGGTCTCCGCCAAACCCAAGCAACCCACCTTGATTTGCAGCTGTATTACGCAGCGTACCGTTCAGTAGCACGTTGCGGCCAAAAAAAGCGTTAAAAAGCAGTTTACTGGCGCTTAGGTACGCATCAGTGCCGTTAATGTCATGAGCCCCCAGCGCGGTGGGTACGCTGCCATCAACAAGGCGTTTATGCATGACGCCTGCGCTCCAAATACCTAGCGGGTGATACAGCACGTCGCCGAATAGGCGTGCTTTTGCCCCGTAAATATCCTGTTCCAGCTCGCCGCCTAGTGTAGAGAGTTCAAGGGTTTGGCGAGCAATAGAGAATTCCAGCCGATCGTGTAGGTTAATGCTGGCACCTTTCACGGTAAGCCGGTAATCGTCGAGCCAGGCGCGGGTAGCGGAGGCAGTAATGCCGATTTCATCGTCGCTGGCGGTGCTGGCGAGAACAGCCCAAGGCGACAAACCACCCCCTGCCGCGCCTTCAATTGCACTGACTGCTCCAGTGCCTAGAATGCGGCTGCCTGCCATACTGGGTGTCGCTGCTAAGAAAGCACCCAGTGCGGCGGCAGCTACGATGGCGAGCCGCATTGATGAGCCGGTATTACGCATGTGGTTCCCTTTTTTAATTAGTGGTCTGACATAGGGGAGGCAAGGGTGAGCGGTGTGAATGCCGTTAGCCAGTGGGTAACCTCATCGGCGGGCATCGGTTTAGCAATCCAGTAGCCTTGGAGGTAGTCGCAATGCAAATAGCTAAGCAGCTCAGCGCTTGCGCGATTTTCAACGCCTTCTGCAACGATTTTAAGGCCTAGGTTGTGGCCCATCTCAATGGTGGAACGGACAATGGTGAGGTCTTCTTCTTGGGAATCGAGTTTAAGTACAAACGACTTGTCGACTTTTAGCTCATCCACGGGCAGACGTTTTAACTGCGCTAGGGATGAGTAGCCGGTGCCGTAATCATCGATGGCAATGGTTAAGCCCATTTGGCTGAGCGCCATGAGCGTTTCCATAGCGGCTTCGATATCTTGCATCACGGCGCTTTCAGTGACTTCCAGCGCAAGCTGGTCGGGGGTTAAAGCGTAGCTTTCGAACAGCTCGTTGATGAGGTTGGGAAGCGCCCCATTAATCACGTCGCTGGCGGAAAGGTTTATAGCCACCGATAAGTGGTGACCGGCACATTTCCATAGATGTAGCTGCTCACAGACGTGGGCCATCATCCATTTTGAGAGCAAACCAATATTGCCTGAGCGCTCGGCAAGCTCGATAAACTCGTCTGGCGGAATAAACCCAAGCGTTGGGTGCCGCCAGCGCATTAGCGCTTCAAACTGGCAAACGCGGCCTGTTGTTGTGTCTACTTTTGGCTGATAAGCCATCCAGAGTTCATCTTTATCAACGGCCTCCTGCAAATCCCGGATCAACATGAGCTGGCGCAGGTGCTGCTCCTCCTGGCCCTCTTCGTAACGCTTGTGGCTATGGTGTTGACGTTGTGCCTTATCAAGCGCGATATCGGAACGCCGCAGCAGTAATTGTGCGGTGTTACCATGGTCTGGGTAGCTTACTTCACCCGATGATAGAGAAGGCGTTATCAGTGATTTATCTAACCTGACGGGGCCGCCAATCAGCACCAGCATCTCTTCGCGCTGGGCGTCATCAAAACATGCTTGGCTAATCAATATCATGAGCTCATCGCTATCTAGTCGATAGGCTTTCATGATGGGGGCTGGCAACGCCTGCACACGTTTCGCGAGCGTGATGAGCAAATGATCCCCTAGCTCATAGCCAAAGGTGTCGTTGATATCGCGGAAGTCGTTAATAGAGAAGCGCAGTAGGGTAAACGCTCGGCCTTGGTGGATAAACTGCTCGATATCCTCAAACGCGCTCATGCGGTTGGGTAAGTTAGTTAATAGGTCGTGACGGGACTGATGCAGCAGGGTGGCCTCGCGTTTGGCGATGTCCTGCTGCATGGAGAGTAGCGTGGTGGCGAGCTGTTTGGTTTCAGCGACGGTTGAGCCTTCAGGAATGTATTCGATACGCTCACCCTGACCAATGCGCTTGGCTGCCTGGGCCAGCGCAATCAGTGGTTTGCTGATGCTGCGAGCACTCCACATAGCCGCCGCTAAGGTTAGAATCAGCATAAGGGCAACAATGCTCAATAATTGCCATTGTAGACGGCTGTAAGCGCCTAGCAGCTCATCACGGGAAAGCTGAATGAATGCAAAAGATTGATACTGGCCGTCGGTGAGCAGGGGCAGTGAGTAAGATAAATAGCGATTATCGTCGCTCATCAGGCTACGGTTGGTATAGCTGCCGCTCCTCAGTTGCTCTTCGCTGTCGTCCATCAGCTGCATTGCTAGCTGTTGATGGTAGGAGCTTGCCAGATAGCGCACTTCACCAGTGGCATCGTAGGTTACGATGCTGACATCTAGCCCGGTAAGGGCGTGGATTTCCTGTGTCACCTCTTCATCAATTAAAAACCCCATGCCAACCCAGCCAATTAAGTTAGGGGCACGCACCGGTAGCAGTGCAAACTCATAGGGTTGGCCCTCGTCAATCACTACGCCAACGCCGCTCCCTGTTTGCCGAGCGCGTTGAAATAGCTCGGGAAACGGTATTGCGCTCTGCTGCTCATGGTGGCTGCTGGCCAGCACGTTACCGTTTAAATCACTAAGCATCACCATGTCGGCACTGGCTCGATCACCGTGATTGGCCAATACCGAGTAGAGCGTAGCCGTGTCTTGGGTAGCGACAGCGCTCTTAAAGCCAAAATCGTCGGCCAAGATAGCCACGTTATCGCGCAGCTGTTCGCCGCGGATATCAAGCAGCTGTTCCAGCACGCGAGCGCCTACTTCTAAGCGCTGATTTCCCTTCGCTAACGCATCATTTTGGGTGGCACGCAAAAAAGCCACCCCCGTGGCCAGCTGCGAAACGATCACCACTGTCAAAAGCACTAGCATTAAGCGCGTGCGAAAACGCATCGTTACCTCAGTACCAAAGATGTGAACAGCAGTGCCCGCTACTGCTGAGTATGCGTGGCATTACGAAAGCGCTGCTGCAGTGGCGACAGCGTGGGAGGTTCTGGTGTGAGGGCATTGAGCTCAAGGCTAACGGTTAGTGTGTCTGCATCACTGATATCGCCTTCCCACCAAACGTTTTGGCGGTCATCCATGCGGCTGTGCCATACCCGCATGTGGTGACGGCCTTCTGGGAGGTCAGGGACGTCTAAAGTACCGTCAGCATTCGTGAGCGCAGCGTAGGGGGCATCGCTTACCACGATGAACGCCTGCATTTGGTCATGAATATTGCAGCCCAATACCACCACACCCGCTTGATCAAAGTGAATAGGCGGCGGCGTTTCATTTAAAAAAAGTTCCAGGTCAAAGACTTTAGCTGGAGAAAACGAAAAGACATGGTGTCGCGTCGTGTCTTCATTTGGAAATGCGACATGGCTGCCAGTAGGGACTGTTGTGACGGTAGGGTGGAAGGCAGCGTCCCGTTGGATAATGTTTTTATCGGTGGCTGGTGGGGTGGCTGTACCCTCAATATATAACTCTACAACAGCATGCTCTAAAGGGGAGCCCTCAGTATCTGTAACGCTTACTGTGGCAGCCTGAGCTTGAACGCTAAGCAACGTAGCCAGAATACTTAGCGGCCATGCAAAATGGCGTAGACCAGCACTTTTACACAACAGGGGCATAGCGGTAGACCTAATTAACGACAATAAAGGCCTTGATCATGTATCTATTACGTCGAAAAGTCATGTTATCGCATTAACGATGTACTCACAGATGCTGGTACACACAGCTTAACTGTTTTGGGTGAGTGCTTTTAATCACGTGCTTTAAGGTCTCTCTCGGAATTTTACCCAGCAGGACCGATGGATGAAGTCAGCGCTAACGGATGAAGTCTAAAAGCTGCGTTAGCGCCAATAGTCACGCCATGTTTTCAGCACCCGTTCAGGGTACCAAGTTTGCCCAAGGCTACCGTTATAGCGCGCCAGTGCACGGGTGAAATCGCCGCGTTCAACGGCTAAGTAGTGGGCCAAAATAGTACAGCCGTAGCGTAAGTTACGGTTAGGTTCGGTGAGGTCATCAATGGGCAGGCCTAACTCTTCCACCCAAAAGGGCATGATCTGCATTAAGCCGACGGCACCGGCAGACGACACCGCGTCTGCTTTAAAGGCGCTTTCCACTTGAATGAGGGCTAATACTAAGTTGGGGGGCAGCCCCGCTAGGTGGGCTTCGTGGTAGAGGCGTGTTAACAGCGCATAGCGCCGGTCTGGATCGCTGATAAAGCGAGACAGTGGCGCATCCATTCGGCTGCGCCACTGTTCCAGCTGCCACTGATGATAGGCGGTTTGTTGGTACCTGGCTTCTAAGGTTAAGCGCAGCGGTGGCTCTGCTGCGCTTTGCAGTGGCGAGGCGACGAATATGACGGCCAGTGCCCACCTTAGCATCCGCTGCAAACGGCCTATTGTTGCGCTCAGCGACATCGTCGTAAGCGGTTACTGTGCGTTGCTAAAGCCCGCTTGTTCGCGCAGAAAATCAACGATTTTCTCGGCGGGGATCATGGTGGCTTCGCTGTCGCGACGGCCTTTGTACTCCAGTTCGCCGTTGTCCAAACCGCGGTCACCGATGACCAAGCGGTGAGGCACGCCCATAAGCTCTAAATCTGCAAATTTAACGCCTGGACGCGTGTCGCGGTCGTCTAATAGTACGTCTAAGCCTGCCGCGGTGAGCGCCTGGTAGAGGCGTTCAGACTCTTCACGCACCCGCTGAGATTTATGTGCGTTCATGGGAACGAGTGCGACCTGGAACGGCGCGATGGCGTTGGGCCAGATGATCCCGGATTCATCGTGATTCTGCTCAATAGCGGCGGCTACTACGCGGGTTACGCCGATGCCGTAGCAACCCATCCAAGGGTGGCTGGTTTTGCCGTTATCGCCCAGTACGCTGGCATTCATTGCCTGGGAGTACTTCTGACCAAGCTGGAAAACGTGGCCCACTTCAATGCCACGCTTGATGGAGAGCGTGCCTTTACCATCGGGTGAGGGGTCGCCTTCTACCACGTTACGCAGGTCGGCTACCTGGGGAAGGGCAGCATCGCGCTCCCAGTTAATCCCGAAGTAGTGCTTGCCATCGACGTTAGCGCCGGCGCCAAAATCGCTCATTAGTGCGACGCTGCGGTCAATAATCACCGGGAGCTTGAGCCCAACCGGGCCAAGCGAGCCTGGGCCTGCGCCGACGGCCGCGCGAATCTCTTCTTCGCTGGCCATGGTCAGGGGGGGGTTAACCTGGGGCAGGTTTTCCGCTTTTACTTCATTAAGTTCGTGGTCGCCACGCACCAGTAGGGCGATCAGGCCACCTTCAGCTGCGTGTACCATGAGTGTTTTAACGGTTTTTTCAATGGGTAGCTTAAACTGCTCAACCAGGGCGGCAATGGTCTTGGCATCGGGCGTGTCGACCAGGCGCATCTCTTCGCTAGGGGCGGCGCGTTCAGGGTTGCTGCCCAGCGGTGCAGGCAGTGCTTCCGCTTTTTCGATATTGGCTGCGTAATCGGATTCGTTAGAGAACACGATGTCGTCTTCACCCGAGTCGGCCAGCACGTGGAATTCGTGGGAACCCGTGCCACCAATGGAGCCGTTATCGGCAATGACCGGGCGGAAATCGAGACCCAGACGGGTAAAGATGCGCGTGTAGGCATCGTACATACCTTGGTAGGTCTCTTTGAGGGAGGCTTCGTCCAGATGGAACGAGTAGGCATCCTTCATGATGAATTCACGTGAGCGCATCACGCCAAAACGAGGGCGGATCTCATCACGGAATTTAGTTTGGATTTGGTAGAAGTTAATCGGCAGCTGTTTATAGCTGGCGATCTCTTTTCGCACCAGATCGGTAATTACTTCTTCATGGGTGGGGCCAACGCAGTAGTCACGGTCGTGGCGATCTTTTAAGCGTAAAAGCTCAGGGCCGTACTGTTCCCAGCGGCCAGACTCCTGCCACAGGTCGGCAGGTTGGACGGCAGGCATTAAGACTTCCTGGGCGCCGGCGCGGTTCATCTCTTCTCGCACAATGGCTTCCACCTTGCGCAGAGTGCGCAGGCCAAGGGGTAGCCAAGTGTAAAGGCCCGACGTAAGACGGCGGATCATCCCGGCGCGCAGCATTAACTGGTGGCTGATGACTTCAGCGTCGGCCGGGGTTTCTTTTAATGTCGCAATCAATAATTGGCTGGCGCGCATGGGCGTGAGCATTCCTTGGTTGTAGGGGTAACGCTGGTTTGTTGGGTCGTCATTAACGCTGACATTAGCACGTTGATGTGCGTTTAAAGCGGCATTGTACGGTGAAGCGGTTAACGCGGCAAAATCCTGCCGCTATTTGCTTAGCAGCGCTTAGGTTGAATTGTGTTAAACTTGTCGGGATTTGTGGGTCGATAGCGTCTGTTAATTCAAACTCTACGTGGCATTGCCACCGGCTATCGGTACTTTGGAACAATGAGGTAACCTTCATGCATCAAGCATTGCGCCGTTGGCTAGCGGGGGCGACGGTGGGTGTCTCCATCGTAGCACTCAGTGGGTGTGGAACGCTTTTTTATCCTGAGCGAAAAGGGCAGTTAAGTGGCGATGTAGATCCTGTAGTGGCCATCGCCAACAGTGTTGGTTTGCTGTTCTTTATTGTGCCGGGCGTCATTGCTTACGCAGTTGACTTCTCTAATGGCACTATCTATCTGCCTAGCAACAGCAGCGCATCAGTAGATGTGCATAAACTGGATGATGCCATGGACGTCGCATCACTAGAAAAGTTGCTGTCAGATAAAGCCGGTCAGCCTGTTAGCCTGGAAAATGAGCTGGTCATGATCGAAGAGGTGGACAGCTTAGACGAAGCGCTTGCGATGGTGCGAATGTCTGGCGTGTTGGATGAAGAGCGTCTTTCGACGATGTAAGCGCATCACTACGTAGATTAATACAAGGGTAGGCCCACCTCGTTGAGCTTTCCCTTCGTTTGAAATGCCCCCTGCCGTCAATGAGCGCCTGGGGGCGTTTCATTTTAAAGCACGTTAGCCAAGGCTCTTTTTCTTGAAAGTGGTAAGTTTCAGCACGATTAAGCCCGCCAACAGCCCCCAAAAAGCACCACCAATCCCCAGTAGTGAAATGCCTGACCCGGTTAGCAAAAACGTCACGATAGCGGCATCGCGCTGTTCGCTTTTCTCAAAAGCACCTGCCAGGCCGCTACCTAATGTGCTCAGGAGTGCGATACCCGCCAGTGCCATCACTAAAACGCTAGGTAGGGCATTAAATATGCCGGTGACCGTTGCGCCGAAAATGCCCATTATGATGTAGAGCACGCCAGCGGCGACGCCTGCGGTATAGCGGCGCTGTGGGTTAGCATGAGCATCTGGCCCCATACACACCGCTGCGCTAATAGCGGCCATGTTAAGTGCGTAGCCACCGAAGGGTGCCAGAAGCAGAGTTGCGCCACCTGTCCAGCTAATTAAGGGTGAGCTGTTAGGCTTATAACCTGCTGCCCTTAAGACTGCTAGAGCAGGTAAGTTTTGGGTGGCCATGGTAATCACAAAGAGCGGTATGCCAATTCCTATTAACGTCGCAGGGTTAAAAACGGGCGCGGTAAACACCGGTGCGGTAGGAGTGAGCGGAAGCCCCTGTACATTTATTTGCCCCTGAAACATGGCAATCAGCACACCGATTAGCAGCACACAAGGCACTGCGAGCGTCGGCCATAAACGTCGGCCAGCTACCCATGTGGCCAGCATAGCGAGAGGTAGCAGCCATTGGCTCTCCATAACGTTAAACAGCTCTAACCCAAAGCGCAGCAGAATACCCGCCAGCAGCGCGGATGCAATGGCGCCAGGGATATGTCGCATTAAGCGCTCAAACAACCCAGTGACTCCACAAAGTGTGAGTAGCAGCGCGGAAAATAGAAATGCCCCAATAGCTTCTTCAATGGGCACGCCGGGTAAATTGATGGCTAAAAAGGCAGCCCCAGGAGTAGACCATGCGGTGAGCAGCGGCATGCGGTAGCGGAGCGAAAGTCCTAATGAGGTAAGCCCCATACCCACCCCCAAGGCCCATAGCCAAGAGCTAATTTGTGCAGCGCTAGCACCGGCAGCGGCCGCTGCCTGAAAGATAATCGCCGCTGAGCTGGTATAGCCAATAATCACCGCTACGCAACCAGCGGTAACGGTCGACAGGCTCACGTCGCCCCAAAATGCGGTTTTTGGGGTGGTGATAGCTGAAGGCTTAGTGGTGTTTGGCGCTTCCATAGGGACCTCACTTACGCACATAAATGTGCGCTATAGCGCACAAAGCGTAAGGCTACCATTGTGCGTCATAACGCACAATGGCAGTGTTGGAAGCTTGATGGCGGCTAGGTGCGATTAGCTTGCGAAGTGAGCGGGGTTCGGGATGCTAGGGAAGCGAGGTGGATGCGCCTGCATATAGGCGTGGCAAGCTCTCAGCACGCGTTTATCGTCATATTTACCACCTGCTAGTTGAAAACCTACGGGTAAGCCTTGTTCGGTAAAGCCGCAGGGCACTGAAGCGGCGGGTTGCTGGCTTAGGTTAAACGGATAGCTAAACGCCGCCCACTCTTCCCAGTCGCGCATTTTACTGCCTGGAGGGACTTCATGGTTAATTTCAAATGGAGGAAGGGTCACGGTGGGGGTCATCAATAGGTGGTATTGCTGATTAAAATACTCTAGTCGCTGGGTGAGTGTGGCACGGTCGGCAAGGGCGCGAAATAACTCAACCGCTGACCAGCTTTCTGCTTCTTTAGCATTGGCAACTAAGCCTGGGTCTAACAGTTCCCGCTGGGCACTGCTCATTTGTGACCACTGTTCTAACGAAGCGGTAAACCAGAGCTTGCGGAACGTATCCAGCGGCGATTCGAACCCCGGATCTACCTCAACCACTTCCGCGCCAAGTGCCGCAAGTTTATCGGCAGCTTCTCGCACTCGTGCTGCTACTTGCGGGTCAACTTGGGCATAGCCTAAGTCGCTTGAAAAGCCAATACGCAAACCTTCCAGGCCTTTATCCAAGTCCTCACCCCAGCACGCTGGCTGGCCTCGGGTGGCGTAGGGGTCGCGATAATCGTAGCGGCCCATAACATTGAGCATGCTGACCGCATCTTTCACCGAACGGGTAAGTGGCCCTAAATGCGAAAGGCTGGGTTCTTTAGAAGGCGGCCATTGGGGTGTCCAGCCGAACGTGGGCTTAAAACCAAAAACGCCGGTAAATGATGCGGGAATTCGGATAGATCCCCCAGAGTCACCCCCTTGGTGGAGCACGCCCATATTTAGCGCTGCCGCCGCAGCGGCCCCACCGGAAGAGCCGCCCGCTGTTAGTCGTGTATCCCAAGGGTTAGCGGTAGCGCCAAAGACCCGGTTATCAGTGACAGCCTTCCAGCCAAATTCAGGGGTGTTGGTTTTACCAAGAATAATTGCGCCTGCTTCTCGTAACATTCTGGCGGGTGGTGCATCGGTATCGCAGAGCGCATCTGAGATGGTGAGCGACCCCTCTCGACAGGGCATATCCGCCACCTGGGTAAGATCCTTAATGGAAACGGGTACACCGTCGATAGGGCTCAGCGGTTTTCCTTGCCCCCAGCGCCTTGCTGAAGCCTTGGCAGCGTTTTCGGCGCCCTCGTTATCTACATACACGTAAGCATTTACTTGGTTGTTAAACCGCTCAATACGCTCTAGTGCAGCTCGGGTTGCCTCTAAGGGTGAGGCTTTGTGTGTTTCATAGAGCTGGGCCAGCGAGCGTGCGTCCATTAGGCCTAGGTCGGTATCGCTCATTAATCGCTCCTTGCGTTTCGTTAATACAATAAACCTCATGTAAGCCTAGGCAAGCAGGCGTGAGTCTGCAAAATGGGGGCTAAAACCAAGTTGCCAATCGGGCCATGCTGTAAGGGCAAGTAGTCGGTAAACTAACTAACCTCATTAAAGGAGAGCCCAATGGCAAGCGCGCCCCATACTATTGCTGAACATATCGCAGGAACCGTTAAACAGCTTCGCAAAGAGCGTGGCTGGAGCCTCGACCGTGCTGCTGGGGCTACCGGAGTAAGCAAAGCGATGTTGGGTCAGATTGAACGGGGGGAATCTAGCCCGACGGTGTCTACCCTCTGGAAAATTGCCAGCGGTTTTAAAGTCTCGTTTTCTAGGTTATTTGATGGTGATAAGCCCGCGCTGGGGGAGCTGCATAGGGATGGTTGGGAGTCGGTATGGGGGGAGGATAGCGTGGGGATGCAGGCGCGGTTGCTCTTCCCTTACGATCCGCTACTGGGCTTTGAAATGTTTATGATTGAGCTAGCACCCGGAGCAATCAGTGAGTCATCTGCTCACGCCAGTGGGGTCGTGGAACATATCGTCGTGGTGGAAGGCGAAATGGAGCTGCGCATTGATGAGCGCTGGCAAACCCTTCGAGCGGGCGAGGGGCTGCGCTTTTTTGCCGACAGGCCCCACGCCATGCGTAATAACACCGCCACGCGGCTACGCTTTCACGATGTGATTCACTATCTACCTGGGGCCGCTTCCGGCGCCTGAGCGCGCAGCCAGTTAAGCTCATCGGCCCAAATGTCAGGTTCAACAGTTTCTAAGATCATGGGAATGCCGCTAATGCGTGCGTCTTGCATGATAGTGGTAAACGCAGCTAATCCGATATTGCCTTTCCCTAGGCTGTGGTGGCGGTCAACGCGGCTGGCAAAGGTGCTTTTGGCATCGTTGAGGTGCATACCCCGCAAAAACTCAAAACCCACCACCTTGCCAAGCTCATTCAGCGTATCTTGGGTGGCGTCCGCGGTGCGTAAGTCATAGCCTGCCGCGAAGGCGTGGCAAGTATCAATACAGACGCCAACCCGGGTTTTATCGTCGACGTGTTCGATAATTTCCGCGAGATGCTCGAAACGCCAGCCAAGGTTAGTACCTTGGCCTGCGGTGTTCTCGATGACTGCTGTGACGCCTTGAGTATGGCTTAGCGCTTCGTTGAGCGACTCAGCAATCCGCTTGAGGCAATCGGACTCGCTGATCTTATTTAAATGGCTGCCGGGGTGAAAATTGAGCAGCGTGAGTCCCAACTGCTCACAACGCTGCATTTCGTCTAAAAACGCAGCGCGGGATTTTTCCAGCCCCTCTGTTTCTGGGTGGCCAAGGTTAATCAGGTAGCTGTCGTGGGGCAAAATTTGCTCGGGGCCAAAGCCGTGCCTTTTGCAGGCTTGCTTAAACGCCGAAATGGCTTCGTCGGTAAGCGGTTTGCCTTTCCACTGACGCTGATTTTTAGTGAACAGAGCAAACGCCGTTGCACCGATTTCCACGGCACGGGTAACGGCTTGGTCAGCACCGCCTGCGGCACTGACGTGGGCGCCTAGGTATTTCATTGTTTTCCTTAGCCGTGCTGGCGTTGGTTATTAAGGTAGCGCTGGAAGGCGGCGGGTTCATCGGTAATAGCGCTGGCGACCCCCCATGCCCAGCGGCTATCAAAAGCACTGGGGTCGTTGGGTGTGTAACACAAAACTTGATAGCCATTTTCTCGCATGGCGTCGGCCTGGGAGCGCTTTAAATGCGGCCAGTGCGCATGAATGCTAAAGGCTTCTACCGCTTCGCATTGGGCGCGCCACTCTTTTGGTGTGCTACCGAACAGCACCCCAAGCGCAAGCGCTTCTTTAGGCGCAAAATGGCGGCAGTGGGCTAGGGCAGCGGGGTCAAATGATGAGACGATTAATCGCTCGGCGGGTAACGCCGCCAATACACTTGGCATTACGGTGTCGACGAGGGCGATGGGGTCGCGGCCTTTATTGACCTTAATCTCTAAATTCACCCCCATGTTTAGCTCGTTAAGTAGCGCAAGCATAGCCTCTAGGCTGGCCATTTTCTCCCCAGAAAAACCATCGCCAAACCAACTGCCAACGTCTAAGTGCTGGACTTGCTGCCAGGTTATCATGGCAAGCTCTCCACGGCCGTCGGAGCAGCGGCTAACATCGCTATCGTGCCAAATAACCGGTGTACCATCGCCAAGCAGTTGAACATCCAATTCTACCCAGGTGGCGCCTGCATCATAGGCGGCACGAACCGCCGTTAAGGTGTTTTCTGGCGCCGCGGCTGAATAGCCACGGTGAGCAATAAGAGTGGGCAAGTTGATTGTGGGATGCATCATACAACAGCCTTCTAAAAGTGACCGATTAGATAGCGAAGTTTAGCATGGCTGCATGACACGGATGTTTCTCCACAGATGGGCTATTGCTTGATTTATCGGTTGTGACGCGGTTGGATAGCGACACAAAGTACGGCCAATGAATAATAAAGGAGCCTTGAGTATGACTAAGCGCATTGAGTTTTCAAAGACGGGTGGTTCAGAGGTGTTGGAATGGGTAGATGTTGAGCCCGCAGCGCCTGGTGCCGGTGAGGTGCGTATTGCCAACAAGGCGGTAGGGCTTAACTTTATTGATATCTATTTCCGCACCGGGCTGTATCCCGCGCCGTCTATGCCCTCAGGCTTAGGCACTGAAGGTGCGGGCGTGGTAGACGCGGTGGGCGAAGGCGTGACGCACCTGAAAGCGGGTGACCGAGTTGCCTATGCCCAAGGCCCGCTGGGCGCCTACGCTGAGGTACATACGCTACCGGCTGCTAAAGTGGTCAAGCTACCGGACTTTATTGATTTTGAGACTGCCGCTGCCAGCATGCTGAAAGGCTTAACCGTGCAGTATTTACTTCGCCAAACCTACGCGTTAAAAGGCGGTGAAACCATTTTGTTCCACGCGGCGGCAGGGGGTGTTGGCTCTATTGCCTGTCAGTGGGCTAAAGCGTTAGGCGTTAAGCTAATCGGCACCGTTAGCTCTCAAGAAAAAGCGGATCTTGCTATGGCGAACGGCGCCTGGGCGACGATTAACTACACCGAAGAGAACGTCGTGGAGCGGGTGCGGGAGCTGACTAACGGCGAAATGTGTGATGTGGTCTATGACTCTGTAGGTAAAGATACCTGGGAAATGTCGCTGGACTGTTTAAAACCCCGCGCACTGATGGTGAGCTTTGGTAATGCTTCTGGCCCTGTGGATGGGGTGAATATCGGCATTCTTAACCAAAAAGGCGCGCTGTTTGTGACCCGGCCAAGCCTGAATGGCTACGCCGATACCCGCGAACGCCTAGAGATGATGTGTGAAGACTTCTTTGCCATGATTGAGAGTGGCAAGCTTAAGATTGATATTGCAAACCGCTACTCGTTACAGGATGCGGGTAAAGCGCAAGATGCGCTGCAGAGCCGTAAAACGACCGGTTCAACCATCCTGCTTCCTTAGCCGTCCATGATGGGCATGCGCTCCTAGCACTCAGCGGCACCCGCTTCTTATGGGAGCGGCTGCCCTGGGTGATTACCTCTTTATTCCACTTCCACGTAAGCCCCCATTTTGCGCATCCGGCTCTCAAAACTGGCGACGTTATCAACCAGTTGGTCCGGGCCAAAGGCCACGCACTCTGCCAATATCGCTTCGCTTAAGGTAATCGCCGAGAGTATCGAGGGGAAAAAGTGCGGCGTGGCGTTGGCAACCGTAAAGGTAACGCTGGCTCCGGGTACCAGGGGTGAGCGCAGCGTATCGGTAATTACGATGGCCTGTACGCCGTTAGCGCGTGTCACTTCTAGTGCTTTTACTGTTTCTGCGCAGTAGGGTTCGAAGCCAAACGCTACCACTATGTCTTGCTCATTGAAATGATCCAGCTCGGTAAGCAAGCCGCCTTCTAATCCCCGGATTAACACCACGTCAGGCATGGCAATCCGCCCTACGTAGGCAAAGTGATATGCGCAGGCAAACGTATCCCGAAACCCGACGACCGCGACCCGACGAGCCGCCAGGATTCGCTGGGCGGCATCCTTAACGCGCGCCTGATTATCAGCCGTAAATAGGCGGCCAATGTTATCGAAAGCGGCATCACCTACCTCAACAAACAGCGCATCTTCAGGCTGGTTGGCCTGATGTTTTAGCTTGCTGGCACGCCCGCTTAGCTCAACGGGTGCTGACTGAACGGCGGACTGAAACACGTCTCGAAACTGCTCATAGCTTTCAAAATTTAACCGTTTGGCTAGACGAACCAGCGTTGACGGCGTTACGTCCGCGGCCGCGGCGGTTTTGCGGACTGATTGAAAGGCGATGCCAATGGGGTTTTCCAGCACATAGCTGGACGCGCGCTTTAGCTGGGGGCTTAGTGTGGGATAGCTTTCAGCAAGCCGCTGATTAATCTCGTCCAAGCCCGTTGGATGTGGGTGGTGGGGGTCAGGCATGGCGTGCTCCCAAAAGTAATATAAAACGTTTGTGCCAATAATAAATGTTTTTGATACGCATGTATTGACTGATTTGTACTGAATACCCTATCGTTGGCAAAACATATGTTTCTTTTTTTTAAAAAAATAGAACATATGTTTCTTTTTTTGATGCTCAGTTCTTAGAGGTTTTAAAAATACGATGTCCTCCGCTGACCGTACATTGCCCTGCTACGAAACGCTGCTGGTCTCTCAGCATAACCGTGTGTTGGAAGTGCGCTTTAACCGACCGAAGCGGCTGAACGCGGTGATCGAAGCGCTCTACCGTGAGCTATTAGATGTGCTGCAGTACGCTGCCCAAACGCCCGATGTAAGAGCGGTAGTACTTACCGGTGAGGGGCGGGCATTCTGCGTAGGGGCGGACATGAAGGCCCACGGCGGTGCAGCACGCACGCTTTTCCAGCGCCGTGCGTATTTAGAGCTAGGCAACGACGTGTGCGAGGCAATCATTAAGCTTAACAAGCCCGTGGTCGCTGCAGTGAATGGTTATGCCTTAGGCGCCGGGGCAGAAATGGCGGTGTCCTGCGATTTTATCGTGATGGCAGATGATGCCCAGCTTGGCTTCCCTGAAACCAGTATTGGCACCTGTGTAGGGGGCGGGGTCTCTAAACTTTTACCTCAACTGGTAGGGCTAACCCAGGCTCGGCGGCTGCTCTACTTGGGCGAAAAGATTGCCGGGGTTGAGGCTGCCGCCATTGGCCTGGCGCTAGCCAGCCACGCCCAGGAAAATTTGCGCGAAAAAGCGTTGGCGTTAGCGGAAAAGCTTGCCAACCAGGCACCGATTTCCATGGCCATGTTAAAGCCTTTGGTCAACCGTGGTGGCCACACCAGCCTAGAGAGCCAGCTACAGCAGGAATTAGACGCGGTGTTTACCTGTTCTACCACCGAGGATTGGCAAGAGGGTGTCGATGCGTTTGCTGAGCGGCGCGCACCGAATTTCCAAGGCAAATAGTTCGTCCTCTTACTCTTTTTAGACAAGTGACACCATGAACACCATTGAAGGCAATCTCCCGCTACGCAGCCCGTTACACGCTATTTTGGCACCCACCGGCATTGCCGTCGTCGGCGCCTCTGCTGACCCTACCAAGCGTGGTTATAAAGCCATGGTGGGGCTGGTAAAAGGTGGCTATCGCGGCACTATTTACCCCGTTAACCCTAAAGCTGACACGATTTTAGGCGTGAAAGCATGGCCCTCTATCAGTGAGGTGCCAGGCACTCCTGAGCTGGCGCTGCTGTGTACCCCTGCCGCGACGGTGCCGGCGCTAATCGCCGAGTGTGGCCGCCGAGGCGTAAAAGGGGCGGTCATTCTCGCCAGCGGCTTTGGTGAAACTGGCGAGGCGGGCGCGGCGCTGGAAGCAGAAATGATGGAGGCAGCCCGCGCCCACGGTGTGCGGATTATCGGACCCAACACCTCAGGCATGTTTAACCTTCACCACCACATTAATTTGCTGGCGCTGGATAACGTCACCCCTGGCGATATCGGGATTGTGTCCCAATCGGGCAATATGCTGCTTTCGCTCGCGCTTGAAGCGCAGCACAACGGCCAGGTGGGGTTTAGCACCTATATTGGCCCTGGCAATCAAAGCGATATAGGGTTTAACGATTACCTGCGCTACCTGGGGGAAGATGAGCATACCCGGGTGGCCACGCTTTACGTGGAAGGCTTTCGTGATGGCCGCAAGTTTTTAGATGTTGCCCGGGATGTGACCGCCATGAAACCCGTGGTGGTGTACAAGTCTGGCGCCACCGAACAAGGCCAGAAAGCGGCCAGTTCGCACACTGGGGCACTCGCGGGCAGCTACCAGATGACCGTTGATCTACTGCGCCAAGCGGGTGTTAGCGTTGTGCAGTACTCGGATGAAATTTTGCCCGTAGCGGAAGGCTTAGGGCGGCTGCAAAAAGCCCCCGGTAAGCGCGTTGCGGTGATTTCTGATGGCGGCGGCCAAGCCACCATTGCTGCCGATCGCCTGGCAGAGGCTGGATTACAGCTAGCAGAGCTCTCCGACAATACTCGTACTGCGTTACGGGGCGTGCTACTGCCCCAGGCATCTACCGTCAACCCCGTCGATGTTGCTGGCTCTTCTGATGCCAATCCGTCACTGCTGGCGCGCTGTATTGAAATCGTTATGGCGGATGAGGGCGTTGATAGCGTGTTTTTGGTGGGTATGTTTGGTGGTTATAGCATGCGTTTTGCGGAGTCCTTACTCGGGGATGAAATGCGCGGCGCCGAAGCCATGGTAGAACTCGCCAACGCCAATGAAAAACCGCTTGTCATTTACAGCCTCTATGCGCCGATTAAGCCACCCGCGCTTCGGCGTCTGCATGAAGCAGGCTTGCCAGTGTATGCCTCCATTGAACATGCAGTGCGTGTGCTTTCTGCCTTAGGTGAGCGCGGCGAGTATCTTGCTGGCCGAGCGGTTCATGTCGCAGCCGATCCCGTACAGCCTTCAGTAGCCGGGCAAACTATGTTTAAAACAGCCCGAGCCGAAGGGCGGGACTTGCTAGAGTTTGAAGCTAAGGCACTGCTGGCCGAGCACGGTATGGCAGTGCCTGATGAGCCGCTAGCAAAAAGCATTGACGAGCTTAACGACATTGCCCGCCACTTTGGCGATAAACCGCTTGCTATGAAGGTGGTGTCGAAAGATATCCTTCATAAATCGGATGCGGGTGGGGTAAAGCTAAACCTTGTGGGTGAGGCAGCGCTTCGCGAGGCTTACCAGGCGATTCTTGAAAGTGCCTACGCCTACGACCCTAGTGCCGATATTGAAGGGGTATTGGTAACCCCTATGGCCGAGAAGGGCGTGGAGGTGATTGTTGGCATGCTTCGAGACCCGATCTTTGGCCCGGTCATGATGTTTGGTCTGGGCGGTATTTTTGTCGAAGTGCTTGAAGATGTAGCGTTTCGTGCGTTGCCACTTAGCCGCGCTGATGCAGAATCTATGGTTAACCAGATTAAAGCGCAAAAAGTATTGGCTGGGGTGCGCGGTGCCGCAGGTGTCGACAAGCAGGCCTTAGTCTCGCTGCTGGTACAAATTTCCCGTTTGGTGGAGGCCTACCCTAGTATCCACGAGCTAGACTTGAACCCGATAATTGCCTACCCGGAAAGTCATGAGACCGGCTATGCGATTGTTGATGCCCGAATTATTGTGGAGCGTGACCAATGAGCCAAGCGGTACCTGAACTAGTTGATGCTACGTTAACGCTGGAAAATCGTGTAGCAACGCTTACCTTAAATCGCCATGACGTGCGTAATGCGCTAACGGGCACCCAGCTTGTGGATGATATTGTAGCGACCGCGGAGTGGGTAAACCATTGCCAAGAGGTTTCCGTACTGGTGGTGACTGGCGCGGGCTCTGCCTTCTGCGCAGGTGGTAACGTTAAAGATATGGCAGAGCGGGGCGGCGACTTTGCAGGTGACGTTGCCGAAGTTGCCGAGCGCTATCGACGGGGCATACAGCGCATGCCGCTGGCGCTTGATCGGGTGGAAGTGCCGATTATTGCCGCGGTTAACGGAGCTGCTATTGGCGCAGGGTTTGATTTGGCCAATATGGCCGATATTCGTGTTGCTTCAAACCGCGCTAAATTTGGTGAAACCTTCCTTAACCTGGGGATCATCCCGGGCGACGGCGGTGCATGGTTTATGCAGCGCCAGATAGGTTACCAACGCGCCTTTGAGCTGACGCTTTCTGGGCGAATAATTACCGCAGAGGAGGCGCTTGCCTACGGCGTGGTGCTAGAGGTAGTTGAACCAGACAACTTGATGGCGACCGCTATGGCGCATGCCAACCGAATAGCCGCCCAGCCTCCTAAGGCCACTCGTTTAACCAAGCGGCTGATGAAAATGGCGCCCACGATGGAGCTAAAAGGCTTTTTAGATGTCTGCGCAGTTTTCCAGGGTATGTGTCACAACGAGCCGGAGCATCTTGAGGCTGTTGAGCGGCTGCTGGCCAGTATGAAAAAATAAAGAAGGTTCACGTATATGCCTATCAAAGCCTGGCCACGCCAGGCTTTTTGTTATTTGTTTGGCGGATGTCACTGTTTTCAGGAGCTTTACGGTCGTATAGTCATTGCACCTGACTCAAGGGCTTACGCGTCGCCCACTGTGTGGCGTGCTAAATGGATGTCCGCAACATAGGGAGGTGGCATACATATGACATTGGAAAGTTTGGGGCTAGCGCCTAGTACCTTGGTATTTGTTGTTCTGGGCATAACGTTGGCTGCCTTTATGTGGGGGCGCTTTCGCTATGATTTAGTCGCGTTGGCGGCCCTGCTTGGCTCGGTCATGCTTGGACTAGGTTTTGTACGAAAAGTTGGCTCGCAAGCAACGGTCGATGCACGCCACGCATACCATCGCCTTAAAGCTACTTGCCAGCTTTTCATAGCGTGTGGCGATCCGGCGACATTCTTTAAGCCAGCTAAAGCAGCGTTCTATCACATTCCGTTGCCGATATTTCGGTTTATCGAACCGTCTAGGTAGCCCAGGCCGGGTTCTTCGGTGCATATTGCGCTGAGCAATCACGGGTTTCATGCCGTGCCTGTCGCAATAATGACGCAGCTCATCGCTGTCGTATCCTTTGTCAGCCACCACATAGCGACTACGTTTGCGAGGACGCCCGACGCCACCTGGTAGATGAATGCTCTCTAATGTCGCAACGAAGTGACGAGAATCTGCCTCTTGACCAGGAGACAGTGTGAACGCCAGTGGCCAGCCATGACGATCACAAACCAAATGAATTTTGGTTGTTAAACCGCCGCGGCTACGGCCGAGCGCGTGGTCTAGCGGTTCTGTTGAACCCCCTTTTTACCGCCTCCAGCGGCAGCGCGTGTGGCTCGCACGGAAGTGGCATCGATCATCCACGTGTCTAGATCCATAAGCCCATCTTCACGTAACTTAAGCTGCAAGCGAGAAAGTACCGCTTCAAAGGTGCCGTCATCACGCCACTTGCGGAACCGGTCATAAACCGTCGACCAAGGACCATATCGCTCGGGTAAATCACGCCATTTAGCACCAGAGCACAGTACCCAGAAGACACCATTGAGCATTTTCCGGTCATCCCGCCTGGGTCTGCCCATGGTTTGAGGAGGAGCCACGATATCTTCGATCTGTGCCCAGCCGTCATCAGAAATCTCGTAACGTCCGACCATTGTTTTCCCCTATGCTGCTTTTGCATAGGTAAAGTTAGCAGATAAGGCTTTTCGTACAAAACCTAGTACCCGCCGAAGCTGCCTTTATGGGCTTTGGTCACCCAGCCGTTATCACGGTAGCCGCTGTGTTGGTGCTTAGCCGTGGTTTTGAGCGCTCAGGCGTGGTGGATATTATTGCCAACCAAGTATTAAAAGTCGGCGAACGGTTGCTACTGCAGCTGCTTGTGCTAGTTGGCACCGTTGTGGTGCTTTCTGGCGTGATGAATAACGTGGGCGCCTTAGCACTGCTATTGCCGGTAGCTATGCGTCTTGCCCGTGAACACAATACCTCCCCTTCACTGCTATTAATGCCCCTGGCGTTTGGCTCGCTTCTGGGTGGGTTAACTACGCTGATTGGAACGCCGCCGAATATTATCATCGCCACGTATCGCGGCAGTGTGACCGGTGAGAGCTTTGGTATGTTTAGCTTTTCTCCGGTGGGGATTGCGGTTGCGTTAGTGGGCCTGGTTTTTATTGTGGTGGTGGGCTGGCGCTTAACCCCGAAACGCAGTGGCCAAGCCTCAACGGAAGAAATGTTTGATACCGCTAATTATTTGGTGGAATTAAACGTAACGGAAGCCTCCAAAGCCAATGGACTGACTCTGCAGCAGTTGCGTGATGAGTTAGAAGAGACGATCCCGGTGCTCGCGGTCGTTCGGGACGACGACCGTAGGGCGGGCTATAATTTTCACGGGGTGCTTAAAGAGGGCGATATTCTCCTGCTTGAAGCAGGCCCCGATGAACTGAAGCTGCTTGAAGACAAGGTAGGTTTAAGCGCCATTGCGGAACCCGAAGACGCCGACGATGGTCATGAGAACGCTGAGAGTGCAGACGATAGCCCTCAAGATAAAGACGCTGACCAACGTCAGCCGGTGAATACTGAAGGCCTGCAGCTAATTGAAGCAGTGGTGCGCAACGATTCGATAATGGTGAACCGAAGCGTGCGCCAGCTGCGCTTAAATCAGCAGTTTGGCCTGCATTTAGTGGCCGTAGCGCGGGATGGTGGGCGTTTGAAACAGCGCCTGCGGGATATTCGCTTTCAAACTGGCGATGTATTGCTGCTTCAGGGTAGTGAAAATGAAATGTCTGAAAGCCTCTCCACCTTAGGTTGTCTCCCTTTGGCTAACCGCGAGCTGCACTTAGGTCAGCCGCGCAAATTGGCGATGTCGATAGGTATCTTCGCATTAGCCATTATGGCCATGATGTTTGATTTGCTGCCTGCAGCGGTTGCGATGAGTACGGCGGCATTAATCTCGCTACTCATCGGTGTACTGCCGCTGCGAGAGGGTTACCAGGCCATTGATGGCCCGGTGATTGTGCTGCTAGCGGCAATGCTGCCCGTGGGTGAGGCACTGGAGACCAGCGGTGGGGCTGAAATTATTGCCGATGCACTGCTTAGGTTTGGCGTCGAATGGCCCATTATTGTCTCATTGGTGGGTCTGTTTATTATCTCCATGCTGCTTTCCAATGTGGTCAACAACGCTGCCGCCGCGCTATTAATGGCACCCATAGCGGCAAGCTTAGCGAGCGGCTTTGATGTCTCCATGGATCCTTTTTTGATGGTTGTCGCAGTGAGTGCTTCCTGTGCGTTTTTGACCCCGATTGGCCACCAGTCGAACACCCTCGTGCTTGGCCCCGGCGGGTATCGATTTGGTGACTACTGGAAATTGGGGTTGCCTCTTTCTTTAGTGGTGCTGGCGGTTGCGATACCTATGATCCTTTGGGTGTGGCCGCTTTGATGTAGCTTCTATGGGGCAGTTATAAGTGACGAAAATTTTGCTAATCTACTATGCGCAAAGATAAACAAATAATTAACAGGCCGGGCCTATGAACCAACAGTTTCGCCAGGATGCCATTGTCGAGCTCGTTCGACAGCACGGCTATATGAGCATAGAACAGCTCACCGACCACTTTTCAGTCACCCCGCAGACCATTCGCCGAGATTTGAATACTCTTGCCGACGAAGGCCGAGTGCGGCGGGTACATGGTGGAGTGGGAATTGAGTCAAGCACTGTCAATACGGCCTATAGCACGCGTAAAACCTTGCACCTGGAAGAGAAAGAGCGCATTGCCCTCTGTTTAGCAGAACATATCCCTAACCACTCCTCGCTGTTTATCAATATCGGCACCAGCAATGAAATGATTGCCCAAGCGTTGCTGGAGCACCAGGGCTTAGAAATTATCACCAACAACCTCAACGTGGCGGCGATTCTTCAGCATAAAGAAGACTTCACGGTGATTATTGCCGGTGGTCAGGTGCGCTCACGGGATGGCGGTATTATTGGCGAGGCAACCATCGACTTTATTAACCAGTTTAAGGTGGATTACGGCATTATCGGGATCAGTGGTATTGATGAAGATGGTTCACTGCTGGAGTTTGACTACCAGGAAGTACGCGTTGCCCAGGCTATTATTGCTAATTCGCGGCGCATTTACTTAGCGGCTGACTACTCGAAGTTCCGTCGTAACCCTGTTGTTCGCCAGGGTAATATTTCTCAGTTAGATGCTCTGTTTACCGACCGGGCCCCTCCTGAAACGATTATGCAACTGCTTAAACAACATGGCGTAGCGCTGCATATTGCATAGCACTGATATTGAATAGTGCGAAATATTGCATCGTTGCTATGCAAACCTTCTGGTTGTGTGGAAAGTTCGCACTTGACCTTTTTGGAGGCTAGGGTAGCCTTGAATGATAATAAAGCGAAAGTAAAAACATAAATGCGAAAGAAACCTACAACAAAGCGAATGTTATATGACCTCTTTTATTCTCGCCATCGACCAAGGTACGACCAGCTCCCGCGCTATTCTGTTTGATCGGCAGGGGCAAATTGCCGCTGTCGCCCAGCAGGAGTTCCCTCAACATTTTCCTGAAGATGGCTGGATCGAACATGACCCGGAAGACATCTGGGAGACCGTTCTCGCCACTTGTAAAGAGGTGCTAGTCAAGGCAAATATTACCGCTTCGCAAGTTGACGGCGTTGGTATTACCAACCAGCGTGAAACGACGATTGTTTGGGATCGTAAAACAGGAAAGCCCCTCTACAACGCTATTGTATGGCAAGATCGGCGTACTTCTGAGCTGTGTCAGGCGCTTCGCGACCAAGGCCACACTGAGGAAGTTCAGGCTAAGACGGGCTTGTTAATTGACCCCTATTTCTCAGCCACTAAGCTTGCTTGGATTCTGGATAATGTAGAGGGCGCTCGTGAGCGGGCTGAGCGTGGTGAATTGGCGTTTGGTACGGTAGACAGCTTTCTTATATGGCGGTTAACCGGTGGTAAACACGTGACCGATGCGACTAACGCTTCGCGGACAGCGCTGTTTAACATCCATACCCAGCAGTGGGATGAGTCGCTTTTAAAGCTGTATAACGTTCCCGCCAATATGCTGCCGGAAGTGAAGGACTCAAGCGACGATTTTGGCAACCTGGAGGCCTCTTGGTTAGGCAAAGCGCTGCCTATTGCTGGCGTTGCCGGTGATCAGCAAGCCGCCTTGGTTGGCCAAGCCTGTTTTCAACCGGGGATGGGGAAGAGCACCTACGGTACCGGCTGTTTCATGATTGTTAATACGGGGGCTACTGCCTCGTTATCGCAGAATAGGCTGCTGACAACCATAGGGTATCGGATAAACGGCAAGCCGACTTACGCCATGGAGGGCAGCATTTTTGTCGCAGGCGCTACGGTACAGTGGCTGCGTGACGGCTTAAATCTTTTTGCAGACGCCTCGGAAACAGAAGCCCTGGCGCGGGAAACCCGAAGTGGCCACAGTGTATACCTAGTGCCTGCTTTTACGGGGCTAGGCGCTCCCCACTGGGACCCAAAAGCCCGAGGGGCAATATTTGGACTTACCCGAGACACTGGCATCGCTGAGATTGTCGCCGCCGGTCTCCAGGCTGTCTGCTATCAAACCCGCGACCTACAGCACTGCATGAATGACGACATGGAAGCGGCACCGAAAAACCTTCGTGTCGACGGTGGCATGGTCAAAAATAGCTGGGTGATGCAGTTTTTAGCTGACATGCTCAATGTCCAAGTAGACAGGCCCACTATCCTTGAAACCACTGCGCTAGGCGCTGCTTATTTGGCTGGACTGCGCTTAGGGTGGTATGACTCTTTAGAAGAGATAGAGCAGCTGTGGCGTTGCGAAAAAAGTTTTACACCTATGATGGATGAGACGACGCGCGAGCACCTTTATCAAGGGTGGCAGGATGCGGTATCGCGTGTGCGATCATTCTAGGGCGCACATCACCAGTGCTTTGATAACGCCGCTTTTGCAATAGCGGCGTTTTTATTGTCACCGTTTTGCGCGTTATCACCCTTGGTCGTATGGTGAAATTAGCTGCTCGGTGTAAAATGCACTCGTTTTTAAATTGTCGACAAACTTTGTTTTAAGCAATTAATATTTTAATAGGTAATTAAAGGCGAATTTCTCCGCTTATCAAAATAGCCTGTTTGTTTTAAAACAGTCGTTTAGCAACGTTCTTGAAAGTATCAATCAACAAACCTCCTTTCATCGCCATGATGTAGTCAAGCTACAACCGCTCCTGCTGCCAATGACGCATTGTGAGTATCGCTTGCGTGAACCATAGTGAAGTCATGGATCAGGGAGGGGTATCGTTATCCCGGTATGACTCAACTGATCCCTTGCTACAACCGAGGCACTATGTTGTACCCAGGTGCCAAAGGCGAAGGTCTTGCAAAGCTTGTGACCGTATCGCAGTTACCGAACTGAGCACTTATCCGGCTCAGCATGCGTAGCAACGTCACCAATCGTCGTTAATTAAGATGGCTGCTTTGTTTTCTTCAGTAAACGAGTTTTACGACCTACAAGCAGCGGCTGACCATACCATGAGGGATTGACCATGAACTGCACCGAATTGAGCCAACAAGCCGACCGTATCGCTAGTACATTCAGCAAGCAGGACTTAGCTAAGCTAGTTCTCGCGCTGAAGGGCAATCGCGAGTCGCTCCAACACGCTGTTGAAGTTATCGATACCATCGATAGCCGTCTAGGTTACACCTTAGAAGAAGCGTGGGATGAAGTGTTAGCGGGCGACTCTCAACTGCTCGTAGAAAACGAGGAGTAGTGCTGCCATTAGCTTGCATCACTATTATCTCGCAATGATTATTGCCCCCTCACACGTGAGGGGGCATTTTTTTAGAAAACCAAGAAAAGCGAAGAGAAACAAGCGAGCGCTAATTGTTTAGCCACTTGATTTAATCTATAAAAGCGTTGGTTAGTAATAAAGACTGCCCATGGGGCATTAAAATAATTTCGCGCCTGGGGTTTTCAATAATTCTTTCCTTTGTTCTTTATTTATTGCCTGCAGTCTTATTTTGAACCGTTTTTACTCAAAGTTATTGACCTTCGATAGTTGTCTGAGGCGGTTGAGATGTATCTCTATTCTGTTCAAAATACGTGTTAAAACGCTCCTCTGCCTCTTCGCCAAACAGTACTTTGCAAGCTTCTTTCAGCCCTTTTGATTGGCGTAGTTGCTCGTGTTGAACGACCAAAGAGACTTTTGCTCTCCGACGTAAGAAGTCTTCGAGCTGGGTAATCATTTCGTGATCCCTTGCATGCGCTAGCTCACAGCGTATGTACTCCGTACCTTCGATAAGAATATCGGCTTCAGAGGGGTCTTGACGGATTTCCTCAAGCATTCCCATGGCCTTTTCAGCATAGCGTCGCCACAAGCGAGAAGAGAGTGGCTCAGAGGAGCTGTCAGCGGTCATGGCATCAAGATTCATGCGTGCCGCTTGATCCATAAACTGTTGCTTGACGGGGAGGGGGGGCTCACCATACCACTGAAAGTTCGGGTCGCTGAGCGTAACGCCTAGCCTCGCTACGTCGTCGGCAATCTCATCGCCGACGTTGAGGCAGTCGGTAAGCTTGCCGCCAAAAATACTGATATGCGCGCTCTCGGTGTTGGTATCGATAACATGCTTACGAGAGAGTTGTAAAAAATCACGATCACTACCCTGGTCAGCTTTAATGGCCAGCGGACGCACGCCGCACCGGGTAGAAATAATATCATCGGCCGTAAGAGGGTTTTTGAGGGTTAAGCGCGTATTGATGTTTTCAAGCACAAAAGCAATGTCGTCTGCGGTTACATCGACTTCTGGATGCTCCATGTGAGTGTCAGTGGTGCCAATACACGTTCGATTACCCATGGGGATGACAAAAAATAACCGCCCATCACTGGCAAAAAATGCCAAAACTCGCTTGATACGGGTTAGTTGCGGAACAATTAAGTGGATACCTTTGGAGTACATGTGCTGGTGGGTTGTTTTTTGACCGGTTAATGCATTGTGCTGGTCTACCCACGGGCCAGCAGCGTTAATAAGCACTTTGGCGCGGATGGTAAAGGTGCTGCCATCCATTACATTACGCGCCTTAGTCAGCCACCAATCACCTTCGCGTTCGGCTCCCAGTGACTCCACATAGTTCGCGGCTGTAGCACCATAATCAAGAGCATGACGAACAAAGTTAAAAACAAAGCGGGCATCATTGTCGTGGAGGTATGCGTCTGAGTACTCGAACCCGCCAATTGAGCCTTCAACATTAATGATGGGCTCTTCCTGTTTGATTTTATTTGGCGACAGTAAGCGCGGTATTTTTGTAAACCCATTGCCCATTAGCCAGTAAAGCCACGTGCCCGCCCACAAATAGCGTGGGGAGTGACGAAAACCTTTAGTAATGGTGGTAAGAAAACGTATCTCCTGCACGGTCGAAGGGTAGCTTTTAATCAGATGGTTTCTGCTCTTACATAGCTTGCGTACCAGTGCAAAGTCTTTGCTTTCCATGTATTTAATCCCCCCCCACACTAAGTTGGAGGAGTGCATGCTGGTACTGCCTGCAAAATCACCACGATCAATAAGGGCAACTTTAGCGCCTTTGCCTGCTAGGGCAGCAGCAGTGGCAGCGCCGTTGATGCCACCGCCAATAATGAGCGCGTCGAATTCTTCAGTGTGCAATTTCTCAATATTGCGATTACGCAGTTTCATAGCGGTTCCAGTTAACAAAGAAAAAGCCCTGGGTTTACGGTCTCAATATGTGAGTAGGCAAAACGCCTGCTTGCCACTGATGAAACGCTGGAATAGGCGGGCCGTAGCCCGCCTGGGAAGGATTAACGTGTACCTGCTTCCATCCACGCTTCCATCATTTCATCATAAGGAACGGTGGTGCCTTGAGGCATCTCATTGTCGAGCTTAGGTTTCGGAGAACCCTCCTGGTCAAGCCAGTATTGAGGGTCGCGTTCTTCATTTAGTACCGGCGCGTAGCTGTCGAAGACGTTGGCACGGGCAAGACGGTGCATGGTGTTATCCATATCAGCCGCGAGCTTATCCAAGCCTTCCTGGGGCGTAACCTCACCACTCATGACCGGTGCCAGATTTTGCCACCACAGCGGCGCCATGCGTGGGTAGTCCGGTACGTTGGTGCCGGTTGGCGTCCAGTTGGATTCGTTCGGGCTGCGGTAGAATTCCACCAAACCACCCAGCTTGGGAGCCATTTCGGTCATCTGCTCGGAGAAGATGTCAGACTCGCGAATCGGCGTTAGGCCAGCCATCAGTTTCTCAAGCGACGTTGTTTTCGCTACGGTGAACTGGGCAAACAGCCATGCTGCGCTGCGGCGGTCTTCGGGGGTTGAGTCAAAGAAGGTCCAAGACCCTACGTCCTGGTAGCCCACTTTCATGCCTTCTTCCCAGTAGGGGCCGGTGGGGGAAGGGGCCATGCGCCACAGCGGGTTGCCTTCATCGTCGGTGACGGCAACCGATGGGTCGGTCATATCCGCAGTGAAGGCTGTGTACCAAAAGATCTGCTGAGCGATATGACCCTGTGCCGGTACCGGGCCAGCTTCACCAAAGGTCATGCCTTGTGCTTCTGGTGGCGCAAAGTCACGTAGCCAATCCACGGCTTTTTGCATTGCGAAAACCGACGCTGGTGAGTTCGTGGCACCACCACGGCTTACGCTGGCGCCGACCGGCTGGCTCTCTTCGTTAACTCGGATGCCCCAATCATCGACGGGGTTACCGAAAGGCACGCCGGGACTTCCCATACCTGCCATGGAGAGCCACGAATCATGGAATCGCCAGCCCAGCGAGGGGTCGCGGCGGCCATAGTCCATGTGCCCATAAACTCGGGTTCCATCAATCTCGCCTACATGCACGGTAAAGAACTCGGCGATATCTTCATACGCGGTCCAGTTGGTGGGTACGCCTAAGTCGTAGCCGTAAATCTCCCGAAACTGCTCTTGCAGGTCTTCACGCTGGAACCAGTCATAGCGGAACCAGTAGAGGTTGGCGAACTGCTGAGCAGGCAGCTGATAGATACTGCCATCGGGGCCTGTGGTGTATTGCAGGCCGATGAAGTCATCTAGGTCTAGCGTGGGAAGCGTAAGGTCAGCCCACTCATTCTGCATTGCTTCAGACAAGTTGATGGTGGTGCCATAGCGAATATGGGTGCCGATAGAATCAGAGTCGTTAATATAGCCATCGTAGATACTGTTACCGGACTGCATCTGGTTCTGCATCGTATCGACCAAGTCACCTTCGCCGATGATGTTATGGGTGAGGTTAATACCGGTCAGCTCGCTAAAAGCTTCCGCCAATACTTCACTTTCATAGACGTGGGTGGTTAAGCCTTCGGCTACCGTTTGAATGTTCATACCCCGAAAGGGTTCGGCCGCTTGAGCAAACCAGAGAAGCTCTTCAATTTGCTCTTCACGACTTAGCGTGGAGTTTTGAAAATGCTCGTCTACCAGACGCTCAGCAATTGCCCGTGCGTCATGGTTGTCGGCTAACAGCGTCCCCGATGCAAGCATAAAGCCAGCGGCGAGGGTGGTGAGTTGGAAAGGTATGTTACGCATGTGGACCTCGTTTTGTTGTGTTCTTCCTTGGTGTTGAGACCATCCTTGATACTTCCGTAACGCTGGAGGCGCTTTGTTGCATTAGCCCCAGCGCATTAACACCAGCAGCCATACCGCTGATAGTGCTAGTGCAATCCAGATAGAGAGCGTTGTAAAACCGATAACTCCTAGGTGAATAAAGGCAGCCGATAGCAAGCCAATAAATAGCCGGTCACCACGGGTAGTGCTAATGGGTAAAAAACCTTTTCGCTCAATCGTGGGCGATAAAATTTCCCATAGCGTCATACCGGCTAGCATGGCGGCAATTGATGAAAAGAACAGAGCTGTTGGAGTTGTCCATACCATCCACGTCATAGCAACGCCTCCTTAGGTACGGCCGAGGGCAAAGCCCTTAGCAATATGGTTACGAACGAAATAGACCACCAAAATACCCGGCACAATGGTGAGCACTCCAGCGGCTGCCAGCGTTCCCCAATCAATGCCTGATGCGGTTGAGGTGCGGGTCATAATCATGCCAATTGGCTGAGCGCTAGTAGCGGTCAATGTTCTCGCCAGCAGTAGCTCTACCCAAGAGAACATAAACAGGAAGAACAGTGTGACGCCGATGCCAGAGCGGATCATGGGTATAAAAATTTTGATAAAGAAGCGCGGAAAGCTGTAACCGTCTATATAGGCCGTTTCGTCAATCTCTTTCGGCACGCTGCTCATAAAGCCCTCTAAAATCCAAATAGCCAGCGGGATATTAAACAGGCAGTGGGCTAGCGCTACGGCAATGTGGGTATCAAACAGGCCCACCGAATAGTAGAGCTGGAAGTAGGGCAGCAGAAACACCGCAGGTGGCGCCATCAGGTTAGTGAGTAGCCAGAAAAATAGATGCTTGTCGCCGATAAAACGGTAACGACTAAACGCATAAGCCGCCGGGAGTGCGACACAAATAGTGATCAGCATATTCATGGCAACGTACAGCATCGAATTGACGTAGCCCATGTACCAGCTTGAGTTAGTGAAAATGCCAATATAGTTATCAAACGTCAGGTTTTGGGGCCACAGTGTCATGGAACCCAAAATTTCGCTATTCGTCTGGAGCGACATATTGATTAGCCAATAAATTGGCAGAATCATCAGGAAAAGATACAGGCCTAACAGCACCCGCGAACGCCACCGGCTGCGTGCATTCCGACGACGGCGCTGAGCGGGGGTCGTCTTGCTGAAAATGGTGTTGTACTTTTCACCTTGCTGAGAATTTTCGAGATGGTACATATCATGCTCCCCCGTGCGGGTTCTTATCTTTTTGCATGTGCATGATGGTGGTGTAGAACACCCAGCTCACCAGCAAAATGACCAAGAAATAGATAATGGAGAATGCCGCAGAAGGGCCTAAGTCTTGTTGGCCGATGGCCATTGTGGCCAGCGATTGGCTTAAGAAAGTGGTTGAACTACCCGGGCCACCGCCGGTAAGTACGAAGGGCTCGGCGTAAATCATGAACGAGTGCATAAAACGTAACAGCACCGCAATGACCAGCACGTTGGTAAGCTTGGGGAGCTGGATATAACGGAATACCGCCCATTTTGAAGCGCGATCGATGCGCGCGGCTTGGTAGTAAGCTTCAGGGATTGAGCGCAGGCCGCTATAGCAAAGCATGGCGACGAGCGGCGTCCAGTGCCAAACATCCATCAAGATAATCGTGGCCCAAGCATCACCTGCATTGCGGGTAATGTTGTAATTGATGCCAATCTCCCTCAGGCCCCATCCCATTAGGCCAATGTCGCCCCTTGTGAAAATTTGCCAAATGCTGCCTACAACGTTCCAGGGTATTAGCAGCGGCAGGGTGATTAAGATCAGTACTGCTGATGCTTGCCAGCCGCGCTTGGGCATAATGAGGGCAATGCCGATACCCAAGGGAACCTGAATAGCCAAAATGGTCAGCGAAAAAAGGATTTGACGAAGAAAGGCCGCACGAAGCGCTGAGTCGTTTAAAATGCTTTCAAACCACTCCGTGCCGGTAAAGAAGCGTGCATTGGGGCCTAGTACGTCTTGCACCGAGTAATTAACGACCGTCATTAGCGGAATAAGGGCGGAGAATGCTACGAGAACCAGCATGGGAAGAACCAAAAGCCATGCACGGTTATTTTGCACTTTGTTATTCATGGCCGATCTCCACTAGATATTCGTCGATATAGAGAGCGATGTGTTGATCAGAAAACACGGCATAGGCAGCATCACCTATTATTGGGGCGTGCCCTTCAGGTAGACGTGCCTTGAAGAGTTGATCGTTCAGGGTGAAGCTCAACAGCGAATAGGTGCCTAAATCTTGTAGATTGACGACCTCGATAGGTACGCTGCCAGTCTCTGGGGAGTTGCTGACCGTAATAAACTCCGGGCGAATGCCGAGCTTGATATTGCTGGAGCTAGCGGTCGCGACGCTACGGTGTATGGCTTCGCTCACAGGTAACGCCCGCTCGCCAAACATCACTTTGCCCTCTTGGTGGGCGACGCTCATGAAATTCATACCCGGGCTACCAATAAAGTAGCCTACAAAGGTATGTGCCGGTTTTTCAAAGAGTTCCCGGGGCGTCCCGAACTGCACCACCTGGCCATCGTACATGACCGCAATTTTGTCGGCGAAGGTGGACGCCTCCAGCTGGTCGTGGGTGACATAGATCATGGTGATATTGAAGCGCTCGTGAATCTCTTTGAGCTTGCGGCGTAGCTTCCATTTGAGCTGCGGGTCGATCACCGTCAGCGGTTCGTCAAACAGGATGGCCGAGACGTCGTCGCGCACCAGCCCGCGGCCCATGGAGACTTTTTGCTTCTCATCGGCAGTGAGGTTTTTGGCTTTCCGCGAGAGCAGTGGCGTGAGGTCTAGGATATCGGCCACTTCGCGTACTTTGGGATCGAGCCGATATTCAGGGATATTCATGTTGCGAAGCGGAAACGCCAGGTTGTCATACACCGTCATGGTGTCGTAGATAACAGGGAACTGAAATACCTGAGCAATATTGCGCTCTTCGGGAGGAAGTTCGTTAACCCGCTGCCCATCGAATAGCACATCACCTTCTGAAGGCTCTAACAGCCCAGAGATAATATTTAGTAGCGTTGACTTGCCGCAGCCAGAGGGGCCAAGCAATGCATAAGCACCGCCTTGATGCCAGACGTGATCCATTTGGCGGATCGCATAATCGTCACTTCCCGTCGGGGTTTTACTGTAACTATGGGCAAGTCCCTTAAGCGTAATTTCAGCCATTGACAGTGCCTCCTTGGCCTGCGGGCACGTGCACTGTGCTGCCCTGTTTATCGAAGGCGTAAAGCTGACGACTGGAGAAGTAAACCTTGATAGGTGTGTTGACGTGAAATTCGTGAATGCCAGTTAGATGAAGCACGAGCGGAAAACGCTCATGGCTGACATGTAAAAAGGTTTCAGATCCACTTATTTCAGCGACGTCAACATTCACCGGCAGCTCTATATCGCTAGGCGATGTGGGTGACAGGGTGATATGCGAGGCGCGTATCCCAAAATCATAGGTGCCATTCGATAGGCTTTGTAAGCCATCGTCACAGGGAAAGCTTAAAGAGGGGTCAAAGGAGATAGCCGCAGTGCTTAGGGTTCCAGGTACAATATTAATAGGCGGTTCTGAGAACATTTCAGCGCTATAACGGCTGTTAGGCTGGCGATAAACCTGGTCGGTAGGGCCGTACTGGAGAAGCTTACCTTCATGAAGCACTGCGGTATTGCCCCCCAATGCTAGCGCTTCGTTAGGCTCTGTGGTGGCATAAACCGCAATACAGTTGCGCTCTTTAAACAGTTCACGCAGCTCGTCGCGAAGCTCTTCTCTAAGCTTATAGTCAAGGTTGACAAGCGGTTCATCGAATAAGATGAGGTCAGCTTCTTTTACCAGGGCGCGGCCCATTGCAGTACGTTGCTGCTGCCCGCCGGATAGCTCCTGTGGGTACCTATCCAGCAGGTGCGCTATGCGAAGCATTTCAGCAATCTTACCGACGCGATGCTCAATCTCTTTTTTAGGGGTGTGGGCAAGCTTCAGGGGAGAGGCTATGTTGTCGCGCACGGTCAGGCTGGGGTAGTTGATGAACTGCTGGTAAACCATAGAGACGTTGCGCTTTCGTACGGAAACGCCAGTAACGTCCTTGCCAGCCATGAAGATTTTTCCTTGGGAGGGCTGTTCCAAACCTGCCATTAGGCGCATTAGCGTGGTTTTGCCCGCCAGAGTTCGCCCGAGTAGCACGTTAAACGACCCCGGCTCTAACTCAAGTTCCATCCTGCTGATATGGGTAACCCCGCCAACGACGTGGTCAATATGCTGCAAATATAAGGACATGCCGATCTCGCTAGCGTCATTGTTATTGGAAAAATGCTACTGAAAATCGTTATTGCTTGATGAGCGTGATGGTGGCTATGGTGTTGGAATCTGCACTAGATTGCTCAGTTTCCGCACAGGGATTTTCAATAACGAAAGGCTAGCTGATCATTTTCGAACTTGCAACGCATTTTATACCCGTATTTGGGCCTTTGAACTTATGTCTAAGGCCATGCTAACGTTAGAAAAGAAGAGGGAGCGGTTGCTGCGAGAGTTTGGCGAAGGAGATGAGCGAGAAGTTTTCGCTTTAGAAAGCGTCAAGAAAAGCAGGGCACAAAAAAACCGGCCCCAATGGAGGGCCGGTTAGAGGGCAGGCGAATGGATTATTTAACGCTCATTTCCTCGCCTGTAGCCTTGGCTGCCGGCGTTGCGTTGTGGTCAATCAGGGTTGATTTATCCGTAGCAAACGCATCGTAGGCGAAGTCGTCTACCGTTAACATTTCAAGTACTTCTGCTTCAAAGGTGCGCATAAACTGGGCATCTTCTTCGCTGATTAGCCCTTTCTCTAGGCCCGCTTCCACTCGCGCTTCTGGGTGAAGTGCCGTCTGCGGCAGCTCGCCTTTGGCGTACGCTTTGTTAACAGTGCGGTAGATTTTCTCTGCGCGCTCGTACTCAGCCAGTAGGGCATTGTAACGGGCAAGCGGATTGCGCTCTGTACCGTCATCCTGATCCCATGTATTGGCAAGTAGCTTGGTGCGCAGGGCGCTATGGCTTGAGACGCGCTGGGCTATGTCCCGTGCAAGGTCGTCACTAGGTTTATCCCAACGACGGCCAGTGGGCATTGTGACAGCGTTAAGCACTTTACCTAGCGCTCGATTGGGCAAGTTGTCAAAAATTTCAACAAAGGCCTGCTCGGCGCGGTGTAGCAAGAAGCGGCAGCTGTAATGCAGAAGGGCTTCTTCGCCTTCTACTTTATCGCCTGCTTGCCACTGCTTAAGCACCATGGATGCCAGGTAAAGGTTAGAGAGCACGTCACCTAGGCGAGCAGAGAGCATTTCGCGCTTTTTAAGCTCAGAGCCGAGGCTAGCCATGGCCGCGTCGGCACATAGGCCAAAACCAGCAGATAGGCGTGCAATATCCTGGGCATAAATAGCCGCAGGGCCATCAAAAGGCACACTGGATTTGCCTAGGCCAAGCCCTAAGGTAAAGGCGCGCGCCGCATTACCAAAGATTAGACCCGCATGGCCAAAGAAGGCTTTATCAAACGCCTTGATATCGTTGGCATCTTTCGCCGCTAGCTCGTCAAGGACGTAAGGGTGGCAGCGAATGGCGCCCTGACCAAAGATCATCAGGTTGCGGGTCATAATGTTGGCGCCTTCAACGGTAATCGCTACCGGGTTAGCGCTGTAGCCAATGCCCAGGTAGTTGCGCGGGCCAAGGGTTACCGCTTTGCCACCATGGACATCCATCGCATCGCTTAGCAGCACGCGTTGGAATTCAGTCAGCTGGCTTTTCAAAATCGCTGACGGCACGGCAGGCTTCTCGCCATGGTCAATCAGGTTAGCGGTTTGGTAAACCGTCGCCGCAGAGATATAAGCCAAGGATGCCATACGTGCTAAGGGCTCCTGAACGCCTTCCATCTCTGCCACCGGAACGTTGAACTGACGGCGAACGCGGGTGAAACCACCGCTCCAGCCAAGTGCATAGCGGGCAGTACCGGTAGCGCCGGAGGGCAGGGTAATGCAGCGGCCAATGGAGAGGCACTCAACCAGCATCCGCCAGCCTTGGCCAATCATGTCTGGGCCGCCGATAATGGTGTCCAGCGGCACAAAGACGTCGTTACCCTTGATCGGGCCGTTCATAAACGGACTGCCGATAGGATGGTGACGACGACCAATGTCCATGCCGTCGGTATCACGAGGAATCAGCGCTAGGGTAATGCCACGGTCTTCTTCGTCGCCCAGCAGCTTTTCCGGGTCGAAAAGGCGGAAAGCAAGTCCAACGACAGTGGCGATAGGCGCCAGGGTAATCCAGCGTTTTTCAAAGTTGAGGCGAACGCCGACGACTTCTTCGCCGTTAACCATCTGTTTGCAGACCACACCGGTATCCGGTAGCGAGGTAGCATCAGAACCAGCACGCGGGCCTGTTAAACCAAAGCAAGGGATTTCGCGGCCATCGGCCAGGCGAGGCAGGTAGTGGTCTTTCTGTTCTTGAGTGCCGTACTTCAGCAGCAACTCACCTGGGCCGAGCGAGTTGGGCACGCCCACGGTGACCATTAGGGTCTCGTTGGCGGAAAGCTTCTGTAGCACCGTGGACTGCGCTTTAGCAGAAAAGCCTAAGCCGCCGTACTCTTTCGGAATAATCATTCCGAAGAAGCCCTCTTTCTTCAGGAAATCCCAAAGTTCTTGGGGCAGGTCGGCGCGCTCTTTCGCGATATCCCAGGCGTTACACATGCCAGCGGCTTTTGCACACTGATTGTCGATAAACGCTTGCTCGTCTTCACGCAGGCCCTCATCTTTAAAGTCAAGCAGCTTGTTCCACTGGGGTTTGCCCGAGAAGAGCTCACCGTCCCAGGAGACACTGCCCGCTTCCAGCGCGGTGCGTTCGGTAGCGGACACTTTGGGCGCTACCTTTTTAAAGACGGCAAAAAGGCGTGGCGTTAGCCATTTGCTGCGCAGGGCAGGTAGGCCTGCAGCCGCAACTACGGCTGCGCCGATCAGCAATAACACACCGATAATGGGGGCGCCGAATAACACGCCGACAAGCCCGAGAACACCGAGGACCGCGAGCGCAGGGGTAGCACCCGCCTCCCGACGCATTACAATGAGCAAGCCGACAATGGCGAGCACAATAAGCAGTAGGGTTAGCATATAACCTCTCCGTGGGTTGTTAATTCGTGTTTTGTTAGCGGGTAGTGCATTTAAACGAATGTTTGAATTTTGGCAGACTCTCGCTATTCAGTGCAAGCCTTTCGCTTGCTATAGGCTGTCTTTCGCTAGTTGATTGAACTATTCCTGTGACGGTTTTTGGCGCCTACCAATCCTTCTTCCCAATCGCGGGGCTTCACCCTGCGTGTAATCACTACTGTAGCGTATTGGTGAGGGGGATGTTCTCTGCGCTGAGTACAAGGCATAAAAAAACGCCACAGGGTTACGCTGTGGCGTTTGAGTCATAATTGCAAAGTGAAGTTCAGTGGTGTTTTGCGGGCGCTCCGTTAGCAACATAGTAATCTACGTTAGCGCGAGGCAGGGGGGCGCGACCTCGAATGCGGTCGGCAATTTTTTCTGCCAGCATAATCGTCGGCGCGTTTAGATTGCCGGTAGGGATTACCGGGAAAAGCGATGCATCGACCACCCGCAATCCCTCAAGACCATGTACGCGGCCTTGGCTATCTGTGACGGCCATCGCGTCCTCGCCCATTCGGCAGCTACCGCAGGGGTGATAAGCGGTTTCGGCATGCTGTTTCACGAAAGCATCAAGCTGTTCATCCGACTGCACGTCAGGCCCGGGGGCGATTTCACGGCCACGGTACTTATCAAAGGCTGGCTGAGCGATGATTTCACGTGTGATGCGAATGGCATCCCGGAACTCTTGCCAATCTTTCTCTTTGGCCATGTAATTAAACAGAATGCTAGGCGCGGCATGTGGATCTTTCGAGGTAAGGCGAATCCGCCCGCGGCTTTCGGAGCGCATAGAACCCACGTGGGCCTGAAAGCCGTGAGCCTGCACCGCACTTTTGCCGTTGTAACTAATCGCGATGGGCAGAAAGTGGTACTGCAGGTTCGGCCACTCTTCTTCATCGCGGCTACGGATAAAGCCACAGGATTCGAACTGATTGCTGGCGCCAATGCCGGTGCCTTTAAATAGCCACTCAGCGCCGATTTTTGGCTGGTTATACCATTTCAGCGCCGGGTAGAGTGAGATCGGTTCTTCGCATTCGTACTGAATGTACATCTCCAGGTGGTCTTGGAGATTTTCGCCAACCCCGGGTAGTTCATGAACGACCGAAATGCCTAACTCTTCAAGCCACCCTGGGTTACCCACGCCTGAGCGTTGGAGAATCTGTGGTGAGGCAATCGCGCCGCCGCACAGCAGTACTTCTCGGAGGGCTCGGGCGTGGTGTACCTGGCCTTTTTGCTCATAGCGAACACCCACAGCGCGCTTCCCCTCGAACTCAATAACATCGGTCACCGCGTGGGTTTCTATGGTTAAGTTGCTGCGCTGCTTGGCGGTATCCAAGTAACCTCGGGCGGTAGACGCGCGTCGGCCTTTAGGTGTGACGAAGCGGTCCATTGGGCCAAAGCCCTCTTGCTGGTAGCCGTTAACATCTTCAGTTTCTGGGTAGCCTGCCTGCTTACAGGCTTCGATAAAGGTGCGGTAAAGCGGGTTGTTATTCGCTTTTGGTGTAGTGATGCTAACCGGGCCGTCGCCGCCGTGGTAGTCATTCGGGCCGATGTCGCGGGTTTCGCACTTTTTAAAGTAGGGCAGACAGCTAAGGTAGTCCCACTCTTCAAGGCCGGGTTGTTTGGCCCAGTTATCGTAGTCCAGTGCGTTGCCGCGGATGTAGCACATACCGTTGATGAGCGAGGACCCGCCTAGGCCCTTACCGCGCCCACACTCCATCCGGCGGCCATCCATATACGGTTCGGGATCGGTTTCAAACGCCCAATTGTAGCGTTTGCCCTGTAGTGGATAGGCCAGGGCCGCCGGCATTTGGGTACGAAAATCGAAACGATAATCAGGGCCACCAGCTTCGAGCAACAAAACACTAACGTCGCTATCTTCGGTCAGACGGGTAGCGAGTACGTTGCCCGCCGAGCCTGCCCCAATAATGATGTAATCAAATTCACGTGGTTGAGACATGAGCACTCCTTAAAACACCGACTCAAACGGGCCCATCTCGATCTGCACGGACTTGGTTTGCGTATAGTGATTAAGCGTCTCGACGCCGTTTTCACGCCCAATGCCAGACTCCTTATAGCCGCCTACCGGCATCTCGGAGGGGGACTCGCCCCAGGTGTTAATCCAGCAAATACCGGCTTCTAGCTGGTGAATGACGCGGTGAGCGCGGTTTAGACTTTCGCTAAAAACGCCTGCGGCCAAACCGTACTTGGTGTCGTTGGCGCGGCGGATCACTTCGTCTTCGTCATCAAACGCAAGCACGGACATCACCGGGCCAAAGATCTCTTCTTTGACGACGCGCATCTCATCGGTGCAGTCAGTGAAGATAGTGGGGGCTGCCCAAGCGCCTTTCGCCCATTCGCCGCTGTTCCATGTTTCGCCACCGGCCAGTACTCGCGCACCTTGTGCTTTGCCGAGCGCTATGTAGGAGAGTACTTTTTCCTGATGCTCAAAACTGACTAGTGGGCCGAAGTTGACGGTGGGGTCCATTGGGTCGCCTGCCTTAATGCGCTTGACGCGCTCTACCAGCTTGGCTTCAAAGGCATCTTTTATACTGTGCTCAACGAATACCCGCGTGCCGTTGGTGCAGATTTGGCCGCTGGAGTAAAAGTTGGCCATCATGGCGGCATCGGCGGCGCGATCAAGATCGGCGTCGGCAAATACGATCAGCGGTGATTTGCCGCCCAGTTCCATAGTGACATCTTTTAGCGTGGAGCCGCCGGCAGCCGCCATCACCTTTTTGCCGGTGGCCACTTCGCCGGTAAATGATACTTTTGCGATGCCAGGGTGCTCTGTGAGCATAGCGCCCACGCGGCCGTCGCCCTGAACCACGTTAAACACGCCGTTGGGCAAGCCAGCTTCGGTGAAAATCTCGGCCAGTTTCATCACCGTTAGCGGGGTAACTTCGCTAGGCTTAAACACTACTGCGTTACCGGCGGCCAGTGCAGGAGCGGCTTTCCAACAGGCGATTTGGATGGGGTAGTTCCAAGCGCCAATCGCACCAATCACGCCTAGCGGTTCACGACGGGTATATACGAATGAGCTGTCGCGCAGGGGGATTTGGCTGCCTTCAATGGCGGGTGCCAAGCCAGCGTAGTATTCAAGCGCGTCTGCGCCGGTCACGATATCCACGCTTGCCGTTTCACTGATCGGCTTGCCGGTATTGTGGGTTTCCAGCTCAGCTAACGCATCGTTGCGTTCACGCAGTAGCGCCACGGCACGCAGCAGGATGCGTGAGCGCTGCATGCCGCTCATGGCAGCCCACTCGCGCTGGCCTTTTTGAGCGGCAGAAACGGCGGCATCAACATCCGCTTGACTTGCTTGTCCGATGGTAGCGAGCAAGCTGCCATCAAAAGGATTGGTAACGGTAAATGTTTCGCCGGAGGTGGCGTCTACCGGGCGACCATCAATATAAAGGGGCTGTACGTCTTTAGTGGCCATGCTGGTCTCCTTAGCGAATATTAGTAGCGGTAGCTTCTTCTAAGCATCCGTGGTGTGTGAGCAACTGATTGAGATAGGTGTGCGCAAGGTGGCGCGCTTCTGCAGCGTCAAGACCATCTGGAGTAAGCGCGCCACGAAGCCACAAACCATCAATCATGGCGGCTAATCCTCTTGCCGCATTTCGGGCGTCAGGGCGGGGCATAACGCGCTGAAACTGATGGCATAAGTTCGCGTAGAGACGGCGGTCGTTGACGTATTGAAGGCGCTGAAGCATGGGCTTGTGCATGCTGCTTGCCCAAAAGGCGAGCCAGGTTTTAGCGGCTGGGCCGGTAACCTGGGTGCGGTCGAAGTTACCCTCGATGATGGCGCCAATGTGGGCGCGAGGGGAGTCATCTTCCAACGCATGACGACGAGCTGCGACAGCATCGCTGAGATCCGTCAAAATTTGCCGCATGGTGGCTTCGAGTAGACCATCCTTGCCGCCAAAGTAATGGCTAATAATGCCCGCAGAGACTCCTGCGTGACGGGCGATACGCATCACCGTTGCCTCAGCAAGGCCAACCTCATCAATGGCCGCCATTGTGGCTTTAATTAACTGCTGGCGGCGTATTGGTTCCATTCCCACCTTAGGCACAGCTATCTCCTAATGACGTTGAATGCCCGTTACTCCCAGCCTTGAAAAGCAGGGGTAGGCATGATTATCTAGTTATGATGACATTTTTTTATTGAACGTTCAATCAATAAAAATGAGTGTTAAACAGAGGCTGCGTACTAAAAGCAGTTTGCTAAATGCAGTGTGATGACAAACTAGAAAGGGGATTGATAATGATAAAACCGAACTACTCACGTGGTCTTGCCGCCCTTCTAATTACCGCAGGGTTACCCGCGGTAGCCTCTGCTAACGAGTGCAGCAGTGTCCGCTTTGCAGAAGTTGGTTGGACAGATATAACCGCGACCACCGCAATGGCAAGTGAAGTATTGGACGCGTTGGGCTACGAACCTCGCGTGGATACTGTCTCTGTACCCATTGCTTATGCGGGCATGCGAAATAATGATTTTGACGTCTTTCTAGGTAACTGGATGCCCTCTATGGCGTCTATTAGTGATCCTTACATTGAAAGCGGCGAAGTAGAGCGCCTAGTGGCAAATCTTGAAGGGGCAAAATATACCCTGGCGGTTCCCCAGTATGTTTACGATGCTGGCGTAACCTCGGTTAAGGATTTAGCGGAGCACGCCGACCAGTTTGAACACCGCTTGCACGGCATTGAGGCTGGCAATGATGGGAATGAACTGATTGAGCAAATGATCGACGACGATGCTTATGGTTTGGGTAACTGGCAAGTGGTCGACTCAAGCGAAGCGGGGATGCTGGCAGAGCTTCGTTCACGTGTGCCTAATGAAGAGTGGATGGTGTTTTTGGGGTGGGCGCCACATCCCATGAATACAAACTTTGACATAGCGTACCTAACCGACGCCGATGACTATTTCGGCCCTGACTTGGGGGGCGCAACGGTATACACCAATACCCGCGCAGGTTTTGTTGAAGAGTGCCCGAATGTAGGTGCGTTGCTACGCAATATGACGTTTACGTTGGAAATGGAAAACCAGCTGATGAGCGCGATTATGGACGATGGGGTAGAGCCGCGAGCTGCAGCACGTGCCTATCTCAATGAAAATACCGAGGTGCTTGATACGTGGTTAGAAGGCGTAACAACCCGCGACGGCGATGAAGCACTGCCCGCCGTTAAGGCCGCACTATAAGCACGCATGTGACCAAAGCAAAAGGCAGGCCGTTTTGGCTTGCCTTTTGTCTCTAATATAGGCATACTCTGCACCCGCTGATGTCGGAATGGCTACGTAGCTCAGCTGGTTAGAGCACATCACTCATAATGATGGGGTCCCCTGTTCAAATCAGGGCGTAGCCACCAATCAGCACTAATGCGTATTCTGATTTATGCATTGCAATGGTGGCCCCTTAGGTCCTCCCGCAACGCTAAACTGCAAACCCCGCCAGGCCCGGAAGGGAGCAACGGTAGCGGTGGCTGCGTGTGCCGGGATGTGGCTTTTGGGGCCGCCTCCATTTCTGTCGTTTCTCCTTCAAAATGGCACAAAATGTCCTGCTGCTGTCATATTTTGCCTTTTCTGTTGGCATAACCTACTTTTGTAGTAATAAAACAAAAATAGGTGTACTGCCATGTATACCCGTACCTTGCGTCCTTCCCCTATCAAGCACATCTATAAATTTGCCAGTCACAAGAATGGCAATGTCCAGACTGTTGAGTCCTCCCTCGAATTTAATGCCTGCTTTCATTTTGAATATGCCAACGAGGTAAGGTCCTTCATTGCTCAGCCAGAAGGCTTTTATTATCAATTTGAAGACAGGACTTGCTCTTACACACCCGACTTTGAGCTTTTCTGCCACTCAGGCAAGAAGGTGTTTGTTGAAATAAAGCCACCTCCAGAAGCTTTGAAACATGATTTCATCCAGCGTTTTACCGCTAAAAAAAAGGCGGTTGAAATGCTTGGCAAAGAGCTAATTCTAGTCACTGATCGTCAAATTAGTTCAATGCCAAAACTAAAAAATCTGAAGTTAATTAACCGATATGCAGGGCTTTACACTGAAGTGGTATCTCGTAAAAAAATTTACGAATGGATAAGAAAATTTCAGGGTTTAACTATTGCCGATATTTCTGAACTGAGTGGTGCTGACTCATCTGAAATCTTAGTTGATGTTATGTGGTTAGTCGCTTCGGGAAAGGTTTTCATAAATATTGAAGAAATTTTTGGATATGAATCCTTTTTTGGGTTGGAGCGAGCCATGAGTATTGATTTTTTTAATGATGAATTTCCGGACTTCCAAAATTGGAAAGCTTCCGCATTTGTAGATGCGCAATATATGACTGCTTCTGAGCATCTTTCTTATATTTCATTTGACTCGTTGAGCAACAAGTTGCAAGAGGAAGCTTATTACAAATATAAAGTTATTATGCTAGTTGGAGAGCGACTTCAAGGTGGTTGGACTAAAAAGAATATTGAGCCAATCATCAATTCCCTATTTGAGAAAGGTTATATTGAAAAAAAGCCATCCTATCGGAGTGTAGCACGGTGGCATAAGAGTTATGATCAAGACATTGGGCTGAAATCATTAGTGTCTGCGAAAGGGTTAATGAAAAGCCCTGGCAATTCAAAAAAAGATGATGCGGATTTTTATAAAAGAGCTGTGGAAGAAAAATTTCTCAAAAGAGAGAGGCCACATGTGTCTACCGCTTATTACCATTATTTTAACAATATACTATTATATAATAGGGCGCACCCTGATAATATTATTGAGCCTATAACAAAATCTGCATTTTACAAACGTGTAAAGAAAATGTCTCCCTACGAAGTAGAAGTTGGGCGTTTTGGTAAAGCAGAAGCCGATAAAAATTATCGTATTGTGAATAAGTTTTCCTCGCCAGAGCGCGTGATGGAACGCGTTGAGATTGATCATACACCCTTAGACTTAATTTTATTAGATGATACATTGCTCATACCTATCGGAAGGCCATATTTAACAATCTTAATAGACTGCCTTAGTAGGTGTATAATTGGTTTTTATCTTAGCTTTCAGGAGCCAAGTTATAACTCAGTAAGAAGCGGCATAATGAATGCTTGTTTAAATAAAGAGGGTGTTATTGAGAAATATCAGATGATCAAAAAAGATTGGCCTTGTCAAGGTAAAATTGAAACGCTAGTTGTGGATAATGGAGCTGAGTTCTGGTCAAGTAATTTAGAGTATTTCTGTGCTTCAGTTGGTATAAATATTGAGTTTAATCCTGTAGGTAAGCCTTGGAAAAAACCTTTAGTTGAAAGGCTATTTGCAATTTATAACTCTAAATTTGTAAAAGAAATACCGGGCACTACTTTTTCTAATGCACAAGAGCTATCTGGTTATAAACCTGAAAAAGATGCAGTTCTCCCTTTCTCATATTTCATTGAGCTAATGCATGTTTGGGTCGTAGATATTTATAATCAGTCTCCCAATAGCAGAATGACAAGAATTCCTGCTTTGTCTTGGGAAATGGGTTGTAAAAAATATCCTCCTCCTCTGTATAGTGGTTTTGAAGAAAAAATTTTTAAAATTGAAGCTTTTCCTACTGAGTCGCGCATCCTGAGAAAAGGAGGAATAAGCATTGATGGGATTGATTATACTAATGAAGAGTTAGTGGAGTATCGCAAGGTTACACCACCGCCACCTGGTAGCAAAGTAGTGAAGGTTGTTATTAAGAGAGATCCAGAGGATGTCTCTTACATATATGTTTATTTGGTAGAAAGAAAAGAGTATATCAAGGTTACAGCTGTTGATCCAGATTGCTTATATGATGGGCTGAGTATTTTTCAGCTAAAAGTAAGGCGTAAATTACGACGTAATTTCATAAACTCAAAAACTGATTATTTAGGTGTTGCTGAAGCCGAAAAATTGATTGACGATAGAGTGAGCGAGATTGCAGAGGAAGTGTCCGCTTCAAAGAAAAAAATTAAAGGAACTAAAAAGGCGGCAGCTTATTTTGGAATATCAAGTGAGAACCCCAGCTCTATCATGGATGGCTTTGCTAGTAAGGAAATAGTTAATATTGAGGAAGAAAGTAAGTCACACAGTGGTGTGAATCCAAATGACGAAGAATGGAAAAGAATTTCTGATGATTTAGAGCCGTACTCATGAGTATGTTAATTAGTAATGAAAAATTAGAGCAGCAAATTTATTTCAAGAATTGCTATGTTAAGCATTCGTCTGTTGCTAGAGCCATAAGTTCTTTAGAAATGCTTAAGGCTAATCATGCTCTAGGGGGTGAGCAACAGTGTATGTTAATAATAGGAGACCCTGGTTCAGGAAAGAGTAGATTGGTTCAAGAGTTCCAGTCTCAATATCCAGAGTATGTTGAAAATGATACGGTAATTAAGCCTGTACTTGCTTCAAGAATTCCAAGCAAACCAGATGTTGAAAGCATGTTGATACAGCTCATGATGGATTTAGGACAATTCGGGGCTGATACAAGGAGAGAGAGGCGGCGTGAAGCGGGTCTCGCTGAAGCGTTAGTCAAGATGTTAAAAAAGTGTAAAACTGAAATGATAATAATTAATGAATTTCAGGAACTGATAGAATTCAAATCCGTTGAAGAGCGGCAAAGAATAGCTAATATATTGAAGTTGGTAAATGAAAAGGCAAATATTCCTATAGTTCTGGTTGGTATGCCTTGGGCTGCTGAAATATCAAATGAACCCCAGTGGGCCTCACGCTTGGTGTGCACAATAGAGTTGCCTTATTTTAAATTTTTAAATTTAGAGGATAGAGTTGAGTTTACTCGTTTTATTAAAGGATTAGCGTCTAAAATGGGCTTTGAAAAACCTCCTGGTCTTCATAGTAATGAAATTTTGTTTCCTCTGTTTTCTGTTACACGAGGCGAGACAAGGCAAATTAAAAGAATTTTAGAAGCCGCGTTATGTGTGGCATTGTCAAAAAATGAGAACACAGTTTGTAAATATCATTTTGTAGATGCATGCGATAAAATTTTTGTAGGTATGAATAACCCTTTTAAGCTTGAGTTAGAAGATGTTCCGATTAGCGAAGTTTCTAAATACTCTTCATATAATCGTTATTCAACCGTGGAATCTGAAATGTTTGTGAGTACTCAATTCACGCGAAAAATTCCAACGAAAGAGCTTTTTTCAAAGACATAAGCAGCTTATTAAGACGCCATTCTCTAGTTACAGAATTGATGGGAGCTTTTTAAAGTATCATTGCTTTCTTGCTAAGAATCTCTTAGCATATTTTTGTGTCATCTTGCGCTAGCCTAGCGGCTTTCCAAGTAGCGATGGTGTTTTCATGGACAGTCCGCTTCCAGATCGCTTGAGAGCCGCCAGGCAAGCAGCGGGTATGACACAAAGGCAGTTGGGTGAATACCTCGGCATGGAGCCGAATCTGGCGAGTGCGCGTATGACGCAGTATGAAAAGGGGCAGCATGCGCCCAATTTCCAGTTGCTGAAGAGGCTTTCAGAGGCACTAGAGGTGCCCATCCCCTATTTTTTCTGCGAAGACGATACCGTGGCAGAATTGATCCTTGAGTTAGATAAACTCGACCCTGCAGAACGCCAACGCTTGTTGGAACAGCTTAAAAAGGGCAGTGCGCCTAGCGAAAGCTGATCTCGTTACTGATCAGCCGCCTGCAACTTCAACGTAATTGACCTTGATGAGCGCCTTTTGACTTCTTTCAGCTACAACTCTGATCTGATCGGCGGTGGACTGATGGTGCGCGAAAGCCGTGCCGTTGCCGATTTGCTGCTCTCTGATGCTGATGAAGGGCAGTGGCACCAGGCAATCATCGTTGATAACTACCTCCAGAAGAACCGTCCTGCCACTGCTAAACGTGCGGGGCAAGCTATTCGTAAACGCTTAGAAAAGCTGGAGCCACCTTTTTGGCAAGCACTGCGCGATGGCGACGACCAGCTCGCCACACAGGTGTCTTTTTGTGCAGCTATGGCGCGTAACCTGCTGCTCGTAGAATTTCTTGAAAGTGTCGTCACTGATGCATTCTTAACTCAGTCGGAGGCGCTTCAGGCCTACCAGTGGGATGAGTTTTTAGCTGAGCGTGCCCACCGCGATGAAGCAATAGCAGGATGGGCCGAAAGCTCCAAGCGTAAAATGGGGCAGGTGGTGTACCGTATGTTGGCAGAAGTCGGCGTATTGGCGTCCAGTCGCTCGCGCAAGTTACAGCCCTTGCTGTTACGGCCAGAAGTTAAAAGCTTGCTTGAAACCTACCAGCACGAACGGTTGCAGGCATGTTGCCGTCGGCTGCGTTAAATGTGCATGTTGCCTTCTTAACCTCGTTCTTTTCTTAAAAACCGTGCTTACGTCAAAACCCGACTAAGTAGACCTTGCAACGCAGGTGGCTAGCGGCATAGTCTTACCCAACCAGCCTTTTGCATTAGAAAAAGCTTTGCATCAAGCATGCTAGACACAGGGACGCATCCGCATGTCACAGAGTGATCAGTACCCACCCCCCAGCGGTTTTAACCACCACGAGGATGATCAGCTACGGGCGCGTTTGAACCAAGTTGCTGAGAAAATCACGCGTCCCGATTTTTTAGCGGGCCAGGGGTTGGGTAATGAACTGGGCTTCTGGATTTTCGATTACGCCCCAGAGCATGAACTACAGGTGCGTGCCTACCTGAACTTCCTCCCCTCATTAATGGCACGCCAGCACCCTGATATCAAAATGGCGCAGGTCAATCTGCTGGAAGTGCTAAAGGATTACCTGACCGAGCGCGGCTTCCTTGATAAAGCCATTGCCATGCAAAAAAGCAAAGGCGATGCGGCACTGCTTAAAGCGCTACGTGGGCCGCTGCACATGGACAAGTTCGCCCCATACCTTATCCGACACTCCTTGTCGCATGACCCTGATATTGTGCTGCTTACCGGTGTGGGTAGCCTATGGCCCATGGTGCGTGCGCACAGCTTGTTAAATGCCCTACACGGGCCGCTTGGCCATAAGCCTTTGGTACTCTTCTACCCAGGCCGATACGACGGGCAAACGATGTCGCTGTTTAAGCAGATCAAAAGCAACAACTACTACCGTGCGTTTGCGCTTGTGCCCTAGCGCAGCGGTCGGCGGCATTCGGTGTATTGTGTTCGCTCGGTGAGCAGTGGTCTTTGATATTGCGGTACCTCTCAGCCTGAAACACCCAGGGTTCAAACATTTACAGGACAGATATGCACATTCAAGAGCTCTTCCTCAAACCGCTCAGCCGGTCAATCAACGGCGTGGTCAAGGCCGACCAGCGTGACCAGGAAACCATCTACCAAGAGCTGGATGAGTATGTCGTCACCAACGAGTTAGAAAAGCACTTTCGCGCTTTTTTTGAATCCTACACCACCCCCTTGGATGACCCTTCCATCGCCAACCGCGTGGGCGTTTGGGTCAGCGGCTTTTTTGGGTCGGGTAAATCCCACTTTTTGAAAACGCTCTCTTACCTACTCGCCAACACGGAAGCGTTTGACGCCAACGGCCAAGCCAAGCGAGCCGCCGACTTTTTTGATGAGCAAAAGCTGGTCGATAGCTCTATCCGGGCTGATATCGACAAGGCCGTTCGTGAACCGGCCCATGTGGTGCTATTCAACATCGACAGCAAGGCCAGCTCGAACGACGATGGCAACCCCATCCTCAACGTCTTCTTGCGCGTGTTTAACGAACATCAGGGCTTTAGCTCCGATTACCCGCACATTGCCCACATGGAACGCCACCTGGAAAAGCGCGGCGTGTATGAGCGTTTCAAGCAAGCCTTCAACGACGCCAGCGGCGTGGTGTGGGAAGAGGAGCGCGACGGCTATCAGTTCTACCAGGATGATATCGAGCAAGCGATTGGCGCAGCGCTCGATCTCTCTCCTGAAGCGGCGCATAAATGGTTTGAGGAGTCTGAAACCAACTTTAGCGTCTCGGTAGAAAACTTCTGCCACTGGGTAAAAGAGTTTTTGGAGTCGCAGTCAGCGACCCAGCGCATGGTGTTCATGGTCGATGAAGTCGGCCAGTTTATTGGCAGCGACACGCGCTTAATGCTGACCCTGCAAACGCTCACCGAAAACCTCGGCACGATCTGCGGTGGTCGCGCCTGGATCGTGGTCACCTCCCAAGCCGATATGGACGCCGTACTAGGGGAGATGACCGCGTCAAAAGCCAACGATTTCTCCAAGATCGCCGGGCGCTTTAAAACCCGCTTATCGCTCTCAAGCTCCAACTCCGATGAAGTGATCCGCAAGCGCCTATTGGTGAAAACCGACCCAGCACGCGCCGAGCTGGAAGGCGTGTTTGAGGCCAAAGGCTCGATTCTGCGTAACCAGCTGACCTTTGACCGCTCTGGCCCCACGCTGAAAAATATCGAAGGCGTCGAGAGCTTTATCGCCAATTACCCCTTTGTGCCATACCACTTTCAGCTGGTGCAAAAAGTCTTTGAAGAGATCCGCAAGGTAGGGGCGACCGGCGCGCACCTGGCCTACGGCGAGCGCTCGATGCTCGATGCGTTCCACATGGCTGCCAAAGCCGTGCAGGAGAAAACGATTGGCGCACTGGTACCGATGCACTGCTTCTACACAGCGGTAGAGGGCTTTCTCGATACAGCGGTAAAACGCACCATTGATCAGGCCAGCGAAAACCCCGTGTTAGAGGCGTTTGATGTCGAAACCCTACGCACGCTGTTTATGATCCGCTATGTGGATTTGGTCAAAGGCACGGTCGATAACCTAGTCACACTCTCGCTGACCCAAATTGACGATGACCGTATTGCCATTCGGGAGCAGCTGGAAGCCACCCTGGCACGGCTGGAAAAAGAGAGCCTGATTACTCGCAACGGCGATGAGTACCAGTTCCTCACCAATGAAGAGCGCGACATCACCCGCAAGATCAAAGCCACCGAAGTCACCAGCAGCGACGAGAACAAAGAGCTTTCCAGCCTGATTTTCAAAGATCTGCTGCGTGACCGCACCAAGTACCGCTACTCGGTCAACAAAACCGACTACAGCATAGGCCGCTACCTGGATGGCCACACCCTGGATAGCCGCTACCAGAGCCAGCTAAGGGTAGAGGTAGTCTCACCGCTCGACGTGGAGTACGTTCAGCTAAGCGAAGCGGGCTGCATTCACAAAAGCGGCGATAACGGCGGGCAGGTGCTGATTAAGCTGCCCGACGACAAGCGCTTTACCGACGAACTGCGCACCCTGCTAAAAACCGATAAGTTTATCCGCCTGAACCTATCGGCTAACGACCACAGCGTGGAGCGCATTCTGGCCGACCGTGGCCGTGAAAACCAGGAGCGCAAAAAGCGCCTGCGTGTGCGTTTAGAAGAGATGCTGCTGGATGCGGACGTTTACGCGCTTGGCCAGAAGCTCGATCTCAGCCGAGGCCAGCTCAACACCCGTTTAGACGACGCTTGCCGCTACCTGCTAGAAAACACCTACAACAAGCTAAGCCAGCTCACAGTGCTCAGCCCCGAGCCCATGCGCGAGCTGCAGGCCGTATTAACCGCCGATGACCTGGGCACCCAGAACCTCAACCTAGACGGCGAGGAGGGCAATGCCCAAGCGGTGAAAGAGGTAGAGCAGTATATTTCGCTGCACGGCGGCGAGCCGGTGCCATTGAACCCGCTGATTGAGCGCTTTAGCAACCGACCTTTCGGCTGGCCAGAAGGTGAAACGCTGCTGATTCTAGGCCGCCTGCATGCTGCCGGGCGCTTAACCTTCCATACCGCTGGCCCCGCGCTGAGCGGTAAAGAAGCCTTTGAGCTACTCAACAACGCCCGCCGCCGCAGTGAAGTGCGCCTCCAGAAAAAGCGCCAAACCGAAGATGCGGTGCTTAACAAAGCCCGTAACCTCACCAAAGAGCTATTCGGCCAGCTAGGCCCCACCAGCGAAAAAGAGCTGTTTAGCTATTACGTAGACCGCTTATCCCACTGGCGGCGTGAGCTAGAGGCGTATAAAAGCAAAACCGACGTGGGCAACTTTCCTGGCCGCAACGCCATTGAAAACTCCCTGCGGGAAGTGGAGCGCCTGCTGCGCCTAGACGACAGCTTTGATTTCTTTAAAACCATTGCCAGCCAGCAAGACACCCTGCTCGATGTAGAAGAGGACTACCGCGATCTCAGCGACTTCTTCACCAAGCAGCTGACTACTTGGCAACAGCTTGAGCAAGCGCTTAACCGGTTTGCGGTGAACCGCCTAGAGCTTGAGAAAAACACCCAGGCCCAGCAAGCGCTGGCCGAGTGTGAGCGCATTTACCGCGCCGACGCCCCCTACGCCATGCTCAATAAAGTGGATGGCCTGGTACGCACGCTGGATGAGATCAACAGCGGCCTAGTAGAAGAAAAACGCCAGCACGCCATTGCCCGTATCGATACGCGCATCGCCAAGGTGAGCGCTGAAATAGCCAAAAGCGGCATCGGCACCGCTGAACTCAGCAACCGCTTGCTGCACCCGCTGCAGCAGCTAAAAGCCTCCGTGAATCAATCGGTCAGCATCGCGCAGATCTACCAGCTGCAAACCGAAACCGCCGTCGAGGAAGAAGAAGCCAGCCTGGAGGCACTGCACAATGCCCAGACTGAAGCCGCCAAGCGGCAGCCGCCTACGCCTGCGGGAGACGCCACAACACCGGTACCTGAGAACCCCAAACCAGCCACACAGACGGCACCACGGGATACAACCTACGGCCCGCACACCGCAACAGCCCCGGCAGCGGTGAATGCCCCCAAACCTGTGGCAAGAGTGCGTGTAAGTGACGTACTTAGCCGCGTCCATAGTGGGGTGTACCTGGAAAGCCAAGCGGAAGTCGATGCGTTTATGGACGAGCTGAGAAAAGAGCTGGAAGGGTCACTTTTAGCGGGCAAACGGGTACAGGTGCGGTAGCGCCTGGATAGGTTGGTTGGCAAAAACAGCAGCGTTGCTAAAAGGAGTGCCGCATGACACATAGCCTTTCTACCCGCGCCGACTATCAGGCCTGGCTGGGCAGCATTAAGCAGCGTGTGCAGTCTGCTCGTATGCGGGCAGCACTAGCGGCGAATGGCGAACTGATCGCACTCTACTACGAACTGGGCGCTCAGATTGTCGAACGAGAAACCCAGGCACAGTGGGGCAGTGGTTTTATTAACGCTTTCAGCAACGACCTACGCCACGCGTTTCCAGAGGTTGGTGGGTTTTCTCCCAAAAACCTGCGCTACTGTCGAGCTTTCTTCCGGTTTTACTGTGACCCTGCAATTTGGCAACAGGCTGTTGCCAAATTGGCCGACACGCCCTGGGCCGGTATAGATGCCGATCGTGCTGGCTTACTGGCCCAAACGCCCTGGGGGCATAATATCCAGATTTTCAGCAAATGCGCTGACCTAAGCGAAGCCCATGGGCGTCAGTGAATACAACCTGGTTGAGACCTTGCCAGACAACCTCAAAGGCTCGCTGCCCACCGTAGAAGAAATTGAACAAGATTTACGGCAGCGACAAGAGGGAATGGATGAATGATTTTTTGCCAGCCAGAGCGCATCACACACTGCTGTCCCGTGTTCTAGGACGCGGGACAAAGAAGCGGAAAGAAACATGAAAAGTCAACGAGGCACCTATGTCCACCGCGACCATTGAACAGCGCCTAAGCGAGCCAGAAGGTAAGCAGCTTGAGTTCAAGCGCGACCTGTCATCGCCCAAGCCCCTGATGAAAACCTTGGTCGCTTTTGCCAACACTGCAGGTGGCCAACTGATTATTGGTGTTGACGACGACGGCACGGTGCTAGGCGTGGATGATCCGCTGGATATGGAAGAGCGCCTTACCAGCATGATCGCGGATGCCATTCACCCTCGGCTACTGCCCAATATTGAACTGGTTAGCGTGGGTGAACATACCCTGGTGTGTATTGAGGTGTTTTTGAGTAGTGCTCGCCCCCACTTTTTCAAAGCGCTTGGCGAAGAAAACGGCGTGCTGGTGCGGCTCGGTTCTAGTAATCGGCAGGCGGGGTTGGCGCTCATCCATGAGATGCAGCGTCAAGCGAGCGGCACTACGTTTGACGTTCAGGCCATGCCCGAGCTGAGCCGTGACGACCTTGACCAAAACGCCATACAGCAAGCCTTTCGCAGCGAACAACCGCTTGATGACAACAAGTTACGAACATTACGGCTACTTGTCTCGTATCAAGGTCGTCTAGTACCCAGCGTGGGCGGAATTTTACTGTTTGGCCGCGAGCGCCAATGGCACTTTGAAGATGCCTGGATTCAGTGCGGGCGTTTTCGCGGTAACGATAAGGTCGAGATTTTCGACCAGACAGATATTCACGCGCCGCTACCCCAAGCGGTAGATGACATCGAGCTGTTTCTTAAAAAACATGCCTTTAAGCAGGCAGAGTTTGGTTCCATGCGCCGCCGCGATGTGTGGAGCATTCCACTGACCATCTTGCGTGAAGCGATTATTAACGCCTTGGTACACAGCGACTACTCCCAACGCGGCAGCCCCATACGCATTGCGTTTTATGACGACCGGATCGAGATTGAAAGCCCAGGACTACTGATGCCCGGCATGACCATTGAAGACATGAAACGCGGCGTCTCCATGATTCGCAACCCAGTGATTGCCCGTGTGTTTCGTGAGCTTGGGCTGATAGAGCAGTGGGGCAGCGGCGTGAAGCGTATTTTCTCGGAAGCCCAAGTCCAAGGGCTGCCTGAACCGCATATTGAAGAAATTGCCAATCGCGTGCGTTTGAGTATTCGGCTGGCAACGCCGGTTTCTATCCAGCAGTCAGCTTCAGTGACCCAGGCTGAGTCAGTGCAGTCAGAGTCACGGCTAGAGTCACGGCTAGAGTCACGGCTAGAGTCAGCGCTGGCAGCCAGAGTGCTGTTGATACTGCAGCAGGAGCCGCTGGGGAAAGCTGCCATGGCGCGTGAGCTGGGTCACAAGGGCGTTTCCGGTGAGCTCAATAAACAAGTAGGCAATTTACGCCAGCAGCAGCTGATCGAAATGACGCTGCCCGAAAAGCCCAATAGCCGCCTTCAACAATACCGCTTAACCCCTCAAGGCCAGCGCTTTTTGCAAGACACTTTTAAGGATTCACCATGAACACCGCCAACATCAAAAAATACGCACCCAAAGCCCGCGCCCGCTTTATCGACACCATGACGCGCCAGGCGGCCCGTGTGGGCATTAGCCCGGATGAAAATAGCCCAGATGGCAATGGCGGTGCGGTGATTGCCCCCTTGGAGCAAAAGGGCGACGTGTTGGTGATGACCGCCCAGGATGGCCAAACGCACACCGTGCCCGCCCACTTGAAAGGCGCACGGGAAGCGCTGGCCGCGTGGGTGCAGCGCGATGGCTTTACCCAAGCGATAGAGCAGGCCGCCTATAGCTGGTTCAACCGCCTGTGCGCCATTCGCTATATGGAGATTCACGGCTACCTGGACCACGGCCGCCGTGTGCTGAGTGGGGCAGGGGGCGAAGCCGGGCAGTTCCAGATTCTGGAGGAATGCTTAGAGGTAGACCTACCAGGGCTGGACACCGCCCGTGTGCGGGAACTCAAACTTGATGGCACCCAGGATGAAACCCTCTACCGCGAGCTGCTGCTGGCCCAGTGCCACGCCCTGCATGAGGCCATGCCGTTCCTGTTCGAACCGCTGGACGACGCCAGCGAACTGCTGCTGCCCAACAACCTGACCAAAACCGACTCGCTCATCCGCGAGCTGGTCGAAGCCATTCCTGAAGCCGACTGGCAGGATGTCGAAGTGATTGGTTGGCTCTACCAGTTCTACATCAGCGAGAAAAAAGACCAAGTGATCGGCAAGGTGGTGAAAAGCGAAGACATCCCCGCCGCCACTCAGCTGTTCACCCCCAACTGGATTGTGCAATACCTGGTGCAGAATTCGGTAGGCCGCCAGTGGCTGCAAACCTACCCTGCATCAACGCTCAAGGCCGAGATGCCGTACTACATCGAGCCCGCCGATCAGGAACCTGAGGTGCAGGCTCAGTTGGACGCCATCACCCCGGCCAGCCTCGACCCTGAAAGCATCAAGGTGCTCGACCCCGCCTGTGGCTCCGGCCACATTCTGGTGGAAGCCTACAACGTGTTGAAGGCGATCTACGAAGAGCGCGGCTACCGTACCCGCGACATCCCCCAGCTGATTCTGGAAAACAACCTGTTCGGCCTGGATATCGACGACCGCGCCGCCCAGCTGGCGGGCTTTGCGCTGTTGATGAAAGCCCGCGAAGACGACCGCCGCATTTTAACCCGCTTGGTTGATAACAAGGTGCGCCTGAACGTGTTGGCCATGCAAAGCAGCCAACACCTGGATGCCAATACCCTATGGCGCGATCTCAACCTCACCGGCGACTGGCACCAGGGCCAATCTCAAAGCCTTTTTGAAAGCGAACAGCAGAACCTTTCCAGCAACGACCGCACTTACAAGCTGATGGCCGACTTGATTGAGCGCTTTCAAGAAGCCAAAACCTTCGGCTCGCTGATTGAAGTACCCAATGAATGGGAAGCACCGCTGAAAGATCTGCTGGAGGAACTGAGCGAACTCACCAATAGCGGCGATATGATGCAGAAAGCCGCCGCCCAGCGGTTGTTACCCATTGTGCAGCAGGCTTGGGTGTTGGCGCAGCGCTATGATGCGGTGGTGGCGAACCCGCCCTATATGGGCAGTAAAGGCATGAACAAGGCGCTGAAGGATTACGCCAAAAAAGCCTACCCAAGCAGTAAGTCAGATTTGTTCGCGATTTTTATGGAGCACGCCTTTAGCCTACTAGCACCGCAGGGTTACAACGCCCAGATCAATATGCAGGCGTGGATGTTCCTTTCCAGCTACGAAAAACTGCGTGAATGGCTGCTGGATAACACCACCATTATCACTATGGCGCACCTGGGTGGCAGAGCCTTTGACAGCATTAGCGGCGAAGTCGTCTCGGCCACCGCCTTTGTGATGGAGAAAATCGCCAAGCCGGATTATCAGGGTGCCTACCTGCGGCTGGTGGACGGGAAATTTGAAGCCGAGAAAAAGGGCGCACTCCTCGAAGCCATTCAGAATCGCGACTGCGGCTGGTGCTATGACGCCAAGCCGGATGATTTCAAGAAGATTCCGGGGAGTCCGGTGGCTTATTGGCTTAGTGGAAAAATTGCTAATGTTTTTGATGAACAAAGCATTGGTCTTCAAAAGAATATTAATGCAGCAGTTGGGTTGTTTACATGTAATAACGCGATTTTTATGAGATATTGGTATGAAGTCTCTTTGTCTGGCATTGATTTAAATGCTACTAAGGAAAGCGATTTTTTAGAAAGAAAATGGGTTCCTTATAATAAAGGTGGTTCATTTAGAAGATGGTTTGGAAATATTGAACATATTGTTAATTATTACGACCATGGTAAGCTGATTCGAGAATATCGAAAGGAGTCAGGTCAGTCATACTCATTGCCTGGCGCAATCAACTATTTTAAAGAGGCTGTTACCTGGACTGATCTGACCAGTGGTTATCTTTCCATGCGATACATGCCTAGTGGCTGTATTTACGATGTCTCCGGGCACGCGGCAACATTTTCATCAAATTCTGAACTATATAAAATATTAGGGTACTGCAATACAAAGTTTGTCGAGAAAAGCAGTAAGGTTATTAATACATCATTTCATTTTCAAATCGGTGACTTTAAAAGGCTTCCTCATCCATCAAAGCTAAGTATTTTGAAAAATGAAATCGTCAAAAGATTAATCACAATTTCTAAAGCGGATTGGGAAGCATATGAGAATTCATGGAGCTTTACCTTCCTGCCTCTCCTTAGACAAGGAGGCTGTCAATTGGCCTCAATTGAGACTGCTTACGGAACTTTACGTGCTGAATGGCACGAAACAACTTTAGAGATGCAAAAGCTTGAGGAAGAAAACAATCACGATTTTATCGAATCATATGAATTGCAAGACGAGCTAACGTCAGAAGTCCCTCCAGAAGAAATTTCTCTTTCTTGCAACCCGCACTATCGGTATGGCGGGAATCGCAGCGAGGAAGAGCTGGAAACTTTGCTCCAGTGCGATACCTTGAAAGAGCTGCTCAGTTATGCCATCGGCTGCATGATGGGCCGCTACTCGCTGGATAAGCCCGGACTAATCCTTGCCAGCCAGGGCGAAACCGTCTGCGATTACCTTGCCCAGATCCCCGAGCCCAGCTTCGCCCCGGATGGTAACGCCATCATTCCGCTCACTGATCAGGAGTGGTTTCCCGACGATGCCACCAACCGTTTCCGCGACTTCGTGCGCACTGTATGGGGCGACGACTCTTTACCAAATGGCCGCAGCGCTCTGCAAGAAAACCTCGAATTCGTCGCCGAAAGCCTCTGCCTGCACGCCATCAAGCCGAAGAAAGGCGAAGCTGCGCTGGAAACCATCCGCCGCTACCTCAGCACACAATTCTTCAAAGACCACCTGCGCACCTACAAGAAACGCCCCATCTACTGGCTGTTTTCCTCCGGCAAGCAGAAAGCCTTCGAGTGCCTAGTCTACCTGCACCGCTACAACGAAAGCACCCTCGCCGAGATGCGCACCGACTACGTCATCCCGCTCACCACCAAGCTCGCCAGCTACGTGGAAAAGCTAGAACAAGACAAAGACGCCAGCACCTCCGCCGCCGAGACGAAACGCATCGAAAAAGAATTAAGCAAGCTCTACAAACAGCAAGCAGAACTCAACACCTTCGACGAGAAGCTGCGTCACTATGCCGACCAACGTATCTCGCTGGATCTGGATGATGGTGTGAAGGTGAATTATGGGAAGTTCGGGGATTTGTTGGCGGAAGTGAAGGTGGTGGTTGGTAAAGATGCATAGCTCATCTTCTTTTATCTAGAACCTTATAACTTGATTATTCAGGCATTGAAGACCATGAGAGAAGAGGTTTTACAGTGACAGCGTATCAAAAATATCTAGAGTCACTACATAGTTGCCGAACGATGGCGAGCAGCGAATACAAGGCATCTCAAGAATTTCTCAGTCGTTGTGACACGGCAATAAATGATTTGAGCATAGACCTTAAGCGAGTTGTTGATTATGCAAGCGGTTCTTTAGCCACAACTAGCGAGCTTAGAGTTGGCCTTCAGAGTATCAAGGATGACCTGGATAAGGAATACGAAGCATTAGAAGAAAAGCGCAATTACAGCCTGAAAAACCAGAAAAAAAGGTTGGGTTTTTTTAATGTCATGTTGTTTGGGAAAACCATGTCAGGCAAGAGCACTATACGAGAAGCAATCACTCATGGTGATGGAAGTACGATAGGTAAGGGTGCGCAGAGAACAACACGTGATGTAAAAGAATACGAATGGAATAATTTACGCATTATTGACACCCCAGGTTTTGGGGCCTATGACGGAAAAGAAGATACTGAGATAGCAAGGGAGATATTGGAGCTATCGGATGTTGTATTGTTTTTGCTAAATAGTGACAGTATCCAAGATACTACTTTCACTGAGCTTGAGCATGTTTATAATTTAAACAAGCCTCTCATATTTGTTATGAATATGAAGAAGGATTTAGAGAGTGAAGGCAATCGGCGTAGAGCGCTTAAAAATCCAGCTAAATATATCTATAAAGAAGACGTTATAAATGGTCATGTTGAAAGATTAAAAGATTTGGCTAGTCGAGCTGGAATGAATCCAAATAATATAAGTGTAGTTGCCATTCATGCTCAATCAGCCTTCCTCGCTAATAAGATGCAGGGAGAAGAGTCTAGGCAACTGCATGAACTAAGTAACATCGATTTGCTGTTAAAGAAACTCCAGAAAGAAGTGGAAGTTAGCGGCCCTGTAAGACGCGTGCAAACTTTTCTAGATTCTACTCTTCATCATATTGATACACAGAGAATTATTCTGCTCAGTCAGCGTGATAGACTTGATAAATTGCTTGAGCAGTACGAATCAAGTTTAGGTAGGGTGTCTCAATGGCAGTCTAAGGTAGAGCGTGACTTACCCAAACGCTTGGCTCAGGAAGTTGACTCTGCTTTCAAGCCCCTTGTTAATTCAATTGCTGATTTTGTGGATGATCATATCGAAAGCAAAAATGCAAATACGCAATGGGAGATGCATTGTAAGAGGTTCGATATACCTAATAAAGTTGAGCAGGCAACTAAAGATGTCGTGGAGGAAGTTGTAGTCGAGATTAATGAATTTAAAAAAGAAATGAAGGAGAGTTTAGATGTTACTCTATCGTTTGAGATTTCACATAAGGGCGGAAGTTTTAACGAAGCTGATTATAGAAGAATAAATGGGTGGGGTGCTGCTATAACCTCAGTTGTAAGTTCTGTTGCTTTTTTTAACTCTTGGAATCCAGTGGGTTGGGCTGCTTTAGGCATTGTTGTTGTGTTTAGTATTTTTTCATTTTTTTCTGATGGTCGTGACAAAAAACTTAAGGAAGCAAAGTCAAAGCAGAGAAAGAGCCTTCTTGAAGAGGTTGAGAAAAGTAAGTCTAAAACAAAAAAAAGTCTCATGATGTGGTTTGAAAAAGAAATAAAAAAAGAGTTAGTTAGTCCAGCTAAAAACAATTTACTTGTGTTATGTGGCTCTATAAAAGAGATCTCTAAAAATCTTGAAGAAAAAGAGGAGAAAATAAATAATGTGGCTCAAGAGATAAATATAAGACTATTGCATAAGGTTGCATTTATCATAACTGGCGAGCACTTTAAAATTCCCAGAGTGAAAAAAATAGTCAGAGTCCCTGGCTATGCGTGCTATTTCATCGTTGATGGTTATTTTAGGGACTCATCGCTTTTGCGGTCATTGGGCTTGACAATGAGAGAAAATGTACGAGTAGTATATGATAAAGATATAAAAAGTAAGATTTTACACTTATACCGCGGTCTTGTTGAAGAAGTTAGTGTTTTCGATGAGAAATCTGTTGAAATCCGTGTAAAGAAAGATAACGTGGGCAAGGTTATTGGAAAAGACCATAGAAGAATAAAAATGGTTGCTGCCCTTTGTTCATGCCAAATTAATATTATTAGCGATTAACCTGGAGTAAGAAAATGACGGATATTTTTTATAGCATATTCACAAATAAAGTTGATGAACTTGGCGGTCGTGTAGTCAAATTGTTAGGAAGTGTCGATGGTAACGGGGATCTATCGACCTTAGATAAGGGTTCCTCGCGTCTTAGCATAGTATTTGCGGGGCAGTATAGCGCAGGAAAGTCTTCTTTAATAAAGATGCTAACGAGCAATGACAGTGTAAAAATTGGCGCAGGTGTAACAACCGACTCTGTTGCAGAGTACAGATACAACTCTCTATCAATCTGGGATACACCAGGTATTTTAGCAGGGCAATGTGAAGACCACGATGTAAAAGCACTTGATGCAATTGATAGAGCAGATCTCATTGCTTATGTAATCACCAATGAGCTTTTTGATGATGTCGTGGGCGCTTCTTTCCGGAACCTTTGTTTCGAAAAAGGTCGAGCTAATGAGTTGATGATAATCATTAACAAATTTGAAAGCGATGCGGCCAACAAAGCAACAAAGATTTCTGGAATAACGAAGGTTTTAGAACCAAAAATACCAGAAGATTTTCCTATTGTTTTTACGGATGCAGAGTCCTACTTTGATGCTTTAGATGAAGAGGATGAAGAAGAACGCAAAGAGCTAATAGCGATCTCAAATCGTGATGGATTTATTAAAGAAATTGATAGCTTTGTTGCTAGAAAAGGAATTTATTCAAGACTTACCACGCCACTTCAAACATATCAAAATAAATTGCAAGATAGAGTTGACAGCTTGACTATTGACAACCCTTTGAGTAGAGGTGTTGTTAGTGTTTTGAGTCAATATAAGCGAATTTTCAACAACAATAAGCGTGATTATCAAAAGAAAGTACGGGCAATCCTTGACGATTTTGATGTTCGCGTTATAGAAAATGGCAATCAACTTGCTGACTCCATTGGTAATGACTCTGACGAATTTCAAAAAACTCAAGATCAAGCAATATATGAGTGTGAAAAACTTACAGATTCTGCAATGGAAAGCATTAAAGAAGTTTCTATTGAAATCGTTGAAGACTTGGAAAAAGAGCTAGCAGATCTTACTACAACACCAGCTGCCATCAAAGTTATGGAGGCTCTAAGAGAAGCTAAAGAGTTTGACCTAAGGTCAGGCGAAAGTGATTTAAGTGGTTTTTCAAGTAATGACCCATTAGTGCTAAGCAATGCGCTTACAAAAGGCCTTTTAACTTCAGCAGAAAAAGGGTTCTCTGTTGTTTCTAAGAGTGCAATAAGTGCATCTGGTAAGTCTGGTTTAGGGGGAGTCTCGGGTAGCCAACTTCACGACATAGTAAAAGGCGTTGGGAAGCTGTTCAACTATAAGTTTGGTCCATGGGAAGCCGTGAAAATTGCCGATAAGATCGGCAAAGGAGCAAAGTTTCTTGGCCCAGCAATGGCAGTCGTAGGTGTTGGTATGCAAATCCTTGATGATTATCAGAAAGCTGAGCATGAGAAAAAAATCTTGCAAATTAGGCGTGATATTCGGAAAGGGTTTCGTGAGTATGCAAAAAGTACAAAAGATGTGTTTGATGAACAGGTTTTAACCTTTATTGCCTCTGCTTTTTTAGAACCGATCAGTGAAATCGATAAATCTTTAGGCGAAATTAGAAGTCAGGCCGAAAATAGTACGGAGCTATCTGAAGAAATCACATCACTGTTAAATGAGGTCAAAGCCCTCAGGTATGAAATCCAGGACGCCTATGAATCATGAAGAGCTGCCTCATGGAGTTTTTCATACCTGCTTCCGTGATGTCGGCGGTAAGTAACTTTACTGTGTTCAATCGGCAAGGAGACTAGATGCAGCGCGACCAACTCCAGTAGGGGCTTCAGTACGCCTTCTTCACTGACATGCATCGGATTGTATTCTGGTACGACGCCCCGGGCCATTTGCCGATGCACTGCCCGAACTGTCACTCAACAGTGTGCAGATACTCAATATGGCGCGGTAGTCGACCCTGGGCGTAAAAACGCGCCTGGAGCTGGATGAGCTAGAGGCGCCGATGCTGCTCTACTTCCCTCGCGCTGAACTCGCGTTCGAGGAGGACTGGCTGTTGGATACCTTTCGCCGCTACAACGAAAGCACCCTGGCGGAGATGCGCACCGACTACTTCATTCCGCTCACTACCAAGCTCGCCAGCTACGTGGAAAAGCTAGAGCAAGACAAAGAGGCCAGCACTTCCGCCGCCGAAGCGAAAGCGATTGAGAAAGAGCTAAGCAAGCTTTATAAACAACAAGCTGAAATCAACACCTTCGACGATAAGCTCCACCACTACGCCGACCAACGCATCTCGCTGGATCTGGATGACGGCGTGAAGGTGAATTACGGGAAGTTTGGGGGTTTGTTGGCGGAAGTGAAGACCGTGACGGGCGAAAAGGCAGGCTAATAATACCTTTGCCGAAAATTAAGGAATTGCAAGGATGGCATTGAAGGCATATCGCGGGAGACAATTTGATCACACACATGAAAACAAGGCATTCGACCGACTGTACGATGCTCTTAGCATGCATTGTCTGTCCACCAATCAAGATTGGCGCTTGTTAGCCAATTTTTACGTTGGTGGCCGGGAACTAGATGCGCTGGTCATAAAGCCCAACGCGCTGATCATTATTGATTTCAAGGCGTTCAGTGGAACCCTGGCGTTTTCTGAAAGCGGGCCATGGGTGATGACTAATGAGTCCGGCCATAGCGTGGAAGTTAAAGGCGGTGCCAGCGTTAACCCACTACGCCAGCTTACGATCAATAAACATGCCCTGATCGACTTTCTTAGTCGCAACATGGCTGATCTCAATACCGCTTGTAACTGGCGGCATACTGCAGCATTGGTCGTTTTTGAGGGAGCGGTAGAGTTTGATGCAGGCCACCTACCCGGTGGCATCAAACCTTGGTTTCATATCACTGATGAACGTCAGCTTGTGAGAGATCTGGACGCCATCGTTAGCAAGGAAATTTCGCTTCCTCCGACAGGTATCGAGCGAATGATCAAGCAGCTGGGTATTGAGCACTATGAACCAGCTGGCGTACCCGACGTGAGACTATTGGGTGAAAGGCTGGAAAATACGAGCACAAACGCTGCTTTCACACATAAACAAAGCGTGCTCCTACAGCAGTTACGTCACTGGTTACAGAATGCGACCGGTTTATTCCGTTTAGCTGGCATGGCTTCAACGGGGAAGCGCTTTCTATTTCCCCACGTAGTAGAGGAAATTGGCGCTGCTGGATACGAAGTGCTGCTTCTTACTCCCAGTGCGCGGTTATCCGGTACTTATCATCATCCGCAGGCACAACCCACATCCATATATACTTGGCTATATAGCCGTGAACCAGATAATTTTGAGATCATAAATGACCGCAAAATCGGTGTTCACAAAATAAAACAAGGCTTATTGTCGCCACGCCAGATTCCTGTTCTTGTTGATGCACACCTGCTGAGTGACGAAGAATTCAGCACAACCGACAGGCGTTATGGTTCTGGTCATTTGATTCAGGATTTTCTGTCAGTAATAGAGTCGTATAAAGCCCCATTTGTGGTCATCGGCGACCCATACCAGACTCCGCGTGGCTCGCAGCAACGTAGCCTGATGAGTGATAGCTTGTTGGAATATCGGCAGTTGTCTGTAGTGGGGGAGCTATTGTCTGAACAGGTTGTGCCTGATCCGCAAGATGCGTTGAGTCAGTTTCAATCCCACTTAGTCAGCCGCGTGATCAACACCCGGTTCAACTCTCTGCCCCGTGTTGTCGGAAAGCGATTGCAGATCCAGCATGAGGGCAACAAGGCTAACTGGGAGCCAGATGTCAGTAATGTGTGCGCGGAATCCATACTGCTTTGTGCTACTCATGAACAAAGCCGTAAAATCAACGCTGCTGTTAAAACCAGAATTTTGGGCCACACAAGTCCATTACGACTGGGTATCAGGGATCGGGTCGATTTCTACAACCGTACACCGATCATTGCTGCTGATTCTGAAACTTGGGCGAGCTCTGAACTGCGCTGGATAAGTGCTGGTGAAATAGCGCTTATTGATGGTGTCGATGAGGGTATTGAAACACATAGTGTGCAGTTACGCGGAAGAAGCAAGCCTACCGACCTGCGCTTCCAGCTTGCTCACTGTCGTTTACCCGGTGTCGGTGAGGTAACGTTCCGTTATCTGATAGATTTCTACGAAGCAGAGCGTCCTGAGCTGACCACAGACCAAGTGCTTGCATTACAGGTACTGGCCCGTCAGCTTGCCAAACCATTGCTAGCTGAACAGAAGGCAAGGCTGCCAGATAAGAAAGATCCGGCCTACGCGGAAGCCCGTGCAAGCTATGACCGTTACGAATACAAGGTTCTCCAAGCCCAGGGTTACGCGACTGCTGCTCTGATTCGCCCTGCGCATGTCATGACGCTGCATAGAGCTCAGGGGCGACATTGGCCCTGTGTGTGGGTGAACGCATCCCGCAGCTCTTCGGGTGGGAAACCTAACAATGCTGACTATTTTCGTTGGCTATACACTGCCTCTACCATCGCTGAAGAACAGCTGGTCGTTCGACAGATGCCTGCGCTCACACCCTTGATTTACGCCACTGTTAGCCGAGCCCATGATCTCCGAGTAGGGCCGTTTGCCGTCAATGCAGGACTGTTCTACGACTCTGCTCGGCAGCCGAAAGAGCAAGAAGCATTTATTGTTCCACCCCCAGGATTTAGCGATATCGAGTTATTGCCACTGCTGCTGGCTTTGCGCGAGCGCCTGGAGAAATCAGCATGGCGCATTGGAGAGTGGAACGAGTATCCATTTCAGGTGGTAGTTAAATTCATTGAGCGCGATCAGCAAGCTAATGTCGCCGTACGCCTTCACTACGACAAGAAGAAAACTATCACCACAAAGGTCTTCATCTGTGGTAATCCAGAAGATCAAACAATCATTGATAAGCTGATTGTTGAGCCATTTAAAGCCCAAAGTCCTGCTCTGCAAGACGCCTTTGATGCAGTTTTAGAAAAACTGACGCTTCATGGTTTCAGCCTTGCTCATGCCAGCGAAAGTGCTTATCTCCTTCAACTGGTATTTGTAGGAGGCGAAGACGCTGTAGATGTACATATCAATGCAGATAAACGAGGTATGGTTAGCTCCATACGAATTAGCCGAGCAACTTCAGAAAAAGCGATCACTCGCTTTACCAATGCTATGGAGGCCCTAGCATGAGTATCTTTGACGATATCAGGGAGCTCAAATCAAACAATAATTTAGAGGGAGCCTGGCAGGCTGGCTATCAGGTGTTACAGCAAGATAAGAACAATGAATTTTTGAAAACATCGCTATTCTGGGTGATCTATGCGGCACTAAAATTGAAAGCAGAGCCTATCAAATCACGTGAAAACAATACTCCACGACCATCTGAACAACAGGCGATCGATCTGTGGGCGTCACGCATATCTGACTTGGAGCTTACCCTGCCGAGCGATAACATTGATTTCAGGTTATGGAATCTTTTCAACAAGATCGGAAAGTTTTGTGAACCTATTTGCTCCTTTATATTGATGTCTGGGAGTAAGCTATTTAATGCTGACGACCATAAGCCCTTTGTTACCGACAAAGGCGAATCACCCAGCACCGTTCAGAAGCTGGCTAGAATGGTTGCTGCATGCTACCTGCTTAACAGTGAAGGAAGCACATTGTCAGCGCCTCGGATCGTAGCGTTTCTCAAATATGCTGAAGAGGTCGCGGACGATTCGCCTGCAGGAAAGGTCTGGCTAGCGTACGACAAGGCCAAAGTCTATTTGCAGGCCGATGAACTGCAAAGGGCGAGAGACGCATATCTGACAGTTCTTCAACGTAAGCGCAATGAGTCATGGGCCTGGTTTGGCCTAGCGAAGACTTATGAAGATGAGCCTTATGTTGCAATCAAACTTCTGGCAAATGGATTATCTTCTGCCCATGACCCGAAATTCAGTATCCAGGGCCTGGTTCAGATCGCCGAGCGATTCCATGAGATCGGAGAGAACGAGAACGCATCTAAGGCACTGAGTAAGCTGTTGGAGATATACAGCCAGAATGGATGGACGCCCCGGGATAATATCTTGGAGTTGACCTCATCCCCCTGGTTCGATGCCTCAGTTGATTACAGTGACTTTGATGCAATTACTCGTAGCTTATCGACAGGCGCTGAGCAATACACTATTGCCAAGCCACAGCGTTATGCCGGCATTCTGCGAAATGTCCATGCCTCTTTAAAAGGCGCGAATATTTACGTATCCCGTGATATGACACTTTCTGCGAGAAAAGGCGTTTTTCCCAAGCGTAATTTTCCCGAGCCAGGCACGCCCCTTGAGGTGCTCTGCGATTTATCCTCAGATAAACCCGAGGTAGTGTCAGTGAACATTGGCGACCATTTTGAATCCCCTGATATTCGTTTATTTGACGGCACACTAAGCGTTACCGATAGAGGGTTTGGCTTTGTGAATGGCGATATATTTGTTCATGCATCTCTGGCATCTACACAAACAGATAACTGCCAAGCGAAGGGCGTTGCAGTAGCCGCTTTTGATAAAGCGAAAAATAAGTATGGCTGGAGAGCTATCAGTCTCCACTCTAAAGATGGCTAGCGTCAAGATCCGGAAAAAAATCACACGCATCTAAGATCAAGTCGTTTTGAAAGCTTTATGCGCGCTAGGTGACATGGATAAAGCTATCCGGCAACAATACAAGCGCAACAAGGATCAGGCATGGCCAAATACGAAGTAAAACAGACCGCAGTAAGCCAAGTTTTGGCGGATGTGCGCAGCGACAAGATTGCCATCCCGGAGCTGCAACGGCCATTCGTGTGGAAAACATCCCAGGTACGCGACCTGATGGATTCTTTATATAACGGCTATCCGGTGGGCTACCTGATCACTTGGCAGTCAGTAGGCGCCAAGCTGAAAGGCGGCGACGTGGCGGCTCATCAACAGATTTTGATTGACGGCCAGCAGCGGGTAACAGCACTGCGTGCAGCGGTGGCGGGGCAGCCGGTGGTGGGCAAGCGCTACCAGAAAAAGCGCATTGCCATCGCGTTCAACCCGTTGAACGAGGAGTTTGCTACACGCACCCCGGCAATCAGTAATAGCAGCCAGTGGATTCACGATATTAGCGAGTTTTTCTCGGGCACTAGCCAGCTGACCTTTCTACGTCACTATTTTGACAAGAACCCCGGTGTCGATGAGGGGCAGGTCGAGGCTGCGGTAGCGAAGCTCGCAGGTATTGAACACGCCCAGGTCGGTGTGATCTCTCTTAACGATGATTTGGATGTGGAAACGGTCGCTGAGATATTTGTGCGTATCAACGCCAAGGGCGTTCCACTTTCCAGCGCCGACTTCGTCATGAGCAAGATCGCCACCTATGGCGATGAAGGGCGCAACCTGCGTAAGCTGATTGATTATTTTTGCCATCTCACTGTGTCCGGTCACGCCTTCGACGACATCCGCGCTAACGATGAAGAATTTGCCGCCTCGCCACACTTGGACAAGATCCAGTGGCTCAAGCGCCAGTCAGATGAGTTGTTTCAACCAGAATACACCGATGTGATCCGCATTGCAGGGCTGGTGGGCTTCAGCCGTGGCAAGGCCGGAGCGATTGTCAGCGAGCTTTCCGGTCTCGATCCAGAAACTCGCAAGATTGACGAAAGCCGCATCCCCGCTGCTTATGCGCGGTTTTCCGACGCGCTGGATCAATTGGTGCGCAAGACTCACCTTGAACGCTTTGTGATGATGATTAAGTCGGCGGGCTTTATCGACGCTAGCATGATTGGCTCGAAGAACGCACTGAACTTCGCCTACGCGCTGTATTTGCGGCTGCGCAACGACGACCAGCTGAGCGAGGGCGAGCGGGCGCGTATCGTCAAACGTTGGTTCGTGATGACACTACTCACCGGCCGTGCGGTGGGTAGTTTCGAATCAACCTGGGAAACCGACCTGCGCCGGATTAGCGAACACGGCGCTGATGGCTACCTGCGCATTCTGGAAGAATCAGAGCTTGGCGATGGCTTCTGGAAAGTGGCCTTGTTGCAGGAACTGGTATCACCTAGCAAGCGTAGTCCAGCGTTCCAAATTTACTTAGCAGCGCTAGTTAGCAAGGGTGTCCGCGGGTTTTTGTCGAAGTCGATAAATGTTGCTCAGATGATCGAAGGGCATGGTGATATGCATCATATTGTTCCTAAGAATTATTTGATTAAGAATGGCTTCCCAAAACAGGGTGACTACAACCAAGTAGCCAACTTTGCGCTGACGGAAACACCCATCAATATCGCTATTAAAGACTATCCCCCGCAAACCTATATGGCCAAGGTGAAGGCACAATGTGACACCGGTGAGCTAACGTTAGGTGAAATCACTCATCAGGCAGACCTTCAAGCTAACCTGAGAGAGAACGCTATCCCGGACTTTCTGGACACCGTCACTGCTTACAACTACCGAGATTTTCTCGCGGCGCGTCGCAAGCTAATGGCGCAGATGATCCGTCATTACTATGAGGCGTTGTGAACTCCTAGCGCACAATATATTGCGCCGAGCTAATTATTCTCTTTAGTGCAATATTGGGTTACTTATGCGTCAACAATGATTCACTAATCTCCAGTAATAACATGACAACCGTTGAACCAACCATGCTCGAAAAACCCAACCTATTTTCGTTTGCCACAACAGAGCTATCGCAGGATGCCTTCATCGCATGGTTATTGGCATGGGCAGATACCCAGTATGCGTCAGCAGACCCCCAGCTCCATGCGTGTGCGAGAGAGCTGATCGCTGCTTTTTTCGCAAAGCATAGCAAACCGTTGCCGCAGTTTACCGAGGTTAGTGTAACGCGCCAGAGTAAGCATATTGATGTGTTGTGCGTGCTTGATGGTAACTACGCCATCGTCATTGAGGATAAAACGCATACGGAGGCGCACTCCAACCAGCTGGCTAAGTACCTTACCGATATTCAGGGCAGGGGTTACCAGCCTGAGAATATCTTGGCGTTATACTTCAAAACGGGTGATCAGAGCTGCTACAAAGCGATTTATCGCAATGGGTTTCAGCCGTTCTCGCGACGTGATGTGTTAGCTGTGCTTGAAGCAGGATCTGGGACAAGTAACGCTATTTTTCATGATTATTTAGCGTGGCTTCAGCATTGGGACACACGGGTAGAAGCTTATCGGGCACGGCCATTCGGGGAATGGGATGGGTACGCCTGGATAGGATTCTACAAAGCACTCAAGGAGCAGCTTGGCGAAGGTAACTGGGGCTATGTGCCCAACCAGTCAGGTGGTTTTTTAGGATTTTGGTGCGGCTTTGAGGATATTTTGCATATTCAGCTCGTTGATAACCAAGAGCTGCGCTTTCGTATTGACGTACCAGAGGCCCTAAAAAGAGCGGCGCTGCGGCGTCATTGGCATCATAAGATCGTGACGCACTCTGAAACATTTGGCCTTAGAACCAAGAAGCCCCCTCGATTTGGCCACGGGCACTCAATGGTTGTCGCCACTCTCGATAGCGAAGACTACCGTCAGGCAGATCACAACGGCCAGTTAGATATGCAAGCCACTGTGGATGTTGTTCGCCGTGCTATCGCACTGGTGAAAAGCGTAACGAGCGAGCCTTCGGAGTAAGGTTGTCTGTCTTGGCTTGCGGTTGTGCGGCACTGAGTTAAGTGTGAATGTTTATGGGAGTTAGCGTATGAATCACACGCTTACCGCATTGTTACATGAAGCGGGGCTTAGCCCCCTGGGTGCGCTTCAGCCGCTCAGCGGTGGTGATAGTGCCGCGACGTATCGGCTACAGACCCGTGAGGGGGATGTGGTGGTAAAGAACGACCACCCCGCTCGGCTAGCCGGTGAGGCCGACGGCTTAAAGGCGCTCGCTAATGCTAATAGCGGCTTGGTGTTGCCGACGGTGATTGCCCAGCAGGGTGAATGGCTGGTGATGGAGGCATTGGAAACAGTACCGCACCGCCATAGCGATGAGGCGGCACTGGGTGAGGGACTACGTAAGCTGCATGAGATGACAGGGGACGAGCACGGCTGGCCCCGCGATAACGCCTGTGGGAAAACACCCCAGCCTAATGCGCCCATGCAGGATGGCCGCGCTTTTCAGCGAGAGCGGCGTTTACTCCCCCTCATCAACGCGTGTTATTCCAACAGGCTGTTAGATAGCGGTTTACGACACCGCCTTGAATCGTTGGCCCATGGGTTAGAACGCTGGCTGCCGGATGTGTCGCCGAGTTTGGTACATGGTGATTTGTGGTCAGGCAATGTGCTGTTCACGCCCCAAGGCCCCGCGATCATTGACCCCGCCGTTTATCGACACTTCCCAGAGGTGGATCTGGCGATGTTGACGCTGTTCGGCTCGCCCAGTTCGGCTTTCTTTGAGGCGTACTGGAACGGCAGCGCCCCCGATGATTGGCCCAGGCGAGAGGCGCTTTTTCAGCTGTATCCGCTACTGAACCATCTGCTTTTGTTTGGAGAAAGCTACCGAACCCCGGTTGAACGTGCGGTATCCCGGCTGGAAGCGTACTGAGCAAGGTGTTGCCACTGGCTCGGCGCTTTTCCTACGACGCGTGATAGAATCCAGCCATTCTCTTATGTTTTATTAATGATTGATCACCCGCACAGGTGCGAAGCGCCCAATAGCTCGTCGATTTGTGCGGTACAGGCACGGAGGCTAGATGCAGCTCGACCAACTCCAGCAGGGCTTACAACACGCCTTCTTCACCGACCGCCATCGGATTGTGTTCTGGTACGACGCCCCTGGCCATTTTGCGGATTCGCTCAGCGAGCTTGCGTTAGAAGGCGTTCAAGTGATCAACATGGCGGGGGAGTCCACCCTAGGCGTGAAGCTACGCCTGGAGCTGGAAGAGCCTGAGACGCCGACGTTGCTCTACTTTCCCACTGCCGAGCCAGCCCCAGAAGAGGACTGGCTGCTGGATATCAAGCTGTACTCTGGCCGCTTCTACGCCGACCGTGTCTCGATGATTTTCAACGAGCTGGGCCTAACCCGCCATGTACTGCGCGAGCACTTGGCGCAGCGGCAGGCGTTCTTAGCCAGTCGTAAGCGAATCGAAGCGTTGAAGCGCTTGGTTACGCTCTCACTTAGTGAAGATGAGCTGGATCTAGCGATGCTGGCCGTAGTGGTGGGGGCCACGTCCCTCGACGTCGCCACGCTGCTGTTCCATCTGGCTGAAGAAGCGGTGGCTAACGAGTTGGGTTTAGAGGCTACCCCAGCGGCGTTGGTCGAAGCGGAAAAGTACGCCCTGGTGCCTGCGCTGGTGCGCGCCCTGCAGGCCGAGGTGGGTTACCCCGCCAGTCAAGCAGAGCTTAGCGGTGACGCGCCGCTGAACTTCGGCCAGCTGATGCTGCGTTTATTGATTACCGGCTACTGCGAAAGCATTTCTGATATTCCCGACTGGGCGCGTCAGGTCGCCATTCCCTCGGTCAATGCCCGCGCGACGTCACGGGCGCTACTCACCCGCTGGCGGGATAGCTCGCGGTTTTACCCTGCGTTCGATGTGATTTCCGGGTGGGTAGCGGATGCCCAGCGTATTGATGACAAGCTGCAGGATGTGCCGCTTGAGCAGCTCAGCCATGTAGCGACGTTTGAGGTGGTGGAGAAGCAGATCATTGTCGATCTCTGCCAGGCGATTCCCACGGCGGACGCCCCCGATCTGAAGCTATTCGACAGCATCATTGTGGTGCGCTTGGATGGCTACTGGGCATCGCGGCATAAAAACGATGCCCGCCGCGAGCGCTATCGGCAGTTGTACGCCGCGCTTACCGCCGCTATTGCGCTGTTTAGCCTGCGTCACCAGCATGCCAAAGGCTTTCATTACGAGAGCGTTGAGGCGCTTTATCACGCGTACCAAACCGATCTCTACCGTTTTGATACCGCCTATCGCCATTACGCGGTGGCGTCGGATGCCACCGGCGTGGAGCTGCTAAAAAACCTGGACGCCGCCGTAGAGCGCTGTTACGACGAGTGGTTCCTGGGCCAGCTCACCCGTAACTGGAGCGAGCGCGTAGAAGCCGAACAGCGGCTCACCCACTGGAAGCTGCCGAACATTCCCAGCCAGCAACACTTCTACCGCGACTGGGTGCAGCCCCAGCTAGGTGCTAGCCGCCAAAAGCGTGTGGTGGTGGTGATTAGCGATGCCTTCCGCTATGAAGCGGCGGAAGAGCTGCGTGAGCGCATTAATGCCAAGCGCTACAGCGAAGCGACGTTAAAAAGCCAGTTGGGTGTGGTGCCCAGCTACACCACCCTGGGGATGGCCTCGCTGTTACCGCACCGGGAACTCAGCTATCAGCCGGGCAGCGATACGGTGTTGGTGAACGGCCAATCTACCCAAGGCACGGCGAACCGCAGCAAGCTACTCAAAGCCGCGCTAGGCGGGGAGGCGTTAGCCGTCACCGCCGACGAGGTAAAAGGCTGGAGCCGTGAAGAGGGGCGCGAAAAGATCAAAGGCGTGCAGCTGATGTACGTGTACCACAACGTGGTAGATGCCCGTGGAGATGCCGCCAACACCGAAAGCGAGACGTTCGCATCGGTGGAAGATGCCATTGATGAACTGGATCAGCTGACCCGTAAAATTCTCATGCACCTGAACACCAGCACGGTGCTGGTCACCGCCGACCATGGTTTCCTGTTCCAGCGTAGCGCCTTGGATGCTACCGACCGCACGGCGCTGTCAGAAAAGCCAACATCGGCCTTCAAAAGCAAAAAGCGCTATGTGCTGGGTGAATCGCTGCCCGATAACCCCAGTGTGTGGCACGGCCATACCCGCGATACCGCAGGCACCACCTGTGACACCCAGTTCTGGATACCCAAAGGCGCGCACCGTTTTCATTTTGTGGGCGGGGCGCGTTTTGTACATGGGGGCATTATGCCCCAGGAAATTGTGGTGCCGGTGCTTACTGTTCAGCAGCTTCGGGGCGAGAAGGTGGAAAAGCGCACCAGTCGCAAGGTGGAAGTCATTTCACCCAAGGCATCGCTGAAGATGGTCAATAACATTCAGCGTTTTGAGCTGCTGCAAACCGAAGCGGTCAGCGAGCGCCTCCGCCCAGTCACGCTGTCGGTGGCGATTTACGCGGGCAGCGAGGTGGTTTCCAGTGAAGAGGTCGTGACCTTCGATAGCGCAAGCGACAATATGACCGAGCGCATGAAGTCGGTGCGCCTCTCGCTATCAGGCACGTCATTCGACCGCAAGAATGACTACTTCCTGGTGTTGCGGGATAAAGACCTAGGCACCGAACGGGAGCGCTACCGGGTAGTAATTGATCTCGCGTTTACAGACGATTTTTTCTAGGCCAGTCATCAGCGGGAACGCTTTTATGTTTGTGCATTGTGCTTTTAACGTCGTTCAGGAGTGACCGCCCACATGGATTTTGATTCAACTTCCGCCACGCAAGTGACTGACGCCCTCCAGGATGCCGATCTGGATACGCTGCTCAACACGCACTTTGCGGGCCGCGTGGTGCGTAAGGATCTCACTCAACGCGTGAAAGAGGGCGCAAACGTGCCTGTTTACGTGCTGGAGTACCTGTTGGGTATGTACTGCGCCTCAGACGATGCGGAGGTGATCGCTACGGGATTGGAAAACGTTAAAGCGATTCTGACGGATAACTACGTTCGCCCGGATGAAGCGGAGAAAGTGAAATCCATCGTGCGCGAGCGCGGCAGCTTCAAGGTGATTGATCGTGTCACGGTGCGCCTGAACGAGAAAAAAGACCGCTATGAAGCGGCGTTCAGTAACTTAGGCATCAAAGATGCCGAGATCTCCGCAGGCATTGTTAAAGAGCACGAGAAACTGCTGGTAGGCGGTATTTGGGTGATTGCCACGCTCAGCTATTTTCATGAAGAGGGTCAGTCATCGTCACCGTTTGGCGTCAGCCTGCTCAAGCCAATTCAGATGCCCCACATGAATATGGACGAGCTGTTTGAAGGGCGGCGTGGCTTTACCAATACCCAGTGGCGAGAGGTGCTGATTCGCTCGATTGGCATGGAGCCTGCCGAGCTAGATGAGAGCGTACAGTGGCACCTGCTGGCCCGGATGATTCCGTTTGTTGAGAACAACTACAACGTCTGCGAGCTAGGGCCACGGGGCACAGGCAAAAGTCATATCTATAAAGAGTGCTCACCCAACAGCATTTTGGTCTCTGGCGGGCAAACCACGGTGGCCAACCTGTTCTACAACATGAGCTCGCGTCGCATTGGCCTGGTAGGCATGTGGGATTTGGTGGCCTTCGATGAAGTGGCCGGTATCTCGTTCAAGGATAAGGATGGGGTGCAGATCATGAAGGATTACATGGCCTCTGGTTCTTTTGCCCGTGGGCGCGAACAGATGGAAGCCTCAGCCTCGATGGTGTTTGTGGGCAACATCAACCAAAGCGTGGAGTCGCTGGTAAAAACCAGCCACCTATTGACACCATTCCCCGATGCCATGATTGATGCCGCCTTCTTTGATCGCTTCCATGCCTATATTCCCGGCTGGGAAATCCCCAAGATGCGGCCCTCGTTTTTTACTCAGCGCTATGGGTTTATTGTTGATTACCTCGCTGAATTCTTCCGTGAGATGCGCAAACGCAACTTCGCCGATGCTATTGATCGCTACTTCTCGTTGGGTGACAACCTCAACCAACGTGACGTGATTGCGGTGCGTAAAACCGTGTCGGGCCTGCTGAAACTGATGTTCCCCCATGGGGAATACATGAAAGACGATGTACGCGATTGCCTGGAATACGCCATGCAGGTACGCCGCCGCGTGAAGGAGCAGCTGAAAAAGATTGGTGGCATGGAGTTTTACGATGTTCATTTCAGCTACATCGACAAAGAGACCTTGGAAGAGCACTTTGTGTCTGTGAAAGAGCAGGGCGGTGGCGGCCTGATTCCAGAAGGCCAGGGCAAGCCAGGCGTGGTGCATACCATTGGCCTCAGCGATAAAGGCATGCCGGGGGTTTACCGCATCGAAATGCAGGTCACGGCGGGCAGCGGCAAGCTGGCCATGTCAGGGCTCTGGAACTCCACCGCCGCCAAAGAGCAGGTCAAAATGGCCTTTGATTACTTCAAGGCCAACGCCAGCCGCATTAGCGGTGCCCGTAAGGTGCTAGAGCACGACTTTCACCTCCATGTGGTCGATCTGCAAAATAGCGGCGTTTTGCGTGACCTTTCGCTCGCCAGCTTGGTCGCGTTCTCTTCAGGCCTGGTAGGTAAACCTACTCAGAGCCAAATGGTCGTGCTGGGTGATATGAGCCTGGGAGGCAGCCTAAAGCCCGTCGCAAGCCTAGCGGAATGCCTGCAGGTTGCTTTTGATGCCGGTGGCAAGCGCGTCACCCTGCCCATGAGCAGCGCCATAGATATTCCCACCATCCCCGGAGAGCTGTTCACCAAGTTCCAAACTAGCTTCTATGCCGAACCGATTGATGCAGTGGTCAAAGCGCTTGGGGTGGGTTAAGGTTAATGAGTCTATTGCGATGATGCATTCATGCTCTCGCACGCATTACAGGAGGCACTTAGATGGAAAAATCTAATGAGCTCAGTGATGTAAAAGCAAACGGCGACCCTCTGCAGCGGCTTAAGGGCTCGGTTGGCAAATATGAGAAGCCATTTGAGCCTGTAGGCATTGAGGACTGGGAGGCTATGCAGATGGAAGAGCCTATTCCAGCCACCCGCACAGGTGATGAGCATCCGCCGAGATAGACACGCATTGCACATGCCATGTTAGTGAGCACATGGTCGGTAGGCGAGGAGCATAGCCATGAAAGTGACTGAAAAAGTAGAAGTCGAAGCCGTCACCGATGTGGTGTGCGATGTATGCCTAACCACGACACGGGTAGCAGACGACAACCTTGAGTACGCCACCCTCAAAGCCCATTGGGGCTATGGCGCTCAACATGACGGCGAGCGTTATGAAGTTCACCTGTGCGAAAGCTGTTTTTTCAGCACGTTGGCTTACTTCAAACAAGAACGCCGTGTGCAAAATTTGTTCAGCGAAGATAGCGACAGAGAGCAGGCCTTCAATACAGATGACCGCCTGGGGCTAGTGGCGACGGATGACTATTTTGGTGATCATAAATCTTGATAAGTGGTTTTGCTTCGCCTTTGGACTGAGTACAGAGGGCTGCTTAAGGCAGATTTCGACCCTGAGCGGACGTTCCCGAAACTATATATTTGCGGAGCCCTAAGCTCACAATGCGCGTTTTTCAGGTGCCGGCTGTAATATGAGTGCTCATATTTCTGGAGTATAATACTGTAAGTTTAGGTAAAAATGGTTTATGAAAAGGTGTTCTATGTTTATACGCAATTTTGAGAGAATGGTGATAATATTAACACGCATTCGCATGAATAAAATTGTTAGGCGCACATGAAATTTAGCGATCTTCTCGGCCAAGGGTACGACGAAAGAACCGAAATCATATATGCCAATCCAATTCGTGTTTATCTTCCGGAAACTCCGCTCAAGGTAATTGAGCAGGTCTACTGTCACCACGGCAGAAAAGACGAGTTTCAGAGACAGTACGGAGAGCTTAATCTATCTGCCATAGCTTGGACCTCTATCACGTTGCCTGCCTCAGAAATAATTAAGGCTACTATCTACGAAGGTTTTATGCGTTGGTTCCGAAATGTTGAGTCCCGTACCTTGGAGTTTGCAGAGCGTGGCTGGCAGTGCATCGATAAGCGGAAAGACGTAATTTCGCATTGGTCAAGGTATCAAACATGGTCGCGTCCACCTGTGTTCATCCAAGGGCTTACGCCGGGAGTTATCGGGGGACTGCACCTGATGGAAGGCCATACTAGAGTTGGCCTGCTAAGGGGCTTGGTAAAAGACGGAGTGCTTAGTCCGTTATCAAGGCATAAAGTCTTTGTTGGGCGTGTAGATGCGCCTAACAAAAAATTGCATCAGACAAGCCGCTGAATGCGGCGTTATACGTTTCTGGAGATACAATGAGAGTTCTGGCTATCATTTCAAATGTTTTCTTGCTTATAGTGGTAGTACTACTCATCGTGGATAGTGGATGGCCATATGAATTAATTTATCAGTTAATGTTGCTTGTATTCTTTGCGGCCCCAATAATCAGTATTTTTGCTCTTGTTCAGTCAAATCTTGCTAAATCAGAAAGTTGGCTGGGCCTATTTATGCAACGGAAAAAGTTAGAAGAAAAAGAAAAGTTACGAAATTTACAAAAATAGATAAATAAAACTGTATAACAATCGTAAGCAGTTCAGCCCTGCAGGCTCTGACGTCGCTTATCTCCGTTGCTGTTGTAAGCATTACCAGAGAGCAAAACATCAATCAACGTCCCTCAAAGACCGCTTCTGGCCGAGTAACGACGGCCCGAAATAGGCCGTCGTTCAGCCTCATCAAACTTCAGTCTGTTCTGCCATTTCTAACGCGTCATCTACCTCTATCCCTAGATACCTGACAGTGCTTTCCAGCTTCGTGTGACCCAGGAGCAGTTGCACTGCCCTTAGGTTTTTCGTGCGACGGTATATCAACGACGCTTTAGTGCGGCGCATCGTGTGCGTGCCATACACTGACGCATCTAAACCTATTTCGGTGACCCATGCTTTCACGATACGGGCATATTGGCGTGTTGAAAGATGCTTTGCGCTATTGATGCGGCTGGGAAACAAGAAGTCTTCGTTTCTAAGTTGAGCAAGCTGTATCCAGTCCATGATAGCAATACGCGTTTGCTCGGTTATTTCGAACTGGACAGGTCGATGCGTTTTTTGCTGCATCACGATGGCTCGTGGGGATATGCACGCACCATGGGCTATATCCCGGACTCGTAAATTGACAAGGTCGCAGCCCCGTAATTTGCTATCAATGGCTAAATTGAAGAGGGCAAGGTCTCTCGTCTTTTTGGCAAGCTGTAGGCGCACACGTATAGCCCAAATATCTCGAAGGCGCAGAGGCGACTTCTGACCAACTAACTTGCCTTTATTCCAAGGTGTAGGTGTACAGGAGATTTCAGTCACAACGTTCATGGCATGTTCCTCCATCAGGTGGAGGTCAAAGAATGGCTCAATTCATGCTCGTCATGTGCTAAGGATAATTTACAATCGGTGCTCGACCCAAAGCGGTTATTCCAGGAAACGCAGCAGACGCGCGATTTTTGGAGATACAACCTAATGGAAATTGATGATTTTGAATATTATAGACTTTTACAGGCTGCATTTGCCGGATAAACGTGCCGGAACGTTTTTTCAATCATAAGATGGGAAGTCTAATACACTGTTAGGCGTTTAAAATGGATAGATGCGAGAAACGAATAGAGGCGGCGTTCCTTGTCCAGTGCTCGTCACAGGCTGCGTACGATTGGTTATTTTCCCGCAGGTACACTGGTGATCAGGGGCCGCCTAGGCTTTTCGAAGCCCCTGAGATTCTGGAGTACTTGTTGGTTCGCCGTAAGGATCCATTCATTGACTTGGCTATTGCACGCTTCGGCCACTCCCTACCAATGATTCGAAGGGTGTTCAGGCGAGGTAACGTGGGAACACGGTGTGCTGCTCTAGCGAATCTACATGTTGGGCCACGTACTCGTATGAATCGAATTAATGAGGGTTGGCTCCAGGAAGACGAGCTTAGGAAGCTTATTCGGAGTGGCTCAGAAGCAGAACTTGAAGCGTTGATTAAAAACAGATTTCTAAACGATGATGCGCTCGAATGTCTGCTTGAACGAAAAGAGGAATTTGCGGATATATCCGAAGAGCAATATATTAAGATGCTCATTTGGTTAGGGAAAAATCCTCGTATGTCGGCTGAATACGACCACAGGATTCTTGACGGCTGGGCGGAGTCTAGTCATGCAAGAGTATTCTCGTTGGCTTGGGAGCTTGCGCGACATTTAGCTACAACAAAGACAAATGCCCGGGTGCTGTATGAACTTCTGAAGAACACCGCGTTACCCGTTGGCTATGACAATCCTGAAGAAGTCTTGGAGCGATGGAGAATTGAGCAGGAACCCAAGAACGGACGCAGGTCACTGGCATATTCATACTTCCTTAGAACGCGTCTTGCTGATGTTCTAAAGGCCGATGATAAACTTCTTTCCTCCAACGACCCATCGGAAAGAGAGTCGTTCTACCGAAGATTCTACCCTTGGCAGTACAAGGACTGGCCCACGTTTATAGAGCGAGATGGCGGGCTTGCTTTCGATGCGATGGCTGAAAATAACGAATTGTGGCGTAACGCGGAGAGTCGGGAAGTATTACGCGATTTAGCTTGGAAAGTTCCCGATCCTCATTCATCTATGAGGGCTCCGAATACCTACAATGCTGTCGAAGAGCGTAAACTTAGGGAACATCCAGAATGGTTTGCAGATGAGGATTCGGAGTACAGCAATGCTCCGGATGCGATAGTCCGGCGTGTTGAGAAAAAAATGGATAAGCTTGTAGATGCTGTCGAACCATTTTTGGGCAAGGATAATTATATCAATACCGTGGCGCAAGATATTGTAGAAAAAGTGGAGCGCTTGTCGAAACGCATAGAGGATGCAGACACTGATAGTCAAAATGAAATTAGGCATGAACTCCATAGCTTGCGAGATGAACTGCATGAAACTAGAGCAATAACTCAACCGGCACCATGTAGGTATACACGTGCGCCTGTTTGGCCATGGATCATTATCATTGGCCTTTTAATATTACTATTGCTGAAGTGAAATATGCCTAACACCTATGAGCCTTCTCTCTGTCAATAGGCCGTAGGAGTTTTATTAGCCGCGCAAGCAGCCAATATCAAGCCCCTGAGCCAGTGATCCTACTTCATCTGTCATCATTGGCTGTAAGTGGCTTACAGCAAACACCTATTGAGGCACACTTATTGCGGTGGTTCACCAAAGGCTTCTGGCATGTAGGTCAATTCCACAGTAGTGGCGATGAGTGCTAGTGTAAAAGTTCATTGAGTCTTCTCCTGTTAGGTTTGGCCACCTTTTCAGCTTAACCAAACGGGCTGAGCTGGGGGAGAAGGATAAATGAGTATCAATCCCATCAACAATGGCAGCAAAAAGCGCCGCTCCTTCGTTACCTGCTTTTTGCTTCTGGTTTTGGGCGGCGTTAAATCAGTGTTACCTAAAATACCGCTTTTGGCCGGACAACGACGGCTAAGGATAGGCCGTCGTTTATCCATATCAAACCTCTGTCTGTTCTGCCATTTCCAACGCATCATCTACCTCTATCCCTAGATATCTAACGGTGCTTTCCAGCTTCGTGTGACCCAAGAGCAGCTGCACTGCCCTTAAGTTTTTAGTGCGACGGTATATCAGCGACGCTTTGGTGCGGCGCATCGTATGCGTGCCATAGATTGAAGCATCTAAACCTATTTCGGTGACCCAGGCTTTCACGATACGGGCATATTGGCGCGTGGACAGATGCTTTGCGCTATTGATTCGGCTGGGAAACAAGAAGTCCTCGCTCCTGAGCTGAGCAAGCTGTATCCAGTCGATAATAGCGATCCGAGTTTGCTCGGTAATTTCGAACTGGACAGGTCGATGCGTTTTTTGCTGCATCACGATGGCTCGTGGGGATATGCACGCACCATGAGCAATATCTCGTACACGTAAATTGACGAGGTCGCAGCCTCGTAATTTGCTATCGATGGCTAGGTTGAAGAGGGCAAGGTCTCTCGTCTTTTTGGCCAGCTGCAGGCGCACACGTATAGCCCAGATATCACGAAGGCGCAGAGGCGCCTTCTGCCCAACCAACTTGCCTTTATTCCAAGGTGTAAATGAGATTTCAGTCGGAACGTTCATGGCATGATCCTCCATCAGGTGGAGGTCAAAGAATGGCTCAATTAACGCTCGTCATGTGCTAAGGTTAATTTACAGTCAGGGTTCGACCCAAAGCGGCCCTCTCGGCAACTGGTTCAGTTGTGTTATGCAGCCTATTCATATCCATTTGCATTTAATTTCAATGGAATAGAACATAAATGATAGGCGGCATAACCTAAATGAACGCTCCCCCGTGTTCATTTAGGTTATGTAGAGGGTGTATAAACACCGATACGTGGGTACCTGATAATCTCAGAGGGTAATTATGGCAAAGGTAGGAATAGTTCTCGTCACGGCCCTTTTTATCGCAGGCTGCGCTTCGCAGATCATGGAATCTTACGTTGGAAAAGACATTCGTGAAGCTGCCCTAGATTACGGCCCACCTTCAAATGCCATCGATATGGGTGATAACGAAAGAGCTTTTCAGTGGGTAATGAATTCAAGTTTCACAACCCCCGTTACTACCACCACTACAGGGAGCGTAACATCGTATGGTCCGGGCTCTTGGATTAATACAAACACCACAGTAACAGGCGGGGAGACAGTCAATTCATCCTGCATCTACACGCTAATGGCTCGCTGGAATGAGCGCTCAGAAAGCTGGATTGTAACTGGTTTCAGAAAGCCTCGGTTTACCTGCGAATGACCACTTAACAAGGCAATCAAATTCGTTCTGGCCTTTGGCTTCTACCGAGTGCCTTTATCAGAGCGCAGCTTATTGTTGCCGTATGTGCTACTAGAAACCGCAAAAGCAAAGATGAAAGAAAGCCACGCACAGTGGCTAGGCGCGCTAGGAGGCAAAGCAAGGTGTAAAGAAGAAACACAAAAAAATCTGCCAAATAACATGCAGTCTCAATGGTGTGTAGCGACTTGTGCGCATTGCACGCACGACCTAGCTTCACGATGCATGAATAAACAATTCGCCTAGATCTCACCCTTTCGTTGAAAGCAGTGACAAATTTCAATTTCTTAATATGCCGAATGAAAGCTACGTTGAGGTGAATAGGGAGCTGTAATCGACCCAAAGCGGCCCTTCCGGCGAAAGCTGCATGCTGATTCAGCCGTGTTATGCAGCCGGCACGATAATCTATGTTATGCTGCCTATTTATAATTAATTTATTTTAATTTCAATGGGGTAGATCGTGAATGATGGGCTGTATAACCTGAATGAACTCGGCGGTGCGTTCATTCAGGTTATGTAGAGGGATGTATAATAACTGTTGCGTGTCGGTAACGAGGTAATTTTATGGCCCTTTTGGCCGAAGAAATTGTTGAGGAATGGCTGAATAGGCAGGGTTACTTCACTATCCGTGGAATCCGTCTTGGCGTCAACGAGATTGATTTGGTCGCCGTAAAGTTCAGATCAGGGGAAAGCCCAGTTTGTCGCCATGTTGAGGTACAGGCGTCAATGAGACCGGTAAGCTACATCTCCAAGGTGCCCAAAGCTGCACGAAAAACAGGCCGAGCTGCGAATAGCGCAGCACGTTCACAGGAAGAACTTGTTGAAGGTGTTGCCGAATGGGTGGAGGGAAAGTTCCATGCCACCAAGAAGCGCTCACTTATGGCAACTCTGTGGAGCGGGGAGTGGTCGTCGGAGCTGGTTATAAATAACGTCAAATCTGAGCAGGAAGTAGCGCTTATCGCAGAGCATGGAGTAATTATACACCGGCTTCCTAAGATTGTTCGGGAGCTTCAAGTCAATGATTTCCCAATCAAAAGTGCTGCTGGAACAGATTTTATAGACCTCTTGCAAATGGGGGCCAACACAAAACAAGATGCTCTACCGTACGCTCCTTCGTCACGCCGGTAAGCTCTGCGTTATAAGTCATTGAGGTTCTGAGTGAGTAATGAAATTCGGGCGATAATTCAGAAGGCTGAAGAAACGCTCCAAACTGCTAGGTTTGGCTACGAGGATCTCACGTCGAGAAATCGCTACCGGAGGTATTCGGGCATCCGAAACTTGGTCGTTTTTGGCCGTTCAGTGACTTTCGTAATTCAGAACCTTAAAACGCCTGTTGGTTCTGATCGGTTTGATGCTTGGTATCAACCGATACAGGAAAAAATGAAGTCTGATGTTCTGATGAAGTATTTCGTCACGCTGAGAAACGAAATACTCAAACAGGGAAAACTGCCGGTCAGCACATCTGCCTCAGTCAACTTCTCATCTTCTGACATGGTAAAGTTGGGAACACCTCCCCCAGGAGCCAGTGGATTTTTCATTGGAGATCAAACTGGCGGTAGTGGGTGGGAAATCGAATTGCCGGATGGGACAAAGGAAAAGTATTACGATGAACTCCCCGAAAGCATGGCTAAGGTTCAGCAGCACTTCAGCGAATTGCCGGTTCCAGATGATGACGATTTGAAGAAAAAGTCTATCGAGGAGCTTTGCGAATACTATCTTAAAGAACTTGAAGGGGTCCTAGACGAGGCTCGGAAAGTCTTCTTGGGTGAGGATACTCAAAGGGCCGGAGGGAAGAGGCTTCCTCCTTATTTGAGAGTAGTGAAATGACTTATAACCAGTGCAGGCACGGCGACGCCCACTACATTGCGCCTTCGGCTCCATTCCGTGGGCGCGCATGCTGCAAGCGTTAGCCTTTATGGAGAGTTATGAGTAAGCCTTTAATTTACCTAGATCAAAATATCATCGGCTTGCAGTTGCAGGGCATTATCAACCTGAGTAAGCGAGATGATGTAACTTGGGTTTACTCAAAAGAGCACTTTGCAGAGATTCTACGCTCTAATAAATCTGAGAAATATTTAGGTGTTCTCGATGCTATAGATGCAAAATTATTAGACCTTGTTCTTGACGATAACTGGAAAATTACTGGTGAAGCTAGGTTAATTGAGAACGGAACCCCATATGAACATTATGATAGCTACATTGAAGCAACCGGTGATGTAGATTTCGATGACTCCATTTTCGACCCATTCCAGGTATGGGTTAACGGTGGTGGAGACGAAGGTCCATTAAAGGACCTCTCTGAAAAATTCGCACAGCAAATCTTAAGGCTCACTTCTGACTTGCCTTTTGATACTACAGAAATGACTGACCAAGTTAAGCAGATAAAGCCCGAATTTGATTCCATGATCGATGAGATGATATCAAATGGAAATGATATCCATAAGACTAGGGCGGCTTTCGGAGATCAGAAAGGCTCCATCGGTAGTATATCAGGCGAGAAACAGATTGAGAAAATTTGGGAAATAATATCCCCAACGATGCACGGGGCAGATATTAGTTGTGATCAATTTTTTGGCTTTGATCCCATCGATAAACAAGGTTGCGGCATTTGGCCAATTTATCTCGGAATAATTGGATGCAATTCGGTGCTTGATATATTAGGTTTTCAAGCAGAGAAAAAATGCAGAAAACTAAACAAAATTCATAACGTAAGAAGTGATGCTGGTCATATAGCGATGGGCGCATATTGCTCAGCAATCATGTCTGAGGATAAGCGTTTAGTTAAAAGAGCAAAAGCCATCTATGAATATAAGGAAATAGGAACTTCTCCTATTCTGGTCATACGAGAGGCTAACAAACCAATCCAGCCGACCGCTGACGCGTCGGCTGATTGAAGCGTTCGTCAGCTTTGAGAGCGTGGTGTCAACGATGAGTGAAATTCCTGGATTTAGGGACGTGGGGCCACATGAGCCATTGTCCGTCGAGGCCACTTGGGACGAGTTCGTATCGATCTCAGGCGGGAAACGAATCTCGGATGATCTCCCGAAATCTCCCGATTTTGATAACGCCGATTATCTGTTCGAGCAAGATGCTGTAGTACTTGAGTTGAAGGAAATCGAGACCGAGTTCCTACGTTCTAAATCTGCCAAGCGCGGGTTCGAGGATCTCTTAACGCGGCTTACTGCAGAAGATCCTTCATGGCGGCCGCTTTTGTTAGGAGGTGATGGACAATATCCAGCGTGGTTTCATCAAGGGTTCGTTCGCCTTGCAAGGCCCGCCATTCTACGGGTACTCAAAAAGGCCAATAGGCAAATTCGGGAAACGAAAGAGAAGTTTCGGATCAACAGTCCCAACGGAGTGCTCATATTCGTCAATGATGGGTTCACTGGTTTGGCGCCAGGCCTCGTTCACGCTCTCGCCTGTGACGCATTGGTGCACTCCTATTCCTCAATTGATTGTTTCCTTTATGTCACCGTCAATCGCTATGTTGAGGTCACGCAGTCGAATGAGCCAAAGATAATTTGGAATCCGTCCTACAGTGATCGGGCGCCTAATGAACTCGTAACCTTTATCGACACCCTTGGGCGGCGCTGGTTCGATTTCTTAGAGAACAAAATCGGGCCGTACACGTCCCGCTATGAAGGCGGCGATCGGTCGATACTTCATGGCTCCAAGGCTATCGTCATCCCGGGTGAGGAAGACAGGTGAGCGGTCCTGCGCCGCCGAACAACAAACTGTACCTGACGTCTCCGCCTCCGCTGTGCTATGGCGGAGCCGCAGGTGAGCTTGAGCGTTAAATTCTATAAACCCACAGATCAGAAAGAGTTGGATATCCGTATGAGCAAGGAGATACTGGAGGAGCAGCGAAGATTTTTCGAGTTTGTTAAGAGCTATGAACATATCAATGAAGAGGGCCGTCTTGACTTAGAAGCTTTCTGTGTAAACCTCTCAACGTGTTTCAATTGCGATGGGGTTCTCGATCAATCGCCTCAGCCCAGAGAAATCTTTGATTTGCTCATTGACATACTGGAAACCAAAGCTACCGGGAAGGAGATGTCCTTATGGTTGCAGAGGCAAAACCTGATCGATTGGTCCCCCGAAGTTGCTCAGGTATATCCGGATGGCTATAGAACCTATATTCATGTAGCTGGCTTAATTCACGCAGCATACACGTGGATATATCACATTGGGCACTCCTTGATGGGGATCTCTGAGCCCGAATCGCCAAAAAAATATTTTGAATGGATCCCACGTGAATGGGTTTTCGTTCATGCGTTTATAAATGGATTTCACATCAAGTTTTCTGAGTTTCAAAAAGAAATCGATAGGAGCTCAGTCGGTGAAAGAGGGTATTCATTATTCGAGTCACTACACAAGTCGATATCTAACGACCTTTCCTTTGAAGAAGCGTCTCAGGAGATAAAGGAAAGAGACGTAGCGCATCGCGAAACGATAAAAAGAATCGAGATAGCTATTGATTCAGGCTTTAATCTTGAGGCGATTACCTTGCAAGAGTGCTTGATTAGTAATTGCCTTTTCAATTACTTGGAAAGTCTTGGTATTAAGGCTAAAGGTTTTTCATTTCAAAAGCTCTTAAAAAAGAGTAAGGACTGCTTCAACGATAGTTCGGACCTGTTTAATGAGGTTGATTCTTGGAGAATTAAAAGGAATAACGCAATACATGGGTTCGTTGAGTCAACCTTAGGGTCATTTTCTGAATCTCAAGAAAAATTTGACCTCTTTGCCAGAGGGACCGCCTTGGAAGGTGATGCTCTCTCCAAAAGAGTTTGTGAGTGGTATCTTGAAGAGTCTGTAAACTTCATACCAGCCGAGTTTCCTAAAAGTGGAAGAAATCTCAATTAAGGTGATATTTAACAAGTTACGGAAGGCGGACGCGTAAGATGTGCCCCTTCGTTTTGGCGTTATATCAGGCAAAGCTGAAAGGCCGCTCCTGGCCGATAGTTGACGTTGAAAAGCTGTTTGTTGGTGCCAAAATCTAAAATTTGCTTGTTTTGAAAGAAGTAAGCACGTGTAGCGACCTATGAGCAGGTTAGAGAGAGTTTCGGCACACAGTTTGTATATTTCCTAGTAGTGTTCAAAAGCTGTAGGAACGAACAAGGAACGCTAGCGAGCTAAGCGGTAGATCAGAGAAATGTTTTCGCTGAGATGTGTAGTGAATTGTCCATGAGTAACGTCCATCAATGAGAGCGCCGTTATCGCTACCCCAGCTATGGGAAAGCACCAAATACGTATCTTGGCCACAAAGCCACAGTAACCCCATTGTGCGTGTGCCGCGCCCATCGGGGAAACCCGAAACCAAGTCGATTTCCCGCTTAGCCAATGAGTACGACACCTTTGAGCGGTGCATTGCTTATCGAGACCAGCGGGGCAGAGAGGTTTGGGGCGCACGTCGTTGGAAAGAGCTGTTGTTAGTAGATGCACGCTCCGTCGCGCGTCATCGTGAAGAGCCGGCAGGCCCGATCACGGGCGTTTACCACTACGAACGCCCCACTGGAACAACACTCTGGGTTGCCGCCTGGTATGAGCTGATGCCCGACGGCTCACGCAAAAAACGCAGTGCGCAGTTCAGTTACGGTACGTCACGCACTCGCTATGCGACCTCAGAAGAGGCGATGCAGGCGGCGATTAAACGGCGGCAAGAGGAAGAAGCACGCTGGTACTGTGTAGTGGGTCAACGTGATCAACGGCGCGTGAATCAATGATGTAAAATCCCATCTTCAAGGAGTTCCAATGGCTTTTCGCTTCCAGCGCCGCATTTCCCTTGCGCCCGGCGTGCGATTGAATATCAGCAAGCGTGGCGTGGGGCTCTCTGTCGGCCCACGCGGTGCGAGTGTGAGCATGGGGCCACGAGGTGCGCATGCACATGCCGGACTTCCTGGGACAGGGCTGGCCTATCGAACGAAGATTTCCCGTTCTTCCCAGGCCTCACGACAAAGGCAGTTGGGAACATCCTCGACCCATGCAACGCTGGAAGAGCGCATCAGGCAAGGCGAGTCGCTGGGGCTACGGCTATCGGTTAATCAAGACGGCAACGTCCGCTACCTATTTGAAGATGGCTCCCCCCTCAACGACAAGGACGTGCGCTGGCTACGTCGCCATGCAAACGACGATATCCGTGCACAGCTCAAAACACTCTGCGATGAATTAAACGCGGATATTATTCGCCTAGGCCGGCTGCACCTCGATACACTTTCCCCTCAATCCCGTGGCTACGCACCACGCCATTTTGCTGAGCGTCCACCTAAACCGCCTAAGTCTGTGTCTCTTCCATGGTGGAAAGCGCTGTGGCCATCGGTACGCCGTCAACATGAGGCCGATAACGCACGTCATCAGGCCCAGTTTAATGATGACTACCGTGCCTGGGAGCATCGCAAAGCCGATTTTGAGGCTGCTGAGTTTGCTCGGCAGCAGCGCGAAGAGCAGGGCGTGTTCAGACAACGTGATGATATGACACTCACGCTTCAGGAACGCCTGGAGGAGATCGACTGGCCCCGGGAGACGGTGATTGACTTTGATCTAGGCAGCGACGACACCACGATAGCACTGGATATTGACCTGCCATCTGACGATGAGATGCCGGATCGAGAATGGACGATGCCTGCTAAGGCACTCAAGCTTACCCCAAAATCGCTCAGTGCCACACGACAACGGACGCTATACCGCGACCATGTGGATGGCATTACCTTTCGTGTTCTGGGGGCCGTATTTGTGCGGTTGCCGCACGTTCAAGAAGCGCGAGTGTCTGGGTATCGACAGGTCGTTGATCCCGCCACCGGCGGTACGCGGGATCAGTACCTTTACAGCATCAAGGTCACCCGAGAACAGTGGAACCGTATTCACTTCGATCAGTTGGAACAGGTCGACCCGGTGGCGGCAGTAGAAGCGTTTACGCTGCGTCGTGACATGACCAAAACAGGCATTTTTCGAGATATTGAGCCGTTTAAGCTCATCTAATTTCTAGCTTAGGCATAAGCCCAAGGCTTTTGTGTTGTTTGACCAGGTGTGCTCATTCGATGGTAGTGACAACGGTTAGGCGTGAGCGGCGCTGACATTACAGCCTTTGATCATTGAGAAGGCGCGATGAGCTTTATAGGCCAATATTTTTTAGAAAAATTTATGCTTTATGGTGGATAGCTGCTATACGTTTGATAAGGATATCTTAGCAGGTGGTTGCCATGAAATTGCTTGTCCGCCCAAGACCGTTCATTAACGAGTCACTTGAGAGCTACATGCTCCGTCTATCGCAAGAAAATTTCTTCGAATACTATCAGCAGCTTAGTCGAGCGATAAAAGACTGGCTGCAACTGCATGATCATGAAGCGGCAGGGGCGTTCCCAGAAGAGTTGAGCCGTTTGAATGTTTATCACGCGGCTCAGAGTAGTAGTCGACGCATCAGGGCGCTCAAGCTAGTGGAGTCGCTAACAGATAATGAAAAACTTCCGCTACTGCACTTGGCAGTCATGCATTCCAGCGAGAAATTTTGTTCACGCTACAGTAGCGTGTTTTATGCAGGTAGCCATGTACCCCGAGCGTTAGTTCGCCAAAAGGGGATACCTGTCTGCCCTGATTGCCTCACTGAAGCCAACTACATTCGGCAAGAATGGCACTGGATGCCCTACGAAGCTTGTATTAATCATGGCAAACAGATGTTACATGAGTGTCCAAAATGCGAAGAGAAATTAAATTACACCCATTCTGAATGTTTGCATACTTGCCGCTGCGGATTTGATCTTCGAAATGCTGACACGGAGCCAGCAGACGAATGGCAGCTTATCGCTAGCCGCCTCGTAGTAGGTGAGCCTTCGCCTTCAAACCACCCTCTACTCGACATCCGTTCAGTCAGTTTGCGCCTAGCATGTCTGTTGTGGTACCAGCTGTATGCATATAAAACGTTAGATGCTAGTAATCAGGTTCCCACTCTTACGATTGAGCGGGCTATCGAGTATTTCACGCATTGGCCTGAAGTGTTTACACAGGAACTAGAGCAGCAAGCGGCGCTTTCAGGCGAGAAATTAGTATGTGATTATAATAAAACCTCATTTCGTGATGTTTTTGGCAACATTGTCGGCATTTCGCGTCTGCTGTTGAAGGCTTATCCAGAAAGCGATTTCGTCTTGACGCCATTGGAGAATTTTTTAGCACGATTGGTTGATCAGAATCCGCAATCACGTGTGCCAAACGTCGCAGATCTGCTCATCAGTATGCCGGAAGCCGCGATTTTGCTTGGCACGTCGTATGAGCAAGCATACCGTCTATATGAAGAAGGGTATCTCAAATGCGCGGTCAAATTTAAATCACATGAAAAGCTAGTGAACGGTATAGGAGTATTTTACTTAAGAGAAATCATGGAGTTGCGTCAGTCACGAATACCGGTTGAGGCAAGCAGCTATAATAATTATTTACCAGCGTGGTAACGTCATGTCGTTAAGTACGTTGTTGGAATTGGATGAGCCAAACCGCTCAGAAGCAATTCGTAAAGCTTTCGCTCCCTACACGCAGCCGCTAGAGGTTTCTGAAGATGTTAACGCTGCTATTCTGGTGTTGCTTAACTTATCGCATAAGCGTCAAGACGCTCCCGATTTGTTGAATAAAAAAAGAGCAATTGAAACACTCAAAGATTGGCAGTATATCGAAAGTTGTGCTCAAGAAGTACAGTGGCTGCACTCACATAATCTAAAGCATCCTGATACACGTGTCGCACATCAGAGATTGTTAGTAAAAGCTGAGAAGCCCTCGGACAGTATTGTTTCTTCATATAATAGCGTGAGTCGTTTGGGCTGGTCACACAACTCAGCAGCTGTGAATAAAGCAAAGCTTTTTGGAGCTAATTTTATATTTAAGGGTGTAGTTTACTGTTTGGCCGCTATTTTTTTAGATAATAACAAGCAATGGCGGAAAGAATTCATGAATCTTGGTATGTCTGATGGTCAATGGACTTACCTTCAGTCGCTTTTTGATAATTATTTCACTAAAAATTTATCACCCTCTTATGTGGAAAGGCATTCGGTGCAAGTTACCTTTCTTTATCAAGGAAAGGATGTCAGTATTACACCTGTCACATCACATTCATTACTGGCCGACATTCAAATTGCTCGGCGTAATAAATGTGGAGATTTTGCAACAATAAAACATTGGCACTCTTCAAGTGTTGGAGATTTAGCATCCTCGCTTGGAGGTAATATCTCTGCTCTTAGTTATCCCCCTCGACTATTAGCCTGTAGCCAAAATAAAGAAAATGAAAATTCTTCTGGAGTCTTTTTTGTAGACTTCCATCACAGTTCTTTAAGAAGCAAATCGTTTATCCTGGCATGTACTGAAATTGTTGAAAGTAAAAGCTTGTTGACCGGAAAGAAGAGGCGAGATCATAGGCGTTCTGCTATTAAGTTGCTGAGGCAGTCTTTATCTGAATGGCTATCCCCAGTTAGCTATTGGCGAAATGTAGGAGGAGAAGCGCTTTCAGAACGGCAGAACAATTCAGCATGCCTTTTGATTTCTGCTCCTGACGAGGATTTACTTGAAATCCTACCTGAGATTAATAAAGAATTACACAGTATTTTGGTGAGGTATCCCCAAACGCAAAGCTTTGCTTATCATCCAGAGCTATTAATTCCTTTCAAGGCTCAGCTTAAGTCCTTATTGATTGGGATGAAAATAAAAGAAGACGAAGCTATGGCTGAAGAGCCATATTATTACCTTCACTTAAAAAACCTACATGTATTCGATGCACAGGCGTTATCTTGTCCCTATCTAGTGGGTTTGCCTTCACTGCTGGCAGTATGGGGAACCGTCTATAACTACCAGCTACGTTTACGAAGCATCCTTAAACGGAACATTGCCTTTGAAGGAGTTGCTTGGTTTTTGCGGCAGTATGAGTCCTCCTCGGGTGCCAAGATACCTGCCCCGTATCTGGCACCAACGAAGCCAGGTGAGGCTCCCAAGCGGCCAGGTCTTATTGATATGCGCTTTTGCGATTTACGCATGGATTTAGTTATTCGCTATCGACTAGAGGATGGGCACGATACCCCGCTTGGAAATGACGAATTGCCTATGCTGCAGTCTGCACTCCCCGGGAGGTTCGCTGGGGGGACTATGCAGCCTCCGCCACTTTATGAAGCCTTACAGTGGTGCCAACTACATGGAGATGCGAACAGTTTATTGGCAGCCATATCGCTTCTGCCGGACGAGGGTCGTTGGGTTGTCGACTCAGAAAAACAGGTGCAAAGCATCGACAGCTTGGTGGCATGGTTGTCCAAGCATCCCCATCATTTACCTGCTATGAGTGGCTATCAGTTGTTTGAAGAACCTTGCTATCGGTCTGGTTCACACAGGGAGCTCCATGCTTATGCTGAGCCTTTGGTAGGTCTAACAGAGACGTTGTCACCGGCAAGCGTCAGGCTCAATGGTAAAGCTGACTTTCTTAAAAACGCTTTTTGGAGGTTGAAAAGCCAGAACCTTACTATGCTGATGAAAAAAGCATAGGCAGGTCGGCATGATGAACTCTTTCAGGCATCTTAGCTATGAGCGCTCTCTCAATCCGGGTAAGGCGGTTTTTTATTACCGGACAGATTCGAGCGAATTTGAGCCGTTGCAAGCGGAAGTGACGCGGTTTCGTGGCCCCAAGGCAACGTTTAGCGATGGCTATATGGCATCCGGGACTGCGCGTGCTAAAGAAACGAGCGATTTGGGCTTTTCTAATCCTATAATGCTCGAAACGTGTTATGTACCACCGCTAGTCGATACGTTGTATTGTCGTTTTTCTTTACGCATCATTGCAAACAGCTTAGAGCCAAATATCTGTGATAATGCAGAAGCGACAAAAGCATTAAAAGAATTCTCTGATACTTATAGAAACTTGGGCGGATACCAAGAGCTAGCAACTCGATATGCTAAAAATATTCTTTCAGCTGAATGGCTTTGGAAAAATAAAGTTGCAAGAGGGATAGCTGTGGAGGTTTCTACGTCTAATTTAAAAAACTATTGTATTAAAGATGCACAGTATAAAGAGTGGGGATCCTCTTGGGAAGGAGATGAGCTTAAATCATTAGAAGGGCTTGCAGTTGAGTTTGAAGAGGCACTTTCTTGCCCACAAAAATTTCTTTTTGCTGATGTAGCTGCCAAAATAAAAACAGAATTTTGCCAAGAAATTTTCCCCAGTCAATTATTTGTTGAGAAAGATGATAGAGGCAACGGAAGTGCGTCTAGGCAGTTTATGAAAAGCACGATGAACGATGGTCGTCAAGCAGTTAGCTTTGGTGCTTATAAAGTCGGAGCAGCAATTCAAAAAATTGATGACTGGTGGCTAGATGAAGGGGCTGAATACCCTTTGAGAGTGAGTGAATACGGTGCAGATCGTAGTCGGGTTTTAGCTATGCGTGAACCAGTTACGAAGAAAGATTTTTACTCGCTGTTAAACGAAATTACAAATATCACGGAGGAAATGATTAAAACCAGGCAGGCCAGCCCTAATGCACACTACGTGATGTCAGTGCTAGTGAAGGGGGGGATGTTCCAAAAAGGAATAAAGAAGGGTGAAAAATGAGATACTTTTTTTGCATAAAATATCTAATGCCTTCAGGCAATCACGCATTTTTAGCAGGGAGGTGTATTGCTTGCTTACATGGGTTTATAAGCGGCCCTAAAATAACGAATTCCGGCATTGGTGTTTCGTTTCCATCATGGGCTACGGGCACAGTTGGTGATTCAATCGCTTTCGTGAGTAAAGATATTAATGCTTTGTCTTATTTATCATCAGCGCGCTGTTTTAAGAATATGGCGGACGAAGGGTTTATTGACGTTAGTGATATTAAAATGGTTCCAGAGAAATTAGAAGAAGTTAGGTTTATTAGAAATCAGCATATTGCTAAATCTTTTCCGGGAGAAATTAAGAGACGGCTCATCCGCAGCAAAAACCGGGCTGAAAAACGTGGCGAGACGTTCATGCCTAGCAGTGCCGTATCAGATCGCTTCGTTGATCAATGCCACGTAATTCCAATTGATAGCCGATCGTCAGGCCAGCGCTTCCCACTGTATGTGCAGCTTGAAGCACTTGGCGAAGAAAGCAAGTATAATAACTACAATAGTTACGGGCTTGCTACACAGTATACATACTCGGGTTCGGTGCCAAACCTTAAGCAGATTACCTAAATATTTTCAGAATATATATTATTATACTTATCAATTACTTGCCTGAATTACGCTAAAAAGTGTGTTTTTATCATTTTGTACTTATCTCGTTGATGTCTATATTTAAACTGCTAGCTAGGTCTAGTGAACCGCCGAATAGGCAGCTGAAAAAAGCACGTAGAGGAAGCAAGGGCAGAGGTGCCCGTGAACCGCCGAATAGGCAGCTGAAAAATGATTGAACGGTGCGCATATGCATCTGAGTGCGTGAACCGCCGAATAGGCAGCTGATATTAGGACTGGAAGCCAGCAACGGTAATGATACACACCGCCGCAAGGCAGCAATGGTTCTAAACCCTCCAAGATTTCTTGGAGGGTTTTTTTTATAGGGTCGGATAGTACCCAGTGCACATGAGGACGAGCGTATTGCCTGACATGCCATTGATTTAATGAACTCTTATAAATCAAGCGCTGCATTTCGTTAGCAGTCAAATATTGGTCAGTCGTTGCGGGCGCACTTTCGTACACCTAAACTACAAATATATAGTTTAGGTGTATACTTATGAATCAGATGACAGCTCGGCAGCGACTGGATGATTGGGATAAAATCGGGAGAAATATATTTACACTGAGTGACTTAGCAAAGATCTTTCATGAAGATAAACCAAAAACCCTTCAGGAAGGAATCAACCGATTGCGTAAGCACGGGATACTCGAAGGCGTTACCCGAGGTATCTATTGCTATGCTCATTCGCGCACTCCCGACACCTATCGGCTGGAGAAAATCGCTCGTGCTATGCGCCGTGGCGAGTACAGCTACGTGTCACTGGAGTCCGCCCTTTCAGAGTATGGGGCCATCTCACAAATCCCGGTCGATCGTCTAACAATTATGACAACGGGACGCAAAGGAACGCACCGCACCCCTTATGGAACTATTGAGTTCACTCATACGAGTAGACGCATCATTGAGCTGCTGCCGCGCATGCTTGATATTGGGCGGCCGCTCAAGATGGCGACCCTTGATGCTGCCTGGGCAGATCTCAAACGTGTGGGGCGAAATACGTATTTAGTAGATGTAGAGGTGATTCATGGTCAGGGGTGAGCCTGAGGATTTTGCCAAGCTAGTTGATAATGAGCATGAACCTTACATTTGAATCGGTACGAGGCCAAACCGAGCCATTTGCAGCGTCGGTTGGCGAAAAAGCAGAAAGGCTTACCTTATCGGGAAAAGGGGGCCTATGTTTATTGCGTAAACATTGACCCCCAAAAACACATCCCTATGCCAAATTTGAAGAGAATATGAACATGGCGTGGGGCCTGATCAGCCATATAACCAGTGACCCTTTTGAGACATTCAAAGCCTGAATTCAACGAAAGGCATTGGGTATCCCATCTTAGCGGAATGCTCAGCAGTTTTGATCCTGTGCTGCGGCCAAGAGCTGTTTATCATGATGTTTTTTTATAACGTCATTTTGCTACCGAAGCAAACGATCGTTTTACTTTATGTCATTTAAAAGTGGAAAACTTATGTCATTTTGCGGTGGAATTCTTGGTGTAAGTGACTGTTTTTTCGTATTGGTTATGTCAAGTTGAAGTGGAAACGACAATTTCTTGTCGTTTTCAATACTAGTTGGCATAATTCTCAAATAACTGGCATGAGCTACCTTTTATATAATTAAACTACATAAAAGGGTGGAGCCATGTACCGCCGCAAGCTCCGTCACTCCCGCGTCAAAAATCTCTATGAGTTCGCTAGTGCCAAGAACGGCAATGTCCTAACCGTCGAATCGACTTTGGAATTCGATGCCTGCTTTCACTTTGAATATTCGAATGATATTCAGTCTTTTGAAGCCCAGCCTATAGGGTTTCACTACAACTACGAAGCCAAAACCCTCCCCTATACCCCAGATTTTCGTTTAATTAATGTGTCAGGCGTTGCTACTTTCGTCGAAATCAAGCCTGCTAGCTTTTTTTAAAACCTGAAATTATGCAACGTTTTGCCGCTAAAAGAGATGCTGCTAAAAGTCAAGGTTTCAACTTGATACTAGTGTCTGACCGCCAAATACATGTAAACCCACTTTTGTATAACCTAAAGTTACTGCATAGATATTCAGGCTTATCGCTAATCAATGATTTCCATCACTCTATTTTGAAGATAATAGAGAAATTTCGAAAAGTAAAAGTGGGTTATTTGTTAGAAAGAATATCAGCTGAAGAGGGCTCGATAATGCGTGCGATTATAAGCCTCCTTCAGTTACGCTTGGTTAAAGCAAATTTTACCATTGAAAAAATTGGCAGAAATACAACTATATGGTGCTGATGACTTCGTAAAGTGTCATGGTTGCAGTCACCTCGCCAAGATGAGCTCATTGTTCGCATAGAAACTAGCCGTCTATTGAGTGAAATAGATATTCGACTAATCGAGCTTTTTTGTTGAATATTGCGGTAGGCTTCGATAATGCTCAGTTGTTTGAGAAAACAGAGTTCCTTGCTTACCATGATCCTTTAACATGTTTACCTAATCGGCGATCTCTGCTTGAAACAATGGAGCGTTTGATTAAACGTGACACGGCTTTTTCAGTCTTAATAATAGATATTGATAATTTTCAGTCTATCAACGATGGCTTAGGTTATCGGATAGGTGATGCGTTACTTAAAAAGGTAGCCGCCTTGTTTCGACATCACTTTGACTCAGCGGTGCTACTGTCGAGAGCAGCAAAAATGGCTGAAGGCGACGGGCAATGCGTTGACCGTTGCTGTGAATGTGTCGGTTCGCCAGCTTTCTGGGTCGCACTTTCTTACCACGGTAGATAATGTGCTGCGAACAACAGGTATCAGTCCCCAGCATTTAGAGTTAGAAATCACAGAAAGCATGATGATAGAAGATGCCCAGCATATCCATCAGCTGATTGCACAGATCCGCACCCGAGGTATTAAAGTAGCGTTGGATGACTTTGGGACAGGCTACTCATCATTAAGCTCTTTGCAGCAGCTACCCATAGATAAATTGAAAATTGATCGCTCGTTTGTCTTCGGTGTGGATAGTAAAGAAGAAGATCGCTTGCTCGTCGAAATGATTATTAACCTAGGCAAACTGTTGGGCTATACCGTTATTGCGGAAGGTGTTGAAACAATTGAACAACAGCATGTTTTACAGTCTCTAGGGTGCGATATGGTGCAAGGCTATTACTACTCTCGGCCTTTAGGAGGCGATGCGTGGCAGGCGTATTTGCTTGCGCATTAGCACTATGGCCGTGTGAACCTGTTGTCGCAATGTGACAGTAGCTGCCACAGAGGCTTGCCACTTCGCGCTTGCGCGCTGCAACATCAGCAGAGGTGGCGCGGCGTTGGGCTAGCCGCTAGCGTTGCTTTTTTATGAGCGCTTGCATAATGGCAAGTGTTTCATCGCTGACATGGTGTTCCATGCCCTCTGCGTCAATGCGTGCCGTGCTGTCGGTGACGCCTAACGCGCGTAAAAAATGTAGCACAATATCATGCCGTGTCCGTGATGTTTTCGCCATCTGTTCGCCTGTTTCAGTAAGAAACAGAGAGCGATAGGGTTTGTTGGTCACTAGGCCCAGGTCATTCAAACGCCGAATCATCTTAGACACCGTGGCTTGGCTAACCGCCATGCGCGTAGCGATATCTGCTGCTCTTGCCTCTCCCCGATGCTTTATTAGGTCACCAATAAGTTCAACATAGTCCTCGATCAGTTCTGTCTCATGTGCATTGCGCACTGCTTCATATTGCCGGGCGTGCTGCTCCACTGGAGGGAGTGCATCGCCGCTAAGATCTGCGGAAGGGGGGTGTCGTTGTGTGTGATCACTCATTGAAAAATACTATTAAGGTTAATGGAAACGTTAATTGGTGATGGTAGCGTATTTTTGAGGATAATTGTTAGCCAAGGCTAAACTGTTTGCATAAAGCTTTTTTAATGCGCTACAGTAATTAACATCGAATACTATCACAATGGAGAAAGCCGATGAGCAAGTTACATGTAGGGGTGTTGCTTGGGGCATCATTAGCCTGGGGAACCGCGAATGCTGAGGTAGCTGATCTGTATGAGGCGCCCATCAATGTGGCTGTGACGTTCTCTGTACTAGGTGACCTCGTTAAGCAAGTGGCAGGGGATGACGCTCATGTCTCCGTGCTGACCCCGGTGAATGCTGAAGTTCATGAGTGGGAGTTAACGCCGGATAATTTTGCCGCGCTTGAAGAGGCGGACTTGGTTTTTTATAACGGTTATCAGCTTGAGCAGTGGATGCGACAAGTCGAAGCGACGGTTAGCGATAATGTGCCCATTATCGCCGTGGCAGAAGCTTCCGACTACCCAACGCAGTCAATCATCACTGGTGAAATGGAAGGTGACGTTGATCCCCATCTTTGGATGGATCCCCGTGCTGCTGCGGCTTATGTAAATGTTATCGCAAGCTCAATGGGAGAATTACTTCCCCACCAGGCTGAGGCCATTCTAGAGCGTGCACTCTCTTTAGAAGAGCAGCTACACGATTTGCATGTTGAGCTGCAAGAGACGCTTGAGGCTATTCCTGATGAGCATCGGCTGCTGCTGTCCAGCGAAGCGGCGTTTCTCTACTTTGCAGACGCCTACAACTTTGACCACGATGGCATTTGGGGCACTAACGCTGAAACCGAAGGGTCTCCCAGGCAGTTAATGCGCATAATTGATATTATAGAAGAGCGCCAGCCACCCGCTCTATTCTGGGAGAGCACCATTTCAGATCGTCACGTCACCAGCATTGCACGCGATACCGGGGTGCAAGTTGCTGGCCCCCTTTATGTCGACTCCCTGAGTGAGCCAACGGGTGAAGCTGCTGATTACTTCGCGATGCTACGCCATAATGCTGCGCTGCTACGCCACTATTTAGCTGCCGAGTAAATGTTTATGACGCCCCCGCTTGATCCTGCTGCAGCGGCGATTGATATTACGGCCCTGTATGCCGCCTACCATCGCCAGCCAGTGCTGGAAAACATTAACCTTTCGTTTCCAGCTGGGAAATGGACGGCGATTGTGGGGCCGAATGGGGCAGGAAAATCGACGCTGTTCCACGTGCTTACGGGCAGTATGAAACCGCTGCGTGGCCGCGTGGATGCATTTGGTGAGCCCATTGCCATTCAACGAAAGGCGGGGAATATCGCTTACATGGCCCAGCGAGAAGCGATTGAGTGGGATTTTCCTATTTCGGTATGGGAAACCGTGATGGGCGGCCGTTACGGGCATATGCGTCGCGATGCTCTTTGGCGGCGGCTGCTTCCTGCACGTTGGTATGCGCCTAGCCATCAGCAAGTAGTTCGCAAGGCATTAGAAGATGTTGATATGTTGGCATTGGCTGATCAGCCTATCGGAGCGCTTTCAGGTGGGCAAAAAAAGCGGGTGCTGTTAGCCCGCACCTTGGCTCAGCAGGCAAAAATCCTGCTACTAGATGAGCCGCTGGCAGGCGTAGATCCCCCTAGCGAGCAGCTTATTTTGAATGTTTTAAAGCGTGAGCGGGAAGCAGGCCGTACGGTTGTGATGGTGACCCATGATATGCCCGGTGCGCGCCGCTATGTCGATCATGTTGTGTTGATTAACCGGATTGTGCGCGGTGTGGGTTCACCCGAAGAGATGCTGAGTGATGCTAGATTAGCTGAGTTGGCGGTTAGTTCAATTGAGCAATCGAGTAACGATCAAGCGCTTCGTCCCACTGCTTGCTCAGCCGCGCAGGAATAAGGCATGATCGAGATATTACTAACCTTAGAGACCTTTAGCGATGCGTTGGTAAGTGGTCTAATTGCTGCACTGATGCTCTTGGTCAATCTACTTCCCGAGAGTATATCGAAAGCGTTTCAATACGCGTTCATGCAGCGGGCGCTGCTGACCTCTATTATGGTGGGTGCCATTTGCGGGATGCTCTCTTGCTATGTGGTGCTCAAACGCTGGTCGTTGCTAGGCGATGCAATTTCCCACGCCGTTTTACCTGGTGTTGCTATAGCGTACCTATTGGGGCTGCCTTTTTTTATTGGTGCCTTTGTCACAGGGGCTTTAACATCGCTAGGTATCGGTGCGATTGAGCGCCACACGCGAATAAAATCTGATGCGGCGATGGGCATTATGTTTACGGGTGCATTTGCCCTGGGCATTGTGCTGATTAGTAAGATCGCATCGAGCACCCACTTAATGCATATCCTGTTCGGGAATGTGCTCGGCGTGCAGCAGTCTGCGCTGTTATTAACACTAGCCGCCAGCGTAGTGGCGTTAATCGTTGTGTGGCTCGCCTTTAGGCCGTTAATGCTGTACGCATTTGACCCTACTCAAGCCCAGGCCCTTGGCTTTAATACCGGCATCATTCATTACGGTTTGATACTGTTGCTGACGTTGACCATTGTAGCGAGTCTGGAAACCGTTGGGATTATCCTTGTTGTTGCGATGCTGATTACGCCGGGTGCCACCGCCCATCTTCTAACAGACCGCTTTAAAACCATGCTGCTACTTTCGATGGGCGTAGGGGTGGGGTCGGCAGTGCTGGGCTTATACCTCTCGTTCGCGTTTGATGTAGCGTCTGGCGGCACTATCGTACTGGTGGCAACCAGCTGTTTCTTTATGGCGCTACTCTTTTCACCCAAGCACGGTGTGCTCATGCGGAAGTGGCGCCATCGCCAAGTGGATGTTTAGTACTTAGCCTGAGCTGCTTTACGCCTGGGCTTAAGGGTGAGTGGTTTGACTCGCTGATAACCAATCGAGTATCAGGTGGTGATAATCAACGATGCCAATGACGTGATGATTGGTATCTACCACTGGGGCTAGCGATAATCCAAACTGTTCAAATAAGCGCGCGCAGTAGCGTATGTTCATCTCTGGACGCACGCTAACCACAGGCTTTGTCATTATTTCATATAAATTGACACGCTCGGGTGGACGGCTTGGGGAAAGTACTTTTTTAGCGATGTCCGACGGTAAAACAATGCCGAGTTCGTCTTGTTCGTTGCGCCGATTGATAATAATCACCGAGGCTTGGCGCTGGCGTAGCAGTGCCAAACCCTCGGCAACGGTTACGAAGCCATCAACCGCAATAAATCGACTATGCATCGCATCGCGCGCAGTGCGCTCAGTTAGGGAGGGCATGGCTAGGGAAGACGTTTCAGTTGCCATTGTAAATTCCTTACGCGTTATAAAGGCTGAGTTAACGACTTTGACAGTGATTTGATTTGATGCTTAACGCCAACGGCATCTTCAACATCGATTTGAAACGCAATGCCGGTGCCCGGCGTTTCATCAAATTCGCCAACCCGTTGAATAGCTTCCAATATATGTCGACTGATATGCTCTTCGGCTAAAAAAAGCAGCACATCTCGCTGGGCAGTTATCTCCATACCAAAAATGCCCCGCGCTTTTTTCAGCCCTTCGCCTCGGGCATTGTTGATCACGGTAGCACCTGTAGCGCCAGCGTCACGGGCGGCCTGCAGAATATTGTCGCTTAATTCATCTTCAACCATCGCTACAATCAATTTAAAGCGCATTGCTGTCTCCTTTACTTTCTTGAGTGCTATTCCCTGGCGTATTTGCGGCAGGCCGTTTTCTGTTGTCTTGCCATTGGGCTATCTGGGCATAGCCCATTACCGTAATGATAGGGAATAAGCAGGCAAGAGCGATCATCCCAAAGCCGTCCATTAACGCGCTACGGCCCGGGATTGATGAGGCTAACCCCAGCCCAAGCGCCGCGATAATAGGCACAGTAATGGTCGATGTGGTAACACCGCCTGAGTCAAATGCAAGCGGTATAATAGAGCGTGGTGAGCGAAGTGTTTGCAGGATCACCAAGCAGTAAGCCACCAGCACGAACCATTGTAGCGGCCAGCCCATGACAATTCGCCAGGCACCCAAGGTAATACCAAACGCCATGCCTAGAGCCACAGCAATGCGTAACATTAATGGATTGATAGTTCCGCCTGATATTTCACCTGCTTTAATGGAAACAGCAATGAGCGATGGTTCTGCAATCGTTGTGCTGGCACCGATCGCAAACGCGAATAGATAGACCCAGTAGTAATCGCTCCAGTGGCGCTGGGCGCCCTCTGCAACAGCAGGTAGGAAGCTAGCCTCGGTTAACTGACTTGCCATTAACTCACCCATGGGGAAAAGCGCTTGTTCTAACCCCACCAAAAAAAGCGATAGCCCTACCCAGACCATTAGAAAGCCTGCTAGTACCTGGGGAAGGCGCTTAACGGGTTTACGAATAACAAGATACTGAAAGCCAAAGATAATGGCAGCTATCGGCAAAATATCGCGCAGTGTTTCCCAAAACGTAAGGAGTAAACTCATGAGGCGCCTTCCATAAAGCTCAAGCCAAAAATGCCAAATAGCAGTACAAAAATAATTGGCATCACCGAAGCAAAGGCGATAAGACCAAAGCCGTCAAGCATTGGGTTTCGCCCCTTAATTGAGGATGCCAAACCTACGCCTAGCGCGGTCACTAACGGTACGGTAATAGTAGACGTCGTAACGCCACCGGAGTCATAGGCGATACCTACTAGTTCGCTGGGTGCCACTAGCGTTAGCAGCATCACAATGACATAGCCCGCTATAATCATCAGGTGCAGTGGCCAGCCTTTAAAAATTCTTAACACCCCCACAACAACGGCTGTTCCCACGGAGGCCGCGACCACCATGCGAAGCGTAAAGGCAAAAGAGGTTTGCGCGCTGGGTGTATCAGCAATTAAGCCGCTTTGTGACACGACTTCCCCAGCCCGCGCGGCGACTGCAATAAGCGCAGGCTCTGCCACGGTTGAGCCAAAGCCCAAAGCAAAAGCAAACACCAATAGCCACGCTACGGAGCCTTTTTGCACAAATGCGCGTGCTAAATTTTCACCTAGTGGAAAGAGGCCAAGCTCAAGCCCTTTGATGAAAAGGGCTAGCCCTACGACAACAAAAACAAGCCCTAAAAAGAGATCAAGTAGCGCTAGCGTGTCGGGCAAGGGCTGCCGAATCACTATCAGCTGAAAAAAGCCCATGACTAATACGACAGGCGCCAGATCGCGTAGGCTATCTCTCAGTTGGTGTGAGAAAGAGAGTAAGAAATTCATCAGGGATCCATGAGGTTTTTGTCTTAAGTAGCGTTATTTAGGTAGTTTACTCAGAGCGTTATGTCGTTGTCTTGATCCTGCTCATGATTAAATCGTGTTGATTGGGTTATTGATAACTACAATCTAGTGGGGCAGCAATCGCACAGGGGGGTAACGCGCCGCTTGCCTGGCTCTTTTACGTGCGTCCTCGATACTACATTCCAATGCAGGGAGCCGGTTAATGTCCGCACATTCCAGCGATGTGATTGAAAATCGTACGTTTGACGAAATAAAAGTGGGTGACAGGGCGTTCTTGGAAAAGCGCTTGACCATGGATGATATCAAACTGTTTGCCATTATGTCGGGAGATATCAACCCGTCGCATGTGGACGATGACTACGCGAAAAGAAGCCGTTTTCAAGAAGTGGTCGCCCACGGGATGTGGGGCGGTGCGCTTATCTCCACCGTGCTGGGCACTGAGTTGCCTGGGCCAGGCACTATATATTTAGGCCAAACGCTGCGCTTTAGAGCGCCTGTTCGCTTGGGTGATGTGCTTCATGTGGCGGTTAGGGTAACAAACAAGCAGTCACGTAACCATCACGTAATATTTGCCTGTGAATGTCGAAATCAGCATGGCGACATTGTGATTGAGGGTGAAGCGGAGGTGCTTGCGCCTACTCAAAAAATCCGTCGCCCCCGGGCAGAGCTTCCGGCCATCCGACTTTCTGAACGTGGGCGGCTTCATGAAATACTTACCGCCGCCGATCACCCTGACCCATTGCGTATGGCCGTGGTTCATCCTGTGGATGAAAGCTCTATAAGAGGGGCGGTGGAGTCTGCCGCGCAGCGGTTAATCGTGCCTGTGCTGGTTGGCCCTAGAGCTAAAATTGAGGCAGCGGCAAACGCGGCCGAGGTTGATATTAGCGCGTTCGAGCTAATCGATACCCCTCATAGCCATGCCGCCGCAGCCAAAGCGGTGGCGTTGGCACAGGATGGCCAAGTAGATGCGCTAATGAAAGGGTCTCTGCCTACTAGCGAACTCCTTCACGAGGTAGTTAAGCGTGAAGGAGGACTGCGCACCGAGCGCTGCCTGAGCCATGTCATGGCATTTGATGTACCCACTTACCCGCGGCCCTTATTCATTACCGATGCTGCCATTACTATTTACCCTACCTTGGAACAAAAACGCGACATTATCCAAAATGCGGTAGAGCTCGCCCACACGCTGGGTAACGACAATCCCAAAGTGGCGATTCTTTCGGCGGTAGAAACCATTAACCCAAATATTATGTCGACACTCGATGCGGCGGCACTGTGCAAAATGGCGGATAGGGGCCAAATTACAGGCGCGACGCTGGATGGCCCCCTGGCGTTTGATAATGCCATATCGGAAGCGGCAGCCAAAACCAAAGGTATTCATTCTCCTGTGGCAGGGCGGGCAGATATTTTATTAGCGCCGGACTTAGAAGCCGCCAACATGCTAATGAAACAACTAAGCTATCTTGCTGATGCTACGGGGGCTGGGCTTGTGGTCGGCGCCAGGGTGCCGATTGTGTTGACGAGTCGTGCTGATGATGCGTTAACGCGTATGGCTTCCTGTGCATTAGCGCTACTGCTGGCCGACTATCAGCAACAGCAGAGTAACGTATCAAAGGGTGAGTAAGGTTTTATGCAAATAATGGTGATCAATAGTGGCTCCTCAAGCATCAAATTTGGGCTTTACCTAGCGCATAATGAAGCGCCGCTGACCCTTGATGCGCTAACGCTGAAGGTTGAAGGACATTTTTCTGGCATCGGTAGTCGTGGGCGTGAAGCCGTCCACTTAAACGATGCCCAGGGGAACGACCTATCGCTTAATGGTCTGGCGCCATCAACTAGCCACGGGGAAGCGCTGTCATCGTTAATGGCGTGGCTGGAAGCCGATAAAAACGGTTCAATAGCGGTGATTGGTCACCGGGTTGTGCACGGTGGGCGTGACTACCAAGCGCCTATTAAGGTGACAGCAGAGCACCTAGATGTGCTAGGTGGGCTAAATAGTTTGGCGCCGCTGCATCAGCCCCATGGGCTGGCGCCCATCATGCATTTAATGCAGCGCTATCCAGAGGTGGCCCAAATTGCTTGTTTCGACACGGCGTTTCATGCTGAGCAGCCTAACGTTGCGCGACATTTTGCCTTGCCGCGTGAGCTTACTCAAAAAGGGCTGATTCGGTACGGTTTCCACGGCCTCTCGTATGACTACATTAGCCGTGTGCTGGATAATTACCTACCTGAGGAGGCGAGTAAAAAGCGCGTAATTGTCGCTCATTTAGGCAATGGGGCTAGCCTATGTGCACTGCAGAATAAGCGCAGCGTGGCATCGACAATGGGATTTACTGCGCTAGAAGGGCTACCCATGGGCACACGCTCAGGCAGCGTCGACCCTGGCTTGGTGTTACATCTTATCCAGCAAGAGGGAATGACGCCTGAAGAAGTCGAAACAATGCTTTATAAGCGTTCAGGGCTGCTCGGTGTTTCGGGTATCAGTGGCGATGTCCGAGAGCTGCTGGAAAGCGATGCACCAGAGGCTGAAGAGGCACTATCGCTTTATGCTTACCGAATCGCCCGGGAAATAGGCAGTCTAGCCGCCGCCTTGGGTGGGCTGGATCAGCTTATTTTCACCGCTGGCGTTGGTGAAAACGCCGCCTATGTTCGCGAGCAGGTGGTGAGGCAGTGTGCTTGGCTGGGGATAGCATTGGATAGTGATGCAAATGACAGCAATGCACATTGCATTTCGCCAGCGGACAGCCCGGTAGGTGCTTGGGTAATTCCCACCGATGAGGCGCGGATGATGGCATGGTACTGCGCGCAGTTTATGCGTCAGTATTCAACACAGTCGACTGCCCAAGAGGAGTAGTGAGCCATCCAGCGTTTGCCAGCCCCACCAGGCAAGCGCAATCCCGCCCGCTGCAAACGAGGCCACTAAAAGCAGAGCAGCTAACGTTGCGGTGCTTTTCATGGGGTCACCTGTGTGTGAGTCGGACGGGCAAGGGGCTTTTCGCTAATAAACCAGTGTAAAGCAGCGGCGACCAGTGAGAGTATAATCGCAATTTGCCATACGGTATTGTAATGCCCCGTGAGGTCGTACATATAACCGCCCAACCAAACGCCCATAAATGAACCTAATTGGTGAAACAGGAACACAATACCACCCAGCATTGATAAATGGCGGACGCCAAACACTGAGGCCACAATCCCATTGGTGAGTGGAACGGTTGAGAGCCACAGTAGCCCCATCGCGATGCCGAATAGATAAGCACTGGTGGAACTTAAGGGCAGTACAATAAACGCCGCAATAATCGCGCCACGAACGAGATAAAGCCAGCTAAGAAGGCGCGGTTTAGACCATATACCGCCTAACCAGCCCGCCATGTATGTGCCGACTATATTAAACAGGCCTACCAGTGCGAGTACCGTCGTACCTATTTGTATCGAAAGGCCGTTATCAAAAAGATAGCCGGGAAGGTGAACCGCGATAAACACAACCTGAAAGCCACACACAAAAAAGCCTAGGCAGAGTAGCCAAAAGCCTTTCTGACCAGCGGCTTCGTTAAGCGCCCCGCGCAAGCTTAAATCACCTAAAGATTTAGGCGTGGGGCTATCCTTTAGCATTGCACCCAATGGAATCATAAAGGCTGCGATGGCGCCCATGGCTAATAGTGCCGCGGCCCAACCTAGCCACTCAATGAGCCCTAATGTTCCGGGCAGCATGGCAAATTGGCCAAATGACCCCGCCGCGCTCACGAGCCCCATGGCCATACTGCGTTTTTCGGGTGCTACCGCACGACCTACTGCCCCCAGAATAACTGAAAACGTTGTTCCCGAAAGGCCAAGGCCGATAAGCAAGCCCGCGCTTAACGTCATGCCCAGCGCACTGGTGGAAAGGCTCATAAAGCACAGGCCAAGCACGTAGAGAATACCGCCAACCACAATAATTCTTGCTGCACCAAAGCGATCAGCAAGCGCGCCCGTAAAAGGCTGGGAAAGCCCCCAGATGAGGTTCTGTACGGCTAGCGCAAAAGCAAACACTCCCCGACCCCAGCCAAAATCACTGCTCATGGGCTCAATAAAAAGCCCGAATCCATGGCGAAGCCCCATGGCGGTGGAGATAACGAAGCTTGCCAGCAGAATGAAAAGCAGTGTTTTTTGCTTTGAAGTCGCCATATTGGGTCTCGTTATTTTTGGCTTAGGTTCAATCGCCCATCGGTGAGCATATTTGAACGGCTGTTAGCTGACTTACCATCGCATGGGTTGCTAAGGTTTAGAAGCTACCAAATAGTGTGCCTAGGGTGATAACGCTCACCAGTGCCGCGATAGGTAGCACAATGGTTACCATGGCCAAGTTACCGTACGATTGGCGGTGCGTTAAGCCACAAATGGCCAGAAGGGTAATAACCGCGCCAGAGTGGGGGAGGGTGTCCATCCCCCCTGCAGAAAGCGTTGCTACTCGGTGCATTAGTTCTGGGCTGATACCCGCCTGTTCGGCCATGGCTAGGTACTCGCTGCCTAGGGTTTCTAGGGCAATAGAGAGCCCGCCCGAAGAGGAACCAGTGATGCCTGCCAGCACGCTCATAGCCAGGGCTTCGGAAACCAACGGGTTACCCGGAGAGACATTTAGCACTGCATCGCGAATGATCACAAAGCCTGCCAGGCTTGCAATGACCGCTCCGTAACCCACTTCAGAAGCGGTATTGAAGATAGGCAATAATGAGCCAAAACAGCCTTTATTAATTGTCTCTTTAAGATTTTCCCAGCGGCGCCAGTGACTAATAATCAGCCAGGCAGACGCGCTCAGCAAAGCGATCAAAATCGCCCAAAGTCCTGTTTGCCGGCTAGGCGTAACATCTTCGAACGTGTCGCTAATGTAGCTGAGATCCATCGCGGGAAAAACGCCGTAGGTGAACAGGGCGTTTAAGCCAATCACCATTACCAGCGGTATTAACGCCACCAACAACGGCATTGAAGCCATTTCGGCGGTGTCCTCGGCTGGGTTGGCCTCGCGCTCGGTATGCTTGCCGTAACCTTCGTTGTTTGCTGCTGCTTTTTTGACGCGCGACTGCAGGTAGTAAATCCCAAGGCTCAGCATAATAAGGCCAGCAATGATGCCTAAGCCGGGAGCCGCAAAGCTATTAGTCCCAAAATAGGGAATAGGAATCGCGTTTTGAATGGCTGGCGTACCTGGCAACGCCGTCATGGTGAACGTAAAGGAGCCAAGGGCGATAGAAGCAGGTATCAGCCGCTTAGGCACATTGGCTTGGCGAAACAGCTCGCGGCTAATGGGATAAATCGCAAATGCCACCACAAATAGTGATACGCCGCCATACGTAAGCACAGCGCAGGCAATGACCACGGTTAGTACTACATGATGAGTGCCTAAACGTTTAACGATGCCATTTGAGATTGATTGAGCGGCACCTGAGTCTGCCATCAATTGGCCAAAGAGTGCTCCGAGCAAAAATAGCGGAAAAAACTGAATAACGTAGTTGCCCAGTGCCTTCATGAACGTATCAGTGTAGATGGGCAGCAAAAAAGCGGCATCTCCCGATAGCAGTACCGCCAAGGAGGCCATAAGCGGTGCCAGGAGCAGAACTGATATGCCTCGGTAGGCGAGAAACATCAGTGATAATAGGGAAATAATAATTGCAAGCATGCCCATGCTGGCTCCTGATAGGTTTTCTAAAAAAATCTAAATTAGTGGCTATTGAATAATAGGCGGAAGGTGGAATATTAGGTGTCATGTTGCAAAGCAGCAATGGTGGTTAGACTAAAGTCCAATATTTTAGGCGAGGGCGTTATCTCTTTGCAGCGACTGTAAAGGACGTGTGTTTCCTTGTTCTCACTCTATGTTTAGCCTGCTTATCTAGCTGTGTTCTGGTAATATTTGCCACCTTTTGCGTTAACGACCTTCCAATAGCTCTGGGTATTTCCATGAATGCAGTAATTATTGCAGTGCTGGTGATGGTGACACTGTCGCTTTTACGCGTGTCTGTTGTATTTGCGCTGGTAGTTGGCGCGTTAGTTGGGGGAGTAATAGGTGGTTTGTCGCTTGATGAAACGCTTAGCGCCTTTAACGATGGCGTCGGTGGCGGTGCTCAAGTAGCGCTAGCCTATGCAACGCTGGGGGCATTTGCCGTGGCGATTTCTCGCTCGGGGTTACCCGACATGTTAGCTAACCAACTCATAACGATGTTGGGCAAAGAAGCTTCAGTGGTTCACCAGGCGCGGGTAAAAATGCTGCTGTTAGTAGCGGTGCTGCTGGTGGCTATTTCGTCGCAGAACGCGATTCCGGTGCATATTGCATTTATTCCGGTCCTCATTCCTCCGCTACTTACTGTAATGAACAGACTTCAGCTTGACCGTCGCGCTGTCGCCTGTGCGCTCACCTTTGGTTTAACGGCGCCCTATATGCTGCTACCCGTCGGTTTTGGCGCCATTTTTTTGAACGATATTTTGCTGGCTAATCTCAACAGCGCTGGTGAGCCGCTAGGTTTAGAAATCACCCGAGGCATGGTACCAATGGCGATGGCGATACCCGTGGGTGGTATGGCTCTGGGGCTGTTGGTGGCGCTGTTGTTTAGCTACCGTCACCAGCGCAACTACGCCAATAAAGCGCTGGTAGCCAGCACCCATCAGCAGGCACCGACACCGGCCAAACCCCATGCGCTGGGGCTGATTATGTCGGGTGTCGCTATTGTGGCGGCGCTGGGTTTACAGCTTTATACAGGCTCAATGATTGTTGGTGGGCTAGTGGGTATCGGCTTGCTCTCGTTAGGCGGTATTTTTAAGTGGCGTGAGGCGGATGACCTGTTCACTAGCGGTATGCGGATGATGGCGCTGATCGGTTTTATTATGATTTCAGCGGCTGGCTTTGCCGAAGTAATGAAAACCACCGGCGATATCGAGTCTCTGGTAGAGGGTGCTTTCGAGCTGTTTGGCGATAACCGTGGGCTAGCTGCCTTGGTGATGCTGCTGGTAGGCCTTTTTATCACGCTGGGTATTGGTTCTTCGTTTTCTACTATTCCGATTATTGCGGCTATTTTCGTGCCACTGGCTGTCCAGTTTGGTTTCTCGCCCATGGCGACCGTAGTGCTGGTGGGTACCGCTGCAGCATTGGGGGATGCCGGCTCGCCTGCCTCGGATTCCACCTTAGGGCCAACGTCGGGCTTAAACGTCGATGGCCAGCACGACCACATGTGGGACAGCGTGGTGCCGACTTTTTTGCACTATAATATTCCGCTGATCGCGTTTGGCTGGCTGGCCGCCATGTCGTTATAAATGAGAGTGATATTTACCGCGTTAGCTGCGGTGAATCGTGAAATACGTAGTGGAAAATAAATAGTGGAAAGGGCAGCGATGAGCTGCCTTTTTTTGTAGTGTGCCAGAAGCTATCGTTGCTACTGTTTGGGTAAGTGCGTTTCAAAAGCACTTAGCAGGCCGCGTAGCAGAGAAAGCTCTTTACGGCTGGGCTGGGCGCGAGCGAATAGCGCTTGCAGCTGCTCTTCTGTGCGGGCATGGGGCTGGGTAAGAAAGCCACTTTGTTGCATCAAGCGGCCAAGGTGCTCCTGAAAGTATATAAACTGCTCGCGACTTGGAGGGGTGGCCTCTAGTGGGCGTTGGTAGGCAAAGTCGCTACTGTCTCGCTTACGCCAAGCACGGTGTGCTTCATAGGCTAAAATTTGTACCGCTTGAGAAAGGTTTAAGATGCCGTACTCTGGGTTAGCCGGAATACTGACCTGGTGCGTGCAGCAACGGATCTCGTCGTTGGTAAGTCCTGAGCGTTCGCGTCCAAACACCAATGCAACCGGTGCATGCGCAGCGTTTTCAATCACGTGCTGGGCCATTTCATCAGGTTCATCGTAATGTGGTAGCGGTAAACTACGTAGCCTTGCGCTGGCGCCGACGATTTGAACGCAGTCGATCACCGCCTCCTCAAGCGAGCCGACACAACGGGCATTTTCCAGGACATCCGTGGCGCCTGCCGCAAGGCGCGTTGCTTCTTCATCGGGAAAAGCCCGTGGATTGACCAGAACTAGCTCGGTTAACCCCATGGTTTTCATCGCTCGGGCAGTGGCGCCAATATTTCCAGGATGAAAGGTTTGCACCAGCACGATGCGGATATTAGAAAGCACGGTAATAAAGACCTAGAAGCTGCCAAAGAAAGGCTCTGATGGTAGCACGCTTTGACGCTTGAGCAGAGGCGAGGAGGTGTTGGCCTTTCCGGCTTGTTAAAATAAAAGAACCCCGCACTTGGCGGGGTTCTTTACGACGTTGATCGTCAGAGCGATAGGCTCAGGGGTGCATGTCGGGTAGCAGCAGTGCATTACTGCACCGCCGCCCCCTAAGAACCGTACGTGCGAGTTTCCCCGCATACGGCTCAAGCCTTTATAAGCCTCTCAAGTGAAAGGCCGGCGACACTGTTCTCCTGTTGAGCGTGCCACTGACGATGACAGTTAGGATGCAGCAACACCAAGTTACTCAGCTCGTTACCCCCACCCTTATGCCGTTCCACCACATGGTGAATATTCCACCCGGTTTCCCAGGTGATAACACTACGGCACATCGGGCAGCGTTTGCCTTGCCGAGTCCAGAGCGTTTGCAGTTTCTTACGACCTTTCGTCGACGCTTTCCAAGAACGTTCCAACCTGTCCTCGAAATATTGCTCGTCTCTAGGGTCATAAGGGTTCGCTTCCGCCCTTATCTTAGTATGGCGCACAATCGGGATATCCTTACTGCTCAACAACCTTACAGGCTTGCCGGGTAATAAGGTACTTTGGAAAACCCAGTTCTCGCTTTTGACGGAATGAAAATACTTCTTTTTCACCCAGCGCTTTTGACGATTACCGTGACGCCGACAGCTCCAGCGCCACAAGAGTTTCCAAACACGGTAGTCCACATAGCCAAACGTTTCCTTAGCCACTACGTGACGATGATAATTCGCCCATCCCAGTAGTACGGGATTAAGCTGGCGAATCAAGATGTCCTGTCGCGACATGCAGTTGCGTCTGACGATGGCCTTGAGTTTTCTCAGGTGTCGCTGCAGGTTCTGACGGCTAGGCTTAATCAACAGCTTGCCGTTGTACTTCCGCAGATTCTGCCCAAGAAAATCAAATCCTTCTGTAATGTGCGTCACCACTGTCTTGCTGGCCGACAACGTTAACCCCCGCTCTGCCATAAAGGCAGAAACGATGGGCAACACATCATTTTCTAACAGCTCTTTTGAGATGCCCGTAATGATGAAATCATCGGCGTAACGCACATAATTAACTTTGGTCTTGTAGCTGGCTTTGGTGTTTTTCTTCCCAAAGTGGGATTCCAACACTTTTTCCAGCCCATCAAGCGCCAAGTTGGCTAATACCGGAGAGATGATCCCGCCCTGGGGCGTTCCTGCCTCTGTCGGATACAGTTGTTTGGACTCCATGAATCCCGATTTCAGCCACTTTTTGAGCACTTGCTTGTCCATCGGGACATTAGCCAGCAGCCAATCGTGACTGATATTGTCAAAGCACCCCTTGATATCTCCCTCCAGCACCCATTCAGCAGAGTGCTTACGACTCAAATTGACAAAGCATTGCTCTATCGCATCAGCCGTTGAGCGCCAGGGGCGAAATCCATAGCTATTACGATCAGCGACCGTTTCCGACACGGGTTCAAGCGCCAGCAAATACAGTGCTTGCATAGCTCGATCCCGCATCGTAGGTATCCCTAGGGGGCGGCGTGAGCCGTCCGTTTTGGGAATATAAACACGCCTTAATGGGGCAGGGCGATAACCCTTCCTTTTCAGCCTGCTTAACGCTAACCACTTCGCTTGTGGAGTGCTCCACAGTTCACCATCAACACCGGGCGTTTTCTTGCCCCGGTTTTCAGTAACACGTCTAACGGCCGATGCTCTGGCCGCAAACGAGTGGGTCAGTAGTCGTTGCAAGGCTTTCACCTTACGCCAACGTTTTTCCCGAGTCGCCTTCGCGATCCGCACCTGTAGCCCTCTCACCTGCCTATTGACGACAGACCAATCAATGGTATGCCAGCTTTCGGGCGGGTGGGAGAACGCAGGTACTTTCTTAAAGCTCGTACTCATCTTGCTGTCCTCCGAATGCCGATACGACGACCCTCGGAGAACAAATACATTAATCCCTTGCGGGAGTGTATTTGCTCCCGCAAGGGTAGGGTAGGAACGCTAATTTGCTGCGCCTACCTATATCGTAATATCAGCATGACAGAACGCTTTACAGCGCTATCACACGATTAAAGACCAGTTGGAAGTGGGCCCCGTTTCCGGTAGAGGAACCTTTAACCCCTTATCCACCCCGTTACAGGATGGTATTCGCTTTTTCCAACCTCCCAAGCCTGCACCTCCCACAGCGTTGATTGCTCTTCGCCTGCCCGAAGGGCGGAGATACAGGGTTTCCGAGTTCCGTGTCGATGACACGAGTCACTTAGGTTCTGCCAATACACCGAAGGCTGAGTGGCAACGTATCCCCAGATGTAAGAGGGATAGCCAGCCTTCTACCTTTTGGTCAGAGCGCATCAGTAGCTTGCGCTCCTTGCGGCTGACGGTGCTTGTAAGCAGTTCACATAAGTTAACCGTATGACCCAGTCTAGCCTCTCAACCGCTTGCTACTAGCGGCATCCTTGATCCACCTCACGGTGAGAACAAGCCCTAATTGGGGAGTACATTGTCAGGAAGCTTCGAACCCCGCCGTTACCAGCGACGCACTATCCCTAGACTACCGTTGGTTGCACAACGGGTTCCACTCGACCGCAATGAACAAGTTACTTTTGCTCAAGGCAGCGCGGAACAATCATCAGACACAGCTTCACACCGGCAGGCGCTTAGCTTTCTTTTAAACGTAGATATCCCCGTTGCATCGCAGCTTGAAATTTAAAGCTGCTTCAACGTGTATCCTTCATAGGAGGGGTACAGGCTTAAGCCAATACTCGCGACCGGATACTCCCTTAAGGAGCGCCGATACCCGAGCTGGTGTTCAGCCCGGATATCGGGTTTATAGAGGCTATTTTCTGCTGGAAAGTGAGGCACTTACTGTATTAAAGTAAGTGCTCTCACCGGGGACGTAACCCAGCCAGGCTAGCTACCTGCGCGACTCTCGTCGCATCACATCATGCCGCCCATACCACCCATTCCGCCCATGCCACCCATATCAGGCGCGGCATCTTTCTCTTCCGGGTCTTCAGCGATCATGCACTCGGTGGTGATCATAAGACCTGCAACAGAACCAGCGGACTGCAGCGCAGTACGGGTAACTTTTGCCGGATCTAGAACGCCCATTTCGAACAGGTCGCCAAACTCGCCAGTTTGTGCGTTGTAACCAAAGTTGCCGGTTTCGTCTTTCACACGGTTGATAACCACTGCGGGTTCTTCACCAGCGTTAGAAACGATTTGACGCAGCGGTGACTGCATAGCGCGTAGGGCCATGTTGATACCGTGGTTCTGGTCTTCGTTTTCGCCAGTCAGGCCTTGTACTTTGGCCATAACGCGAACCAGTGCAGTACCGCCGCCAGGTACAACACCTTCTTCAACGGCTGCACGCGTAGAGTGCAGCGCGTCTTCGACGCGGGCTTTCTTCTCTTTCATTTCTACTTCGGTGGCAGCTCCGACGCGGATAACAGCAACACCGCCTGCCAGTTTGGCAACGCGCTCTTGCAGCTTCTCTTTGTCGTAGTCAGAAGAGGTTTCTTCGATTTGCGCGCGGATCTGGTTAACGCGTGCTTCGATATCGCCTTCTGCACCAGCGCCATCAATGATGGTGGTGTTCTCTTTAGACATAGTCATACGCTTAGCGGTACCCAGATGATCCAGGTTCGCTTGCTCAAGCGTCAGGCCTACTTCTTCGGAGATAACCGTGCCGTTAGTCAGGATGGCGATATCCTGCAGCATGGATTTGCGACGGTCGCCAAAGCCCGGTGCTTTAGCAGCGGCCACTTTAACGATACCGCGCATGTTGTTCACAACCAGCGTTGCCAGGGCTTCGCCTTCAATATCTTCAGCGATGATAGCCAGCGGCTTGCCTTGTTTAGCAACCGCTTCTAGTACAGGCAGTAGCTCGCGGATGTTGGAGATCTTTTTATCCACTATCAGGATGTAAGGATCTTCCAGTTCAACCGTCATGGTATCCTGGTTGGTAACGAAGTAGGGCGAGAGGTAGCCGCGATCAAACTGCATGCCTTCAACGACTTCCAGCTCGTCTTCAAAGCCACGGCCTTCATCAACAGTGATGACGCCTTCTTTACCGACTTTTTCCATCGCTTCAGCGATGATTTCACCGATGCGCTTGTCACCGTTAGCAGAGATAGTGCCTACCTGGGCAATCGACTTGGTGTCGGTGCAAGGTACAGACATCGCCTTGATTTCTTTAACGGCAGCGGCAACGGCTTGATCAATACCGCGCTTAAGATCCATCGGGTTCATGCCCGCGGTTACGCCTTTCAGGCCTTCCGCAATAATGGCCTGAGCCAGAACGGTAGCGGTGGTGGTGCCGTCACCCGCAGCGTCAGAAGTCTGTGAAGCAACTTCTTTTACCATCTGTGCGCCCATGTTTTCGAACTTGTCTTTCAGCTCGATCTCTTTGGCAACAGAAACACCGTCTTTAGTAACGGTCGGAGAGCCAAACGACTTTTCCAGTACTACGTTACGGCCTTTTGGGCCCAGGGTGACTTTTACTGCATTTGCCAGTACGTCAACACCACGCGCCATGCGTTTGCGGGCATCATCTGAGAACTTAACTTGTTTAGCTGACATATTCGCTACTTCCTAAATTGAATATAAAATGTGAAAGTAAATAATCGAGGCGCTTAGCGGCAGCAATGCTTAGCCTTCGACGACCGCTAAAATATCGGCTTCGCTCATGATCAGAACTTCTTCGCCGTCGATCTTCTGCTTCTCAACGCCATAACCGTCTTTAAAAATAACGGTATCGCCAACTTTAACGTCTAGCGGGCGTACATCGCCGCTTTCAAGAATACGGCCGTTACCAACCGCCAGGATTTCGCCGCGCGTAGGTTTTTCCTGCGCGTTACCCGGTAGCACGATGCCGCCAGCGGTTTTCTGCTCTTCTTCTTTGCGGCGGATTACGACGCGATCGTGCAAAGGACGGATATTCATGCTCACGTTCTCCTGAGTATCGTCAAGCCTGTTGAGGCTATTAGCTTAAAATGAACTCTCGTGGACAAGTTGGCCGCGAGAAGTGAAGGCACGTTGCCTTCATGTTAATGGCGAGAGCATATGCTTTCGCCGAATTTGTCTGCTGCCTCAAAAGTGGGGGCTACCCAGAACCTTTCAAGGGGGCGACAAGAAAAAATTTGCGTATTAGCAATTTTCTTGCCTAATAAGCACTTAGTGCCGTCGAGAAGCGTCGTCCCGGCTAATGAAGTCGCCTTCAAGTGGTGCGTCCGGGCGCTCTGACTCTTGATCATGGCGTTGGCTTTGCCGCTGGTTAGAAGCGTTAGCTTGATACTGCTGTTTATGCACCGTTTTAAGCCCTAGCCAAGCAAGCCCTTTTAACATGAGTTGGCGAGCATTAGGCAATAGACAAGCGAGACCTAAGGCATCTGAAAGAAAACCGGGGGCCATCAGTAGTGCACCACCAAAAATTAGTGCCGCACCGGTGAGTAGCTCATTTGAAGGGATTTCACCTGCCTGCATTCGCTGACGTGCTCTGGCAAAGGTTGACACTCCCTCTTTACGAATAAGATGCAGTCCCACAAAACCGGTAACAATCACTAGCAGCAGCGTCGTCAGTAAGCCAATTTGACTACCAACGGAAAAAAGCAGCACAAAGTCGAGTAAGGTAAATAGCGATATAAAAAAGAGGATGGGCATAATGCGCTCCATAACAGGCGTAATCGCTGGATATGGTGGCAGAAATACACAAAACAAGCAGCTTTTAACAGCTTGGCTATGGGCAAGGGATTTTTAAGTACTCGATTTTTGGTGCAGCTTCTTCTATGCTGCAGTGCACAATTTTTTTATAGCAGTCACCCTAGAGGGCTGTTCTGAGTGAGGCATGTGTGTAGGTAGCTGTAAAAGTAGCTAGGACTAATTTTACAGCTAAGTTGTTACGCCAGTGCTTTAGAGTATCTTGTTGAAGGAGAGTGACATGCAGTTGACCGATAAAGTTATTGCTATTACTGGCGGTGCGCGCGGCTTGGGTTTTGCTACCGCTCAGCGGCTAGGCGCTCAGGGCGCGCGTTTGGCGCTACTCGATATGAGTGCTGAAGCGCTTGATGAGGCAGTCTCGTCGCTTTCGTCCCAGCATATTGATGCGCAGGCATTTGTGGTCAATGTTGCCGATGAAGCGTCGGTTCAAACGGCCTTCGCTGACATTGCGACTCGTATGGGTCCCGTGAGTGGTTGCGTTAATAATGCAGGTGTCACTGACGATGCACTGCTTATCAAAGCTAAAGATGGCAAGGTTGAGAAGCGGATGTCGTTGTCATCATGGCAAAAGGTGCTGGATGTTAATTTAACCGGGGTCTTCCTTTGTGGTCGTGAGGCAGCGACACAAATGGTAGAAGCAGGACATCAAGGCGTTATTGTCAATATTTCCAGTATTTCCCGGGCGGGTAACATGGGGCAAAGTAATTACGCCGCTGCGAAGGCAGGCATTCATGCGCTGACGGTAACTTGGGGTAAGGAGCTTGCCCGCTATGGCATTCGTGCGGGTACCGTGGCGCCCGGTTTTATTGCCACCGATATGACAGCCTCAATGCGTCCCGATATGCTGGAGAGAATTTCAGCCAGCGTGCCGCTAAAGCAGTTAGGTGAGCCAGATAATATTGCCCAGAGCGTTGCTTTTATTTTTGAGAATGATTACTTCACGGCGCGCATTATTGAGTGTGATGGCGGTCTGCGGATTTAATTGAATGGCAACCGTAATAAAACGCATTGGCAGGTCCTTGCCAATGCGTTTTGAGAAGAAGCAAAAGGAGCAAATAGCCTTAGAAATTGAAATAGTCGCGGTTAACTTCCCGCTGGAAGTACATCTCCAGACGCAGCGTCATTGCCCAGCGAGGGTCGTAGTTTACCTCACGCTGAAAGTGTAGCTCCGGGATGACATCGGCAAACAAGATGCCCTTATGCACGTCTCGGCGGTAACGGGTTTGGAGGTAATAATTGGTCATTCTAGGGTTGGACGCACTTTCACCAAGAGCGATAGCGGAGTAGCGCATGGCGCTGCGATTATTTAAGCGCTGATTGAGCTCTGCAATCTCACTGAACTCAAGGGTATCCTCCTCCTCGCGCCACTGGACAGTGGTGACAAAGCGTAAATGGCGGTTGTCGGAAAGTGGGCGGCCGATATCCCATCGCGTGCGCGCTGAGTAACCTTCATTGTTAAACCACGATAGACGGTTAGAGGATTCAAGCTGCCAGGAGCCCTCGCCTATACCCCACAATCTCTCGCTGGTAAAGCGTACATAGGGGTCAAGTGGAATCCGTAGGCGAACGCCCGCGCCAATTCGATTGCTCCAGTTCTCACGCTTGTCTCGTCTCTCTAGCCAGTCTAAGCCAAGCGTGGATGAGCGTCGGTCTCGCTGGTCATTATATAACCGTCCTGAGCCTTGATCAGCCAACGTGCCTTGTGACTCTTCTGGGTCGCTCTCAATGATTAAGCGCAACCGCTCTTCGGTAGTGGGTAAGTCGATTCGATAACGTATGCTGACATCACCGCTGGTGCCTTCACCCTCCATCCAATCAATTTCCTGACCAAGCCGAAGGTAGGATTCATTATTAACAGAGTTTGATTCATCGCCGCCAAAAAAGGAGTCAATATTGCGTGATGTGTTATCCACCCAATTTCCCACGCGCGCACGAAAAGGCTCTACCTGCTCTTCCGCCCACTCGGGTAAGTCGCTGTCAGCTTCGTCGCCATAGGCATTGGTTTCACCATGAGCATTTGTCGCTAATACAGTGAATAAGCCAAGCCAGCAGTAAGTTATTATTTTTTGCATCGAGCGGTCTCAATAGTAGCGTGAATTGGTGACTTGACTTAAAAGTGAAGCCTATTGTGCTTTATGGGTTTCAATCTCTTTTGCCCATTCCAGAACTCGCTTGCGTTGTCTGCGGCCATTGAGTCGGACTGTGTCCACGCTGGCTGGCGTAAGCTGGCGGTTTGGTTCTGTGTCTAGATCAAGGATGAAGCTGCGTAAAGCACCTACCGGCATGTCTTCAGAGCCATAAATAGCAATGACACGTATGTCGAGTTGGATATTGTGCCCATGCAGCACTTCATCATCGATTTTCCAGTGCTGTTTAACTTGGTTCACGATGTTTCCGAATGACTGAATATGCAGATAGTCGCCGGAGGCAAGCGGGCCTTGGTGGGTGCGATAGTTGACGTCTTGATCCTCGTCGCTCTGCTGCTGATACTCCACTACGTCGAGTGAGTATCGACCCTGTTGGGTGTGAAGCACAGCCACTACATGTTGAATATAGATAGCTTCATTGCTCATGTTACTGATTAAGCAAAGGGCTTCAGTACCAATTCCTTTACCCCGATTAATAATGATTCGAGGGCGCCGTTGGCGAGCATAGCCGTTATAGAGTAATTGGGCATAAAATAACCATACAAACAGCGTGCAAACACTTGCAACGGCGGATATTGCTTGGGCGTTGTCGTCAAGCCATTCCATTGGATGAGATCCTTCTCAATACATTGGTAAAAAGCATGACTATTAACTTAGCCTAAAAGTGAGACTCAGTCAGTAGCTTAGAAAAATTAAGAAGAGGCAAAAGTGAGAAGCAAAAAAAATTCGGTCAGCCGATGGCTACCGAATTGATTTAAAGCTTAAATTGGTGCGGATGGGGAGACTCGAACTCCCACACCTTACGGCACTAGAACCTAAATCTAGCGTGTCTACCAATTCCACCACATCCGCTGAATACGAGACGTATATTAACAGCTTCTTTGTTAATGTCAACACTTTGAGTATTGTGGTCTCTCACTAGTGACGTGGGTGGGGTATGCATCTGATGCGATGGCTACATAACAAGCTTAATAGGAGAGCGGTCAAATCAAGCCAATGGCTTCGCGTTGGGCTGCCAGGCTATTGTGCTTTTTGCCTAGCTCCTGGAGCTGCCGGCAGAGGTTGGTGCTGGGAGTGCTTTAACGACCTCCCGTGGAACAGTGCTGGGTGTCTGCAATGTAAAGAACCACTGAGCAGCACACCGTTACACAAGCTCCAGGCCGTATGCGGTCACTGTTTAACGAATCCGCCTGCTTTTAGGGCCACAACAGCCGAGTTGCTATATCAGGGGCCTGTCATAGAGTTGCTCCACGATTTTAAATTTAATGCCTCTCCCCGTGCAGGAAATCTACTAGTGGAGCTGATGCTAGCTAACACGCCAACTTCGTTAGGTAGTGTACTGCTGCCAGTGCCGATGTTTCCTGCTCGTGCTCGAGAGCGGGGTTTCAACCAAGCGCATTGGCTAGCCAGCCAACTGGGGCGTCGGTTGGCGCTGCCCGTTGCTAGCGCCTCAAGTATTAAACATTTGCCTTCACAGCGCTCATTAAATCGCCGCCAGCGAATGGCAAATATGGTGGGTGCCTTTAGCGTCGCAACATCACTCCCATCTCATGTGACGATTATTGATGATGTGATAACAACGGGGGCCACTGGGCACGCGTTGGCGATTGCTGCGCTGAAGGCTGGTGCTGAGCGAGTAGATATATGGAGCGCTGCCCGTACGCCATTGGATAAGAGTTGATAGAATGAGGCTTTCTTTCCAAGGAGCGGTCTATGTCGCATACATTTAACGCACTATCGCCAGACCTCGTGATGTCAGCCGCCGAGTCCATAGGAGTTTGGCCTGCTGGCGAGCCGTTTGCGCTTAATAGCTACGAAAATCGTGTGTTAATGTTTCGCGATGATGAGGGTGGTCGCTGGATAGTTAAGTTCTATCGTCCTGGTCGTTGGAGTAACGAAGCGATTCAAGAAGAGCACGATTTCTTGCAGGAGCTATATCAGGCTAATGTGCCAGTTGTTGCTCCATGGAGAGACAGCCAAGGCCGCTCACTGCATGAGTTTCAAGAGTTTCGGTTTGCCTTGTTCCCTCAATGCGCAGGTCAAGCGCCTGAATTAGATAATCCTTCGCATCTTTTTGCTTTGGGTGAAGCGCTTGGCAGCCTTCATAAAGTGGCGAGTAAAAAAGCGTTTCAATACCGTCGTGAGTTGCATTTTGAGCGCGATATTGTTGAAGCGGAAGCGCACGTATTAGCAAGCGAGTGGCTTAATAAACACCAGCGGCGTGCCTACCAGCAGGTAATCCAAAAAATTCTTCGTCAGCTAGGTGGAGGGACTGTTGAGGCCGCGCCGATGATACGCACTCATGGCGATTGTCATTTAGGGAATGTGCTGGGTAGGGACGGGGTGTTTACGCTAGTTGATCTTGACGACTGCATTATGGCGCCGGCTATCCAAGATATTTGGATGTTGTTACCGGTGAGTGACCCCAATAGCTGGCGCGCGCAATTAAGCGAACTTGTTGAGGGTTACGAAGAGACGCTGCCGTTTCCGCATAAACAAATGTCGCTGATTGAACCGTTAAGAGCTTATCGTTTGATTCGCCATACTGCATGGTTGGTCTCCCGCTGGGACGACCCTGCATTTCCCCGCGCATTTCCCTGGTTGGCAGAAAGCGGTTATTGGGATCAACACATTCGACAGCTTGAACAGCAGTGTTTGCAGCTAGAGAAGCCTATTTGGCTGGCCTAGGCACGTCATTTATAGGTGCGCTAGGTCAGCAGCTGTTAGGTTATTCTGCCGCTGTTGAATTGGCGTTGCTGCCTTCGCTGGGAGCTGGGCGGTCAGCAGGTATAGGGTTGGCGACGCCTTCGCCATTAGCCTGTCGGCGAGCAGCGTTAATCTCTGCTGATGGATTGTCTTGCGCAGAAATGCTGACGCTTTCATCAAGCGTTAAAATGAATGCATCACCTGGGTTAAGGGTGCACGCTGTGTCGTCGCACGCTAGCCCGTACTGGCCGTCTTCCGAGTAGGCGCTGGCTTTGAAGGTGCCTGAGTAAATAGCGCTTTCGGCATCATCGGTTTCAATACAGGTAGCATCTTGGGTAGTAATCCGGATGCGGTTACCGCTTAACTGTGCATTCGCTACCAGAATGCAGTACTCGGGTAGCTCATGAGTGGCGCTATTTACAGGCGCGGGGTGCAACAAAATATCTGCTTTACGAGCTTGGTCTTCGCTCAGGCGGAGGTTTTCAATGACTTCAACACCAATACTAGCGCCACTAGGCAGAGTCAGAGAGGCATCAGCTGCTTGAAGAGGCGCAGCTAATGCTGAACCAATTAGGGTAGTTAACCAAAAAGACGTTGATTTAAATGACATGTAGAGTGCTCTCAGATTTGACGCTGCGGTTAAAGCAAAAATAGTGATTAATCATAGCACAGCTCAAATAGACACGAACGGGGGAGCGCGGCACTCTGCCACAGTGGTGCTAGGTACGTTAAAATAAGCCAAGACGCGGCTTTTAGTTGTACAAAGGTTATTTTAAGGTATATTTTTGTATATGAGTGGCGTGAAAACGTATTACGCGGCTTGTAAGTATTTGTTTAAAAATATTTGTTTACGAGCATTAGGTTGCAACTAATAGTTTGTGCGCATCATGACTCACAAGCGCGACAACAGCGCTTAAAAGAGAGTACGCACAGTTTGTATGAGGCTTAACATGACTGACGACATCGCCCAAAACTACCGCCAGATTATTACTGCTATAGGAGAGAATCCAGAGCGTGAAGGGCTACGTGATACGCCCAAGCGGGCGGCAAAAGCCATGCAGTTTTTAACAGCAGGGTACCGGCAGTCGCTCGAAGAAATAGTGAATGGCGCAGTGTTTGAATCTCAGACCGATGAAATGGTACTGGTGAAAGATATCGAACTCTACTCGATGTGTGAGCATCACCTGCTGCCATTTATTGGTAAATGTCATATCGCTTACTTACCCAACGGCAAAGTGCTTGGGCTTTCTAAATTTGCTCGGATTGTTGATATGTTTGCAAGGCGTATGCAAATTCAGGAAAACCTTACCCGTGAAATTGCAGAAACCGTGCAGCAAGTTACTCATGCCAGAGGGGTTGCCGTGGTCATTGAGGCGCGCCACTTATGCATGATGATGCGAGGCGTTGAGAAGCAAAATTCAAGCATGACATCGTCGGTAATGCTGGGCGGCTTTCGTGCTAATCAGGCTACCCGCCAAGAGTTTTTAACGCTGATTAGTTGAGTGGGCTGTTATGCAGTGCTCACCCCAGGCTTCTGTGCCTTTTTTTGGAGCTAGCGTCTGCGTTGTTGCCAAACACTTGGTCAAATGTGCTTTTTCGTCTTAGCATGAAGGGGTTTATGAGCCTGCGAGGCCATCATTTGGTCAGGAGTCTGTCATGGAAGCGCTGAAAGAGACACAGCTGTATTGCCCTTTTGCCTATATCGACGGCAGCTGGGTGGCCGCAGACAGCGGTGAGCAGATCAACGTTATTAATCCGGCAACCGGCGAACCGGTTGGCGATATCCCGCGATTAGGCAAAGCTGAAACAGAACGCGCCATTGATGCGGCGGACACCGCATTGCCCGCCTGGCGAGCATTAACCGCTCAGGAGCGTGCTGACCTATTACTCAAGTGGCATGATTTAATGCTTGAGCACCAGCATGATTTGGCACTGCTAATGACCTATGAGCAGGGCAAACCTGTAAAAGAATCAGAAGGCGAGATTGCATACGCCGCGAGTTTTTTGCGCTGGTTTGCCGAAGAAGCGAGGCGTGTTTATGGTGAAACCATCCCTGCAGCTAAGGCTAATCAGCGGATCGTGGTCACCAAGCAGCCGGTAGGCGTAGTGGGTGCTATTACACCGTGGAACTTCCCGGCGGCGATGATAACGCGTAAGGCTGGAGCTGCTCTGGCCGCAGGTTGTACTATCGTGGTCAAGCCTGCCAGCCAAACACCATTTTCGGCTACCGCGCTGGCGCTGCTTGCTGAGCGAGCAGGTATACCACGTGGTGTTTTCAACGTTGTGCCGGGTAATGCGTCTGAAATAGCCAAAGCACTGACGCAGTCGCCTAAAGTGCGCAAAATTACCTTTACGGGTTCCACTGAGGTCGGGCGTAAGCTGATGGCTCAGGCAGCTGAGCATGTTCAAAAAATATCGCTAGAGCTGGGCGGTAACGCACCGTTTATTGTTTTTGAAGATGCTGATCTTGATGCTGCGGTTGAAGGTGCAATGTCGGCTAAGTTTCGCAACGCCGGCCAAACCTGTGTGTGTACGAACCGTTTTCTAGTTCAGTCCAGCGTGATTAACGCTTTCTGCGAAAAGCTTGCGGTGGCGATGAACAGTGAGCTTCGAGTAGGGGATGGCACTAAATCCGGTGTTAATATCGGTCCGTTGATTGACGAAAATGCGGTAAAAAAAGTCAGTGAACACGTACAGGATGCGGTTGATAAGGGCGCAGAGCTGTTGCTGGGCGGTCATCCACACCCGTTAGGTGGCAACTTTTTCACCCCCACACTGATAAGCTTTGCGACCGATACAATGAAAGTGGCTCATGAAGAAACCTTCGGTCCGCTAGCAGCCGTGTTTCCGTTTGATGACGAAGAGACCGCCATCGAAATGGCTAACGACACTGAGTATGGCTTAGCGTCCTACTTTTATTCGCGCGACCTAGCGCGGGTATGGCGCGTTGCTGAGGCGCTTGAGTATGGCATGGTGGGTATTAACACTGGGCTTATTTCCAATGCAGCAGCGCCGTTTGGTGGGGTAAAAGCCTCTGGCCTTGGCCGCGAAGGCGGGCACCAGGGCTTAGAAGAGTATTTGGAAACTAAATACCTCTGTATTGATCTAGGCTAACTGCTCTCGTCAGGTCATTTTAAGATGAAAATAAAAAACCCCCATTGGCGCCGTGCCAACGGGGGTTTTCGTTTTACAAGAAAGGATGGTACTTAGTGGCGGAAGTGGCGCATACCGGTAAATACCATCGCAATGCCCGCTTCGTTAGCGGCATCAATCACTTCCTGGTCACGCATTGAGCCACCGGGCTGAATAACGGCGGTAATGCCTGCTTCAGCGGCGGCGTCGATACCGTCGCGGAAGGGAAAGAATGCGTCAGAAGCCATGACTGAGCCAGGAACCGAGAGCCCTTCATCGGCTGCTTTAATACCGGCAATTTTAGCTGAGTAAACCCGGCTCATTTGGCCAGCGCCAACGCCAACAGTTTGTCCAGCTTTTGCATACACAATGGCGTTGGATTTAACGAATTTAGCCACTCGCCAAGCAAACGCTAGGTCACGTAGCTCCTGTTCAGAGGGCGCACGTTCGCTGACGACGGTTAACTCTTCACGGGTCACCATGCCCTGATCGCGTTCCTGCACCAGCAGGCCGCCATTAACGCGTTTAAAATCAAATGCCGGCTGCTGTTCACCGGGCCAGTGAGCGCTAACATCCAAAAGGCGCACATTCTGTTTTTCCGCCACAATGGCAGCTGCCTCATTGCTAACGCCGGGTGCAATAATCACTTCTACAAACTGACGGTCGATAATGGCTCGTGCGGTCGCAGCGTCTAGCGCCACATTGAAGGCGATGATGCCGCCAAACGCGCTGGTGGGGTCGGTAGCAAACGCCTTGTCGTAGGCTTCCAAGGTGCTTGCACCAATGGCTACGCCACAGGGGTTGGCATGTTTGACGATAACGCAGGCCGTTTCATCAAACGCTTTTACGCACTCAAAGGCGGCATCGGTATCAGCCACATTATTAAAAGAGAGCGGCTTGCCTTGCAGTGTTTTTGCAGTGGCAACGCTTGGTTCGCTTGCGGTCGGGTCAACGTAAAATGCCGCTTGCTGGTGGGGGTTTTCCCCGTAGCGCATATCCTGCTTTTTATGTAACTGCAGATTGAAAGTGCGAGCGAAGGAAGCGTCTTCGCTGCGTACTTTGCGGCCTAGATAGTCGGCGATGGCACCGTCATAACCTGCCGTATGTTCAAACGCCTTAACGGCAAGATCAAAGCGGGTTTCAGCGCTTACCTGGCCATTGTGGTGAGAAAGTTCACCTAGAACGCGTGCATAGTCATCCGCGTTCACCACAATCGTCGTGAAGGCATGGTTTTTTGCGCAGGCGCGCACCATTGTGGGTCCGCCAATATCGATGTTTTCGATAGCGTCTTCTAACGTGCAGTCAGGGTTGGCTACGGTGGCGGCAAAGGGGTATAGGTTAACCACGACCATATCGATTGGCGTAATATCGTTCTCTGCCATCACAGCGTCGTCTTGGCCGCGGCGAGCAAGAATGCCGCCGTGAATTTTGGGGTGTAGCGTCTTAACCCGGCCATCCATAATTTCGGGAAAGCCGGTGTGCTCAGACACTTCTTTTACCGGGATACTGTTTTCTTGCAGCAGGCGAAACGTGCCACCCGTAGAAAGTAGCTCTACACCGTTTTGGCTCAAGCCACGGGCAAATTCAACAATGCCGGTTTTGTCAGATACGCTTAGGAGTGCGCGGCGAACGGGAGTTACATTGTTACCAGCTTTAAGAGTGCTATCAGCCATGAGAGTGCTCGTGTGCAGGGTCGAAAGTTAAAAACTAATAACGCCCCGTATTAGGGGGCGTCACCTTCAATGAGTCCGTACTGTTTCAGCTTCTTGCGCAGCGTGCCGCGATTTAAGCCCAGTACATCGGCAGCGCGGGTCTGGTTGCCATCGGTATGTTCCATAACACAGGCAAGAAGTGGCGCCTCTACTTCGGCCATCACCATGGCATACAGGTCAGTTGCCTGACTGCCATCGAGATGCTCGAAGTAACGACGCATAGCGGTTTCAACCGCCTCTCTTAGCGGTTGAGGCGGCGTTGTGGTAGCAGGGTCCGCCAGCGTGCCGGAGAGCTGTGGAGAAAATTCGCTGGAAAGCAGGTCGCGTTCGGTCATGCAGCATGGCTTCCTTTGGCTAGCAGACGCTCTGCAGCGTCATGCGTCATGGCATTGTTAATCCACTCAAACTGCGAATCAGGCGAGCTAAGCGCATTAAATTGTTGTTTTAGCATGCGGCGTTGATGGTCAGAAAAGCGCTGATCATCATTGACGTACCAGCCAACATGCTTACGTGCGATGCGAACACCCATGGTCTCGCCGTAAAATGTGTGCAGGGCGCCCACGTGTTCGGCAAGCACTTGGCAGCGCTCGGTCAAGCTAGGGGAGGCGAGCCGCTCGCCGTGGGTCAAATAGTGATTAATTTCTTGAAATATCCACGGATTGCCCTGGGCGCCGCGACCTATCATGACCGCATCGGCTCCGGTATAGCAGAGCACGTCATGGGCTTTTTCTGGGCTGGTAATGTCGCCATTGGCGAATACGGGTATAGAAAGGCGCGACTTAATGTCCGCTATCGTGTCGTACTCTGCCCAACCAGTATAGCGCTGCTCCCGGTGGCGTCCATGTACCGCTAACGCTTGAATGCCTGCTGACTCTGCCAGTTGAGCGATGCGCAGGCCATTATTTGATTCAGCGCACCAGCCCGTGCGGATTTTAAGCGTCACTGGAATATCTACTGCAGCGACTACCGCTTCTAGTATCTCTGCCACCAGCGCTTCATCTCGCATCAGGGCAGAACCCGCTGCTTTGTTGCAGACCTTTTTTGCTGGGCAGCCCATGTTGATATCAATCACCTGCGCGCCTAGTTCAGCGTTGAGTCGCGCCGCATGGGCAAGCATGTCAGCATCGCCGCCGGCAATCTGCACCACACGCGGGGCTGGTTCGCCCTGGTGATCCATACGCAGCTGAGACTTACGGGTATGCCACAGCGATGGGTCGGCGGTGACCATCTCGCCCACTACCCAACCAGCACCAAGCCGCCGGCAAAGCTGTCGAAAGGGACGGTCGGTAACGCCTGCCATGGGCGCCAGTATTACCTGATTAGGCATCTGGTAAGGCCCAATCTTCGGGGGGTGAGTCGTCAGTAGAGTCATAGTGCTGCGTTGTGGGCCTGCATGAAATCGACGGGTAGGCGTTTCAAGGGGGCGTATGATACGCCTACTCGGCGATGGGGTGAAGGCCGAAAGCGCGATTAAGCCGGTCGCATCCCAGATAAGCGTACCCAGCCTTCACGAATAATCGGCTCTTCCATGATGAGTCCTTGAGCTTGGTAGGCTTCTAGCACGTCGTTGGCTTGGTTAGCTAAAATGCCGGATAGGGCAAGATGCCCGCCTGGGGCAACGTGGCCAGCAATCATTGGAGATAGCTCAACTAGAGGGCCTGCCAGTATGTTAGCAGTAACAACGGGATAGGGGCCGTCCGTTAACTGTTCGGGGTAGTAAAGCGCTAGTTGCTGATCATTGATGTGGTTGCGTTCGGCATTATCCCGGCTCGCTTGAAGTGCCTGGGGGTCGATGTCAGTGGCATCGGCATGGACGGCGCCTAATTTTAGCGCTGCAATCGCAAGTATTCCTGAGCCGCAGCCCACATCCAGTACCCTTTTATCGTGTAGCTGTCCGGCAACGGCTAGGCTGTCCAGCCATTCCAGGCAGAGTGCTGTGGTGGGGTGAGTGCCGGTGCCGAAGGCGAGTCCGGGATCTAGAATCAGGTTGACGGCGTCGGCTTCTGGCGGCTCATGCCAGCTAGGGACAATCCAGAGTCGCTCACCCATTTTCAATGGAGTGAAGTCATCCATCCACTCTCTTTCCCAGTCCCGGTCAGCAAGCAGCTCATATTCGATCATGGGGCAGGGGTCGCTGGGCAATTGCTCTGCCCATGCTGCCTCAATTCGCCCTAACATTTCGTGAATGCCTTCTAGATCGTCGTATAGGCCGGTTAATATTGTGTCCTGCCACAGCGGTGTTGTGCCTCTTTCAGGCTCGAAAACAGGGTTGTCATGGGCATCTTGTAGGCCGATGGCGGTGGCGCCTTCTGCTAGCAGTAGCTCTTCGAGCAGGTCCGCTTGCTCGGGGGCGACGTGAGCTTTGAGTTGAAGCCAGGGCATGGGGATCTCCGCTGCATGGAATAGCAATTCGTTGAGAAATGTTAGAACGTTATAAACAGCAACGGGGTGGCTTTAGCCACCCCGCTTAGCAGTACGTACCTAGTGCTACCGGCCTAGATGTTGCCAGTGTCTTGGGTTGTGTTAGCTGCTGAGCTTCTTCTCAAGGTAGTGGATGTTGACACCGCCTTGGCGGAAGTAGCTGTCACGGACGAGGTCTTTCTGCAGGTCGATGTTGGTTTTAATACCTTCGACCAATAGTTCGTCGAGTGCATTACGCATCCGCGTTAAGGCGATTTCGCGATCTTCTCCCCATGTGATCAGCTTGCCGATCAGTGAATCATAGTGAGGAGGTACGGTGTAGCCGGTGTAGATGTGCGAGTCCATTCGAACGCCAAGACCGCCGGGAGAGTGATACAGCGTTACTTTACCCGGTGAAGGCATAAAGGTGCGCGAGTCTTCAGCATTAATCCGACACTCAAAGGAGTGACCGGAAAGCTTCACATCTTCCTGGCGGATTGAAAGTGGCAAGCCAGAAGCAATACGCAGCTGCTCTTTGACGATATCCACGCCGGTCACCATCTCGGTCACCGGGTGCTCTACCTGAACGCGAGTGTTCATCTCAATGAAGAAATACTCGCCACCTTCGTATAAGAATTCAAAGGTGCCTGCGCCGCGGTAATTAATCTTGATACACGCTTGGCGGCACGCTTCAAGCACCTGGGCGCGGGCTTCAGGATCAAGTCCGGGCGCTGGGGCTTCTTCCAATACTTTTTGGTGACGACGCTGTAGCGAGCAGTCGCGGTCATAAAGATGAATCGCGTTACCCTGGCCATCAGCAAGCACTTGAACTTCAACATGGCGCGGCTTTTCAAGGAATTTTTCCATGTAGACCGTGCCGTCGCCAAAGGCGGCGTGTGCTTCTGTGCGGGTTACCGTAATGGCTGATAGCAAATGGCCTTCGGTATGCACTACGCGCATGCCGCGACCGCCGCCACCCGAAGCTGCTTTGATGATTACCGGATAGCCAATTCTACGTGCCGTGGCTAAATTGGTGGCGTCATCGTCGCCTAGGGGACCGTCTGAGCCGGGCACTGTGGGAACGCCGGCTTCTTTCATCGACTGAATAGCGCTAACTTTGTCACCCATGAGGCGGATCGTTTCAGCGCGCGGGCCAATAAAGGTAAAGCCAGAGCGTTCTACCTGTTCAGCAAAGTTGGCATTTTCCGAGAGAAAGCCATAGCCCGGGTGAATGGCGGTTGAATCGGTGACTTCTGCAGCGCTAATCAACGCCGGAATATTCAAATAAGATTGCGCTGAGGGAGCGGGGCCAATACACACTGCTTCATCAGCAAGCCGGACGTGCATTAATTCACGGTCAGCTTTTGAGTGTACCGCAACGGTTTTGATCCCTAGCTCTTTACAAGCCCGAAGAATACGTAGGGCAATCTCGCCGCGGTTCGCGATAAGTACCTTGTCCAGCATGGGAGAATCCACCCGTGTTGATATGAAAGATTAAGCGATGACGATCATAGGTTGATCGAATTCCACCGGTTCGCCGTCTTCCACAAGGATGGCCTCAATCACACCATCGCGGTCAGCTTCGATTTGGTTCATCATTTTCATCGCTTCAATGATACATACCGTATCACCTTGCTTCACAGTGTCGCCTACTTCTACAAAGGCTTTTGCACCCGGGGCCGGGCTACGGTAGAAGGTGCCCACCATGGGTGAATGAACAGCTTCACCGCGATAGCTGGATTCCTGGGGCTCAGCCGCTACTGGCGCAGCGCTGGCGGTGGGTGCCTGTTGGTAGGGGGATTGCTGGGCGTATTGGGGCATTGGCTGGGGCTGCCAAGTTGCCCCGTTCGGGTGGCGGCTGATGCGAACGGACTCTTCGCCTTCCTGAATTTCAATCTCGCTGATGTTGGACTCTTCGAGTAACTCAATCAATTTCTTAACTTTACGAATATCCATATAGTAGCCCCAATCGGTGTTAAAGGTTTCTACAGGATAGGCAAGCAAAAAGAGTTGCCCATACCGTGGCGCCTGAGAGAGCGCAGTAAACCAGAATTAAAAATGAAGAGAACGCTGCACGATGGTGAACGTTACCCGTTGCTCAGCCGTAAAAGATGCGTTTTTTAGCTAATATGGGTGCGGAGTTTGCCGAAAAAGTGCGAGCATGTCCAGTGGTGGTCTAGATATGCTCGTTCTTAGGAAATTAAACAACTGTTTGACGACAATCGCGACACAACGGCATAAAAGGGGCGGTTAAAGGGCTAGTTTTCGTACTCACCCCTGCTGCCAACGCTTAAACGACTCTAGGTGTTGTGCAAGTTGTTCAGCATTGACTTCACCTTGAATGCGCGCATCGCGAATTTCCTCTCCTTCAGCAAAAAATAGCAAGCTAGGTGGGCCAAAAAGGTTGAAGCTGTTAAGCAACTCTCGGCTTTGAGCATCCGTGTTGGTCACATCGACCGCTACAAGTTGAAAATCGTTCAATGCGGCGCTTACGTCTGGGTGGGGGTAAACCTCGCGCTCCATCAGTTTGCAGGATATACACCAGTCTGCAGTGAAGTGGACAAAGGCCGGGCGCTGGTTACGCTCTGCTTGGGCAACGGCCATCTCTAGGTCGCTCAGGGAGTCGACTGTTTGAAATGAGTGTGCCTGAGACGTGGCCTCAGATTGTCCGCCTGAAACCGTCAGTGGGCGAAGCGGGTTGCTGCCACCTTGGGCCGCGCCAAACACCAGCGCAACGCCCCAAGCAAGCAGCATAAGGCCTAAGGTTTGGCGTGCCCGAGACCAGCCAAGGGGTTGGTTAATGTTGAGTGCGCCCAGCGCTAGTGCGCTGCCAATGGCCAGCCCTGCCCAGAGTAGCAGTGCAACAGAGGGTGCCACTAACCGCTCAATCATCCAGATAGCGACACCCAGCATCAGCAGCCCAAAGGCGATTTTTACGCCGTTCATCCAGGCGCCGGTGCGGGGCAGCAAGGTGGTGCCAAAGGTGCCTACCAGCAGGAGAGGAACCCCCATGCCCATGCCAAGCGCAAATAAAACGGCGCCCCCCATCAGCGCATCGCCGGTAGTAGAAATAAACACCAGTGCGCCCGCTAAAGGTGCGGTTACACAGGGAGAAACCACCAGCACCGATAGTGCACCTGCCAACGCTAATCCCGCAGGCCCACTCTGTTGTGCGCGGGCTTGCCAAGCATCTACCCGGCTGGCTAAGCGGGGGGAAACGCGTAAATTAAAGGCACCAAACATAGCCAGTGCAAATAGCGTAAACAGCAGTGCGAACGTGATCAGTACGGGCGCGGACTGCAAGTGGGCTTGAAGATTAAGCCCCGCGCCGAATAACCCCATCAAGATGCCTACCACGGCATAGGTAGACGCCATGCCCAGTACATAGCTGGCGGACAGGGCGAAGGCACGGGGTTTAGTGGGATTTTGGCCCACCACAATGGATGACAAAATAGGGATCATTGGCAGGACGCAGGGAGTAAAGGTAAGCCCAATGCCGGCGAGGAAAAAGAGGCCAAGCGCAAGTGGTAGGCTAGCCTCGCTAATCAGAGCGCTAAAACGACTGTCCTGACTCTGTGGAGCACTGAAGCTGGTGTTGTCGTTAGCAGTGCGCTGCTCCCCGGAGGGGGTTGTTTGTGACGTGGGGTCTGTCTCCCAGTCAGCAAACCTAGGAGGTGGCGACGTTTCGTTCGCTCCAAGGGTTATGCGTTCAGGCGGGTAGCATAGGCCTGCGTCTGCACAGCCTTGAAAGGTAAGCTCAATATCAATGGGGCCGCTATAGGGCGCTGAAAACGGAGCCTCAAATACCAAGTTGTCGCGAAAGATATACACGTCACCCATGAACTCATCATTGGTAAAGGTGCCGTCGGGTATTAGGGGCTCTTCTAAGTCAACGCTACTATTTAGGCTGGTAACTGCCAGTTGGTGGCGATAGAGGTAGTACTCATCAGCAATATCTACGCCAATAAAAAGCGACTCACCGTCATGCCAGGCAGTGGGTTGAAATGCCTCTAAGACAGGTAAAAAGTCACTCTGGTTGCTGGAAGAGGAAAACCACTGCGCCTGAGCCAGCACAGGGAGCCAGCAGAGCAAAAAAAACAGGCTAAAACGTTTGATGGGTAACACGATATATCCTTGCGCAGTCTTTACGGGGTATCTGAGACGCAGCATATCGCACCTCTCAGCGCCAGCGTAGCCGCTGCGGTGTCGTGACGCGGTACTTCACACTGAGTTAATCCACGAATGCATTGTTTTAAATACAAAAAAGACCTAAACGCAAAAAGGCTGCCCCGAGGGCAGCCTTTTTGCGTAACTAACCCAACCGTTAGGCTTTGTGGTAGGCCGCTGCGGCTTTTTCAATCGCTTTGCGTGCAGCCTCAACGCCTTCCCAAGACTCAACTTTAACCCACTTGCCTTTTTCGAGGTCTTTGTAGTTCTCGAAGAAGTGTGCAATCTGCTGGCGCAGCAGCTCAGGAAGGTCTGTGACCTCTTGAACGTCATCGTACAGCGTGCTGAGTTTCGGGTGCGGTACACAGACGAGCTTGGCGTCTTCACCCGCTTCATCGGTCATGTTCAAGATGCCGATGGGGCGCGCACGAATAATGCTGCCAGGCGCAACTGGGTGAGGAGTGACGACCAGTGCATCCAGCGCGTCGCCATCGTCAGCCAAGGTGTGGGGAATAAAGCCGTAGTTGGCCGGGTAGAACATAGGGGTGGCCATGAAACGGTCAACGAGAAGGGCGCCCATGTCTTTATCAATTTCATATTTAATCGGCGCATGGTTGGCAGGAATTTCAATTGCCACGTAAATGTCGTTGGGCAGATCTTTTCCGGCGGGGATATTATCGAAGTTCATCGTTGGTTCCTTGGCTTATGTAGAGCAGTGACTAAGCAGTAAGTGCGTTGGTGCATTGCATTAATTGCGAAGAATTATACGAAGATGACTGCTGGATTACCAATGCGACATAGGTGTGTGCAATCGACTAATTTTATAAGCACCCTAAATGTGCCTGTTTTTATAGGGATAGCGACGTTTGGTGGGCATCGTTTCACGCCGCCAGCGTGTATCATAGGCCCTGGGTGTTTCCCATCAAGAGGCAAGCCTAGGAGGACGAGTTGGCGCACGCCCAGTTGCTAATCAGTTATGGACAAGCCTTTGTCGCTCCGGATGGGCGACAGCACCGCAGCTCTATGTCGGTACGTTTGCCTGAACAACCCCTCCTGAACGTTAAAGGCGGCTGCGCGGTGATTAGTGACTCAATCTCGCGTAACACCATGGCAAAGCAAGCCGGGGATCTCAGTGTACGTGGCTTTCTAGCCGACTATTACTCCACCCCAGACCATTGGGATACCAAAACCTCTGCTACGCGTGTGCTACGAGCGTTAAATGGCTGGTTCTACAGCCAAAGCCAGCATGTAAAAGAGGGCAGTTTTGTTTCTTCGCTATCTGCTATCGTGTTTCGAGGGCGCGAAGCGGAGCTATTTCACATGGGCGATACGCTGGTGTTCCGGCTGCGTGGCGCTGAGTTTGAGCAACTGACCCGTGACCACGTAACGGATATAGGCGGTTATCGCTACCCTTCACGGGCGCTGGGGATGGATGGCAGTGTAGATATTGATTACACCCAGCTGGCACTGAAGCAGGGGGACCTGTTTGTATTTACCACTCAAGGCGTTAGGGGGACGCTGCTGCCTTCTGACTATGTCCGCCTAATTCGCCAGGATGCGAGTGATTTAGACGCTGCCTGCGAACGTCTCGCCAGCGAAGCGAAACAGCGTGCTCAGGAGCGAGGGTATGGTGGAGATCAATTCTGCTTTCAGCTGCTACGGATTGATGAGTTGCCAGAGGAGGCTGATGATCACCCTAGCTTAATTTACGGTGATTTACCCATACCGCCGGAGCTATCGGTAGGCGAGCGGCTTGATGGTTTTGAAGTGCAAGCCGTGCTCTCGCGTAACGCCCAATCTAGAGTGTATCGTGTGCGTGATATTCAATCAGAGCGCGACATGGTGATGAAAGCGCCAAGTCCAGAGCTTTCCTTGCGCAATGCCTATCTGGAGCATTTTTTACTTCAACAATGGGTGGTTGAACGGGTCAAGTCACCCTTCGTGGTGAAGGTGGTTGAACCCTCTCGCCCACGCCGCTATCTCTACTATCTAATGCAGTATGTAGAAAGCGAAACGCTGCGCCAGTGGTCTGAGCGTCATCCTCAGGCGAGCCTAATACAGCGGTTAGATATCGCCAATCAGCTGGGGAAAGCAGTGCAGGCACTGCACCATCGGGACATTATTCATCAGCAAATCACCCCTGATAATATTTTGATCGATACCCACGGCAAACTGGTGTTGGCTGATTTTAGTGCTTGCCACATGCGCGAAGTCGATGGGCATCGCAATTCAGGTGAGCTACTGCGCCAAATTGGCTTTAATGAACACACGGCCCCGGAGTATGCTCTGGGTGATAGCGTAGGGCGGCGCAGCGACCAATATTCGTTGGCCTCCACCGTTTACTGGCTGTTAACTGGCGCGTTGCCTTATGTTTTGACACCCAACCGTCTGCGTAGCCATACGGATCTTGAAGAGCTGAGCTACCGTAGCGCGCGCACGACGAACCCTGAGATAACCCACGACCTTGACGAAGCCCTGCGCAGGGCATTGGATCCACAGCGATCACTGCGGTTTAGGCGAATGTCAGAGTTTCTTCATGCGTTACGCGTGCCGTTAGGGCGGCAACCAGCGAAACAGGAAGCGCGCCAAGAACCGCGGCGGTTTTGGCAAGGCGTGGCGGGTATTCTGCTGCTACTGCTCGTGCTGTCTTGGTTGCTAAGGTAAGTTACTTTAAAAAAGCGCTAAGCATACATAAGTATAAAAAAGGGGCGATGCTTTTACGGCACCGCCCCTTTTATATTGCTCGTCACAAATTGCTCGTCACAAACCAAAAGCGCTTAAAGAGTGAAAGGAGGCAGTTTTTGCTCGACCTTCGCAAGCTTCAACTTAGCGACTTTTGGTAGGCCATTTTCAAAGGGTGGGAAGTCTTCCCCTTGAATCAGTGGTGATAGGTAGTCGCGGCACGCTTTAGTGATCTCAAAGCCATTTTCGCTGATGTAGTCTCGCGGCATGAATTTCTCTTGATTGGCGATTTGCGCCAAGGGAGCAGAGATCACATCCCACTGGTAAGGCTCTTGGGAGATGCGACGAATGGCCGGCATCATAGAGTTTTTACCTGCTAGCGCCAGGGTGACGGCTTCGCGGCCCACCGCATACGCCTGCTCGACATCAGTCTTAGAGGCTAGGTGGCGCGCCGCACGCTGCAGGTAGTCGGCAACCGCCCAGTGGTATTTATAGCCCAAGTCCTGCTTGATCATACCGGCTAACGTTGGTGCAACACCGCCAAGTTGACGGTGGCCAAAGGCATCGGTATTGCCGGCATCGGCAAGGAAAGTGCCGTCTTCGTAACGAGCGCCTTCCGATACCACAATCACGCAGTAACCATACTTGGTGACACTCTCTTCTACCCGCGCCATAACAGCACTTCGGTTGAACGCAATCTCCGGGAAGATAATCAGGTGGGGCGGCTCGCCTTCACCTTCTCCCGCCAAGCCGCCAGCGGCAGCAATCCAGCCTGCGTGCCGCCCCATGACTTCCAGTACAAAAATTTTGGTGGACGTTGCACACATAGAAGCGACATCCAGTGATGCTTCCTGTGTAGAGGTGGCGATGTACTTAGCAACGCTACCAAAACCCGGGCTGTTATCAGTAATGGGCAGGTCGTTATCCACTGTTTTAGGAACGTGAATAGCGGTGAGGGGGTAACCCAGCTTTTCAGACAGCTGCGAAACTTTTAAGCACGTATCCGCGCTATCGCCACCGCCATTATAAAAAAAGTAACGAATATCGTGGGCTTTAAAGACTTCAATTAAGCGTTCGTACTGGGCGCGGTGTGTATCAATGTCTTTGAGTTTGTAGCGGCATGAACCAAAAGCACCGCCCGGCGTGTGGCGCAGAGCAGCAATAGCTTCATCGCTCTCCTGGGACACGTCGATGAGATCTTCCGTCAAGGCACCGATAATGCCGTTATGACCGGCGTACACCTTACCAATTTGCTCGGGGGCTTGCCGACATGCTTGGATAACGCCGCAGGCGCTGGCATTGATGACGGCGGTAACGCCACCGGATTGGGCGTAAAAGGCATTATGCTGAGCCATGGAAACGTCTCATCTCCTAAAAACAGATAGTTGGAACACGCTCTAGAACGTGCTTGATGACTAAAATAATTAAATATGCCCAGGAAAAATGCCGTGGCATTCCCTGGGAAATTTATAGCAAACGGCGAAAGTTTAGCGTAAAGCGGCAGGGGCTGCATTAGGCTGGCTACTCGCCGATGTCCAGCTCTTGCTCCTGTTGGGCGAGCTGCCAACCGCCTAAATCTTTATAGCGGTTAACCATCGCGCAAAAGAGCTCCGCGGTGCGTTCAGTATCGTAACGAGCAGAGTGAGCCGCTTTATTATCGAAATCGATACCCGCAGCGCGACATGCCCGGGCAAGCACGGTTTGGCCGTACACGAAGCCAGCGAGCGTTGCCGTATCAAAGCTTGAGAACGGATGAAACGGGTTTCGCTTTACATCACAGCGATTAGCCGCCGCATTTAAAAAGCTATGATCAAATGCCGCGTTATGCCCCACCAAGATGGCACGTGAACAGCCGTGGGCTTTAATGGCTTTGCGAATAGGGCGAAAAAGCTCCCCTAGCGCCTCTGACTCCGTGAGCGCCACTTGGCGTCGCAGTGGGTCGTCCAGGTTGATGCCGGTAAAATCTAACGCAGACTGTTCAACGTTCGCCCCTTCGAAAGGGTGAATATGATAAGCGTAGGTGGCATCGGGTAATAAGTTACCCTCTGGGTCCATGGTGAGCGTAACGGCTGCAATCTCAAGTACGGCGTCGTTTTGGGCATTAAAACCACCCGTTTCTAAATCAATGACAACCGGCAGGTAACTGCGAAAACGTTGGGCCATTAATTCGCGGGCAATTGCCTCGCTCATGCAGCTCTCCTTAGTAAAGCGAGTAATCGGTCAGGGTGTGCAGCAAGCCACCGCAATGAATGGTGTGATTCTAGCAGCTTTATCCCCAAGGCGTCGTTGACGGTATTCGCTGAGCATTGAGAGCGCTATACTAATAGAGTGTGGTAACAGGTTTTTGTTAGCACATGGCGTGCCGCGCTATATATTTTGGTGAACTGCTTTCCCTACACAAGGAGTAAAGAATGTCCGATGTCAAAAAGGTTGTGCTGGCGTATTCAGGCGGCCTGGACACATCCGTAATCGTTAAGTGGTTGCAAGAGACCTACAACTGCGAAGTAGTGACCTTTACAGCCGACATCGGTCAGGGCGAAGAAGTTGAACCCGCCCGTGCGAAAGCGGAAGCGCTGGGCGTTAAAGAGATCTACATAGAAGACCTTCGTGAAGAGTTCGTGCGGGACTATGTCTTCCCTATGTTCCGCGCTAATACTATTTATGAAGGTGAGTACCTGCTGGGTACCTCCATCGCCCGCCCGCTGATTGCCAAGCGCTTAATCGAAATTGCCAATGAAACCGGTGCCGATGCTATTTCCCATGGCGCGACGGGCAAAGGCAACGACCAAGTGCGTTTTGAGCTGGGCGGTTACGCGCTGAAACCGGGTGTTAAAGTTATTGCACCGTGGCGCGAGTGGGATCTCACTTCTCGCGAGAAGCTGATGGCCTACTGCGAAGAACGCAACATTCCGGTCGATTTTTCTAATAAAAAGAAAAAATCGCCGTACTCCATGGATGCCAACCTGCTGCACATCTCCTACGAGGGCGGCATTTTGGAAGATCCGTGGGCAGAAGCAGAAGAAGATATGTGGCGCTGGAGCGTTTCTCCAGAAGCCGCGCCGGAGCAGCCCACCTATGTGGAGCTTACCTTCGAGAAAGGTGACATTGTTGCCATCGATGGTGAGCCATTGAAAGCGCATGAAGTGCTCGAAAAACTTAACAAGCTTGGCGGTGACAACGGAATTGGCCGTTTAGACATTGTTGAAAACCGCTATGTGGGCATGAAGTCTCGCGGCTGCTACGAAACGCCAGGGGGCACGATTATGCTGCGCGCCCACCGTGCGATTGAGTCGCTGACTCTCGATCGCGAAGAAGCGCATCTGAAAGATCAACTGATGCCTAAATACGCAGAAGTCATCTACAACGGTTACTGGTGGAGCCCAGAGCGTCGCATGCTGCAAGCGGCTATCGACGAGACTCAGAAGAACGTTTGTGGCGTTGTGCGTATGAAGCTCTACAAAGGCAACGCCATTGTGGTGGGCCGTAAGTCCGAGCAGTCGCTGTTTGATGAGTCTATCGCGACGTTTGAAGATGATGCGGGTGCTTACAATCAAAAAGACGCGGAAGGCTTTATCAAGCTGAATGCGCTGCGTTTACGTATTGCCGCTGGTAAAGGGCGTCAGCAGAGTTAACAATGCGTTAAGCGGCCAGCGCCAAGCTGGCCGTTTTTATTGCAGGGGAACTACCTATGCTTAAAAAACTACTTTCAGGCCTTTTTGGGGGCGGTGGCCAAGGCGCTGAAGAGAGCAGCGCAAACGCTGCCGAGCCAGTAGAGTACAAAGAGTATTTAATTGTCTCCCAGCCTGATAACCAAAGCGGGCAATACCGGGTTAGTGGCTGGATTCGCAGGCTAGATAGCGCGGGCGTTACTCAAGAGCATCGATTTGAGCGTTCAGATATGCTTCCCGGTCGTGAAGCCTGCGACGCGATGATGATCACTAAAGCGCAGCGCTATATTGATGAAGTAGGCGAGGCAATGTTTGCCCCCGATCCTCGGCAAAAAGAGCAAAACTGATTAGCCAAGCCATACCCTCGCTTAAATAACCCATAGAGCCACTCATTAAACCAAGGAGCGGCGAATGCGTGTTGTATATCAAGCCTCGCCATGGCGCTCCTTAATAGATAAAGATGGCCAGCTAAACAGGTCGGCTATCACGGCGCCGTTAGACGACATTTTTTCCAGACTCTTTGCGCCACACCTTACGTTGGCGGATTCCCATGCCTGTCAACTGCCACTCGTTGAGGCGCTGGTGCGCTATGACATTCCCGCATGGCGCATTAGTCAGATTATTGGCGACCATAATGCGTGGCTTTACCGTCAGGCAATAGCGCTATCGCTCAATGAAATGCATGCCCAGGGGTGGGGAGAGCCTCCCGTTGATTACTGCGTGGTAATGTTAGGGTCAGCTGCCCGGTATGAAAGCCTCCTCAGCCCAGACCAGGATAATGCGTTAATCATTGATGACTATCCGGATGCCCGCCATGTGGAAATCGATGGCTACTTTCAAGCCCTGGGTGAGCGCTTCACCCAGCGTCTTGATGAGGCGGGGATACCTCTGTGTCGAGGGCATATAATGGCTCGCTGGCCGATGTGGCGAAAACGGATCAGCGAGTGGCGCTTGCAACTGGAGATATGGAGCGCTGATCGGCGTGTTAAACGCGTTCAGCAAACCAATATTTTGCTTGATTTTACGCCAGTGGCAGGCAACTCAGCCCTTGCTGAGCAGTTGGCGGAGAGTGTTGCTAAAACGCTTCCCCAAGCATCGCTGTTTATGGATGAAATGTCGGTATTGCTTGATGAGCTGCCGGTTGCTTTAGACCGTTTCGGACGCGTTGCGGCTAGCCCAAGCTCGGAGGCACCCCACCGTCATGCCATTAATCTTAAACGGCAGGGATTACTTCCATTGATCAGCGCTGTGCGCTTGCTCAGCGTAAGGCATCGGCGGCAGGAAATAGGCACCCGGGAGCGCTTGGTCGCGCTTAGCCATGCAACTGATACCTTGAGTTTAGAGCAATCAGACTTGCTGATAGCAGCTTTTGAGCGTTTTCAACAGTGCCTGCTGGATCAGCAGCGTTATGACATATCACGCGGCCAGGCTGCAGATGGCTGGGTTGATCTTCGCCGCTTACGTGAGGATGAGAAGTTGCTGTTGAAGTTTGATCTCCAGCAGGTCAAACGACTTGTTGCCTTAGCCAAAAATACTTCTTTTAGCTGATGGTGCGTTTCTTTATCGAGCCTGACCTAGCCAGTATGGCAATCTACTAACGCGCGTGCTTTTGCTGCTGCTTGAATCATGATGTTGTCTGGAAAGTCTAGCGGTGAGAGTTGTTTTTCTGCGGACTCTACATCATCAAGTAACTGACCCAATGAGCCAGAGCGCTTATTTATCGCTTCTTCTATAGTCTTACCTAGCTTTATTTCTCTTGAAACCACTTCTTCGCTTACGTCGAGAATAGTAGGCATCAGCGAAAACAGCCCGGTGATAAAGCCTTCTTGATCATCAATATTTCGGTGGTCGGCCATGATTTCACAAGCAAAAGCACGAGTTAGCCCCTTTATAAGATTTAACTTACTAGCAGGACTGTTAGCAGCAAGCATAACGATGGCAACGAGGGTGCGTAATTCTCGAAGCCCAATAATTTGTAGACAGTCAATTAGTTTTGTTTGAATCTGTCGCGTACCCTTAGCTGCCGAGTTAGCGCGCTTGAAAATTGCGTGTAGAAGATAAGGGTCTCTCGCTATTAAAGAGCTAATATCGGAGAGTTTTACATTGTCACGATATAAAATAGCCAGAAGTTGCAGCTGATTCGCCTGAGAAGCAGAACGTCGCGCCAAACTAGAGACTTGACTCTTTGGTCGTTCGTAAAAATAGCCTTGGAAGAGAGAAAAACCTAACAGCTTACAATAGTCAAAATCTTCCTGTGTTTCTACTCTCTCTGCCAGCAGTGTAAACCCATCCTCAATTAGCTTTTTAACCAGTTTCTCAGGAATTTTGTTGGAAATATCGAATTTGATAATATCGCAAAAGGGTAAAAAGGCTTGATTCTGGCTATCCAGGACAAAGTCATCTAAGGCAAGCTTGTAGCCCAGCTGTTTAAGATTTTTTAAAGCATATAGTACTTCTTTAGTGGCCGGTGTATTTTCCAAAATTTCAATTACGACACGCTGGCTAGGTAGGCCTGTAAGGTCTGGATTTATTAACCAGCCTTCTGAAGCGTTGATAAATAAGCTTCTTGGGCCGCATAAATCATCTAGTCCAATTTCGTAAACGGCTACAGCGCAGGCTCGAGCGGTAGCTTGTACATCGTCAATGACGGTGGCAGACTCAATGGAATTATTAGCACGGTAAAGGAGCTCATCGGCTATGTGATGGAGCTGTGCATCCACGATAGGCTGGATGGCGATCGTATATTTTGAAAGTGAGTCTGAATGGTTAGAAGTAAGATTTTTGCTCATTCACGGATCCATGGAATGCGTCTTTAGGCTACTGCGTAAGTCCAGAGCAAAGAATAACTTAATTTAAGTAAGTAAAGCCAGCAGAGATTAGTAATTTACTAGGCTATAGCTAGTCATTAACTGGGGCGGCGGGTAATTCCAGTGTTAAACAAGCACCGCCTAGCTGTTTAGCGTCCTCAACCCAGAGCCGCCCGCCAAGATGAGCGATAATACCTCGGCTAATGGGTAAGCCTAAGCCACTACCTTTGGGCCTACCTTTCGGGAGTTCGCCATCTCGTTGTATTTGGTGGAATTTCTCAAATACTCGCTCTCGCTCCTCGATGCCAATACCCGGGCCATTATCCTCAACGCTTAAGCGGAAATGTCGGCGGTGGTGGTAGAGTGCCAAGCGTACCTTGGGATGTTGGCGGTCGGCGAATTTACCCGCATTATCTAACAGGTTAATAATCACCTGTTCTAACCGGTCGTGGTCGCCAATCACTATTGCGGGGTCGGCCTCAATCGAAACGTCTAAAACGATGCCGTGCTCTTCATGCAGATGGGCAATTGCATTAATGCTGTGGCGGGCCAGCGCCGCTAAATCAAGAGGCTCTGGGTTCAGTGTTAAGCGACCGCTCTCAAGGCGAGCCAAGTCTAATATCTCTTCAATCAAGCGGGATAACCGCTGGCTCTCGTGAACGATAACACCAAGAAAATGCTTGCGCTTCTCGTCGGGCAGTTGGTCACTATCGCGTAAGATTTCAGCAAAAGCGCGGATAGACGTTAACGGTGTTCGCAGCTCGTGGCTGACCATGGCTACAAATTCATCTTTTAACCGGTCCAGTTCGCGCAGCCGCTCGTTAGCGCTGCGCAGCTCTTCGCCAATTTGCGCTAACTCTTGGGATTTCTGTTCCAGTCGCCGGTTGTACTCAATGGTTTGAGAAGTGGTGTCGAGAATCCTCAGAACAGATTCGATATCCAACGCTTCACCGCGTACCACTGAGTTGATCAAAACCCGTGCTGATGCACTGCCAAGAGCCCCTGCAAGGGCCTGCTCTGCCCGGGTAATTAACTCGGGCGGGGCAGTCTCATCAGGCGCAAAGAGGAGTTTGTTGCCGCTGTGGCGGAATACTCGCTGGGTGGTTTGCTCGCCTAAATAGCGAACCAGTAACTCTTTTAACGCCCCTTGAGTGGTTTGCCCACGCCACAGCGAGGTGGTTTGTAAATTGGGGTGCATCGCCTCAGTGAATAGCGCTGCTTGGGTCTGTTCTAAGGGGGAGGGGCGGGTAAATAGAGAAACACCCACCAGAAGCCCCACGTTGGCGAGCATGCTCCACAGCAACGAGTGGCTGTAAATATCCCAGTTTTCCAGCCCAAACAGGCTGTAAGGTATAAGCCAGGCAATGCCCCATGGCCCTTCGGTTAATAGCGTAGCGCTTAGCCAGCCTGACTGAGCAAAGCCTGGCAGCAAAAGGGTGTAACACCACACGAGAAAACCGGCGATTAAACCAAGAGTAGCCCCTTGGCGCGTGGCGCCACGCCAGTAAAGGCCTATCAATAACGCAGGGGCAAACTGAGCCGCACCTGCAAATGACACTAGACCAATAGTGACTAAGCTGTAGGAGTCGCCGATCAGTGCATGGTAGAGATACCCAAGCAGCAGAATAAGCACGATGGCGATACGTCGAATACCCAGTAGCCAGCCGGCAAGTTCCCCTTTGGTGCTCAAATGAAGTCGCTTGGAGCGCAAGAGCAACGGCATAACCAGCTGGTTGCTCACCATGGTTGAGAGCGCAATGGTTTCGACAATTACCATGCCTGTGGCTGCAGAAAGTCCGCCGATAAAAACAAGCAGTGGCAAGCCTTCTAACCCTGCTGAAAGGGGCAGGGTGAGTACAAAACTGTCAGGGTCCCCTGCGCTTACGCCCAGCAGAAGACCTGCGAGGGCGATGGGGATCACGAATAGGTTAATTAGCAGCATATAAAGCGGGAATAGCCAGCTTGCCCGGGCCAAGTGTTGCTCATCGACATTCTCTACTACCAATACCTGGAACTGGCGCGGCAGTGTTAAGAAAGCTAGAAAGGCGAGAGCTAGCATGCCGACCCAGCCGGTTGCTCCCCCCGGCACGCTATCTAAACTCATGCTGTTCATCAGGGCAGGGGTGGCAGCCACTTCAGCAAATAGTGCCGCCGGTCCTTCAAACATGACGAAAACCACAAATATCCCAACGGCCATAAACGCCACCAGTTTCACCAGGGACTCTAAAGCGATAGCGGCCACCATGCCTTCATGGCGCTCGCTGGCATCCAAGTGGCGGGTGCCGAATAGAATAATAAAAACGGCCAATACCAACGCGACCCAAAGAGATTTATCCATCCAAAACCGTTCATCGACCAGGGTGGTGTCGGCGGTGTGAGGATAGTTGATCAATACCGCATGGCTAACGGTGATGGCTTTTAACTGCAAGGCAATGTAAGGCGTAATGCTAATTAGCGCCATTAGCGCTACCAGGGCGCCGAGCGTGGTGTTTTTACCGTAGCGGGCGCTGATAAAGTCGGCAATGGAGGTGATTCGCTGCCGTGCCGCTATGCGAACCATTTTGCGAATGACCGAGGGGGCCAACAGCATTGCCAGGGTAGGGCCAAGGTAGATCAGTAAAAAGCTGGGGCCATGTTCCGCCGCTCGGCCTACGCTGCCGTAGAACGTCCAGGCCGTACAGTACACAGCAATAGAGAGCGCATAAACCGTGGGCGAGCCAATCAGTGAGCGGCCCTGTTCGGCGCGCCGATCGCCCCAGGCGGCTACCACAAACAGTAGCGCCAAATAGCCAAACGCGGTGCCGAGAATAATAGGGTCTGTACGCATGGTTAGCGTCCCGCGCGATGTTCCATTAGCCAAGCGGTTAAACCGATGACCACCGCCCAGGCGATAAACAGATAAAGCGGTAGCCAGCCCACGTTAAACGAGGGCAAGCGGTCCACTATGATGATGAGTGGTGGGCAGAACAGCAGCAGGGTAACGGCAACTAAAGCCATTAAACGCTCTACTTTACGCGAGTGGGCACCGGTAGGTTTCATGAGGCACTAGCATCCTGTCGGTCAAACGCATTGGCTTGCAGCGTTAGCAGCTGCTCCAGCGTATCAATGCCGCGGGCTTCCAAGCGTGGTAGCAGCGCTAGCCATAGCTCGGCGGTGACCCTGGCATCACCTAATGCAGTGTGGCGGGTACCGGGTGGGAAAGCTAGGTCGTAACGCTTGGCAAGGCTATCCAGGTCGTGCCCGTCTAGCGCTTCGTCTAGCGCCCGAGAGATGAGTAAAGTGTCGATCACCGGGTTATCAAACGCGACTCCTTTATGGCTAATGGCTAAAAGGTCAAAGGCAGCGTTATGGGCCAGTAGCACAGCCTCCCCGATGTAGTCGCGAAAATGGGTAAGTACAATATCCAGCGGCGGCGCGCCGGCGACATCGGCATCTGTGAGGCCGTGAATAGCGGTACTCGCTGGAGGAATAGGCCGTTTGGGATCCACCTTTTGGTCAAACACATCGCTGGCTAGCAGACGTGCGTTGACCACTCGGCAGGCCCCAAGGCTGATTACCGTATCGCCACGGCGTAGTTCAAGCCCGGTAGTTTCAGTATCAAAGGCAACCACGTCTAAGCTGCGAAGCGAGCGGTTGGCCAATGCTTCATCGGGAGGGGGCAGATCAGCGATACCAAAGTCGTGAAACTCAGGTCGCGGTGGGGCAGGCTCTCGTGGGGCACCTACCCGCTCAATGGCGGGGAGAGGCATCCGCAGCCGAGCATGTAAGCCATCATCATCGGCTAGGCTCCAGATATCGCTCGCGTGTTGGCGCAGTACATCGGCCACTTTGGGTGTTAGCGGTAGGCTGGCGATAGGTTGATGTTGCCATGCGGCGAGTTCATGTTCGGGTAACGCTTTGCCTTGCCAAATAAGGTCTAGATAGACCCGCTTATTGCCCAAGCATATTTCACCCTCAAAGCCGCTGTCGGGGAGGTGAGCACTTAGCTGCTTTACCAGTGAATCAAACAGGGCGATGAGTGCCGGGGCATCCCCTTTAAACCAGGCGGGCATGCCTACTGGCGTGATTAGTCGATGCTCTGGGTCTAAGCGTTCATCTAAGGCTTGCCAGAAGTCGTTCGACCACATCGGGGTTAATCGCTCGCCCTGATGCTGTAAATCATCCAGCAGTTGGCCAATTTTGGCCACGTTGTCACCTAGCGTAGTGCCCTCTTCGTGAATAACCCGCTCGAAGCGCTGGCGCAGCAGTGACGTATCTGTATCGTTTTGATGGCGTAGTTGAGTCAGGGCATCAGCGGCACTGGTGAGGCTGGCGGTGTGCTGGCGTAGCGGCGTTAGCATGCTGGCTAGCTCTGCGCGTACGCCCATTTCGCTGGACCACGACGCCGTGGCATCGCTAAAGGTCAGCAGAGTTTCACCGTCGCTACCGGGTACGCGTCGCAGAATTACTTTTAGCCAGCGATTATCACAGGGGGTGAGCAATTCTCTAGGCGAGCCATCGCTGGGCAACTGGCTAAGTGCATTCTGTAGGCTGCCTACGGGCAGCAGGGCTTCCAGCCGTTTGCCTAAGCCTAGTCCTGTGTTGCCTTCAAAAAAGTCTTCGGCTGCTTGGTTAAATAGCATCAGTCGACGATGGTGGTCACACAGTAGCAGCGGCGTTTCAAGAACCTGTAGAAGAGTTTCAAGTTCCTGGCGAATGCGCGCCGCGCTTCTTGCACCTTCAGCATGGGCAGTGGCAAGGCGGCTGCGGTCAATACGCCAACTTTCACGCACGCGGCGTAGGTCGGGGGCTAGCGCTTTAAGCCAACCTTCTGGCGGGTGCTCATCCCGGGCGTCGGGGTTGGCGACTAAGCGGGCCAGCTGCACTTGAAGGTGACGAAGTGGGGTAAATAGCATGCGTTCCAGGAGTAAACCCACCAGAAAAATCGTGGCGCCGCCGGAAAAGCTGCCCAGCCACAACGCCAGCCGTGTTAAGCCCGTCGGTGCAAGTTGAGCATCTAGCCAAGCGGCAAAAATAGCGCCGCCAAGCAGGCTAATGCCGCTGAGAATAAGCCATAAGCCAATCAGGCGTTGGCGTTTAGGCAGCCCGCCTTTTGTCATGGCTGCTCCTCAGTTAACAGGGCTTTAACTTTTTCAACTAAAGATTGAGTTGAGAAGGGTTTGGTAATGTAGTCGTCGGCGCCCAGGGCCATGCCCTTTTCGCGTTCTACATCACGCCCGTGGGCGGTAAGCATAATAATCGGCAATTGGGCAGTGGCTTCTTGACCACGCAGACGCTCCAGTACATCAAAGCCGCTCATGCCCGGCAGGCTAATGTCTAGTAGCAAGAGATCAGGTGAGGCGCTGTTTACCTGCTCCAACGCCTGTTCACCATCTTCGGCGGTGACGACTTCAAAACCTGCTTGCTCCATTAGAAACTCTAACGACAGCAAAATGTTGGGTTCGTCATCGACCACAAGCACTTTGGCCATGTATCTCTCCCTGATCATATTGTAGTGGGTTATCCAAGGAGTTTAGGTAGGCTCAGCGGCGGGGCCAAGACGACCTTCGACGTGTGCGCCCCAAAATGGGGCTAATCATGCTTTATCCAGCTTGACGCTTAGGGCCAAATGGACCAAGCCAAAGCCATACTTGAGAAACAACCAGCAGCGGTAAAAGCCATAGCGGTGCTCCTGTTGTTTTAACGAGTAGCTGAAAAATAATAAAACCAGTAACACCCCCTATAATACCGATATAAGCAAGCCCTGATGGGCGTGAAGTGGTGCCGCGTTTAGTAAAGCGAAACAGGTAGCCTGTGGCCGCCCCAAGGAGCAATGCGCACAATAACAACAGAAGTAGGGTCGGCATGTGATTCTCATGGGCTAGGTATTTTATCGTTTAGATTAGCCTTTATGAGCTGCTGGCGGCTCTACAACTTTGTATTTACAAAACGTTGTATTTACACAACTTTGTATTTGTACAACTTTGGGATTAATTAAAAGAAGAGATGGGCTTCTTCATAGACTTACACGTTTGATGATACCACTATAGTCAGGTGGCAATGAGCTAACGAATATTGTCAACAATAACGAGAAACTACCAAAGGAGCTGCGCCCATGAGTGCTATTGTCCTGCTGGTGGTAGGCCTTGCGGCAATGGCCTTAGGGTATTTTGTATACTCTAAGTTCATTGCAGAAAAGATCTACCAGTTAGATCCTGACTTTAAAACCCCTGCCCATGAGTTTGAAGATGGCGTTGATTACGTACCCACCAATCGGTTTGTGCTGTGGGGCCACCACTTTACATCGGTAGCCGGTGCGGCGCCTATTGTTGGGCCTGCTATTGCGGTTATCTGGGGCTGGGCACCCGCTTTTTTATGGGTGGTACTGGGTACCATTTTCTTTGCTGGGATACATGATTTTGGTGCCATTTGGGCCAGTGTTCGCAATAAAGCCAAGTCGGTGGGTGCGCTAACCGGCGACGTTGTAGGTAAGCGGGCACGAAGCATCTTTATGATCGTGATTTTCCTAGTACTGCTGATGGTCAACGCTGTGTTTGCCGTGGTCATCGCTGGATTAATGATGAACTTCTCTAGCGCAGTGGTGCCGGTGTGGGGAGCTATTATTGTTGCCCTGATTATTGGCCAATTGATTTATCGCCGCATTCTTAGCCTACCGGTGGTTTCCATTATTGGTGTGGCGGCGCTTTATCTATTAATCGGCATTGGGCCCTCGGTTCCTGTTCAGATGCCTGCAGAAGTTGCCGGCATGTCAGGTAATGCGGTGTGGATTCTGATTCTATTTGGCTACGCGGCTATTGCGTCGCTGCTGCCCGTGTGGATGCTTCTTCAGCCGCGAGATTACATCAATGGTCTGCAGCTGTTTATTGGCTTGATTATCCTTTACGGTGCGTTGGTACTGTTGAACCCAACGCTAGTAGCTCCCGCCTTTAACAGCGATGTTCCGGCAGGTACGCCATCGTTGATTCCCTTGCTATTCGTGACCATTGCCTGCGGCGCTATCTCTGGGTTCCATGGATTGGTTTCCTCGGGAACAACGTCTAAACAGCTTAATAGAGAGACCGATGCTCGCTTTGTCGGCTACTTCGGGGCGGTTGGTGAAGGCATGTTAGCGCTGGCGGCTATTCTTGCAGCCACGGCAGGTTTCGCCACATTAGGTGATTGGCAGGCGATGTACAGTGCCTTCGGCCAGGGCGGTGTAAATGCCTTTGTTGAAGGGGGTGCCTTTATCATTCATAACGGTATTGGCCTGCCTGAAGCAACGGCGGCGACGCTGTTAACCGTCATGGCTGCGCTGTTCGCAGGTACTACCATGGATACTGGCCTGCGCTTGCAGCGCTATATTTTCCAAGAGTGGGGCGATATTTATAATCAGCAGTGGATGAAAAAACCTGCCATTGCCACCGGTCTAGCAGTAGGTAGCTGTTTACTGCTAGCGTTTGGTGCTGGTGGCGCCGACGGCTCTGGCGGCCTGATCATTTGGCCTCTGTTTGGTACCACTAACCAGCTATTGGCGGGACTAACGCTGTTGGTTATCACCGTGATGCTGGTGCGTATGAGACGCCCAATGTGGTACACGCTGGCGCCGCTCTGCTTCCTGCTGGTAATGACCATTCTGGCACTGCTTATCCAGCTGCGTACCTTCTGGAATCAGGGCAATATGTTCCTACTGGTGCTGGATGTCGTGGTATTGATTGCAGCCATTATGGTGGCAATGGAGTGTGCGTCTGCACTGAAACGCTCGCGTGCGGACATGGCGGCGCAGAGTGACTAACCAAGTCGTAAATTGAGCTAATCAGTTAACAGAGAGGTAACGTTATGCACGATGACCCATCATCTGGGTCGTCGTCGCGTCGCGATAAATTACGGGCTTGGCTAGACCAAGCCCGTTTTTTTACCGAAGAGGTTTATAGCGCTCGCTATCGGGGTGCTATTGCTCGGGCACGGCGTGACGAAGATGACCTATTCATGCTGCTGGTATTCTCTGAAATGATGGGGCTTGAAAACCCCGCTGGCTACTACACCCTTGAGCTACAGCCGCTGCTGCTGGAACGCTTCCACGACTGGCACAAACGGATGGGGATGGAGCACTCGCCCTTGGATCATTTCCGCTGTTGTTGAGAGCGACCAGCTAAGCAACCAGTATACTGAGCTACCTATTTTGGGGATTACTATGCAAGCAGTACTGAACCGTCGCCTGCTCTGGGTAGGTGGCAAAGGCGGCGTGGGTAAAACCACCGTCGCCGCTTCCTTAGCAGTGCTTGCTGCTAGACGTGGAAAACGGGTACTAGTGGTATCCACCGATCCAGCGCATAGCCTGGGCGATGTGTTTGATCGCGCACTGTCGGATATACCGCGCCGTTTATTGCCCAATTTGGATGCCATGGAGATCGATCCTGACATCGAAGTAGAGGCGCATCTGGCCCGTGTGGTTAAACAAATGCGCCGTTATGCTGCGCCCGAAATGATGCAGGAGCTAGAGCGCCAAATGCGCCTTACCCGACAGTCGCCAGGCACCCAGGAGGCTGCTTTGCTTGAGCGGTTAGCGCGGCTGATGGTGGATGATAGTGCGCCTTATGACCTAATTATTTTCGATACCGCCCCCACTGGGCATACCCTTCGCCTGTTAACGCTGCCGGAGGCGATGGCAGCCTGGACAGACGGGCTGTTGGCGCATAACCGCAAGTCGGCAGAGCTGGGTAAGGTGCTTGAGCATTTAACGCCCAAGCGGGGCCGCGATGTTGCAACACCCTTTGACGACCCAACGGTAGACCCGTTAGACGATCTGGACGAGCGCACCCGGGATGTCGCCAAAACGCTAATTGATCGGCGGCGCCTATTCCATCAAGCCAGAAGGCGTATTGAAGATTCTAAGGCGTGTAGCTTTTTATTTGTGATGACACCTGAGCGGCTGCCGATTTTAGAAACTGATCGTGCCGTGAAAGCCCTTGAAGAGGTGCACATACCGGTTGCTGGCGTACTGATCAATCGCCTGATACCTATAGAAGCAGACGGTGACTTCCTTCAGGCGCGCCGGGAGCAGGAAGCCACCTACCTTACGCGTATTGATGAACTATTTGAGCGTTTACCACGCCCGACGTTGCCTTGGTTGCCTACCGATGTGCAAGGAATTGAAGTGTTAGAGATGTTGGCGCAAAAGCTTGAGCAACAGGGATTTTAATGCGGGTACTTTTATTATCGGCCTACGAGGCGGTGAGTCACCGCTATTGGGCACAAAGTTTAATGACTGCGCTTGATGAGTTTTCTTGGACGTTACTAACCCTGCCTCCCCGTCACTTTTCGTGGCGGATTCGCGGCAATCCGCTGAGCTGGTGGCTGAAGGAGCATGAAACCCTGAGCCAGTCCTATGATGTCGTGCTGGCAACCTCGATGGTGGACTTTGCTACGCTCGTAGGGTTGTTTCCCCAGTTAGGGCAGGCTAGAAAAATTGTGTATTTTCACGAAAACCAGTTTGCCTACCCAGTGTCCAGTGAGCAGATGCCTCAGGTAGAGGCCAAAATGGTCAACCTCTATGCGGCGCTGGCAGCGGATACGATAGTCTTTAACACAGCCTATAATCGGGATTCATTTTTTGATGGTGCGCGCCAGTTTCTAAAAAAGATGCCGGAGAATCTGCCTGCTGCCAAGCCATTGGAGCAGATGCGTCAGCGGTCAAAGGTGCTGCCGGTACCCATAGCCTCGGTAGATAATGCCCCCCAAGTGAATGCGAACCCGCGGCGTGTCATGTGGAATCATCGCTGGGAGTACGATAAAAATCCTGAGGATTTTTTTGGCGTTCTGTTCACGCTAAGCGAGCAGCAGGTGCCGTTTGAGCTAGCGGTGCTTGGTCAACGCTTCCGAGATGTGCCGCCCATTTTTGCAGAGGCTGAACAGCGCCTTGCCAAGCAAACGATTTGTTGGGGGCCGCAGCCAGAGCCAGAATACCGTGCACTCCTTAATGGCGGCGGCATCGTGGTCTCAACCACTTGGCATGAGTTCCAAGGATTGGCGATTATGGAAGCCGCCCAGCGAGGAGCGCTGCCCCTGGTGCCAAATAGGCTCTGCTTTCCCGCGCTTTACCCCGAAAAGTACCGCTATGACGGGACGACCGAAGGGCTCTATCACCGGCTATACGCTTGGCTAATGGAACCCGATAGCCAGCCGCCGTTGCTGGATACTTACCCGTGGCAATGGCCGCAGTGGCGGGGGGCTTATCGCAACCTCCTTATAGGTGAAAGCGAATAGCCAAAAGTGCTTAGTCGATTAATCCAGAGAGGCTAGTCGGCGGGTTGGCCAGTGTACCACCGCTGTATGGCGGCGCATTTTTTGGGCAAGTTTTGGGTGTTCCCGCTGTATCACACGTTCTGCGAAGTCTGACAGAAAGCGGGACTTCATTTCTGCTCGTGCGCGATCTACACCGCTGTGCTGGTAAGGGGTTGAGGCGAGCAGCATGAAACCGTCGTCGGGAATTCGTCCGGCGCGCATGTTAGCCTCAATGATCGCGGCGGCGATACCTATCGGTTCGGCTAGATCAGGCCCATAGGGGCCGATAATCAGTGCGGTGTTCGGTAGGTGAAGAAAGTCAAAGCCACGGCCTACACAAATCACCCATTCACGGTGCTCAATATCTAAATCTCGCTCTACGCCCTGTAGCTCGCTAACGTGGGCCACGTTGCCTGCTAGTAGGGGCAGTAAGTCTCGCTGTATCTCCCAGGGCATATCGGGACAGAGACTGGCAAGTTGAGTACTTAAGGCCTCTGGCGCTAGGCCGATCAAGTCACGACTGTCCAATACCTCGCCATGCTGGCCGTGGAGGATCAAAGCGTCGCTGTCGGTTTCAAACCCGCATACCAGTGGGTACACCTGCTGGTGATCATCACCAAATAACTGCCCGGCCTGCTTGGCTATGGCATAGGCATGTGCTTTGGCTGCTTCAGTGTCACAGTCAAATCCGGCGCAGCCACGTTCTTGATGCCCGCTGGAAAAGTGATAGGTAATCAACATCAATGTGGCATGCCCGGCTTTAGCAGCATCGAGTACTGAGTCGGTTAATAGCTCCCCTAAATACGGCCAGCCTAAATCAAAAATACCGCCTAAGTTTCTGAACGGGGTAATAATGCCCAGCGGTGTGCGGGTTGCATGGGGAATATGAATGCGTCCATCCATACACTTCATAACCACAATAGACGTGGGGTGCTGTGCCATATAGCGCTGCCGCGACAGCCAGGCGCCAGGGCTGCAGTAGTGCTCGGCATGCTGTTTGGAAAGGTTTAACAGCGCATCAATACGCTCAGCGATAGGCTGGTTATGGAGCAGTGTGGCAGGCGTGGGCATCAGCATCCTCATGTTGTTAGCCTGGTGTTTAACCAAGCTCGGTTTTTTCTTTATAGTCGCACAGATCTTCGATAATGCAGCTACCACAGCGCGGCTTACGCGCAATGCAGGTATAGCGGCCGTGGAGAATCAGCCAGTGATGGGCATCCTGTTTAAATGCCTTGGGTATGTGCCTTAGCAGTTTCTGCTCAACCTCTACGACATCTTTACCCTTGGCAATGCCCGTACGGTTGGATACTCGAAAAATATGCGTATCCACGGCAATGGTGGGCTGCCCAAAAGCCGTATTAAGAATCACGTTCGCCGTTTTTCGCCCAACGCCGGGTAAGGCCTCCAGTTCTTTGCGTGTTTTCGGTACCTCGCTACCGTGCTGATTAACCAGCAAGTGGCAGGTTTTCATCAGATTTTCGGCTTTGGTGTTAAAAAGCCCAATGGTTTTAATGTGGCGCTTTAGCTCATCAATGCCAAGGTCAATGATGGCTTGCGGGGTGTTGGCCACTGGGTAAAGTTTAGCGGTAGCTTTGTTCACCCCAACGTCTGTAGCCTGTGCGGAGAGCAGCACGGCGGCCAGCAGTTCAAAAGGCGTGCTCCAGTTTAGCTCGGTCGTGGGGTGTGGGTTTTCCGCCTGTAGGCGTGCAAAAATTTCATGACGCTTTTGGGCATTCATGGAGTCTTCTCTTGGTTATTAAAGGCTACTTTATTTGATTGTGCCGGTCACCCTTACCCGACGATCGCTACGTGGCGTAACCGTGGCTGGGCGTGCTCGCGTGGCGCTACGTTGATCGAGCGCATTTTTTAGCGCTATCAATAGGCCCGCAACAAAAAAAGCACCTGGCGGCAGGATGAAAAACAAAAACTGATAATTATCCACCAAGGTTAGCTGCCAATTAGTGGCAGCAGGGCCAAACAGTAACGCCATGCCGCTGAATAGCGTTCCTTGGCCAAGCAGTTCACGTATCGCCCCGAGCACGATCAGTACCGCGCCAAAGCCTAGCCCCATCATAAAGCCATCGACGAAGGCAGGCAGCACTGGCTGGCGCGAGGCGAAGGCGTCTGCGCGACCTAATATGGCGCAGTTGGTAACAATCAGCGGAATGAAAATCCCCAGCACTTGGTAAAGCGGGTACGCATAGGCGGCCATCAATAGCTCTGCACAGGTAACGAAAGCGGCAATAATCATAACAAACGCCGGTAGCCGTACCGCACTGGGTACCTGATGGCGGAGGAGTGAAATTGTCGTGCTAGCGCCGACCATCACCAGCAGCGTCGCAATGGCTAACCCGAGGGCATTGACCACGCTGCCGCTAACAGCCAGCAACGGGCAAAGCCCCAGCAGCTGAACCAGTGCAGGGTTATTAGACCACAGCCCTTCACGGGTGAGTTGGCGCCATTGGCTCATGGCGTTGGCTCCTCAAAGGTGATGGGGAGATTGGACTCTGTTGTATATAAAAGCGCCTGATGTACCGCATTAATCACGGCGCGGGGGGTAATGGTTGCACCGGTAAAAGCATCAAACTGTCCGCCATCTTTGTGTACCGCCCAGCTTCCCGGCGGCAGGCTGGTTAAGCTCAGCCCGTCAAAGTGAGTTATCCAGTCGCTGCGCTGGCGCTCGATATCATCGCCGAGCCCTGGCGTCTCCTGGTGCTGGGTAACCCGTACACCGGTTATTTTGCGCTGTTGGTCAATGCCGACTAGCAGCCTGATTTCACCGTTATAGCCTTGGCGCGTCACCACCGGCAGAATAAGTGCGCTTCCATCGCCGCTATGAATTTGCCAGCCTTGCGTCTCACTGCGATGCCCAAGCTGCGAAGGGTTGGGTAGCTCAAATACGCCATTTAAAACATCTTGAATAGGCGTGTCAGCCAGCGCAGGGGGCAGTACTTGCTGCAGCTGGCGGTGTTGATGGGCGAGCTGGTGGGTGGCAATTCTCTCGGCGGTTAGCGCGCGGGTAAGTGCGACACTGCCCGCGGTGACTAGTGCAAAGGCCCCTAGGGCAAAGGCGCCGCGTAGCATCGCTTGGCGAGGCGTCATAGTGGCTCCTTGGGCGCTGAGTGAGTTGCTGTATTGGCATGGCCGCTTGGACGCGGCACGGTGTAGATATCTAATAGCGGTACACAGAGATTCATTAGTAGTACCGCAAACGCCACTGCGTCGGGGTAGCCGCCGAAGGTGCGAATAATCATCACGAGGGCACCAATGCCCGCTCCATAAATCAGTTTGCCACGTTGGCTGGTGGCCGCTGAGACCGGGTCAGTGGCGATAAAAAACGCCCCAAATAGCGTGGCGCCCGTTAATAGGTGAAACAGCGGCGAGGCAAAGTGGCTTGGGTCGCTGGCATAAAACAGCGTCGCTAGCAGCATCATGCTACCCAGCATGGCGATGGGGATATGCCAGCTGATAATACGCTTGGCAATTAGCACTAGCCCGCCGATTAACCAAGCAAACGCCACGTTGCGCCAAGCGCTAAGCGTGCCTTCGGGAAGCGGCTGGCTGGCCCAGAACTCGCTGGCAAGCACCGCCTCACCTTTGTGCTTGAAGGCGTCAAGCGGCGTGGCTCCGCTCAACGCATCAAGCGTTGCTGGTGGCAGGGAGCCAATAATTTGCGCCCATAGCGTTTGGTTGAATAGCGACTCGGCCGTGAGTGCTTGGGGCGGCGACCACAGCGTCATGTAAGTAGGCAACGACACTAGTAGTAAGGCATAGCCCACCATGGCCGGATTGAATGGGTTGTGGCCCAAACCGCCATACAGCTGCTTAGCGACCACAACTGCGGCCATTACGCCCACCGCGATGAGCCACCAGGGGCTAGCGGGCGGTAGAGAAGCGCCTAACAGTACGCCGGTAAGCAGCGCACTGGAATCCCGCAGCGCTGGCCTTACTGGGCGCTGGCGTAGGGCTACTATCAGTGCTTCAGCACCAAGGGCAAATAACCCGGCTAGTAGCACGTTACTGATCACGCCCAGTCCGAAGTAGAACGTCATGGCCGCTATGCCCGGCAGGGTTGCCACGATGACCCACCGCATAAGGTGGGCGGTTGATGGGGCAGCGCCTACCTGGGCGGCGTGCATCATGCTCATGGGGTGTCCTTTTGGATGGCGTTCTCGCGCGCGCTGGCGAGGCGCGCTTCCGCCGCCTTGAGGTTTTCTTGGGCGGTTGCAAGCTGGGTTTCTAAATCATCAAAGCGCTGCTTAGGATCTTGTTCGGCGGCCCTGGCTAGCACTTTTTCAGCTTTTTTAACCGCAGCTTTGGCAGCGGTTTGGGCAATTCGCAGGCTACGTAGATCTACCTCTGGCGTGGCGTGATCACCTGCAGTGCTCGTCGAAGGCTTTTGCGTTTGAGCCAGCCTTGCCTGGCGGCGGGCCTGTTTTTCAGCATCTTCCCGGGCTAGGCGTGCTTGACGGAATTCAAAGCGATGCTTGGCGTGGTCGGACTTGGCTGTTTCTATCTGTTTCATGCGGATGCGCTGCTTTGCTAAACGATAATCCTTAACCAACGGAATAAAACTTGGGCACACAAAGCTGCAGGCGCCGCACTCAATACAGTCAAACAGGTTAAGTGTTTCCAGCGTGCTATCGTTTTCGGCCCGGGCATACCAGTGCAACTGCTGGGGGAGTAGTTGGGCGGGGCACACACTTTCGCAGGCACTGCAGCGAATGCAGGGCGACTCAATAGGCGCTGGTGGTAGCTCTGCCAGGGTAGCGGCAATCAGGCAGTTGGTGGTTTTCGTCACCGGCGTGTCTAACGTGGCAAGGGGGGTGCCCATCATAGGACCGCCAACAATAACCTGATGGAGTTGCCCGGGCATTAAACCAACGCCGTCGAGCAAACTGGCCACCGATGTACCTAGCCGTACCCAGTAATTCCCTGGGGTACTAACCGCTTCGCCGGTCAGGGTAACAATACGCTCAACCAATGGTTTGCCGTCGCGCACGGCGTGAAGTGCTGCCAGCAGGGTGCCAGGATTATGGCATAGCGTGCCCACATCGGCAGGTAAACCACCGCTGGGCACGTCACGATTAAGCACTTTTTTGATTAACTGGCGTTCACCTCCGCTGGGGTAGCGGGTCTCGATGACCTTCAGCACGATGGCTGCCGGATGCTGTGCCTGGGGGAGCGCGTGCTCTAAGGCACTAATGGCCTCGGGTTTGTTATCTTCAATCCCGATAACGATGGTTTGCACACCACAGAGTCTGGCAATTAGCTGGGCGCCTTCCAGTACATCCGCGGGGTAGCTGCGCAGGGTAAGGTCGTCAGCGGTGATATAGGGTTCGCACTCGGCGGCGTTAACCACCAGTGTGTCTATCGCGTGATGCTCTGCGACCTGGGCTTTAATGTAAGTGGGAAAGCCCGCCCCCCCTAGGCCGGTTAGCCCGCTGCTATCTAGCCTCTCGAGTAGTGTGGCCGGTGAGGCTGCCCGCCAATCAAGCGGTGGTAGCCTTTGCCAGTTGTCTAACCCATCCGACTCAATGGTAATCGCGGTGTTGCTAATCTGGGTGACGGTGCCGCTTACGCTGGCGTGAAGAGGGGCGGAAATCATACCATCGCGCTGGGCGATCAAGCTGCCCACCTTCACGCTGTCTCCCATCGCAACGCAGGGCGTCGCAGCGTTCCCTGCATGCTGTTTTAAAGGCAGCGTTACCTGGGCCGGCAGCGCTGCAACCTGCAACTTAGATTGATTCGAGCGGGCTTTACGCTCGGGCGGGTAAATGCCGCCTGGAAACTCAAAGGCGGGCATGCTCACTCCTGGCGTGGGGGCGGTCACTGGCAATGATTCCAGAAGCGCTTACTAACGGCTGCCACTGGGTGAGCGGTTTACTTCTGGGCAGCATATCAATGCAATCCACGGGGCAGGGGGCTACACATAAGTCGCAGCCGGTGCACTCATCTTCAATCACGGTATGCATCTGCTTGGCGGCCCCAATAATGGCATCAACCGGGCATGCCTGAATGCACTTAGTACAGCCAATGCACTCCGCTTCGCGTATAAACGCGACGGTATCGTCGGTGGCAGCGTCACCATCTAAAGGCGCTGGCTCTCGGCCCAATAGGTCAGCCAATGCGTGAATAGTGGCGTCGCCGCCGGGTGGGCACTTGTTGAGGGCATCGCCTTGGTTAATGGCTTCAGCGTAGGGGCGGCAGCCAGGGTAGCCGCACTGGCCGCATTGGGTTTGCGGAAGCAGCGCATTAATTTGCTCAACCAGCGGGTTCGCTTCGCTTTTAAAACGTTCGCTGGCCATGCCCAGCAGTGCTCCAAAGATAATACCTAGCCCTGTCAGCACGCCTATGGCGCTGACAATGCCCCACCATGAAAATGTATCGCCCATGGGTTACCCCTGCACCAAGCCAGAAAAACCAAGAAACGCTAGCGACATAAGGCTTGCGGTAATCATCGCGATGGCTGCCCCCTTAAAGGGCATGGGTACATCGGCGCTGGCCAAGCGCTCGCGCATCGCGGCAAACAGTACCAGGATCAGCGAGAACCCTAGCGCTGCGCCTAGGCCATAGAGTGTCGTGTGGAAAAAGCTCAGCTCGCGGTTAAGTGATAGTAGCGCTACCCCGAGTACGGCACAGTTGGTGGTAATTAGCGGCAGAAAAATCCCCAACACCTGATGCAACAGGGGGCTAAGCTGGCGCACCATTATTTCGGTGAACTGTACGACGGCAGCAATCACTACAATAAAGCTAATGGTACGCAGATAGGTAATATCAAAGGGCACCAGTAAACCGTGATACACCACGTAGCTGGCCGCGGAGGCAAGCGTAAGTACAAAGGTTGTGGCCAGAGACATGCCCATGGCTGATTCCAGCTTATTGGAAACGCCCATGAAAGGGCACAGCCCTAAAAACTGTACCAGTACGAAATTATTGACCAGCGCGGTGCTGACCAAAATGATAAAGAGTTCACTCATGGCGGGGTATTGTGCGTAGAAATAGTCTCTTTGACTAGCGGTGGTGCATAAAGTCGCACCTGATGTCGGCCCGCTTTTTTCGCCTCATAAAGGGCTTGGTCGGCGGTGCTCATAAGTGCCGTAGGTGTAAAGTGCTCATTGATCTCCAGCGCACTGATACCAATACTAAAGGTAAGGTGAGGGGCAACCGGTGAAAAGTTATGCGGGTAATTAAGCGCATCAATTTCCGCATTAATAGCGTTGGCTAACCGGTGCGCCTGGTCGGCGGGCATCTCTGCGAGAACAGAGAACTCTTCGCCGCCGGTTCGGGCAATCAAAACGTCATTATTCTCGGCAAACGCTTGAAGTGTTGCGCCCACGGTGGCAAGGCAGTGGTCGCCCTTGGGATGGCCGTAATGGTCGTTAAATAATTTAAAATGGTCAATATCGAGCATCATCACCGCAACCGGGGTGTGATGGGCTATTGCTTGCTCTACAGCGCGCTGTAACTCTTGATCAAAAAGGCGACGGTTAGGTAATCCCGTTAAAGGGTCGTGGGTGGAGAGAATACTTAATTTTTCATTGAGCTGCCGTTGGCGGGTGAACTGTTGCTCAAACGTACGTGCAAGTAGGCCTATTTCGTCATTGCGATTGGTAAGCTTATCGTGATTTATTTCTTGTGTTCCTACTTGCTGAGTGAATTGGGTTAATAACCTCAGTGGTTTAAGAACGATTTTCTCAAGCAGTAAAAGTACTATGACAATGACAGCTATCATCAAGCCTGCTGTCCATAGCAGTACGTAACGAAAGGTGGCTAAACTGGTTAAATAGCTAGTTCGGTCAAGCTCTACTCCAACAGCTAAGGAGGCGGGAGCAGTTGAGCCTGAAATGGGGAGGTAGCGTTCGGCAACTACAGTGTTACCTGAGAAGCTAAAAGTGTCATTTAGAGGCGCTGCCTGGTTACTGACGCTAAGATTGATTGATAACCCAGTATAATCCTCCAAAAATCTCAGCCATTCATTATTTAGCGTACGTGTCTTAAACAGCCATCCTGGCGATATGCCACTTTTATCGGTAAGCAAAATGGGGCTAGAGGCTACGGCGGCGAGAGGATTATCAGGATATATATTAGTTTGATCAGTTCTGTTTTCTTTGATGGCAGCTTGCATGCTGTTAACCCACGGAGCCATCCAGCTACAGATATCTGCGGGAGTATGGCATGTTTGATAGCTGCCTGTTGCCGGGTTTATTCCTGCAAGAAAATGAACATCGCCATTGCGAGTGAAAAACGCCATTAGCTGATAGCGCATATTCTCAAACATTTCTTGGCTAAAGTTGACGTCTGCGTAGCGCGGGTAATTGCCCTGGACAAACTGATAGGTATCATCCCAATGAGCCCAGTCTCGCACTTGGGCGTGTAGCTGCTGTTGATCCAGTTGAAAGCTACGCTCAACGCGATCAAGCTCCCTTTTTATCGTTGCACGCTCTTCTTCCTGCAGGGCTGGAAATATAAGCCATATGCTAATTGCTGCTAGCGCAGTGATTGCGCCGATCAATAATCCGCTAAGTGCAGCAAAGAAACGAAAACGCAATGAGCGCGGAGTACGCGGATTCATGAAGCAAACTCACTAAGGTTGATATATTAGTACGACAGCATAAAAAAGGGCTAAGATTATGAACTTAGCCCTTCTGTCTGGGTATCTAATTACGTTACACGTTGACCAGGCTCTGCGCCAGAGTCGGGAGAGAGCAGATAAATACCCTCGTTGTTAGCAGAAGCCAGTACCATGCCTTCTGAAACGCCAAAGCGCATTTTACGCGGCGCCAAGTTAGCCACCATCACCGTTAAGCGGCCCTCTAGCGCTTCTGGCGAGTAAGCTGATCGAATGCCTGAAAAGACATTGCGGGTTTCGCCGCCCAAATCCAGGGTTAGCTGCAAGAGTTTATCTGCACCTTCAACGTATTGCGCTTTAGCGATACGAGCAATGCGTAGGTCTACTTTCGCAAAGTCCTCAAAGCTGATTTCTGCAGCAATAGGGTCTTCTGCCAAGGGCCCTTTGGGGGTGTTCTTCAGCTTCTGCTCTTCCACTAAATCCTCCTTAGAGGCCTCAATCATGGCGTCGATTTTGTCACGCTCAACCCGCGTCATTAGGGGCTTGAACTTATTGATCGGATGATTAATCAACACATCACCACGGCTTTCCCAATCCAGGGAGTCAAGCTTGAGGAACTCGCGGGCTTGTTCAGCCATTACAGGTACTACCGGAGCGAGGTAGACCATTAACTGGCGGAACAGGTTGATGCCCACGGAGCAGATCTCTAGCACCTCGCTATCGCGGCCATCCTGTTTTGCCAGTGCCCAGGGTTCTTTTTCAGCAATATAGGTATTGGCCTCATCTGCCAATTCCATGATTTTGCGCATGGCTCGGCTAAATTCTCGGGCTTCGAAATCGCCCGCAATGTCTTCGCCGGCGGCAATAAAGCGCGCCACCATCTGGGGCTCGGCACAGTGTTCTGCTAGGGTACCGTTCCCAATTTTTTTCACAAAGCCTGCGCAGCGGCTGGCGATGTTAACGACCTTACCAACGAGATCAGAATTCACCCGTGCGGCGAAATCTTCCAGATTGAGGTCTAAATCGTCGACTTTGGAGGTTAGCTTCGCTGCAAAATAGTAGCGCAAGTATTCTGGGTTAAGGTGCTCGGCATAAGTAGCGGCTTTAATAAAAGTGCCGCGTGACTTGGACATCTTGGCGCCATCGACGGTTAAAAAGCCGTGGCAATTAACCGCCGTAGGGGTGCGCAGGTCGGCGCCATGGAGCATGGCGGGCCAGAACAGGGCATGGAAGTAGACAATGTCTTTACCAATAAAGTGATAGATCTCGGCGCTGGAGTCTTTTTGCCAGAAACTATCGAAATCAATTCCTTCGCGGTCGCAAAGGTTTTTAAAGCTAGCCAGGTAACCAATAGGGGCATCAAGCCACACGTAGAAGTATTTGCCTGGCGCGTCGGGGATTTCAAAGCCGAAATAAGGTGCATCTCGGGAGATATCCCACTCGTTAAACCCGGATTCGAACCACTCCATAAGCTTATTGCGAATTTGTGATTGAACGTGACCGTCGTTAATCCACGCCTGAAGAAACTCAGCAAAGTCAGGTAGCTTAAAAAAGTAGTGGGTAGAGCTGCGTACCTCTGGAGTCGCCCCTGAGATAGCTGAAACCGGGTTAATCAAGTCGGCGGGCGTGTAGGTTGCACCACACTTTTCGCAGTTATCTCCGTACTGGTCGTCGGCGCCGCACTTTGGGCAGGTGCCTTTAATAAAGCGGTCCGCTAGGAACAAGCCTTTTTGAGGGTCAAACATCTGCTCAATATCGCGAGTGGCAATATGGCCTTTATCGCGCAGGCGTGTGTAAATCAGTTCACTAAAATAACGGTTTTCGTTGGAATGGGTGGAGTGGTAGTTATCAAACCCAACACCAAAGCGGGAAAAGTCTTCTTGGTGATCTTGGGAGACGCGGGCGATCAATGCCTCTGGCGTGATGCCTTCCTGCTCAGCGCGCAGCATAATGGCGGTGCCATGGGCATCATCGGCGCAAACGTAGTAGCACTGCTGGCCACGACTTTTTTGAAAACGCACCCAAATATCCGTCTGGATGTACTCAAGCAGGTGACCGAGGTGAATCGCTCCATTCGCATAGGGGAGCGCGCTGGTCACCAGAATGTTGCGCGGGGCAGTGTTGGACATGGTGAATGATGCTTCCGGTTAGGCCATAACAAATAAAGACGGCGAAGGATAAATGCGCTTCGCCGGTAACGTAACTTCGTGCGTTAGAACTGTTGATCGTTAATAGCTGTTGCTAAAAACTAACAAGGTTTCTTAACGCTAATACAGCGCTTGCTCTTCTTGCACCACTTCGCGCAGCACGTTCAAAAACAGCTTGTCGGCGTCTGAGTGCTCTGCGGGGTCTTCAGGAATGTGTACGCTGGTGGTGTCGGATATCTCGTTAGCAATGCGAGCCATCGCTGAAGCGCTATTGCCTTCTGCCAGCTCCTTGCGAGCAATGGTCAGCGACTGTTCAAGAATTTTTGGGTCTTGTAGCAGTTTGCGTATAAAGCCATGCAGCTCGTTGATGATGCGTGTTTTTTGAATTTCTGATGCGGACATTAGGACTCTCCTTAAGACCGCGCTTGGTGAAACTGCCAAGCGGAACAATTATTGCCTTGACCATAGCACTTTTTCGGCGGCCGAGCATGTTCTGCTCGGCGCCAGCGTGGGAAAAATTCAACAGCGTTTAAAGGGTTAAACGGCCCGCTTTATGTTTAACAGGGTTGGCGTACTGTTCGAGCCAGTAGGGGCGTAGCGCTTCAGGTACACTGGCTAAACGCTCCTTAAAACGTTCTCTGTCCTGCCGTGAAATGGCTTTGCGGGCGACCAGTTCTGGCGCCTCACCCAGTGCTTCTAAGGCAAGGTAATGGCTTGGGAATAAGCGGTAGCCGCCAATCACCTGGCGGTCGATTTCTGCCGCCACTTCCCCAGGCGTGGCCATATCGGCGCTGACTGGACTGCCAAATTTGAGTTGGACACGCCCCTTGGAGCCGGTAATTCCCGCCACAATTGAGCGAATATCTTCAAATTCACTTTTAGCGTAGCTGCCCTGGGTGGCCACGTCATGTAGCTCTTGGGCTTTTTGCAGGTCGCAAGGGTCGTACTCATAGCTTATGGAGACCGGGACCAGCTTTAATTCCGCAATGGCTTCGCCAAATTCCATATCACGCTCGGCGTGGCGTCTGGCCATAATGAGCATTTTGATAATAGCGGCGTCGGTATGATCTATGCCGTTTTTGGCACGCCCTTCACGCTGAGCCATCCATATGGAGTGCTGGTCGACCGTAATGGAGTGGCGTATGTAGGCAGAAAGCTGCTGATAGGCCGCCAGCATGGCGCGCTTGCCACGGGCACTGCGCGGCACAATAAAGCTCTTATTTAGACGCATAAGGTCCGTGACATAAGGCTTTTTCAGCAGGTTGTCACCAATCGCGATACGCACGGTATCGCGATTGGCCTGATAGAGCGCGTAATTGACAAATGCAGGGTCCAGCGAAATATCACGGTGGTTGCCGATAAATAAATAGGCGCTGTGATCGTCGAGTTTATCAAGCCCAGCGACGTCAAACGCATCCGTGGTGGTGCGAATCATGCGCTCCATATAATGGGCAATACGCATTTGGAAGCCGCGCACGGTGGTAACGCCTTTCACCTCGCGGCGCACGGCATAGCTTGCCAGGCCGCGTGCGAGAGGAGGTGCCCATTTGGCTAGGCGCGGCAGCCGGAATTGCGTTAGCGCATCGAGTAGCTCGCTGTCGTGGGAGAGGCGCGCAAGAACGTCTTTCACCTCATGATCCATGTAGGGCCGAATGTCGGCCCAAGGGTCATTGGCGGGGTCAGCATTGGGTGCGTTATTGTGTTGAGTCATGCGATCCGTTGGGTGTTAAGCAGAAGTAAGTCGATGTTCAGCGCCAGCAAAAGTAGCCATTAGGCTTCTTGCTGCGCGGCAGGTTCCCGCTGTGTTTCACCTCCGAGCCACTCCAATAAACGGGTGACGTCGTCGGATAGCGCCTGTGCCATTAAAATAAAGTCGGTTTCCAGGCGTGCCAGGGCGTCGTCGCCATCATCGGCATGGTCAGCCTCCTCGATTAGCGCGTCGCCAAAACGCAGCGATTTAAGTGCTAAATCGTCGTGGAGTACAAAGCTTAAGCGACCCTCCAGGCTAATAGCGAGTTTACTTGCTTGGCGACCACTTTCGAGCAGTTGTTGAATCTCGTCGCTGTCTAAGTCTACTTGCCTTGCCCGCAAAACGCCGTCATCGCCTTTGGCTTTCAGCTCCACTTGATCGCCCAGCTTAAGATCCGATGGGCGGCTGGCAGGGTCGCCAAGCCATGTGGTCATGGCACGGATGGGCAGCGTTTGGGAGGAGATTGGCGTGGCCTTTAAACTGCCAAGGGTTTCACGGAGTAGGTCTAAGATATCTTCTGCGCGGGTACGTGAGCTGGCATTAATACCGATCAGGTGGCGGCGGGTATCCCACCACACGTCGACTTTCTGGCTGCGTACAAAAGCACGCGGCAGTAATGCTTCTGTAACTTGCTCTTTTAACGCGGTTTTTTCTTTGCGCGTGACTTTGCGACCTTCGCTGGCCTCAATATCCGCGACTTTTTCGTCGACTTCTTCTTTAACCACTGAAGCCGGCAGTAAACGCTCCTGACGCAGCGCTGAGATCAGCCGATGCCCCTGGATTTCATGCAGTAATTGTCCTCCGCTTAAGCGGCCTGCGGGCGCTGTCCAGCCAAGGCGCCGTGCATCGGCATTTCCAAGAGGCTTGGCTGCATGGGTATCGAGTGCGCTTGCTAATGCTGAACTGTCTAGCTCAGGGGCGCCATGAAGGCGATATAAATGCAGGTGCTTAAACCACATGTCACCAATCCTATTAAAAAGGTGGCACATTATGTCGAAAGCAGACCTTTCCTGCTAGCACCTCGGGGGAATGTCGTGTTGTTGCGTACGTTTTAAACTTGTGTTTGATTGATGATTGTTTTTACCAACTCGCTCAACCACACACAGTTATTGAAAAACAGTTATCGAAAAGGAGGCTCTATGTCAGGGGCAATTACACAGGTAGGTATGCGGGTCCGCGGCTATCACTTAGACGGCTATGGCCACGTAAATAACGCGCGCTACCTTGAGTTCATGGAAGAGGGGCGCTGGGCCTTTTTTGATGAGCACCCGCGACTGATCAAGCAACTTCACCAATCAGGATATGCATTTGTGGTGGTTAATTTAAATATTGATTACCGCGCGGCGGCGGTGCAGAACGATGATCTTCATGTTTTGACGGGTATTGTCGAGGTAGGTGAGCGCAGTGCGCTTTGCCACCACCACATCCTACGTAAAGATGGCGCGCTTGTCGCTCAAGCGGATCTCACCTTTGTGCTACTTGATATGAAAGCCAACAAAGCCGCGGCCATTAAAGGTGACGTGCGTGACGTGCTTGAAGGTCTCGTAGTGACAAAAGAAGCGTTTACAGCACAATAATCGAAGGCGATGCCCCTGACTGCCCTTGGTGCTTATGCAGTGGTATGATGGCAGAGTATCTGCGCGCCGCCCTGTTGTACTGCTTTTTTTGGCACTACCGGGGGCGGCATTTTTAAGCGCTTTCAACTCTCGCAGTGCCAATGCAGTGCAAAGGATCTGACTTTCATGGGTGACATCGCCAGAGAAATCTTGCCCGTCAATATTGAAGACGAGCTCAAACAGTCGTACCTCGACTATGCGATGAGTGTCATTATCGGTCGTGCGCTCCCCGACGTGCGCGACGGCCTCAAGCCTGTTCACCGGCGTGTGCTTTTTGCCATGCATGAACTGGGCAATGACTGGAATAAACCGTACAAGAAGTCGGCGCGTGTCGTCGGCGATGTCATCGGTAAATACCACCCGCACGGTGACAGTGCGGTATATGACACCATCGTACGTATGGCCCAGCACTTCTCCATGCGCCACGTGCTGGTCGATGGCCAAGGTAACTTTGGCTCCATCGATGGGGACAGCGCCGCCGCTATGCGTTACACCGAGGTGCGCATGGCGCGCCTCGCCCACGAGCTTTTGGCCGATCTGGAAAAAGATACGGTCGATTGGGTAGACAACTACGACGGCACCGAACGTATTCCCGCCGTCATGCCGACAAAAGTGCCCAATCTGCTGATTAATGGGTCATCGGGCATCGCGGTGGGCATGGCCACCAATATCCCGCCGCATAACATGCGGGAGGTGATTGATGGGTGCTTGGCGTTAATCGACGACTATACGCTCACCGTCGATGACCTAATGCAGTACATTCCTGGGCCGGATTTCCCCACCGGCGGCATTATTAATGGCCGTGCGGGCATTTTAGATGCTTACCGCACAGGGCGAGGGCGCATTTACGTGCGAGCCTGCCACACCATTGAGCATCATGATAAGAGTGGTCGTGACCACATCATTATTTCTGAGCTGCCGTATCAGGTGAATAAAGCGCGGTTGATTGAAAAAATCGCCGAGCTGGTGAAAGAGAAAAAGATTGAGGGTATTGCCGAGCTACGCGATGAGTCGGATAAAGATGGCCTGCGTGTGGTGATTGAAGTTAAGCGCGGCGAGTCTGGCGAGGTAGTGGTTAATAACCTGTTTGCTCAAACACAGCTGCAAAACGTGTTTGGTATCAATATGGTGGCGCTTGAAAACGGTCAGCCTCGCACGCTCAATCTTAAAGAGATGCTCGAAGCGTTCATTCGTCATCGCCGTGAAGTGGTTACCCGCCGCACGCTGTATGAGCTGAAGAAAGCCCGTGAGCGCGGCCATTTGTTAGAAGGCTTGGCCGTTGCCATCTCTAACATTGATGAAGTTATTGAACTGATCAAGGCGTCGCCCAACGCGGCAGAAGCTCGCGAAAAGCTGCTGGCTAAAATTTGGCAGCCAGGCCAAGTCACCGCCATGCTGGAACGTGCTGGTGCTACCTCTTGCAAGCCGGAAGACCTTGATGAAGGGTTTGGCCTTAACCCATCAGCAACCGAGTACCGCCTGTCGCATGCCCAGGCGCAGGCAATTCTTGAACTTCGTTTGCACCGCTTAACCGGCCTTGAAACTGAAAAGCTGCTCAGCGAATACCTGACGATTCTAGAGAAAATTGCTGAGTTCACGGCAATTTTGGCGTCACCTGACCGGCTAATGGAAGTTATTCGTGAAGAGCTGCACGCAGTGCGTGAGCAGTATGGTGATGACCGCCGCACGGAAATTCAGGCTAGCCACTTAGATCTCTCTATCGAAGATCTGATCGCCGAAGAGGATATGGTAGTAACCGTCTCTCGCTCTGGCTACGCCAAGACCCAGCCGTTGTCAGACTATCAAGCGCAGCGCCGGGGTGGTCGCGGTAAGTCAGCCACCTCCATGAAAGACGAAGATGTCATTGAGCATTTGCTGGTGGCGTCTACCCACGATACCGTGTTGCTATTCTCAAACCGTGGCAAAGTGTACTGGCTAAAAGTGTACGAAATGCCTAACGCTAGCCGTGGCTCGCGGGGCAAGCCACTGGTCAACATGCTGCCGCTGGAAGAGGGTGAGGCGGTTAACGCGATTCTGCCGGTGCGCGATTACGACCCTGAGCACTACATCTTCTTTGCCACGGCCAATGGCACCGTTAAACGTACCAGTCTTGAGCAATTCTCTCGTCCGCGTAGCGTCGGTTTGATTGCCATTGACCTAGAAGAGAGTGATCGCTTGGTAGGGGCCGCCATTACCTCCGGCGCCGACCACGCCATGCTGCTCTCCTCAAACGGCAAGGCAATACGCTTTGAGGAAGGCAACGTGCGGGCCATGGGCCGCACCGCACGCGGCGTTCGTGGTATGCGCTTAGCGAAGAATGCCGAAGTCATCAGCCTTATCATTCCCAAGAGTCAGCAGATCGACGCTGAAGCGGATGCAGAGGCCGATGTGGAGCAGCAGGTGGAGCCGCAGGAGCAGATCCAGTCGGAAGGTCAGATTTACATTATGACCGCTAGTGAGAACGGCTACGGCAAGCGCACACGCTTAGAAGAGTTCCCGCTGCGTGGCCGTGGGGGGCAAGGCGTTATCGCCATGCAAACCAGCGAACGTAATGGGTCGCTAGTGGCTGCTATGCAGGTGTACGACAGCGATGAAATGATGCTGATTACCGACCGTGGCACCTTGGTGCGTACCCGCGTCGAAGAAGTCTCCACGACCTCGCGCAACACCCAGGGCGTGATGCTGATTCGTTTAGGCAAAGAAGAGAAGCTGGTGAAAACCGTTCGTGTTGATGAGCCCGGGGAAAGCGACTTTGAAGCGCTTGAAGAGGGTGAGTCAAACATAGCTGAAGATGGCGCACAGGAACCGGGAACCGATGACACGTCATTATAACTTTTGTGCAGGGCCTGCGGCCCTGCCTGCTGCCGTACTTGAGCGTGCACGCAACGAACTGCTGGATTATCACGGGCGTGGCCTGTCGGTAATGGAAATGAGTCATCGTAGCGATGAATTTGTGGCCATTGCCGAGCGCGCAGAAGCCGATCTGCGAGAGTTGCTGAATATTCCCAGTAACTACAAAGTGCTGTTTCTGCAAGGCGGTGCCAGTATGCAATTTGCTATGCTGCCCATGAACTTGTTAAGCGCGGGCGGCAGTGCCAACTTTATCCAGACCGGTATTTGGGGTAAAAAAGCACTTAGCGAAGCAAAGCACTTAGGCTATCGCTGCCATTTAGCGGGTAGCAGCGAAGCGAATGGCAATACAGCAGTGCCTGCTTTAGATACGCTGTCTTTAAGCAGTGACGCGGCCTATCTGCACTATACGTCGAACGAAACAATTGGCGGGTTAGAGTTTGATTATACGCCGGTGGCACAGCGTGCCGATGGCACGGTGATACCGCTTGTGTGCGATATGTCGTCGAACATTCTTTCTGGCCCGATTAACGTGGCTGATTTTGGCGTTATCTATGCGGGTGCCCAAAAGAATATTGGCCCTGCGGGGTTAACGCTGGTTATCGTGCGCGATGATTTGCTAGGTAAAGCAGTGCCCGGCGCGCCTTCGTTATTTGATTATCAGCAGCTTGCAGAAGCGGGCTCTATGGTAAATACGCCGCCAACCTATGCTTGGTACTTGTCGGGGTTAGTATTCCAGTGGCTTAAAGATGAGATGGGTGGCCTTAACGCAATGGATACCCTTAATCAGCGTAAAGCGGACAAGCTTTACGCGGCGATTGATGCCAGCGCGTTTTATAGCAACCCTATTGCTCTTCGTAACCGCTCTCGCATGAACGTGCCCTTTGTGTTGGCAGATGCCGCATTGGATAAAGCGTTTCTAGAAGAAGCGGACGAAGCGGGGCTGTTGAATCTGAAAGGCCACCGCAGTGTAGGCGGTATGCGTGCCAGTTTATACAATGCCGTGCCTGAAGAAGCAGTTGATGCGTTAATCGCCTTTATGGCGGATTTTGAACAACGAAGGGGCTAACCATCATGTCCGATACGCCGATTGTTTTGGACGAATTACGTCAACGTATCGACCAGTTAGATGGCGATATATTGCGCTTGATTAGCGAGCGGGCGAGCTGTGCGCAGCAGGTAGCCCACGTTAAGCTAGCCGAAGATAAAGATGCCGTGTTTTATCGCCCTGAGCGAGAAGCGCAGGTATTACGCCGTATCATGGCGCTTAATTCAGGCCCGCTTGATGCTGAGGAAATGGCGCGGTTATTTCGTGAAATCATGTCGGCGTGTCTTGCCCTTGAGCAGCCTGTTAAAGTTGCCTACCTCGGCCCTGAGGGCACCTTTACGCAGCAAGCAGCGTTAAAGCACTTTGGCGAAAGTGCGGTTAGCCTGCCAATGGCGGCCATTGACGAAGTTTTCCGTGAAGTAGAAGCGGGCGCCGTCAACTACGGCGTGGTACCGGTTGAGAATTCAACCGAGGGTGTTGTAAACCATACCCTCGATACGTTTATGGATTCCTCGATCAAGATTTGCGGTGAAGTGGTGTTACGTATTCATCACCACTTATTGATCAGCGAGACGACCCGCAAGGATAAGGTCTCCAGAATTTACTCTCACCCGCAGTCGTTTGGTCAATGCCGTAAGTGGCTAGATGCCCACTATCCCCACGCTGAAAGGGTGCCGGTGTCATCAAATGCGGAAGCCGCTAAGCTGGTGAAAACCGAATGGCATAGCGCCGCGATTGCTGGTGATATGGCCGCTAAGCTCTATGGGCTTGAGCGTATTGCCGACAAGATAGAAGACCGTCCTGATAACTCGACACGCTTCTTGATCATTGGCAACCAAGATGTGCCGATGTCCGGTGAGGACAAAACGTCAATTGTTGTTGCCATGCGCAACCAGCCAGGGGCCTTGCACGATTTGTTAGAGCCCTTCCACCGCCACAAAATTGATTTAACGCGTATTGAGACGCGCCCTTCACGTACAGGCGCTTGGAACTACGTGTTCTTCATCGATTTCAAAGGCCATCGTGACGAACCTCAAGTGGCTGCGGTTCTGGAAGAAGTTAAGCTGCGCGCCTCTGAACTACGGGTGCTGGGCTCTTACCCCCAGGGCGTGCTGTGACAAAGCGGGTGTTAAAGAGTAGCCATCAGGTGATGTGTCATGAGCCTCGGCTACTGATTGTTGGGCTTGGTCTTATCGGTGGCTCTTTGGCGGCGGCGCTTCGCGCCTCAGGATTTAACGGCCAGATTGTAGCCTGTGACCCTAACGCAAGCGAAGTCGCTCTCGGGGTAGAGTTGGGGCTGATTGACGCCGGAGGCACGCAGCTTGCCAAGCTCCTTGAAGGCGTTTCCATGGTGGTGCTGGCCGTACCGGTGCTGGCCATGGAGAGTGTTATGCAGACGCTATCAGCAGGACTCTCTGCGGCGGCGGATAACGTGGCGATCACCGATGTTGGCAGCACTAAAGCAACCATTCGTGAATGTGCTGAGCGAGTATTTGGCGGTGTGCCGAGCAATATGGTGCTAGGGCACCCAATAGCGGGTTCTGAAAAAAGCGGTGTAGCAGCGGCTAACCCATCACTTTACGTTAACCATAAAGTGATTCTTACCCCTGAACCTGATGTTAATGCCGATGCATTGGCGCGGGTAGAAGCTTTATGGCAAGCCTGTGGCGCACAAGTCCTGCAGATGAGCGTTGAGCGACACGATCAGGTGCTGGCGCGCACCAGCCATTTGCCGCATTTGCTGGCATTTTCCTTGGTAGACACCTTGGCCCGCCAAGATGAGCGACTAGATATTTTTCGCTACGCAGCGGGTGGCTTTCGCGACTTTACCCGCATTGCTGGCAGCGATCCGGCCATGTGGCGGGACATATTTATTGCTAACCGTGACGCGGTGTTGTCCTCATTAGATGATTTTGAAGCGGGCTTGGCGCGGCTAAGGCAGGCCGTTGAACGTGGCGACAGCGATGCGCTGATTGCCACGTTTGATCGCGCTAGCCATGCGCGACACTATTTTGACACCTTACTTAATAAAACTAGTTATCAGGCGGAATATCACATGCAACCACAGGGTAAGGTTACCTATCGGGTGAGTCCCGGTGGCCAAGCGCAAGGCCGCTTGCGCGTGCCGGGCGATAAATCCATGTCTCACCGCTCTATTATGCTTGGTGCATTAGCCGAAGGTGTGACCGAAGTTAAGGGCTTTTTAGAAGGTGAAGATAGCTTGGCGACCCTTCAAGCGTTTCGTGAGATGGGCGTGGCTATCGAGGGACCGCACCAAGGGCGGGTTACCATTCACGGAGTAGGCTTGCATGGGCTTAAAGCCCCTTCAGGCCCGATTTACGTGGGTAACTCCGGTACGGCTATGCGCTTGTTCGCAGGCTTGCTGGCAGGCCAGGCATTTGATAGCGAACTAACAGGCGATGAGTCTCTAACCAAGCGCCCGATGGGGCGTGTGGCAGACCCGCTGCGCTTAATGGGCGCCACTATTGATACGGCAGAGGGTGGGCGCCCGCCGCTTAACATCAAAGGCGGTGCGCCGCTTAAAGGTATTTTCTACGATATGCCAATGGCCAGTGCCCAGGTGAAGTCCTGCCTGCTGTTGGCGGGTTTATACGCTGAAGGTGAAACCAAAGTGCGTGAGCCGGCACCCACCCGTGACCATACCGAGCGCATGCTTAATGGCTTTGGCTATACGGTTTCCCGCGAAGGAGATACCTGCTGGTTGCAGGGCGGTGGCAAGCTGACTGCCAGCCCCATTGATGTGCCATCGGATATCTCGTCAGCAACGTTCTTTTTGGTGGCGGCTGCGATTACTCCCGGGGCTGATATTACCCTTGAGCACGTAGGGATAAACCCAACGCGTGTTGGCGTGATTAATATTCTAACGCTGATGGGCGCTGATTTGACGCTTGAAAATGAGCGTGAAGTGGGTGGGGAGCCCGTGGCGGATATTCGCATTCGCTATACGCCTTTAAAAGGCATTGATATACCGGTTGATCAAGTGCCGTTAGCCATTGATGAGTTTCCGGCGCTGTTTATCGCTGCTGCTAACGCCCAGGGCACCACGCGCCTGCGGGGCGCTGAAGAGCTACGGGTTAAAGAATCGGATCGCATTCAGGCGATGGCCGATGGTCTGGCCGTTTTGGGTGTCGAGCACTACGTTGTAGAGGATGGCATCGACATCCTAGGCAACGGTAATGATCAAGTGCCCAGCTACGGCGGCGGACGGATCGACAGTTTGGGTGATCACCGTATCGCCATGTCGTTTGCCATCGCATCACTACGGGCTAGCGATGAGATCATCATCGATGATTGCGCCAACGTGGCGACGTCGTTCCCTGATTTTGTCGCATTAGCGCAGCGCATTGGTATGAATGTTAGTGTGGAGGGCAGTAATGACGCTTAATGTACCCGTGCTGACCATTGATGGCCCCGGTGGGGCGGGCAAGGGTACTATTAGCAGCCTAATGGCCGAACGCTTGGGATGGCACTTGCTCGACAGTGGTGCGCTTTACCGGCTCACTGCCCAGGCGGCAGTGAAACACGGCGTTGCCCTGGATGATGAGGCAGCGCTTGCCAAGCTTGCAGTGCAGTTAGATGTTGCTTTTCCTGTAGAAGAGGGCCAACCCCGCACGCTGCTGGAAGGAGAAGACGTTACCCGTGCTATTCGCACTGAGCAGGCGGGTGAGCGTGCCTCTCAAGTGGCGGTGTTGCCCTTAGTGCGTGAGGCGCTTTTCCAGCGCCAGCGCGACTTCTGTCAGTCGCCAGGGCTAGTCGCAGATGGCCGGGACATGGGAACCGTAGTGTTTCCAGAGGCGCCCCTAAAGATTTTTCTAACGGCAAGCGCGGAAGAGCGAGCCCATCGGCGGTATCAACAGTTGCAGGAAGCCGGGGTGGATGCTAGTCTTTCGAGTCTTTTAAAGGAGATTCAGGCACGCGATGCACGCGATACGCAGCGCAGTGTGGCCCCTCTCAAGCTGGCAGATGATGCCATTACGCTTGACACCACACGCCTGAGCATACCGGAAGTGGTTGAACGGTTGACCGTTTTGCTAGCCCAGCGTGGCATGGCAAACGGCATTTGATTCTCCCTTGCGGCGTTTTTGGATAGGTGTCACGACGTGGCAGGGCGGCAGTTCATATGATCGTTCATATCAGTGAGCCCGGTCAGGTCTAACCAGCGCTAACACCTCCAAAAGCTGAATGACATTAGGCCCGTACTCGCTGGTGGTGCGGAGAAGGCATTTATGCCTCAACAACGTTGATCACGTAGGAAAACCATGAGCGAAAGCTTTGCTGAACTGTTTGAACAGTCTCTTAACGACATCAATATGGAGCCAGGCGCTATTGTCGCGGCTCAAGTTGTCGACATCGATGGTGACTGGGTTACCGTCAACGCTGGTCTAAAATCTGAAGGTCAGATTCCGGCGTCACAATTCCGCGATGAAAACGGTGAACTGAACATCGCTATCGGCGACGACGTTCACGTTGCATTGGAAGCCGTTGAAGATGGCTTCGGTGAGACGCGTCTGTCCCGTGAGAAAGCCAAGCGCGCAGAAGCTTGGAAGGTTCTGGAAGCTGCCTTCGAGAAAGACGAAGTCATCAAAGGCGTGATCAACGGCAAAGTCAAAGGCGGCTTCACCGTCGAAGTTGATTCTATTCGTGCCTTCTTGCCGGGTTCTCTGGTTGACGTTCGCCCGGTTCGCGACACTGCGCACCTGGAAAACAAAGAGCTGGACTTTAAAGTCATCAAGCTTGATCCGAAGCGCAACAACGTCGTTGTATCGCGTCGTGCCGTGCTTGAAGCAGAGAACAGTGCCGAGCGCGAAGCGCTGCTGGCAACTCTGCAGGAAGGTCAGCAGATTAAAGGTATCGTTAAGAACCTGACTGACTACGGTGCCTTCGTTGACCTAGGCGGTGTTGATGGCCTGTTGCACATCACCGATATGGCGTGGAAGCGCATCAAGCATCCGTCTGAAATCGTTGCTGTTGGCGACGAGATCAACGTTAAAGTGCTGAAATTTGATCGTGAGCGTAACCGCGTTTCACTAGGTCTGAAGCAGCTTGGCGAAGATCCGTGGGTCAACATCAAGCAGCGCTATCCGGAGAACACCAAAGTTCAAGCCGTGGTCACTAACCTGACCGATTACGGCTGCTTTGCAGAGCTGGAAGAAGGCGTTGAAGGTCTGGTTCACGTTTCTGAAATGGACTGGACTAACAAAAACATCCATCCGTCTAAAGTTGTTCAAGTGGGCGACGATGTTGACGTTATGGTTCTGGATATCGATGAAGAGCGTCGTCGTATTTCTCTGGGTATTAAGCAGTGCACTGCTAACCCATGGGAAACCTTCAACGCTGAATACAACAAGGGCGACCGCGTTTCGGGTACCATCAAGTCAATCACCGACTTTGGTATCTTTATCGGCCTTGAAGGCGGTATCGATGGTCTGGTTCACCTGTCCGATATCTCCTGGACAGAAACTGGCGAAGAAGCAGTACGCAACTTCAAGAAAGGCGACGAAGCTGAAGCCGTCATCCTTTCTATCGATCCAGAGCGCGAGCGTATTTCTTTAGGTATTAAGCAAATGGATTCTGATCCGGTTGCTGAATATCTGTCTGTTAACGACAAGGGCAGCATTGTGACTGGCCGTATCGTTGAAGTTGACGCTAAAGAAGCTCACGTTGAACTGGCGACAGATGTTATCGCTATTTTGAAGGCGTCTGAGATCAGTGCTGATCGTGTGGAAGATGCGCGTAACGTATTGAACGAAGGCGACAGCGTTGAAGCGCGTATTGTTAACGTCGATCGTAAGAGTCGTCAGATCAATCTGTCGATTAAGGCGAAAGAGCAAGACGATACTCGTCAGAACCTGAAGAAACTGCGTGATCAAGAGCCCGAATCAGCAGGTGGTCCGACCACTATCGGTGACCTTATCAAGCAGCAGATGGGTCAAGACTAATTCATTAGTTCTTGCCTATGAAAGCGCCGCCCATTAGGGCGGCGCTTTTTTTATGGCTTATGCAGTGTTGAGTAACGGTAGTTCATTGCGCCTGTAGTAACTATTTTTTACTTGTTAATTTTAAAGTGCTGAACTTTTAAGCTTTACCTAAGTCTGTAAAATTGATTAGTAAATATCACAAAATCATCTAGACTAGTTGTCAATTAGCACTTTTACGGCAATAATGTGTCAGCATCCTGAATTAATGGGTATTGAGCTTGCCCGCTCTATGCCTCATGCGGTTAAATTTACGCTACGTTAAACCCTGGCTACAAAGGAACTCCTATGTCACTTTTAAATGAATATATCCAGAAAGAGCAGCAGCTGAAACAACTCCAGGAAGACCTTCAACGCCTGGAGGGTGATCAACGCTTAAAAAGCGAGCTGGAGTTTAAAGCTAAGCTTGAGGCATTGATGAATGAATTTGGTAAACGTCCTGCCGATGTGATTGCCCTATTAGATCCAGCATCAGATCAGCGCAGTGCTAAAGCGCCTACTGCGTCATCACGTCGTAAGCGTCGTCTGAAGATTTATAAAAACCCGCATAGCGGTGAAGTGATTGAGACCCGTGGCGGTAATCATAAAGGCCTGCGTAATTGGAAAAACGAGCATGGCGATGAAGCCGTTGAGTCTTGGCTGGTACGCATGGAAGACTAAGCAGTTTAATCCGGCATTTCTTAACAGAAGTGCCGGTTTTTTTTGAACGACGTTAAATTTAACGTCGTGTTTAATAGGTAGGCTGCGCTTGCTAGGATAATAGCGGAGTTTGCAGTTCTAAATGATTTGGATGCCACAGTACCCTAGGTGCTTCCCCACTGACATGAAACTGCTTTTGATCCCTCATTAGCTGTATCAGAGTTGATGTCATTGCTTGCGATAACTCTGAAAAATCCTCAAAACATGTTTTGGCATAGTAGTGGGATGGCATAGCGACTCGACGATAAGCGACGGGTAAAGCTAAGTGATTAGCTTGGGTGTTGCTCTCCAGATAAAGCCCAATATCGGTTCGTATCTGGTGGACGCTGGGTTTATCTTCAAGTGCCTCTACCTTCTCAGATAAAAGGTCTGGAAGCGAGATAGCCGGGGTGGCGGGCTCTAAATGAGCCTGGAAGCACTCCAGTTGATTAGCATGGTACTTGGTAACCCCTAGCCCGTGAATTAGCTCTGGCGTACTGTAAAGGCGCATGAGAACAGTTTGTTTGGGTTGGCTCCTCACGATAGTGGTTTTAAAATGTCGCTCAGGAAGAGACAAGTGACGAACGCCACTGAGTGCATAGCGATAGTTGCGCGGCGTGAGCTGGTAACGACGATGGAAGGCCCGCGAAAAAGAGGAGTGGTTGAGATAGCCGCAGCGTAATGCAATTTGCGCTATATTCTGTGGAGTGAGCGAGAGTAAAACAGCTGCGCGCTCAAGACGCCTTTTTTCCCGGTAAGCGCTAGGCGATACATCAAAGCATTGCCGGAACTGGCGGCGTATTTGAGAAGATGAGTAACCAAGGTGGTTAGCAAGGTCTTCGATACCCAGTGTTTTATCGAGTGTATCCTGCAGCCAGATCTCAGCTCGTGTCATTGCGTTGAACATTATCTGGCCTCCTTTGCGTGTAATTTACAGGTGAGATTTTGTTAGCCTGTAAAGCACCTTCTTGGTGCTAAGTGATCGTAATAAGCAGGCAAGCAATCAATAGAGCCAACTTCCTATGTGCTAGCGTTGCGAGTCTATGAAGAACCTTAAGTTAATGCTAATGCGGTAGCCCTCTCTTTATGCTTCTAAGAAGTGGCAAAGGCAAGTTTGCTCTATCGGTTTACGCGTTTGTGCACAGTTCTGTCATAAAAGTCTGCTGAATAGACGTATCGACCCTTTCATGTAAGGTGAAAATGAAATACTAATGAAATATCACAAGGTTGAAAAACAGCTGGACGAGCGTGAAAAGCTCCGTAAATTCCGCGAGCTAGATGATGCTTTTGCGCAAGCACTGCGTCAGTTGGATGATCCTAATAACAGTATGGATATCCCCACAGGGCCACCCGTGAGGTCGTTGGCAGATCTTGAGGCTGACGACCAAGCAGCACTCGCTGAAAACCGCGATCACGTGTTTAACGAACGCTTTAAGGCATTAATAAGTGAATATGGACTATCTGAGCGTGAGCTAAGCGAACTGATCCAGACGCTACTCACCTATGAACGGTGGGAGCTGCAAACAGTGCCTGCCCTGGAGAGTTAGCGGTAGCGGTAGATACGCAAGCTGGGTAAAAAGGCTTCATGCTCTAATTTTTCATCGCGTCGCTTAGCCCTGGTGCGCTGGGTGGGTGGCTCAAGCGGTGGCATTTTTATGTGCGGAAGTTGCTGATTATGGTTAGGTACAATAAGCGGTAGGGCGACGTTCATTGCACGCCTTGTGTGGCCATCTTCTAAAGGTTCGGTGAAAAATAGGTTGGCCCGCATCAAGGGGGCCTGAGACTGCACCTGGGCGAGTGGCTCGTCGCTGGGGATACCAGCCAACTTACGCAGCTGAATGCGGACATGAGCAGCGCCTGTATCCAACTGTAGGAGTTTTTGCTCAGCTTCTCGGACGGTTAATTTTTTTATTGAGCGCCCGCTGCTATACCAAGCAAAGCGCACCCGTGATACCGGTGCTGGGGCTATGGGAATGTGCCGCCAGCACTGCTTAAGGTGCAGCCGTGCTAAACCGCCCTTACGCAGCACCTTATCAACGTCAGGGTGGCGCTGGGGTAAGCGATGTTTTGCTTGGCTAAGGGTTTTCGGGTGTGCCTGTTTAATGCGTTGTAGCAGTTCGCTGATCTGCGCTTTAGCACGGTTAACCGCATTAAATTTTTCGAGTAAGGTGTCATCCGCAGCGATGAGCGCAATGTAATTACGTGTTTCGCGCCCATCTTGGCCTTGCTGATGCCACATATCGAGCAGCGCTTGGCGCAGCCAGGACGTGTTCTCATGGAATGGCTGAAAGTGCCATGTCGCCGCCTGCTGCTGCTCATAATACGTTGCTGCCTGATCAATAGTGACCATCAAGTCATCGAAACGAGCATCAAGCTCATGAAGTAAGTGATAAACAGGCAGGACATTATCGTTCATGGCAGCAAACTCTGAGCTAGGAGAGCGGGGCGTCTTTATCCGCTTGGGCGAGCAGTGTGTCTAGATCGGCTTCGTCCATGGCGGATTCGCCCGAAATACGGTGGGACTCTTCAGCCCAGGCGCCTAAGTCAAGCAACTGGCAGCGCTTGCTGCAAAAAGGGCGATAGGCGCTCTCGGGGCTCCAGGTGACACGCTTGCTGCACTGCGGGCAAGCGACCTCAAGCGGTGCATCGTTGGCGGGCGTTGGCATAAAGCTCTCCTTGAGCTACTGGTGTTCGTTTCGGTAACGCTGATCAAGCTGCTTTACTTGTTGCATCATCGAAGCATGATCCCCGCTGTTGTCAATAACGTCATCTGCCTTCGCGAGGCGCGCTTCACGGGGTAGCTGGGCGGCGAGAATAGCATGCACCTGAGCCTCACTCACGCCATCTCGTTCATGGGTTCGAGAAAGCTGTATGTCAACAGGCACATCCACCACAATGGTGCGGTTTACTAGCCTGTCTTGGCCTGACTCAAATAGTAGCGGCGAGACAAGCAAGACATAGGGCGAGTGGTGGTGCAAGCGCTCAAGGTGTACCAGGATACGCTCACGCACGCGAGGGTGGGTTACCGACTCCAGCCATTGGCGCTCGGCTGGGGCTTCAAACACAATACTGCGCAGGGCCGCCCGATTCAGCGTGCCGTCCGCTTGCAGCACGCTCTCTCCAAAACGTTCGGCAATCGAAGTAAGCGCTGGTTCGCCGGGCATCACTACTTCTCTTGCGACATCGTCGGCATCCACCCAGCCTATTCCCAGCGCGCCAAACGCCCGAGCAACGGTAGACTTACCCGAGCCGATACCGCCTGTTAATCCAACGATCATGGCTGCTCCTTAGTAGTGGCGCTGTAAATAATAATAATGCGCATAGATAATAAACTAGCCGCAGCCACCGTGACGAAATAGCGGTTTAACTAGTTCTTCAAGTAATTCTTCAAGTAGTGGTTCAAGTGGCTGTGCCAATAGCTTAAGCGCTAATAAAGCAACGATGTATAGAGCGCCATCAGCTCATTGCCCGCTAGCAGACAAATCCACCCCGCCAGGGCTAAAAAAGGGCCAAAAGGTAGTGGCTGGCCGCGTAAATGAGGGGAGCGTGCTTGTGCCGCTAAGCCAACAAGAGCGCCAATACCTGCTGATAACACCAACAGCAGCGGCAGCATGGGCCAGCCGACCCAGGCACCTAACGCCGCTAGCAGCTTGAAGTCGCCAAACCCCATGCCTTCTTTGCCGGTCATTAGTTTAAACAGCCAGTAAAAGCTCCACAGTATTAGGTAGCCCGCCATAGCGCCAATAACGGCACTGGGCAACATAATAGGCTGGAAGAGCAGTTGATAGAGCAAGCCAGCCCAAAGCAGCGGCAGGGTTAAAATATCTGGCAGCAGATACGTGCGAAAATCGATCACGGCTAAAGCAAGCAGCGTTAAACAGGCCGCATAAATAAACAGAGCGCTTGCCGTTGCACCGTAAAGCGCTACGACAGCAACTGCTAATAGCCCACCCATAAGCTCTACCAGCGGATACTGCGCACTAATGGGGGTCTGGCAGTGGGCACACTTGCCGCGTCGTTTTAACCAGCCGAGCAAAGGCAGGTTGTCGTGCCAGGCAATGGGGTGCTCGCAGCGTGGGCACATCGACCCCGGCGTTGCGAGATTAAACCGGGGTGAGGTTTCTGCGGGAAGCTCAAGCGCGGCCCGGGCTTCATTGCGCCAGCTACGCATCAGCATCACCGGCAGGCGAGTGATCACAACATTTAAAAAACTGCCAAAGCAAAGCCCGATAAGTAGCGCGAAGAGGTACAAGAGTGTTGGCGGAAAGCCCATAAAGCTCCTAATGATTTAACCGATAAATGGCGAATAAAAGCGAGGTGTGCACTTAAAGGGCGGTGCCGATCTCAAAAATTGGCAGGTACATGGATACGACTACGCCACCGACTAACGTACCCAGCACAACAATAATAACGGGCTCCATGAGCGAGGTTAGCGCATCCACTTTGTTTTCGACTTCTTCTTCGTAATAGTCAGCAACACGGTTAAGCATGGCATCTAAAGAGCCGGCTTCTTCCCCGATACTGACCATCTGAACCGCGAGGGCGGGGAATCGGTTGGTCATACGCATGGCAAAATGGAGCTGTTGGCCGGTAGTCACATCTTGGCGTACTTCGTTAATCGCTTTGCTATACACGCGGTTGTCTGCAGCCCCTGCGGCGGTTTCAAGCCCTTCCACCAGCGGCACGCCTGAGGCGAACGTCGTGGCCAGGGTGCGGGTGAACCGGGAAACGGCAGATTTGTTCATAATATCGCCTATCACAGGAAGTCTCAGCATCAAGCCATCTAGTCGATAGGCTAGGGCGTAAGAGCGCCTTGCGGCGGCTTTAAGAAGCATGACGCCACCCACTAGCATACCTAGTGCATAGAGCCAATATCGCTGCGCTAATTCGGATAAATTCACCGTGAACTGGGTAAGTGCGGGTAGCTCGGCGCCAAATCCCTGGAACATGCTTTCAAATTCTGGCACGACTTTAATCAGTAGCAGCATGGTAACAGCGACACCAATGGCCATGACGGCGGTGGGGTACCAAAGGGCTTTTTTAACCCGGTTTTTAAGTGATTCTACTTTCTCTTTATAGCTGGCAATACGCTCCAGCATTTGATCCAGTGCGCCCGCTTGTTCGCCAGCATCCACGAGGTTTACAAACAGCCGGTCAAACTGCTTAGGGTGTTTGGCCATTGCGCTTGAGAGGCTATCGCCCGAGGAAACGTCTTCCATGATTTGCTGGGTAAGCGCCACCATAGCAGGCTTTTTAAGGCTTTCAGACACTGCCTGGAGCGCTTGTAGAATGGGGATGCCTGCACGCACCATGGTGGCCATCTGTCGGGCAAAGACCATAATATCGACGTTGGTAACTTTGCCACGCCCACTAAAACTGCTGCGTTTTTGGATTTTAGTGGCGATAATACGTTGTTTAGCCAGTTGCTCAACAATATCAGTTTTTGTACGGCCAATGAGCTCCCCGCGCATCGGCCTATCCTGTGGGCCTGTGCCTGCCCATTTCCAGCGATAAAGTGGCGCCCGCTTTGTTTGGCGTGCTTTTACTTTAGCCATGTCGCTGCTTACTCCTTACTAATTCGGTTAACTTCTTCAAGACTGGTGCTGCCATCTAAAACCCGGCTTAAGCAGCTTTGGTGGAGGCTTGTATGACCCTCTTTGCGCGCTAATTGCTCGATCTCGATGGAGTTACCATCGCGCATAATAAGTTGGCGCATGTCATCAGACACCGGCAATACCTCATAAACACCGATCCGTCCTTTGTAGCCCTGAGTACATTGCTTACAGCCTTTGGCTTGGTAAATAGTGGCGTTGCGGATGTCAAGCTGGCTAAACCCTGCCTTACGTAGTGCCTCAGCGGGAATTTCCGCAGGGGTTTTACATAGATTACAAAGCCTGCGAGCTAAGCGCTGAGCGATAATTAAGCTCACCGAGCTGGCAATGTTGTAGGAGGCGACGCCCATATTAGCCAAACGAGTAAGGGTTTCTGCTGCCGAGTTAGTGTGAACGGTTGAGAGCACCAGGTGGCCGGTTTGCGCCGCTTTTACCGCTATTTCAGCGGTTTCGAGATCGCGTATTTCACCTACCATGACCACATCCGGGTCTTGACGTAAAAATGCCCGAAGGGCGCTGGCAAAGTTTAAGCCAATCTTGGGCAGCACGTTGACTTGGTTAATTCCCGATACCTTGATTTCCACCGGGTCTTCGGCGGTACAAATATTGCGCTCAATTTGGTTGAGCATATTAATGCCGGTATACAGCGTGACGGTTTTACCGCTGCCGGTGGGGCCGGTGACCAAAATCATCCCTTGGGGCTTTTTAAGTGCGCTTTCATACGCCGCCTGCTGCGCCGGGTTAAAGCCGAGCTGATCAATGCCAAGCTGAGCCGATGCCGGGTCTAGAATACGCAGCACCACCTTTTCACCGTAGACCGTGGGCAGTGAGTTCACCCTAAAATCAATTGAGCGGCTTCGCGACAGCTGTAATTTAATACCGCCATCTTGTGGCAAGCGGCGCTCCGAAATATCCAGTCGCGACATTATTTTTAGCCGCGCTGCAATGCGGTGGCGTAGTGCGAACGGTGGGCGGGCTATTTCAAGCAGCATGCCGTCTATACGAAAACGCACCCTATAGAGTGTTTCATAAGGCTCGAAGTGAATATCCGAAGCGCCGCGGCTAATCGCGTCCAGCAGTATTTTATTGACGAATTTTACGACCGGCGCGTCTTCACTATCTTGGTCGGGCGCATCGAGAGTGACCTCTTCACCATCAGCGTTGTGCACAACGTTCAGTGCGTTAATCGCGTCGTCAACGTTCTCTAGCTCATCGAGCATACTCCGCTCGTTTTGCGCTAGGTATTGAATGAGGGTAGTTTTTAGCTGGTCTGCCGGGGCTAGCACGCCATCCACACTTAAGCCGGTGGCAAACTGCAGCTCATCAAGCTGGGTCAAGGTCGCTGGATAAGGCACCGCAACGGTTAAGCGGTGACCGTGGCGTGCGAGAGGCAGAATATCCAGCTTTTCGAGAATTTTGACCGGGTAATCATTAGCCGGTGGCAACGCATTAATCCGGACTGAGTCAAGATCAATCACCGGTAGCCCGTACTCCCAGGCCGCGGCCAAGGCGGCGGCATCGGCATCCACCAGCCCGCTTTCCACTACGTGCTGTAATAGCGAAATATCCAGCTCTGCAGCGGTAGACTCAGCAACAGCCGCCTGGGCATCGGTTAATGAGCCGTGTTTCACCAGCCGTTCAGCAATACCACGCAGGCCGCCGTTTAAGGCTGCATGGCTAAGGGTAGATTCGGGGGCGGGTTGACGCATGGGCATCTCGACGGCGTGATAAATGTAGCGCCCTTTTTACCATAGATGCTTAATTCTAGGTACTTCTAGGCTTATATACGCAACTCTTGACTGTCATCAAAAAGGGTGACAAAACCGTCATTCGTGTATGATGTACCTAGTTGCCATGGCGACGGCGGTAAGCTAATGTAACGCAATACTTAGCTAGGCAATGTTAGTGGCAGTAAAGCTAACAAGTGGCCACCTATAAAATGATGATTCAATATCGCAAGGGAATTATATGATGCAAACAAACCAAATTAATCGACCTCGCAGCTTAAAACAGCAGGGTTTCACCCTCATCGAATTGCTGATCGTGGTGGCGATTATCGGTATTTTGGCGGCGGTGGGTGTACCGCAGTATGGTAATTATTTAAATCGCGCTGAAGCAAGTGCTTGTGCTGGAGAGCTAAACTCATTCCGCTCCCTTTCTGTTGCAGAGTCTTCCGCTGGCGCTGATTTCGAAGATGGTCCCGCGGATAACTTTTCTTTTGAGGCTTGTGAGATTGACGGAACGACACAAGAAAATCTATTCGAAAGTTTTGCTGGAACATTCGAAGAACCGGACGAAAACAACACTATTTTCCCATTAACAGTAACTACACAAAATCGTAACCAAAACGTCTTTGTGCTAGCGACTGGCTCCATTACAGTCAATGATCCTACAGTCAATGATCCAGATGCGTAATATCTAGTTTTTGCTCTTAGCAAGCCGCCCAGCAGGGCGGCTTTTGTATTAGGTGACGCGCATGAAAAAATATAAACACAAACATGCTGATGGTTTCACCCTTATCGAGCTTCTTATTGTGGTGGCCATTGTCGCTATCTTGGCAGGCGTTAGCCTACCCACTTTTCTTGCCTACCTCGACCGCTCTGCCTTTGGTGCCTGCCAGCAGGAGTTAAGCACCTTTAAAACTCAAGTGCTGGCAACAGATAACCTTGACGATGCCTTAAGGCCCTTTAATTTTGGCGCCTGCCAAGTGGGCGGTGCTGGCCAACCAGCGCAAGCAGCAGTGGCCGATGCCTTTCGGGGCGTGTTCGAAGAGGGCAGCGCCGCACTGACTTTAGATACTCAACGCCCAGGGGTTCAGGCGCAAATTACTGCCCAGGGTGTTATTGAGCGTATAACGTCGCCATAAGGCTTAAAGCATTCCTCCCCAAATACCCTACCTTCCATACTGCCTGCGCATTTGCGCTCTACACTCAAAGCTCCTGCCACCAAGGAGTAAGTTATGAAATCAATTAATATTGGCGCCAGTTTACTGGTAAGCGCACTGCTGTGGCACTCTGCGGTTGTGGCCCAGCCCGCCCATGCGCCTGCCCACGGCGCTCGAGACAACGCGTCCCAATCAGAGCGCCACCGTGGCAGCGATAGCGGCCGCCATGAAAGCCGCCAACGCCATTCTCATCAAGAGGGCTACGTTGACCTGCCGCGCATAAACGAGCGTGAGCTGTTGCGCTTGCTGCGCCGCCACGATGCCCCCCGTGCGGAACCATTGCCCCCTGGCATCAAGCGCAATTTAGAGCGAGGTAAACCGTTGCCACCCGGTATTGCCAAGCGCTTTGACGGCCCCATTGCCCATGAGCTGCCCCGTTACCCGGGTTACGAATGGGAGCGTGTAGGCGCTGATGTGGTATTAATCGAGGCCGCGACCCGGGTAGTGGTCGATGTGCTGGTGGATGCGCTGCGCTAAGCTGTTAATAGCGCTTTGTGGTGTCATGGTAATGCCATTGCCCACCGCTTATGCTGAGGGGTGACAAACAACCCTAAGGAGCGGACATGGCGGCTTACACCCTAGAGGCACGGCTGGCGCTGGCAATTGAGATTGCCCAAGAGGCCGGGAAGATGATACTGACTGCCCGTGAGCAGCAAGGCTTTAGCCAGCGGCTTAAAGCGGGCGTTGAGCTGGTGACCGACGTGGATGTCGCGGTGGATAAGCTGATTAGCCATCGTCTAGAGGAGCACTTCCCCGGCGAGGCGCGGCTAAGCGAAGAATTAAACCCGGAGCGTGCGCTGCAAACGCCTGCTGAGCATCTATGGGTGGTGGACCCGATTGATGGCACGGTTAACTTTGCCCAGGGCCTGCGCCACGTGGCGGTCTCTATTGGCTGGTTGGAGCAGGGGGTGGGTAAAGTAGGCGTTATACATGCGCCTTTCTTAGGTGAAACCTTTAGTGCTGCAGAGGGAATGGGCGCATTTTGTAATAAACAGCCGATTAAACCCAGCGGCGCTGAATCGCTTGACAGCACGTTAGTAGCCACCGGCTTCCCCTATCAAAAAGAAGCCCGTAAAAAACTCTTACCCCGCTTAGCGGCGGTGTTAGCTAGTTGCCAGGATGTTCGCCGCAATGGTGCTGCTGCGCTGGATTTATGCGATGTGGCGTGCGGGCGTTTAGATGCCTACTACGAAAGCGTATCGCCTTGGGATTTTGTGGCGGGGTGGGTTATTGCCCGTGAAGCAGGCGCGCGGGTAGGGCATTTAACAGAGGTGCCTGAGGGCGTGCCAGACGATCTTTACCCGGAGCAGCTGCTAGTCACAACACCCAAGGTTTACGAGGCCATGGCCGCCTTACTAAAAGCAGCTGACCAAGCTTAACGGCAAGCGATTGAAAAGAAAGCGCAAAAAGAGCTTTTCATTTGGCGTATAAAAAGCTAGTATACGCACCGTCTTGAGGCAAACGTAAGCAGTTACCAGCGTTGCTAATAAAGGCATCGGAGTGTGGCGCAGCTTGGTAGCGCGTTGCAATGGGGTTGCAAAGGTCGCAGGTTCGAATCCTGTCACTCCGACCAAAGAATTTATAAAACGGTCACTTAGCTTACGCGGTGGCCGTTTTTTTCGTGCCTAGGATGGGTGGATGTCTTTGAATTGGGCGTTTGCATTCTACTCCTCGCCTGTTGGGCGAGGAGTATGATTCGGTAAGACGTGCTTCAGCGTGTTTCCACTTGAAGTGAGAGCTGGCCAGGCAGCCCCAGTGGATCTTCAGCGTAGGTCTGTAAGTTGCTTTCAGCAGGCAGTGTGATGTTCAGCATAAGCTGGCTAGCACTGCCTTCAAGCAACTCGACCATACCCATCATGACGGATTGAGCTTCAGGGCCGAACATCATGCCAAAGCCTTTTGCCTGCGTCCGTGCTTGTTCAATAAGTTGCGCCTCTGAAATGCCTTCCATCGTCGCGCCTAATGTAACAAGTCTGCTGAGAAGGCCTTCATCATTCAGCGTTAATGCAAGATCACCCCCTAGCAGTGTAGCGGCATCGAGCAGGCGAGTATCCCGCAAAGCGTCCATAGGTGTGGCACTCTTGGGTAGCACGACAGGCAAGTCATAATTAAAGCTCAGGCCCATTGCATCGCGTATCGTTATACGGCTATCTCCGCCCAGCACGCTGTGGCTCTCTTGCTCGTCCCAGCGTCCTGCAAAGTGAGCATCAAGGACAAGTTTGCCACTGCCATCGGTCAATACATTACTGATCATGCGCATTTCGGTACGTTCAGAGGGAGGGGCAAGGGCAATCATACGATTAAGATCAAGTTCAAGTGCTTCTATCCAAACACCACCTTCACCGTCCTTAAAATCACCATCGACCCTTAGGCGGTCTAATGTGGCAACAAGAACGTCGCTCTCAATAGCCATGTTTTCCAGCAACATGGCACCCAAGTGCTCTTCTTGTTCACCTTGCATTCCGCGAAGGTCTTCGAAGCGCACTCGGTCAATAATGAATGAGCCACTGCCCAGGTCTCCTAAGTCCTCTCCCTGCATGGCAACACCGCTAAATTCGAGCATGCCTAGTGCATCCGCTGAGATTGCTTTGCCACGCACTTCAGCAATTTCTAGACGCCCGGGAGCCTGGTGAATGCCAAGGTCATATAGCATGTCGCTGGCCAGCTCAGAATCAAGATCCAGGGTAAAGTTATCAATGCTAAGGCTTGCTATATTCAATGGCGCTTGCTGCATTGCCTCATCATTGAAAACCGCCATGCCAGGCTCGCCAAAGACCGCGCTATCCATACTCAATAGCAGTAGCTCTGTGAGGCTATCTTCGACCCTTATGCCTTCCACGCGAACTTCGTCAGGGTTGTCGTAGTTACCGATGACGATATAGCGTTCGATCTTAAGACGCTCTCCTTCAGGAGAATCATACACAATGTCCTCAGCGGTAAAGCGATCACGCAGCATTGCTTTAGAAACATCACCAATACTCAGTTCGCCATCGGCGAATAGGGCGGTAAGTTCAGTCTCAAGGCGTTCGGTACTTGCGAAACTTGGGCCAGCAACCAGTAGGCTAAAAGTGGCCATACCGACACAGGTATGTTTAATAAGAAATGACATTTGACAGCCTCTTGATGGATAAAGCTGTAGGCTTAGCAATATTGCCGCATTAGGCTTACAGCGCGCTTATTGTGTTTAATACATTATCAGATAAACGCGCTATCATATTAGCAAAAATAAATTTTAATTAATTGTTATCTTGGTGTGGAGTAGGTCTTTGTTGCCATCGGTTAGCATGGCAGGCTGTGGAGCCAAGCAGCGCATAAGGCTTAAGAGTACTTCGAATGACGTTAGGGGAATAGGTTGGGAGAGTATTCTAAATACGTAGGTAGCTCGGTGGGCTGTGGCGAATGCAGAATAGAAAAAGCCCTGCTGATAGCAGGGCTCTGGGGGGGGCGTCTATCAACTGCTTTGGGCTTTATGATCGGCCAATGCGGTGGCAACCGCCTCTTCCCATTGGCCTTCGGTGATTCCCCAGTGCTCCATTTGTGCTTGGTCGGCAGGCCCTTCGGCGGCGGCATTAAGTTCTTCTGGGGTGTTGCTCTCAAAGCAGTGCTTGGCAAACGCCTTGGTTTTGCCGTCCCTTAGCTGGTCAATCATTTCCATGCTGGTTCTCCTTTTCCACGGTGAGCGCTCGGTGCTGCTCATGACGTCCATCAGTGTAGCGGGTTAACGGCGACTCTGCCTGGTGGGTTTCACCTCTGCCCATAGGCGGTTTTATCTTACAGCGTGGCATCAACGATGATTTTTAATGCGATGCCTGCCAATAGCAGCATAATTAAGTTATCGAATAGGTGATGAGGCAGGCGTTTACCAAGCTTAGCCCCTAAGGGCATCGCCACTAGTATGACCAGTAACGCAGCCAAGCTATATACGCTGCGTTCTAAGGTTAAAATACCCGCGCTTAATAGGGCGGGTATTTGCACGCAGGTGATTGCCACGAAGAAAACGGAAATAGAGCCGATGAACACTTGGCGCTCTAACCGCATGGCGTTGAGAAAGGTCACTGATGCAGGTGCTGACATGCCCGCAGCGCCTTGTAACACCCCGGCTAATAGGCCCACTGGCAAAACGATGCGCTTAGCCAGCGAAAAAGGCATTACCATTTTACGCCTAGCTAGCTTAATGGCCAGATACATTACAATAGCGCCTGCGACTCCAAGCGAGAGCAGGGTGGGCGAAAGCACTACTAGTCCCCAAGTGCCGATGATAATGCCCAGCCCACCGGCGATTGAAAACGCGGCTAAAAACCTTAGTGGTAAAAGATGACGTCGGTACTGCCATACCTGCAGCGCGTTACTGAACAGATTGGGCGCCACTAGTACCGCAATGGCCAGCTTTACATCATAGAGCATCGTCAGGACAGGAATGACGATGACAGGCACACCAGAACCAATAGCGCCTTTAATAACCCCTGCCGCGAGCAGCGTTAGCAGAGCAATAATCACGTGTGCATTCCTTTAAAGGCAGGCGGAGCGTTGGCGCAAGCCTGCCGGTGTTTATACGCTATACGTTGCGCTGTTTATTTGAGGAGGGCTATTTAAGTACATAGCAGGGCGTGTAGGGCTGGCCATCTAGCTTCATCCGGCCTTGGGCTACAAACGAGGTGAGTAGCTCGTCTAATCGCTGCATTAGTTCCGGTTCGGCGGTTAGCTCAAAGGGGCCGTGGGCCTCAATAGCACGAATGCCGTCTTCTTTAACATTGCCTGCCACAATGCCCGAGAACGCCCGCCGCAAATTGGCAGCTAGCTCATGAGTTGGCTGCTGGCGGTGCAGAGCTAGCGCGCGCATCGCTTCATGGGTGGGGGTAAAAGGTGCCTGAAACTCCCTGGCGATCGTCAAGCGCCAGTTGTAGTAAAACGCATCTTGATGCTTACGGCGGAAATCGGCAATTTCATCAATTCCGTCACGCATTTTACGTGCCACCGCCGTGGGGTCGCCGATAATAATGGTATAGTAGCGGCGGATATCTTCACCCAGGGTGTAAACCAAAAACTCGTCGATTTTCTGAAAGTAGGCCGCCGAATTGGCGGGACCGGTGAAAATAAGCGGGAAGGGGGTGTCCGCGTTGGTGGGGTGAAGCAAAATGCCCAGCAAATACAGAATCTCTTCTGCGGTGCCTACGCCGCCGGGAAAAACAATAATGCCATGACCAAGGCGTACGAAGGCTTCCAGCCGCTTCTCGATATCCGGCATCACAACGAGTTCATTAACGATGGGATTGGGTGCTTCCGCGGCGATAATACCCGGTTCTGAAATGCCCAAATAACGGCCATCTTTCCGACGCTGCTTAGCGTGAGCGACGTTAGCACCTTTCATAGGGCCCTTCATGGCGCCAGGGCCGCAGCCGGTGCAGATATCTAAATCGCGAAGCCCTAAGTGGTAGCCCACATCTTTAGAGTATTCGTACTCTTCCCTGGAAATGGAGTGGCCGCCCCAGCACACCACAAGGCTAGGGTCGCGGCCGGGCTTTAACGTGCCAGCCTTGCGCAAAATGTGAAACACCGCGTTGGTGGTGCCTTCGCCAGTATTAAGGTCAAAGCGATTGTGGTGCTGGATTTCATTATAGACGTAGACGATATCGCGAATAACGGACGATAAGTGTTCGCGAATACCGCGGATCATACGGCCATCTACAAAAGCTTCAGCGGGCGCGTTAGTTAATTTCAGCCGAATGCCTCGGTCTTGCTGTAGCACCTCAATATCGAAGTCTTTGTAAGCTTCTAAAATGGCTAAGCTATCGTCGGTGGGACTGCCGCAGTTAAGCACCGCCAGAGCGCAGCGCCGGAGCAAATCGTGCAAACCGCTTTTAGAGGTGCTTTTAAGACGATTGACTTCATGCTGAGAGAGAACTTCAAGACTCCCTTCAGGAGATATGATGCTGGAGATCGTGGCGCGGGGCACTGGCTGGTGCGTCATTATGATGGCTTTCCCTGATGTTGGTGATCACAATGTGCATACTATCACGCTGTTACAGACGGTTCAGTAGCGCTCGTGGTGCGCTCAGTAGGTAGCCGAGTTGTGCTACTCTATGGTCTCGTTAAGAGCAGACGATGACTCAATAAGATGGCGCTTCATTATGTTTAATGCCGTGTATTTTCGGACATTTATTACGTTGGTGGAAACCGGAAGTTTCACACGGACGGCGCGCCGTTTGGAAATGACTCAGCCAGGGGTTAGCCAGCATATTCGCAAGCTGGAAATTTACCTTAATAAAACACTGCTGGAACGAAAGGGCAGGAGTTTTACGCTCACTGAGACGGGCCGACGCGTCTACGACTATGCGCTAAAGCTGTTTGCTGAACATGAGCAGTTCCGCCACGGTCTAGATGACGACTCCTTAGATAGCGGTGATTGCCGTATTGCATCGCCTGGGAGTGTGGGGCTGATGTTTTACCCTTACATTCTCGGTCAGCAGCAGATGCATCCTAACTTGACCGTTAACTATAGCTTTGCGTTTAACCACGAAATTGTTAATGACCTGCTAGAAGGGCGCTACGATATTGGTATCGTTACTGAGCAGGTCAACCACCCGGATCTCACCTGCACCCTTTGGCATAAAGAGCCGCTTTGCTTAGTTGTGCCGGCTGATTTTGCGGGCAGCACCCTTTCTGATTTGATGGGGATAGGCTTTCTCAATTACTACGACGGCATTAACCACGCCAATGCGTTGCTGAAGGCTAATTACCCTGACGAGTTTCGCTCCATGACGCACTTCCGCCACCAGGGGTTTACCAATGAAGTCAGCATGGTGCTGGATGCTGTGGCGCGGGGGTTGGGCTTTACCGTTGTTTCCCGCTTAGTGCTAGAAACGTCCCCTTGGCAGCGTCAGGTGAAGGCATTAGCGTTGCCACATGCCATCAGCGAAGTGCTTTACCTGCTGCATCGCCAAGACTCGGTGCTACCCAAGCGGTATGAAAAATTGCTGAACGGTTTTCACGACCAGCGTATGCAAGAAAAAACGCCTCTGGCGCCGGATTAGCGGTGCCAGAGGCGTTAAGCTTACGTTTTGTCTCTCACGCTTTACATCTCACGTTTTAACATCGCCATGATATTACTGGCGATACTCATCAATGCTAGGGCACGAGCAAATTAACTGGCGGTCACCAAACACGTTGTCTACGCGGTTAACGGAGGGCCAGTATTTAGATGCGGCGACTGCCTGCGTGGGGAAGGCGCCTAGCTTTCGGTCGTAGGGTCGCTGCCAGTTACTATCCATCACGTCTGCCTGTGTGTGTGGAGCATTCACCAGCGGATTATTATCCAGCGGCCAGTCGCCTCGCTCTACTGCAGCGATCTCCTCACGAATCGCGATCATGGCATCGCAGAAACGATCTATTTCGTACAGTGACTCCGACTCTGTTGGCTCGATCATCAGCGTGCCCGGAACCGGGAACGACATGGTGGGCGCGTGGAAGCCGTAGTCCATTAGGCGTTTGGCGATATCCTCTTCGCTAATGCCTGAAGCGCTCTTGAGGGGGCGAATGTCGATAATGCATTCATGCGCCACCGTGCCATTTTGGCCGCGGTAGAGAATCGGGTAGGCCTCTTCCAGCCGCTTGGCAATATAGTTGGCATTTAAGATGGCAAGCTCAGTAGCTTCCCGCAAGCCACGGGCGCCCATCATTTTAATGTAGGCCCAAGAGATGGGTAGGATGGACGCACTGCCAAACGCCGCAGCAGAGACGGCGCCGCTTTCCGGGTTGACCCCATTAATAGGCGTCACCACGTGGTTAGATACAAAAGGCGCCAGGTGTGCTTTCACACCAATGGGACCCATGCCGGGGCCACCGCCGCCGTGGGGAATACAGAACGTTTTATGCAGGTTGAGATGCGATACATCACCACCAAAATCACCGGGGCGAGTAAGGCCAACCTGGGCGTTCATGTTGGCGCCGTCAACGTATACCTGGCCGCCGTGTTTGTGGACTACCTCGCATACGCTGCGCACGTGAGATTCAAACACCCCATGAGTCGAGGGGTAAGTAATCATCACCGCAGAGAGGCGTTCGCTGTACTGCTCGGCTTTGTTGGTTAAGTCGGCGAGATCGATGTTGCCGTTTTGATCGCACTCGACCACGACAACTTCCATGCTAAGCATGGCCGCAGAGGCAGGGTTAGTACCGTGGGCGGAGCTTGGAATCAAACACACATCGCGGTGAGCTTCGCCTTGGGCAGCTTGATAGCGACGGATGGCGAGCAGGCCAGCGTATTCGCCTTGTGCGCCTGAGTTTGGTTGCATGGAGATGTGGTCGTAACCGGTCACTTCTACCAGGAAAGCGGCAAGTTCATCAATCATTTGATGATAGCCCGCGACCTGGTCACGGGGGGCAAATGGGTGAAGATGCGCAAACGCAGGCCAGGATACAGGTATCATCTCGCTGGTAGCATTGAGTTTCATAGTGCATGAACCCAGCGGGATCATGGCGTGAGCCAGCGAGAGGTCCTTGTTCTCAAGACGTTTTAGGTAGCGCAGCATCTCAGTTTCACTGCGATAACGTTTGAACGTCGGGTGCTCTAAAAAGTTGCTTTGGCGCTGGTACGCGGCCGGAATGCCGCTGATGCCATCCTTCACCACCTTCTCGTCTAGCGCGGCCACGGAAAGGCTATGCTCGTCGCCGAGCAACACATCAAACAGGGCTGCTACATCGTGGGCAGTCGTCGTCTCATCCAGACTAATGCCGACATCGCCGTTAGCGAAATAGTGCAGGTTGATGTCGTGGGTCATGGCACGGCCATGAATTTTGCCCGCATCCACTTGGGTCAAGCGCAGCGTATCGAACCAGCTGTCGTGAGCTAGCATAACGCCTGCCTGCTTGAGACCTTCTGCTAGCAGGGTGGTTAAGCGATTTACGCGGCCCGCAATTTTGCGTAACCCTTCTGCACCGTGATAGGTCGCGTAGAAGCCCGCGATGTTGGCCAGCAGCGCTTGGGCGGTACAAATGTTGGATGTCGCTTTCTCGCGACGGATGTGCTGTTCGCGGGTTTGCATCGCCATGCGCAGCGCTGTGTTGCCCCGGCTATCTTTCGATACGCCGATAATTCGACCAGGAATCGAGCGTTTTAGCTTGTCTGATGTCGCAAAAAAAGCGGCGTGGGGGCCACCAAAGCCCATGGGAACGCCAAAGCGCTGGGAGCTACCCACCACAATATCGGCACCCATGGCACCCGGCTCTTTAAGCAGTACTAGGCTCAATAGGTCAGTAGCTACACAGGTCATAATGCCGCGCGCTTGGGCAGCTTCTAGCATGGGGCCCAGGTCGGTAACCTCTCCGCTGGCCGAGGGATATTGAACTAGCGCACCAAAAACGTCGTGTTCGGCTAGTGAGGCGGCTGGCCCACTGATGAGTTCAAAGCCAAAGAATTCGGCACGGGTTTTAACGACGTCCAGCGTTTGTGGAAAGAGGTCGTCTGCCACAAAAAAGGCGTTGGACTTGCTCTTTTTGTTGCTGCGTTTACAAAGCGCCATGGCTTCGGCGGCGGCAGTCGCTTCATCCAGCAGGGATGCGTTAGCAAGCTCCATGCCGGTTAAATCCATAATAACTTGCTGGAAGTTAAGCAGACCTTCTAAACGGCCTTGGGAAATTTCCGGCTGATAGGGGGTGTAGGCGGTATACCAGCCTGGGTTTTCCAACACATTACGCTGAATAACCGCGGGCATGTGCGTGCCATAGTAGCCTTGGCCAATATAGCTTTTAGCCACCCGATTTTGGCGTGCTAGCTGGCTTAGATAGTCAAGGGCTTCTGCTTCACTGCGAGGGTCATCCAGTGCAAGTTCGCGACCAAGGCGAATATCGCTGGGCACGGTTTGCTCAATAAGGTCTTCCATGCGCTGCATATTAAGCGCTTCTAACATGCTAGCGACATCGTCGGGGCTGGGCCCGTTATGACGTTTGATAAAAGCATCGTGGTCGGCCAGTTCGGCCAAGCGGCGTGATTCAAAAGACATGGGTAGCTTCCGGACGTTATGAGAAAACCGAGCAGGGGTATTCAACCAAGGCTATTCGGTAATAAGCCTGCCCCAGCCTTAATGAGCAGGCTTAATGGTGATTAATCGTCTGCGTTAATTGTCGCTTGGTAGGCGTTTGCGTCTAACAAGTCGTCAAGGGCTTGACCAGTTACGCGCACCTTCATCATCCAGCCGCCTTCATAGGGCGCATCGTTGACTGTTTCAGGCGCATCTTCAAGGGCGTCGTTGATCTCGATAACTTCGCCATCGACCGGTGAGTAAAGGTCGGAGGCGGCTTTAACCGACTCAATAACCCCAAACTCTTTGCCTTTGCTGAGTTCTTGGCCTACCTCGGGTAGCTCCACAAAAACCACATCACCCAGCGCTTCTTGAGCGTGGTCAGTGATGCCGATTGTCACGGTGCCGTCTTGGTGATCAAGCACCCATTCGTGACTTTTAGCGTAACGAAGATTAGCAGGAAGATTGCTCATGGTGATTCCCTATACGAAACGGTTGTCTGGACGAGAGCATACTAGCGTTTGTGAGCCGCCTTGGCGACCGTAGGCCGTGCTAGCAGAGGTCAATTTTTGCTTATGGTACCGTGTTTCTTATCGGAAACAAATTTCTTGAGAAGGACATGGTTAAGCTGCGGGAAAACGAGCGGCGGCGCAAGGTTAGGAAGGGAATGCACACTGGCTATAATTGCTGATGGAGATACTTTCTCTGCCTAAAGACGATATCACCATGGATATTTCCTGGGTAAATGGTGTAAAACATGCAGATCATGCGCTCTATACGGCCAACGCCGTGCAATAACAAAGCGTTTGATGACTGACATCCGGTTCATAAGACGGGCAGACAGTTGCCTGACACCCATAATAATTGAGCTAACGACAGGGTAAGGAGATACGCGTGGAGACATTAACTAGCCTCCTAGGGGCAATTAACGGTGTAGTTTGGGGGCCGTTAATGCTGATTTTGCTGTTAGGGGTAGGTATTTACCTACAGATTGGTTTGAAACTCATGCCGATTCGTAAGCTAGGCGTTGGCTTCAAGCTGATGTGGCAAGGGCGGGACCCTAAGCCTAAAAAAGCCGCGCCTGGTGAGAAAGCGCCTGAAAAAGCCAGCGATCATGGCGAAATTTCACCTTTCAATGCGCTAATGACGGCGCTATCCGCCACTATTGGCACGGGTAATATTGCAGGGGTGGCCACGGCCATTGCCTTAGGTGGCCCGGGCGCTGTGTTTTGGATGTGGATTACGGCGTTAGTCGGTATGGCGACAAAGTTTGCCGAAGCTGTACTGGCGGTTCGCTACCGTGAAACCGACAGTACCGGCCACCATGTGGGCGGCCCCATGTTCTATATCAAGAACGGCCTGGGTAAAAAGTGGCTTTGGCTAGGTGGGTTATTCGCCTTTTTTGGTGCGGTTGCGGCGTTTGGTATCGGCAATACCGTACAGTCTAACTCTGTGGCTGACGCCATGGATGCAAGCTTTGGTGTGCCGCACTGGCTTACGGGCATCATCATTATGGTGCTTGCCGGGGCGGTTATCCTGGGGGGCATCAAGCGCATTGCAAAAGTGGCCGGCAAGCTTGTGCCGATCATGGGTATTGCATACGTGATTGCGGGTTTGCTGGTGCTAATGGTTAACGCTAGCCAAATTGGTGATGCGTTTGGGCTGATTTTCTACTATGCCTTCAATCCTATTGCCGCTGCTGGTGGTTTTGCAGGGGCAGCCGTCATGGCCGCTATCCGCTTTGGTGTGGCACGGGGTATTTTCTCTAACGAAGCGGGCCTGGGTAGCGCACCTATAGCTCACGCGGCGGCTAAGACCAAAAACCCAGTGCGCCAAGGTTTGATCGCAATGCTGGGTACGTTTATCGATACCATTATTGTTTGTACGATCACGGCCCTGGTCATCTTGACGTCTACCGTGTGGATTGAGGGGGAAGCAGGTGCATCGCTGACCGCGCTTTCATTTGATGCGGCGCTACCAGGTTTTGGTAACCAGATTGTCGCGGTGGCGTTGGCTGTCTTTGCGTTTACCACTATTCTTGGCTGGTCTTTCTATGGCGAGAAGTGCTGCCAGTTCCTGTTCGGTACACGTTCTATTATGCTATACCGCGTGTTATTCGTATTAGCCATTCCGCTGGGCGCTATCGCGCAGTTGGGCTTTATCTGGCTAATGGCCGATACATTTAATGCCTTGATGGCTATCCCGAACTTGATCGCCCTGGCACTGCTATCGCCTGTGGTCTTTAAGCTCACCAAGGATTACTTTGCCGGTAAAGAAGTGCTGCCTGGTGAAGCGCTGGATCATGATAAATAGCGTTTAGCGCGTCATACGGATGTAATGACTCGCTATGCTGTATAAACAGCTATAGAGCCGGGAAGCCAACTACTGGCTTCCCGTTTCTTTTTTCGACCGAGGAAACCCCATGACTAACCTTAACCATACGCCGCTCCATGCGTTGCACACCAAGCTTGGCGCTAAAATGGCGCCCTTTGCTGGCTATGATATGCCGGTGCAGTATCCGTTAGGCGTTAAGAAAGAGCATGAGCATACTCGCCAGCGGTGTGGCTTGTTTGATGTTTCTCACATGGGGCAGATTCTGGTATCCGGTAAAGATGTTGCGAAAGCGTTAGAGACGTTAATACCGGCGGATTTGGTAGGGTTGAAGAAAGGCGAGCAGCGCTATGGGCTTTTCACCAGCACTGACGGCGGCATTATTGATGACTTGATGGCGGTCAATGCAGGAGACCACTTTTATCTTGTGGTTAACGCCGCCTGTAAAGACCAGGACATTGCCCATTTGCGTACCAATTTAGGCGCCACCCATGAGATCGAAGTGCTCGATCGGGGGCTGTTGGCGTTACAAGGGCCAGAAGCTCGCGATGTGATGGCGCGTCTCTGCCCAGAAGCCTGTGAGCTGACATTTATGCAGCATGGCCGGTTCACCTTGGCGGGGCAGGACGTATGGATCAGCCGCAGTGGTTATACCGGTGAAGATGGCTTTGAAATTTCCGTCTCCCGTGAGGGGTGTGAAGCACTTGCCGAACAGTTGCTTGCAGAGCCTGAGGTTGAAGCCATTGGTTTAGGCGCGCGTGATTCACTGCGTTTAGAAGCGGGATTGTGCCTCTATGGGCATGATATGGGTCTTGAGACGACCCCAGTAGAAGCCGGGCTTATTTGGGCCATTGGCAAGCCGCGGCGTCACGGAGGCGAGCGTTCTGCTGGCTTCCCGGGCGCCGATTTAATTCTCCATCAGGTGGATGCTAAAGACCATGTGCGTAAGCGGGTCGGTTTGGTGGCAGAAGGGCGCGCGCCGGTGCGTGAAGGAAGCGTGTTAGTAGATGAAGCGGGTAACGAGATTGGCGTGGTCACGTCGGGAGGCTTTGGGCCAAGCGTAGGCAAGCCAGTGGCACTTGGATACGTAAAGCGTGAATGGGAAGCGGCTGAAAGCGTTGTTTATGCGCTGGTGCGCGGCAAGCAGCTCCCCATGGTGGTGACTGCGCCCCCCTTTATTAAGCCTGGTTACTATCGCGGATAAAGTAAGCGGTTAGCTGCTAATATAGCGTAAAAAAGCCCCTGACATTCAGGGGCTTTTTCGTCACAGCGACTATTGTAGGGCTACCTTAATACTTGGCGCGGGTCGATAGGTTTGCCACCTTGGCGGAGGTCGAACAGTAGGTCATAGCGCTGGGTCGAGCTGCTTTGTCCGATTTCACAAAGTGGATCACCCGTGCTGACCTGTTGTCCGACTCGGACAAGAATGCGTGCGCATAAGGCATAGACCGTTTGAAGATTATCCGCATGGTGAACGATCACCACGTCACCGAGTTGCCGCATGCCGTCGGCGAAGCGTACCTCGCCCGGGGCCACTGCTTTAGCGTTTGCGCCTTCTTGGGTGGCTAGCAGCATCGGTTGTAGCGTGCCACGGCTATCTGCACCAAAGCGCCGAACGATACGGTAGTCCTCTAATGGCCATGGCCAGCGGCGTGCCGAGGCGGGCAAGCTGGCGCTTGGCGCTGGTGTCGATGGAGCAGCTGCTGGGCGGCTAGCACTGCTGCTTCCGCTGCTTGCACTACTACCAAGGGGCACGCTGACGATTTGACCAACCCGCAGCGCCGTTGCCGGGGTGCTGGGGTTGGCGCTCTGTAAGCGCCCAGAGGTAGTACCAAAATGACGTGCGATACTGGAGTAGGTATCGCCTGCTCGGATTTGGTAGCGGTAGGGGCCGCCTGAAGGAGCGCGCTCTTGCTGAGTAGGTATCAGCAGGCGCTGCCCCGCGCTTAAATTCTGTGCAGACACACCGGGGTTAAAACGTTCAAGACGTTCCAGTGGGACGCTGGCCCTTGCGGCTAGCTGTCCTAACGTATCGCCACGCTGTACTTCAATCCAATTGCCACTGATTTGGCTCGAGCTGCTGGGCGTAGGAACACGCTCGGTAGACGTGCCAGACCCGGCACAGCCCGCTAGCCCAGTGGCAAGTAAACAAATCACCATCCAGTGAGTTAATCGTGATCGGTTTGGTTGCCAAGCAAGGTATCTTTTTCCTGCCAGAGTGAATTGATCCATGCGTGGAAGCGTTCCTTGTGCTGCGGTTCTTGGTGATAGTTGGCATCAAGCATCCAATGGGGAACAGCCAGTTGCCTTGCTTCAAGGGTAATGGGGGCTTCTTTACCGCATAGAAACCCCCAAAAAGTGGGTGATGGGTTTTGGTAGCTAATAGTTACATCAAGAATACCATCCAATTGGTCGCCTAGCAGACTAATCACCTGGGCAATGCCGCCCGCTTTCGGCCTTAACAAATGCCGGAAAGGGCTGTTTTGGGCATCCCGTTTAGCCACTGTGAAACGCGTGCCCTCAACAAAATTAAGTATTGTAATAGGTGCGTTACGCGCCTGCTGACATATACGCTCTGTTGCTTCACGGTCGATAGTGGCGAGCTTAGGGTCTTTGGCAATCTGTTCGCGGCTGAAGCGACGCATAAAAGGAAACTCCAGCGCCCAAAATGCTAGCCCGACGATTGGGATCCATATTAATTGATGTTTTAAGAAGAAGCGTGGCAACGGTATTCGGCGGTGCAGCGCCATAAAAAGGATAAAAATATCGGTCCAGCTTCGATGGTTTGAAACTACCAGCCACCATTGATCGGTACTCAGGGTTTCAGGCGTATTAATAGTCAGGTTGGGTTTTAGCCAGCGCCGCATCCACCAGAGGTTAAGGCCTATCCAGTTTTGAGCGACAGCACAGAGCTTATTAAGTAGCCACTGTTTGCGATGACGGCCAGGCGTGATTACCTTGGCAAGCGTCAGCAGAATAAGAGGCACACCCCAAAAAAGCGTGCTAACTATCAGCAGTAAGACGCTGACAACTCCTTTCACAATAGGCATACCGCATTTCCTCGATACAAATTCTTCTGTTCAGCGCTCTGCACGTGAGTACGCCTTTAGACTGAATGCTAAAGGATCAAAGCGATGCTGCCCAGCTTAGCTGTTCACTATTGCACGGTTAGGGTGTTTTTATGGGACGTGCTAATGCTAGCAGCGTGCTTTAAAACGTTTCAGCTAGGCAAGGTGCTTTTACACTTTCGACAAGCACATTACGCAAAGCGTAAGCGGCGACTGATAACTCCTGCTGGGTGATTATACCTACCCGGCAAGCAATGCTTGGGCTATTTAAAGGAACGCAGCGGGCGCCTAGCGCCTGCATCTGTCTAATGCACATAGAGGGGACGGCACTAACCCCCAAGCCTTCGGCTACCATTCTACCTACCGTTGAGAGTTGGTGGCTTTCAAACGCTACGGGTAAATCAATTTTACGTTTGCCCAGTTCTAGTTCCAGCAAGCGACGAACCATCGACGGGCGCTGAAGGGTGATGAAGTCATCCTGTAAAAGCGTTGCCCATGAAAGGCTGCTAGCGTGTAAGGGAAATGTCGGCGGCACCACCGCCACAAACTCATCTTCAAATAGGGGTGTAAACGTTAGGCTGCCTGTTCCCTCTGGTGAGAAAGCTATGCCTATTTCGACTTGGCGGGAGCGCACCATGTCGATCACCTCTTCGTTAATCACATCGTGAACGGTGATGTTGATTTTGGGGTATTGTTGACGAAATTTAACCAGCGCGCCGGGCAGTAAGTTGCAGGCAAAAGATGGCATGGCGGCAACACTCAAACGGCCCAATTGAAGTGTAAATCGCTGGCGCAAGCGCTCCTCGGTGTTATCCCACTGCGCTAGCAGGTGTTTAGCAAGGGGGAGTAACGACTCTCCTTCAGGGGTCAGCCGCACGCTACGGGTGCTTCGGATGAGTAATTTACCGCCAAGCGAATCCTCTAACCCTTTGATAGCGAGGCTCAATGCTGGTTGTGAAAGGTGCAGGCGCTCACATGCATGGGTAAAGCTCAGGGTTTGGGCGACCGCGAGAAAGGCGCGCAGTTGTTTGGCAGTCATGTAGACTCTTTTATAAGTTTTTAAAATAAATTGATAAGAAAAACAAACTTAACAAATATATCATCAAGTACAACACTGGCACTATCCCGTAAGCAGCATCGTTAGGATCTGCTCAACGCACCACCGACAATAATGAGAGGCATAACAATGGCAGGATTCGATAAGCGAGTGTCTTCCTACGAGGAAGCAATGGAAGGTATCAAAGATGGGATGACGGTGATTGCAGGTGGCTTCGGCCTGTGTGGCATCCCCGAAAACCTGATTGCTGAGATTAAGCGCCGGGGGGTTAAAGACCTTTCTGTTGTGTCCAACAACTGTGGGGTTGATGGCTTTGGCCTGGGTCTGCTGCTTGAAGATCGCCAGATCAGTAAGATTTTTGCCTCTTATGTGGGTGAGAACGCAATGTTTGAGCAGCAGATGCTCAATAATGAAATCGATGTAGTACTTACGCCCCAAGGTACCCTGGCAGAAAAAATGCGTGCAGGCGGTGCCGGTATTCCCGCTTTCTATACCGCGACAGGTTACGGTACGCCGATTGGTGACGGTAAAGAGGTACGCGAGTTCAACGGTCGTCACTACATTTTAGAAGAGGCGATCACGGGAGACTTCGCAATTGTAAAAGGGTGGAAAGCCGACCGATATGGCAACGTGATGTATCGCCATACTGCGCAGAACTTCAACCCAATGGCTGCGACTGCCGGAAAAATCACCGTAGTGGAAGTTGAGGAAATTGTTGAGCCGGGTGAGCTGGAGCCAAGCCAAATCCACACGCCGGGTATTTATGTGGATCGCATTATTCAAGGCTCTTTCGAGAAGCGTATTGAGAAGCGTACGGTGCGCAGTTAATCGCGACACGCTTTTTAATTGCGACATAGCTTAATGCAATTACTCAACTCGATGACTCTCACGTTATTCACTACGAGGTAAGTACCATGGCTTTAACACGTGAACAGATGGCCCAACGCGTTGCTCGCGAGCTTGAAGATGGCTTCTACGTTAATTTAGGTATCGGCATTCCCACTCTGGTTGCCAACTACGTACCTGAAGGTATTGATGTCATGCTGCAGTCTGAAAATGGCTTGCTGGGCATGGGACGCTTTCCGACGGAGGAAGAAGTAGACTCGGATATGATTAATGCCGGTAAGCAGACGGTAACCGCTAGACCCGGTGCGGCAATTTTTTCTTCGGCTGAATCGTTTGCCATGATCCGCGGTGGTCATGTCGATTTAACGGTGCTTGGCGCCTTTGAAGTCGACCAGGAAGGCAACATTGCCTCTTGGATGGTGCCTGGTAAATTGATCAAAGGCATGGGTGGCGCTATGGATTTGGTCGCAGGCGCCGAAAATATTATCTGTACAATGACCCATGCGTCTAAACATGGCGAATCTAAACTGCTGGAGAAGTGTACGCTGCCATTAACCGGTGCAGGTTGTATCAATCGCGTTCTGACAGATCTCGCCTATCTTGAAATTAAAGACGGTGCATTCATTTTGAAAGAGCGTGCGCCGGGTGTAAGCGTTGAAGAGATCATTGAGAAAACCGCTGGAAAGCTCATTGTTCCAGATAACGTTCCTGAAATGACCTTTGATGAGTAATTTTGCTTACGTTGGCTGATTAAATTGGCGTGGGCACGCTTGTCGGGCTCACGCCATTTCACAGCGAGTATGAAAAGGCAGCAATATCTCAGCAATTCGCTCGTGGTCATCGTCCAGATGCTTTTGAATTAAGGCGAGGCCGCCAAGACTAAGCCGGTGTTCATCGCCGTTGTCAAACGCAATTTTCTGAGGCATAGCGGGATAAAAGCGATGTTGCAGCATTGATGAGACGGGGAATACGCCATTTTGCTGACTTTCGATACTTGGCATGCCAGCCGTTGCGAGTTGGGCATCGAGTGCTTCAAGTGGATTACCCAGAGCTATGCAATCAAAGCCTGCATGATGAAGTCGTGGGCCCATGACCGCTAGCCATGCTGCAAGTGGGTGGGCAGCTTGAAGCTGTTGATACAGTGTCCAGGACGGCATTGGCCAGGGACGCCCACGACAAAACAAGTTATGGCCTTTGCAATCTTCGGGATGGCTTTTTGCTACTAGGCCAGTGAGTGCTTCCCTGGGCGCTTTGCAAAGTGTGCCTAACTGCAGTTCTGCCAATAATAGCCAACTACCATTGTCATTAGGGGCGAGAAGGTGAATGAGCATCCCTTTATCTGCCATGGCGTAATGACCTACTGAACGGTACCCCATATGCGCTAGCTTGCCCGCCAGTATGTTCGCAGCAAAAGGCCCGTGGTTGAGAGTTACCAGCGTCAGGTATTCAGCTGGGGTGTTTAACGGCCACAGCCTAAGTGCCCCTAAATCGGGATGGGTATGAATATAGTCAAGCCACAGCTGTTGAATAAACTCCTCTCGCTGCATGGGGTAACCTCGCCGCCTATAGTTGACCCGTATGGGTTAAGTTCTTGGGCATTCAGTATAGGCAAGCAAGGGTACATTGGGTTCAACGGGTATTAACGGCATTTTTAACGCCAAGTTTAAGAGGCGAGTAGCTGTTTATTGCGCACATAGTGGTCGAATTCCGTAAAACCGCCAATGTGCTGTTGGTCGACAAATATTTGCGGAACTGTGTGAATTGGTTTGCCCGCAGTTTTTGCAATATCTTCTTTGGTAACACCCTCTGTAGGCATATCTACATAGCGATAGCCTTCAATTTTTCCTGTGCTTTCCAGGTGGTCAGCTAACTGCTTTGCGCGGACGCAAAAAGGGCAAGACATGCGACCAAAAATAACCACAAACATGGGTAACGCTCCTTTAAAATAGTAGGCTTTCAGTAAAAAATTACGGCCATTGTGGCGTAGCTGAGACGCTTTCGCCAATAGCACCAAACTACGTCCATCATTGAGGCGCGTTATCGGTGCCATTTGTTCAAGGAGAAGTGATGCAACGGTTGGCTCACCAGGAGTATCAGCACCTAGCGGCACTGGCGCTGGCGTATCGAGATGCGCACCTGCGCTCTATCAAAGAACATAGCCACTATAACCCTCGGTTAGGCGTAGACGCTTTATGCTTTGAACACCTCAACGAGACAGTTCATGGGGCTTCGCTGATGGTGGGAGCCTTGATGACACCTTGTGAGCTTTGGCTGATGGCGGTGCCCGAGCAGTCCATGCTGACGTCGCCGCTACCTGAGACGCTGTTGCTTGACTTACCTTCAGGGCGTTACTTGTTAGACCTGGAGCGGTTGCCTACTGGCTATGAAATCTACAAGCGCAGTGTCTTAGAGGATTTAAGCGATCTCGAAAGTATGCAGGATGCCGCTCGGTTAGCGCAGCAAATGATGTCGCGCTTAATGGCTCAGAGCTAAGTGCCAGAAGGGCAGAGTATGCAGACAGCCTAATGGGCTTCTATACTCGTAACCGTTACATCTAGACGCTTCGGTTGTCGTTATGAATAACCCCGATATCATCAACGTGTTCCGGCTTTTGATGTTCCTCTCTGATTTCTTGTAAATGGCCTAGTGTGACACGAGAGTGTCGACGAGTGCCGAGCGTTAAATTGACTATTTTTATGTCGCGTTTTTCAAGACCTGCTTTTCAACATCTAATTTAACCCAAAAGGAAATGCTAATGAGTTCTCCAGTAGCCGCAACCCCCCGCGTTGCTGTGGTAACCGGTACCACCACAGGCATTGGTGCCGCTGTTGTGAAACATTTTTGTGAGCTGGGCCATCAGGTTCTCGCCGTGGATTTCAATCCAAAAGGCAAGGAAGTGGCCGATGCGGCTGGCGCGGCGTTTTACCAGGCTGACCTAACTGATCCTGATGCGTGTCGTGCTGCTATCGCGGATGCGGTAAAGCGCTTTGGTGGCGTGGATATTTTGGTGAATAATGCGGGTATTCAGCACGTTGCGTCGATTGAAACCTTTCCTGAAGAGAAGTGGCGTCAAATTATTGATCTAATGCTCACGGCGCCTTTCATCCTCACTCAAGCGGCTTGGCCATCAATGCGTGAAAAAGGCTGGGGGCGAATTATTAATATTGCCTCGATTCATGCCCAAGTCGCCTCGCCCGGCAAGTCTGCGTACGTAAGTGCTAAGCATGGCATGATGGGGTTGACCAAAACGGCTGCGCTGGAAGGCGGCGAGCAGGGGATTACTGCCAACGCTATTTGCCCTGCCTATGTGAGAACACCGCTGGTGGATAACCAAATCGCCGATCAAGCCAAGCTGCACGGTATGGGCGAGCAAGAGGTGATTGAAAACATCATGCTAAAAAATGCCGCGGTTAAGCGTTTAATCGAACCAATCGAAGTGGCACAGATGGTAGCGTATCTCGCTTCTGACGCTGCTGGTGCGGTAACCGGTTCAAGCTGGAATATTGACCTAGGCTGGACAGCCCACTAACGCGATTATTTCCCCTGTTAGGGCGCGCCACTTATGCTGAAGCGTTTATAAGAGGGTGGTAACAGGGGAATTTGCTGATGCATAGATGTTTATTGACTGAACTTTAACGTGAGTTAACGGCGAACTGGGCGTTTTTGTAACTTGCGTTGTAAGGTTCGCCGGTGCATGCCCAGCGCGCGGGCAGTCGCTGAAATATTGCCATCGTGCTCTTGAAGCACTTTTTGGATATGTTCCCAGGTAATGCGATTGATAGAGGGCGGGTTATCGGCAAGCTCGATGTTGGGGTCGCCTTCCTGCTGTTCAAACGCATGAATAACGTCGTCCGCGTCAGCGGGTTTACACAAGTAGTTCACTGCGCCTAGCTTGATTGCTTCTACTGCGGTGGCAATGCTCGAATAGCCGGTAAGCACCACAATGCGGCAATGGGGCACGGTGATGAGCAGCTCAGGTAGTAGTTTAAGGCCCGAGCTGTGTTCGAGTTTAAGATCCAATGTTGCCATGGTTGGCACAAATTGCGCCGCTACCGTTAGTGCTTGGTCGGCATCGTGGGCAACCATTACCTCGTAGCCACGTCGGCTGAGCGCTCGGCTCAATACATGGCAAAACATTTCATCGTCATCAATAATTAGAAGGCGTTGCTCGTGCGTCTGCATGATGTCCTCGGTGTTGCTGCGGCTGCCATGCCGCTATTACCTATCTGGGGCGGAGCAGCGTGGAAGCGTTACTTCCGTTAACGTGCCACCTTCAGGGTGATTGTACAGTCTAACGCCGCCGCCAAAGCGGTTAATCGTGGCATGGGTTAAAAACAAGCCAATTCCCATCCCTTTGCTTTTTGTAGAGACGAAGGTATCGCCAAGCTGGTCAGCGATGGACATAGCAATCCCGGGGCCATGATCGCGTATATCGATAATGACGCTCTCTTCCTGCCAATCTAACCGAATGGCAATCTGCTCTGGATTTGCATCGGCGGCATTGTTTAATAAGTTAGTGAGTGCTTGGTCAAGGGTAGCATCCACGGCAAGCCAAGGGCGGCCACGCTTCTCGTTAACATCGAAGTGGTGGCTAACATCGGGCCTGATAACCAGCCAGCGCTGCACTACGCCTGCCAACCACACTTCTGCATCAAGCACTTCAGGTTCAGCCATACGCCGCCGATCCGCATTGGTAACTAAGTGCTGCAAACGCGACTTGCACACATCGACCTGCTGGCGCAACAGCGCAATGTCTTGCTGAAGCACGCTGTCCCTAAGTGCTTCATCTTGCATCTCTTTAAGAAGCACCGCCATGGTGGAGAGTGGGGTGCCTAGTTCGTGTGCAGTGCCTGCGGCTTGGGTAGCCACTGCTAATACCTGCTCGTTGCGCAGAGCAGATTCCCGAGTGAGCGACAAGGCTTTATCCCGGTTGCGAAGCGCATGCGCCATTTTATAAATAAAAAAAGTGACCAGCCCCGCCGATAAGCCAAAGTTGAGCCACATGCCCAGCACGTGAAGGCTGAGTGGGCCATCGCTATTGATGTGGCCTAGCTGCGGAATAGGGTGATAGTAAAACATCAAAAACGTATAACCCGCCATAGAGCAGGCGGCCACTGTCCAGGCATGCCGCCAGGGTAGCGTGGCGGCTGCAATGGTCACTGGCACTAGGTAATAGGTAATAAACGGGTTGGTAGAGCCACCGGAAAAATAAAATAGCAGTGTTAAACCGGCCACATCGGCTAATAAGTGGGAAAGGTATTCAATATGTTTTACCGCCCGGGGCCTGCCAAGACGCCACCAAGTCGCAATATTAAGCACGCCCATAGCAATGACCACGCCGACCACTGCTGTAACGGGTAAATCAAACGCTAAGAATTCGATGCCGACAATAATCGCCAGTAAAAAGCCTGTCCATGTAATGCCTCGGACAATGGTCAATCGAACCAGATTGCGGTTTGGCGTTGACAGTGGCAGGGGAAGGGCGGTGGGCATAACGAGATTATCTACCTGATATTTTAACACTATGAATGACAAATTTGATAAATAGGGTCATGACAAAGGTCATCCACCCGGCTGAAGCTAAAAAGTTAAACAGCAGCATTTTGGGTGGAAGCCAGGCGCTACCTACGATGGCTTCAAGCATAATGTGGAAAAACATTGCCAACAGTAGTGGCAATGCAAGGGTATGAATCCACATATCTGTTCGCCGCTTACGGATATGGTAGCGCCCCAATAAATAGCGCATGGGGCGGTGAGCCCAGCTAATAAGTACCAAGGCGCCAACCACAAACAGCATTGCCACAGTGGGTTCGGTACTGCCTTTGTACATTGAAATAGAGATCGACCAGGCAAGCCCAAGCCACATTAACCCTTCAATGCTGGCGATAATGTCTGCATAGCGACGCACGTTCTGCATAAACAACGAGATCCTTGATCCTACAAAGTGCCGCCATGATACGACACTTGATGAGGGCTGTGGGGCACAACGGTAGATTTATACCCCGCAGTATTGGGTATACTGTGCACTCTCTAATGCTCTGCCCGATTACTCTACAACCAGATAAGCACAGGACTTGCCGTGGACGCTATTACGTTAACCCGCCCTGATGATTGGCACCTTCATTTACGTGATGATGAGGCGCTAAACGCCGTGGTAGGCCATACCGCCGCCCAAATGGGTCGAGCGATTATCATGCCAAACCTCAAGCCCCCCGTGACCACCACCGAGCAGGCCATTGCTTACCGCGAGCGCATCTTGGCAGCGCTACCCCCTGGGAGTCGCTTTGAGCCGCTAATGACGCTCTACTTAACCGATACAACGCCTGTCAGTGAAATTGAAAAAGCGGTTGAAAGTTGTGTAGTGAAAGCCGTTAAGCTCTATCCAGCGGGGGCAACGACTAATTCGGCCTCTGGCGTTACCGATATTGCCCACTGCGATGAGGCAATTGCGATGATGGCCAAGTTGGGTATGCCATTATTGGTTCATGGTGAAGTCACCGATAGTGATATCGATATTTTCGACCGTGAAGCAGCGTTTATAGAGCGGGTAATGAAGCCCCTGCTAGCGAGGCATCCTAGCCTTAAAGTGGTTTTTGAGCACATTACGACCCAGCAGGCTGCGGAGTTTGTTGCCGCTGCGCCCGGCAATATTGCAGCTACCATTACTGCTCACCATTTGCTATTTAACCGTAACAAGATGCTGGCGGGTGGCATTCGCCCCCATTACTACTGCTTGCCGATTTTAAAACGCGAACAGCATCGTCTGGCGTTACTAAAAGCTGCGACCAGTGGAAGCGCTAAGTTTTTCCTGGGTACCGATAGTGCTCCCCATGCCCAAGGTGATAAGGAGTCGAGCTGTGGTTGTGCAGGTGCGTATACGGCGCCTGCCGCGATTGAACTGTATGCAGTCGCGTTTGAAGAGATGCAGGCGCTGGATAAGCTTGAAGCCTTTGCCAGCTTAAATGGTCCGCGTTTTTACGGACTTTCCCCCAATACTGACACCATCACGCTGGAACGCCGTGAATGGCGTTTGCCTGAACGCTTCCCCTACGCCGCAGGGCAGGACATCATTCCGCTTATGGCAGGTGAAACCTTGCCGTGGGCACTTAAAGACGCCTAAAAGCGGCGCCTGGCAAAGCGCGCTATCGAGCAGATGTAGCCCTCTATCTAGCGCTAGCTAGCAACATAAAACGGAGCCATTGGGCTCCGTTTTATGTTGTGTTTTGCGTTGTCGACTAGGTGTTGCCGAGCGTTATAAGCATTTGATCAACCATGCGGGACGAGTGGTCTGCGGCGATATCTAAGAACTGTTCAAAAGAGAGATGGTTGTCGCCGCTGCCAGGTATGTCCGACAGCGCGCGGATAACCACAAACGGGCATCCGTAGAGATGGCAGGTTTGTGCAATCGCGGCACCTTCCATTTCAACCGCCAGCATCGTAGGGAACTGAGCGCGCGTTGTGGCTACGCGTTCCGGATCGGCCATAAAGGCGTCCCCTGTGGCGATTAACCCTTCACGAACGTTTACTTCCCCCAGCGCTGCAATGGCGCCACGTGCTAGATCGCGTAACTGCTTATCAGCCTGATAAGCGGCGGGCATGCCTGGAACTTGTCCTAATTCATAGCCGAACACGACGGCGTCCACATCATGGTGACGAACTTCATCAGAGATGATGACATCGCCGATATTTAGATCGGTAGCGAAGCCGCCTGCCGAGCCGGTGTTAATAACAGCGTCAGGCTGATGACGCTCAAGCAGGATAGCGGTGCCTACGGCTGCGTTGACCTTACCGATGCCTGACTGCAACACCACCACCTCTAACCCATAGCGCGTACCGGTATAGAATACAAAACCGGCGTGTTCATAACGCGCAGCATTTTCAAGCTGGCTGGCTAAAAGGTTAACTTCTTGCGCCATGGCGCCAATAATTCCAATCCGTCGCACGTTAAGGTGCTCCTTGGTTGCTCAGTATCGTCTTAAGGCGGCGTTTCTTTAAGCCCTTATAGAGCTTTGTCGTGGCGCTCAGCGGCTTCTAGGGTGTTTTCAAGCAGGGTAGCAACCGTCATTGGCCCTACGCCGCCGGGCACCGGTGTGATAAAGCTGGCGCGTTCAGCGGCGATGGTAAAGTCGACATCTCCCATCAGTGAGCCATCTTCTTGTCGGTTAATACCTACATCGATAACAATAGCGCCAGGCTTAATCCATTCGCTATTAACGATGCCAGGCTTGCCAACAGCAACCACCAATAGGTCAGCACGACTAACATGCGTTTGCAGGTTCTGAGTAAAACGATGGCAAACCGTCGTGGTGCAGCCCGCGAGCATAAGCTCTAGTGCCATTGGGCGGCCTACAATGTTAGAGGCGCCTACAACGGTGGCATCTAAGCCACGCACCGCAATCCCGCTTTGCGCCAGCATGGTCATAATGCCTTTAGGCGTACAGGGCCGCAGCGACGGCATTCGCTGGGCTAAGCGGCCAATGTTGTAAGGGTGAAAGCCATCAACATCCTTATCAGGACGGATGCGCTCTAAAATGGGTCGTGCATCCATATGGTCTGGCAGAGGTAGTTGAACCAGAATGCCATCAACCGCAGGGTCATCGTTTAGCTGATCGACTAGGGTTTCCAGCGTTTCCTGCGTGGTGTTGGCGGGCAGGGCGTGTTGAAAAGAGAGAATGCCCGCTTGCTCGCAGGCACGGTGCTTGTTGCTGACGTACACGTGAGACGCTGGGTCTTCTCCGACCACTACAACGGCTAGTCCGGGTACTCGAGCGCCGGCTTGCTGGCGTGCGCTGACTTTTTCGGCAACGGCGTGACGGACATTAGCGGCGATGGCTTTGCCATCGATGAGTTGGGCGACCATGTAATGAGATCCCTATGCGAGGTTGAAGAGCAAAGCAGACTGCTAAATACGTGCAGCAACGCGCTTTCTATTAAGGAGCAATTTTCGCATGCTAGGGCGGGAAGGCAAAGCATCTATCGAATCAATCACTTTAGGTGTTGACTTTAAAATTAGAAGTAGTAATATATGCCTCGCTTGAGACGAGATACGCAGCAGCGTCTAAGGTAAGAAATCGGGATGTAGCGCAGTCTGGTAGCGCGCCTGCTTTGGGAGCAGGATGTCGGGGGTTCGAATCCCTCCATCCCGACCACATGCCTAGCGCGGAAGACGGCAGCTTGCTTTTCCAGACTTTGGTTGTGGTCAAGTGCTCATCAGTATTCAGCTAGATAGAATGCTTCATGTGCGCCTATAGCTCAACCGGATAGAGCAACGGCCTTCTAAGCCGTAGGTTGCGGGTTCAAGTCCTGCTGGGCGCGCCATTAATGATATAGATAATTACTTTTAACAAGGTAATTAGATCTAGATTAAAAAATGGTGTACGTGAGCAGTGATCAAAAGTAGTCCTTAAAGTACTTCATCTATGGTGGATGTAGCTCAGTGGTAGAGCCCCGGATTGTGACTCCGGTGGTCGTGGGTTCAATCCCCATCATCCACCCCATTGATGTAACGTACTACTCAGTTTTAGGTTGTGGTGGATGTAGCTCAGTGGTAGAGCCCCGGATTGTGGCTCCGGTGGTCGTGGGTTCGATCCCCATCATCCACCCCATTAACCTATCAACACATTTGCAACTCTTTCATAAATGGCTGAATTCTTTTTGAGCCAACCTTCCCTATAGATCTTAATCCCTTAGCTTAATTACCTTTGTTTTGCATTGTCGCCTTATCCCCCAGCGTCATTCTATCTTGGCATTACCCTTATGCTATTGTCAGTTGTTTCTGTAATAGCCTCTGGCCTGCCCAGCAGATAACCTTGTGCGTACTCAATTCCTAATGATCTTAGCGTGTCCAGTGTTTCCTGAGTTTCGACATGCTCGGCAATAGTATCGATTTCTAATGCTTTTCCCACCGCGTGAATTGCTTGTACCATAGCCTTGTCAATGGGGTCGTGGTGAATGTTGCGTATAAAGCTGCCATCAATTTTTATATAATTCACGGGTAGTTGCTTAAGATAGCTAAACGAAGAAAGCCCTGTACCAAAATCGTCTAATGCGAACTTGCAACCGAGCGCTTTTAGCGATTGGATTAATTCGCTGACTTTTGAAAGCTGCGCAATGGCAGTGCTCTCGGTAATTTCAAAGCATAAGCTTCCTGCTGGTAGGCCCGCTTTACGTACTTGTTGAATCAGTTCATGGCAAAAAGCACTATCTGAAAGTGATTCTCCAGACAAGTTAATGCCCCAGTAGCCGATTTCGTTATCATCTGAGCCGCGGTGTCGATCCGTTAGCCATGCAAGCGTATTGCGAATTACCCAGCGATCAATCCGTGTCATAAAGTGGTAACGTTCGGCGGCAGGTAGAAAACTGCCGGGCGAAATAAGTATGCCGTTTTCCTCGAGACGTAACAGTATTTCTTGGTAGCCAGGTTTTGTCCCACAAACGGCGCTGACTGGCTGAGCAAAAAGTCGGAAGGTGTCATTATCAAGAGCGTTTTGTAACCGTTGAATCCATTGCAGCTCGCCATGGCGCTCTAATAAATGGCGGTCACTGGGTTGATGGCTATGAATGCGGTTTCTTCCGGCTTCTTTGGCGATGTGGCAGGCGGCATCAGCGGCATGAAGGGCATCTGATAAGTGCATAGGGTGTGCAGGTGTGATCGGCACCAGGCCAATGCTAACGCCAATGCCAAACGTGTGGTTTTGCCAAACAAACCTATAGCATTCGATGTCAGTACGCACTGCTTCACAAATATGTGCGGCTTTGTCTAATGGGCAGTCTGGAAGAATAAGCGCAAACTCATCACCGCCAAGGCGAGCAACCGTGTCACTGTTGCGCACGTGGGTTTTTAGTTTTACCGCTACTTGCCTTAACAGTTCGTCGCCCGCTAGGTGGCCGCAGGTGTCATTAACAATCTTGAACTGGTCTAGATCTAAGTAACAGAGAACATGCGAGTGCTCTGGGTGTTCGAGCAGCTTGGTTAACACGGTTTCAAATGCACGGCGGTTGACTAATCCGGTTAGATTATCGTGAGTTGCTTGGTAGTTAAGCTGTTCAGAGAGTTTTTGTGTCAAGCTTACGTCTTGGAAAACAACCACGGCGCCTAATGTGATGCCCCGCCGAGAGCGAATCGGTGCTGCACTGTGTTGGATTGGGTGGCGCTTGCTGTATCGGTGTAATAATTGGCAGTGTTCGCTGTATTGAACGGCTTCGTGCTGGGTGAGCACCTGGCGGGCAGGGTTGTTAATCAGCTGCTCGTTAACGTCATCATATAATTGATAAACTATTTGTATCGGCTGATTAATGGCATCCTCCAATGTCCAGCCGGTGAGCCGTTGTGCTTCTGTATTCATAAAGGTGATGTTGCCGCTTACGTCACAGGTAATCACTCCGTCGCCGATGGATGCCAGTGTTATGCGAGCAAGGTCCCTTTCTCGATTCAGTTGTTCCTGAAGCTGTTTGCGTTCGGTGATATCTCGCACCATGCCTGAACACTCCGAGGCCGAGCCAATGGCGCCTTCGCTTACCTGAATCTCTAAGTAGCGCACCTGCTGCTCTTTTGTGCGTAGTTTAACTTCATGACGTGCGCCGGGGTGGAGGGTGTTATTGGGAAATAGTTTGCTGACGGGTTGGCCAACTAGCTGTTGAGCGTTTACCCCAAATAAAGCTTCTGCGCCGGGGTTTAGGCCGGTTAGAGTGCCGTCAGACTGCCATGTGATCACACCATCGCGTAATTTGCGGAGCATCACTTGCGTATGGCCTACGGCGCGCTCAAGGGCGGCGGAAACCCGGTTGTAGCCAGCGGCAATCTCGCCTACTTCAGTAAATGGGTCGGCGTCTATGCGTTGGTGCATATCACCCTGCCGCTCGTGTTGTCGCATATGCTCAAGGAGCTGGTGAAGCTCATTTTTTGCGCCATGCTCTGCCAAGTTAAGACCCATTTTTTCAGCGTCTTCAGAGACACGCAGGGGTAAAAAGCGCTGTGTTACGCTGAAGAGCAGCCAGGCGATGCCAAAGCTCTATGCACCACAAACCATCACGCCGATCAATTGGATTCCAAATTGGTCTGTTCGGCTTAGCGCGGTGCCTAAAGTACTCATATCGGCAAACCAGGGAAGTGCTAATGTTCCCCAAACGCCCGCCACTAGGTGGGCAGGTATTGCGCCCACTGCATCGTCAATGCGGCGCTTTAGCAGCCACTCGCTCGAAAGAACCATAAGAACGCCGCTGACACTGCCAAGTAAAAATGCGGCTGATAGTGAAAGGACGTGTGCCCCTGCAGTTACTGCCACTAGCCCTGCTATTGCGCCGTTAATCGCGTACATCACATCGGCATAGCGTCGTATGCGCCAGCCCACTAGCATGGCTGATAAGACTCCGCCTACAGCACCCAGTAGGGTATTGGCGAGAATGCCGGGTACTGCACTGCTAAGCGTTAAAGTGCTTCCTCCATTAAAGCCAAACCAGCCTAAAATCATGAACAGGGCACCAAGCATCGCGAGCGGCAGATTTCCTGCAGGAAACGTGGCGGGCGGTTTATCAGGCTGGAAGCGCCCATGCCTTGGGCCAATAACTAATACGGCGGCTAGCGCCACCCACCCACCGACACTGTGAACTACTGTTGCACCTGCGAAATCGACGAAGCCTAGTGCTGCTAGCCATCCAGGTGATCCGCCTAGTAGGCCGCCCCATGCCCAGTGGCCAAATATGGGATAGATAAGCAGAGCGATCCAAAAGGCCGTCCATAGGTAGCCGATAAATGTCATTCGCTCAGCCACAGCCCCCGCCACGATAGTCGCTGCCGTGGCACAAAACATGGCTTGAAAAATAAAGACCGTTATCAGCCAGCTGTTTGCCGATTCAAGATCCCAGCCAAACAATGATGTGCCAATCCAGCCTGAGTGGGAGGCTCCAAACATCATCCCAAAACCAGCAAGCCAAAACACACTGACGGCGATGGCAAAGTCCGCTAAGTTTTTCATGGCGACGTTGATGGCATTTTTAGTTCGTGTTGTGCCAGCTTCAAGGCACAAAAACCCCGCTTGCATAACGAAAACTAATGCGGCTGCCCACAACACCCAAAGCGTATCGATTAACGTAGTGTCAAAACCGTAAGACATTGGCAAACCCTTGTGCAGTATTGGTGCGTATTCAGCACTGCTATGGTGCTACTAGCTGTCAGGCCCGCTTCATCAAGCCCTGATAGACCTTTTCGTTACGCACACTGATAGATGGGTAACCGTGGTGCTGATAGATATTAAGCAATTGTTGTGCCGCGTTTAGTGAAGTCATCCGTATTTGTGTTTTTTGCGACATGAATATCTAAAAATACACTAAAAAACAGTTTTTATGACTGTGTTAAAGCTTGTCAGATAGTGATATTTTTCAACAAGTTACTTGCGCAGCTACCTGGGCTTATATGCGCAATCATTGTTAAGAAAGGAGTGCATCAAAATGGCGCGTCAATCGGTGGTGTTAGGGGCAGGAATGGTAGGCGTCAGCATTGCATGGCACTTACAGCAGCGTGGTCACCAGGTGACACTCGTCGATCGCAGCCAGCCTGGCCGTGAAACCTCCTTTGGTAATGCGGGCATTATTCAGCGGGAAGCAGTTAGGCCTTACCCCTTTCCTCGGGACATGAAGACTATTCTCAGCGTATTGCCGAATAACCGTGTGGATATTCGTTATCGCCCGGCGGGCATGTTTAATGCAGCATCACCTTTGCTTAGCTACTGGCACCACTCATCTTCGCGGCTTTATAAGAAAATTATTCCTGAGTGGGCTTCATTGATTGAGCTCTGCTTAGAGACCCATGGGCCAATGATTGAAGCCGCTGGCGCGGATCATTTAGTTCGCCGTGAAGGGTGGTTGGAAATTTATCGTACGCCTGAAAAGCTTGCCAAACGTGTGAAAGAGGCAGAAGAGGCGCGAGCGCTATATAACGTGCAGTTTGCGGTGTTAGATCGTGCTGCTCTGACTGCGAAAGAGCCGGATTTAAGCAGTGATATTATCGGGGCTATTCATTGGCTCGATCCATGGACAGTTGCCGATCCGGGTGGGCTAGTAGCTGCATACGCTGCTTCGTTTGTTGAGCAAGGCGGACGAATCTTGCAAACCGATATTAATGGTTTCCAGCAAGAAGGAGAGGGTTGGAAAGTCGATACTGCTGCTGAAACGTTAGAAGCCGATGAGGTTGTCGTGGCGCTTGGGCCGTGGGCAGGTGAGTGGATGAAAAAATTGGGTTACCACTTCCCGACCTTTGTTAAGCGTGGTTACCACATGCACTATGCAACGCAAACCAATGCTAAGCTTAATTACTGGCTGATGGACGCAGAGGTGGGCTATTTGCTGGCGCCTATGAACGCGGGCGTGAGGCTGACGACAGGCGCAGAGCTTGATCGACTTGAGTCGCCGGCTCATGAGCAGCAGTTGGGTGCCGCCGAAAAAGTGGCTCGCACCGTTTTTCCGCTTGGCGAGCGGTGCGACGCAGCTGCTTGGAAAGGCGCACGCCCATGCTTGCCGGATATGAAGCCGGTGATTGGCCCAGCACCGCGTCACCCAGGGCTGTGGTTGGCATTTGGCCATGGCCACCAAGGGTTTACGTTGGGGCCAGCCACAGGACAGTTGCTTGCCGATATGATGGAAAATAAGCCAACGGCTATCGATATGGCGCCGTTCCGCGCAGACCGTTTTTAATTAGCACGGCAGAGGGTATTAAAGCTGCCCTAGAAAGCGACCTATCTGATGAGATGTCTGAACCTAGGTGATGAGAAATTTGGTGTGAAGGTCCCGGATTTGCTACGCTTGAAGCGTATTTTTTGAAATGTGAGGTGAAATATGGATGTTGCCGCAAGCAATGCAGTAAGCACCGCTCTGTACATGAACCAAGCGCAAACCGCTGAGCAAGCTCAAATGCAAGTTTTTAGAGAGGCACTTGAGGATCAGGCTAACCAAGTAACAGAGGTTCTGGCATCATCAACTGCGGGTGCTGAGCCGGATCTTGCGCAAGAGGGTAGCCTAGGTACTCAGGTCAATACATTCGCATAGATGTTTTGCAAAGAGCTATCACAAAGAGCTATTGCAAAAAGCTATCGTAAAAAGCCATCAAAAAACTGTCAAAGAGGCCTCGCGTAAGCAGTCGCTTTTCTGGAATGTACCATTTCAAACGTCGGTTATCCGGCGTTTTTTTGTGCATTGTTTTTGCTTGAGATACATGGTCGTCACCTCGTGGTATGCCGTTATGGCCTAGTTGCGTTACCATATACCCACTCAAGCGCCGCTGTTGTACGCGCTTCCCCGGATTGAATATTGCACCATCTTTCAGAGAGCCTAATGTCTGACGCTAACATAGCGCGCGAAGCTGAACTGCGCCGTACCTTTGCTATCATTTCACACCCTGACGCGGGTAAAACAACTATCACTGAAAAGCTGCTGCTGTTTGGGAACGCTATCCAGATGGCTGGCTCGGTGAAGAGTAAGCGCAATGACCGTCATGCTACTTCTGACTGGATGAAGATGGAGCAGGAGCGGGGTATCTCGGTAACCACCTCGGTGATGCAGTTCCCCTATGGTGGGCGTATTGTAAACCTGCTAGATACGCCAGGGCATGAAGACTTCTCCGAAGATACTTACCGCACGCTGACAGCGGTCGATTCAGCGTTAATGGTGATTGATGGCGCAAAAGGGGTTGAGGATCGCACCATCAAGCTGATGGAGGTGTGTCGTCTGCGCACTACGCCTATCCTGACTTTCATCAATAAGATGGATCGTGATATCCGCGACCCCATTGAGGTGATGGATGAAGTAGAAACCGTATTAAACATTCAGTGTGCGCCGATGACCTGGCCGATTGGCATGGGACGGCACTTCAAAGGGGTGTATCACCTCTATAACGACGTTGTTCATCTGTATACCCAAGGTCAGGGTAGTCGCATTCCTGACGATAAGCGTATTGAAGGGTTAGATAACCCTGAAGTGGATGCTGTGTTGGGTGAAGAGCAAGCAGAAGAACTGCGTATGGAGGTTGAGTTAGTACGCGGTGCGTCCCATGAGTTTGACCTTGAGGCTTACCGCCGCGGCGAGTTATCACCCGTTTATTTTGGTACTGCCATGGGGAACTTTGGCGTACGCGAAATGTTGGATGGCTTTGTAGAGCATGCCCCGGCGCCCCAACCCCGCAATACCGATACGCGTGAAGTGACCGCTCACGATGAGCGCTTTACCGGTTTTGTCTTTAAAATTCAGGCCAACATGGACCCGAATCATCGAGACCGCATTGCCTTCTTGCGCGTATGTTCGGGAAAGTATGAAAAAAACATGAAAATGCGCCATGTGCGTATTGGTAAGGATGTGAAAATTGCCGATGCGTTGACCTTTATGGCCTCGGATCGCTCGCAGGTAGAAGAGGCGTGGCCGGGCGATATTATTGGTTTACACAACCATGGCACTATTCAGATCGGCGATACCTTTACGGTGGGTGAAGATATGCGCTTTACCGGCATTCCTCACTTTGCCCCGGAGCTGTTTAAGCGTGTGCGCTTAAAAGACCCATTGAAAATGAAGGCACTGCAGAAGGGACTTCAGCAGCTTTCAGAAGAGGGGGCTACTCAAGTATTTATGCCGATGGACAATAATGACTTAATTTTAGGTGCGGTAGGTACGCTCCAGTTTGACGTGGTCGCCCACCGGTTGAAGGAAGAGTACAAAGTTGACTGCCTGTATGAAGGCGTCAACGTGCAAACGGCGCGCTGGGTATATTGTGAAGATGCCAAGATGCTGGAGGAGTTCAAGCGCAAGGCCAGTACCAATTTGGCAATCGATGGGGGAGGGTATCTTACCTACATTGCGCCAACCCGGGTTAACTTGCAGATGACCCAGGAGCGTTGGCCCGACATCCGCTTCCAGCCGACTCGCGAGCATTAAGCTCACTGCCTATGTTGATAGATGCCCACTGCCACCTCGATTTTGCCGCGTTTGATGATGATCGCCTCGATGTTATCAATGCGGCCAAAGCGGTGGGTGTGGGCCATTTTGTGGTGCCGGGTACCACACGAACTCGCTGGCCCAATGTGCTTAAGCTAGGGGAGCGCTCGGATGTCAGCCTGTGTCTAGGCTTACATCCCTATTTTATCGCCGAGCACCAGGAGCAGGATCTTGATGCTCTGGAGCAACAGATTGCGGAAAATAAGCATTTCGTCGCTGTCGGTGAGTGCGGCATCGACGGGCGTTTTACAAATACCTTAGATGAGCAGTGGCGCTATTTTGATGCCCAGTTGCGGCTCGCCAAACAGTATGCACTGCCGGTGGTAGTACACTGTGTCAAAGCGAACGACACCGTCAGCAAACGGTTGCGCGAGCTTGCGTTGCCTAGGGGTGGTTTGATTCATGCATTTGCGGGGTCTTACCAACAGGCTGATAGGTTTTTGCAGCTTGGCTATACGCTAGGCTTGGGGGGCAGCGTTACCTTTGAGCGTGCCCAGCGACTGCGTCGCGTGGTTAGTCAGTTACCAGACGATGGCTTTGTGCTGGAAACGGATAGCCCTGATATGCCCCTTAGCGGGTATCAGGGCCAACGTAATGAACCTTGTCGAGTGGCAGGCGTTTGTAAAGCCGTCGCATCGCTACGCAACCAAACGGCGGAGGAGGTCGCGGCACTAAGTAGCGCGAATGCAGCGCGACTGTTTGGGCTTGTTAATTATTAAGGCTTAAGTGATTATCAGGCTGTTATGCATTCACGTTAACGGCTAATTGTTCAGGATCTAAGCGCTCAAGAGCATAAGGTAGCGAACAGAGCGTTACAGATTTATCTTGCCAAAAAATAGCAGGCGTATCTTCGATAACTTTAGTGCTCACAACCGCTAACAGCTCCACGTGCTGCTCTTCACTGAACGCGCTGCTCACCACTTCTCCAGCGCGTTTACCGTCAGCATCTATCAAAGCATCACCTGTGCTAGGCAATGTGGTCGCGGGAACTGAGGCGCGCACCATGCGTTTTTTTACCTGGCCACGAAAATGAGCCCGCGCGACGACTTCCTGGCCGGTATAACAGCCCTTTTTAAAGCTGATCCCTCCTAAGGCTTCCCAGTTAAGCATCTGTGGCAAGAAATGATCCTGCTGTGCGTCGGTAAGCCATGCTATGCCATTGCGGATGTCTTCAAGATGCCACGCATTGCGCGATTGGTCGTCATCGCTCAGTTCATGGTGCGAACTATCTTTGAGGCAAAATAGCCAGCGTGCTTGGCCTGGTATACGCAGCACAAGCGTTTCGCCGTTGCTGTTCTGGGTGTCGGGTAGGTCAGGTAGCGTCATACCCGTTGCCTTGGCTAACGGCAGGGCGTCTGCGCTGGCGCCAACAAAGGTAAGCGTAGGCTGGGTGACTAACTCTGTACGGTAAAAAGCGGCGAATTTTTTTAAGTGTGTTGCCAGTATGTCGACTAGCGAAGCGCTCATTATCAAGCGGAAGTGCTCTTCACTTAAGCGTAGTATCTGAGCATTAGCCAGCATTCTACCTTTTGGGGTGCAAAAGCAGGTTAGCGGTGCAAAGTGGCCATTCGCTAAACTGACTTGGGCGCTGGTCTGACCCTGCAGAAATTTCTCTGCATCCGCACCTATCACATCCAGAGCGCCAAGGTGGGTAAGACGTACATTGCGATTTAGCTGGGTCTGGAAAGTGGCGGCCGCCATAAAAACTCCTGATTGCAGGTGGTTGCTAGTATCTGGCTATTAGCTAGCTATGCCTAAGCGGCAATAGTTTCGTGTAGAGCGCATAATGGATGCAGAGTGCTAATGTATGTAGAGCATACAAACTGTATTTTAAGAATGAAACTGAAACGCGACTTAGTTAGGTGAGGGCGCCGTGAGCCAATTGCAAGACAGCTATGGCATACTAGACATTCTTACTGCACCGGTACTGTGCAGCATATTTGTATAGGTTTCGGCAATCGCCTGACCATAGATTCATTTTTCAAAAGGGTGGCGGATGGCTTATCAATCACTAACGTTTAAGGGCGTAACCACCCCTGAACAGGTCAATAAAATCACCACTGCATTAATGATATTAGATGGCGTCGATAGCGCTGAGGTGGGCCGTTATGGCGCTGAGGTAGAAGGACGTGCTAAGCGGGAGACGCTTATTAAAGCCGTTGAAAAACTTAACCTAGGAGTAAAGGTATCGTAATGCATAAGCCCATCACTATTATTAGCGAGCGCAATCGCGTTTTTCGTCAACGGGTTGAGGTCGACGGTTTGGAGGCGCTGTACTCGGATGTGCCACCGGTCGTTGGTGGTGATGGTAGTGCCCCCGACCCCCATGATTACTTCGATATCGCGCTGGGTACCTGTAAAGCGATTACCGTGCAAATGTACGCGAAGCGTAAGCAGTGGCCTCTAGAGGGAATCACCGTGAAGGTGCAGCGCGATGATAGCCAAGAAAGAAAAGGTGTCTACAGCCTGGCCGTCACGTTGATGCTGCACGGGATTGAAGACCCTGAGCAGCGCACCAAGCTGGAAGAGATCAGCCATCGCTGCCCTATCCAGCGACTGATGACCCAGGCGACAGTAGAAATTACGACGCACACCGAGTAACGCTGCATACTGAGTGTTTCACCCTCAGAACGGGAGTAATGATGAGCAAGGAGTTCAGGCTACAGTCAAAATTTAAGCCTGCCGGTGATCAGCCAACGGCAATCCGTAGTTTAATCAGCGGGCTGGAATCGGGACTTGCCCATCAAACCCTGCTGGGGGTAACCGGTTCAGGTAAGACGTTTACCATGGCAAATGTGGTACAGCAGCTGCAGCGGCCTACCATCGTCATGGCGCCTAATAAAACACTTGCTGCCCAGCTCTACGGGGAATTTAAGTCGTTTTTCCCAGACAACGCGGTTGAGTATTTTGTCTCTTATTACGATTACTATCAGCCGGAAGCATACGTTCCCTCTTCCGATACGTTTATCGAGAAAGATGCTTCGATTAATGACCATATCGAACAAATGCGTCTGTCAGCTACTAAAGCCCTGCTGGAGCGTCGTGATGCGTTAATCGTCGTATCGGTTTCAGCTATCTATGGCCTGGGTGACCCCAACCAGTACCTGAAAATGCGCCTGCATTTTTCCCGTGGTGAGCTGATTGATCAGCGGGCTTTTCTGCGCCGCCTAGCTGAGCTGCAATATACCCGCAACGATATGGATTTTCGTCGGGGTACTTACCGAGTACGCGGCGATGTGATTGATATCTTCCCGGCAGACTCAGATGAAGAGGCGGTACGGGTTGAACTATTTGACAGCGAGATTGACACCATTCGCCTGTTTGATCCGTTGACCGGTGCTGTCCGTGGGGAGGTGCCGCGTATGACCATCTACCCAAAATCGCACTACGTTACGCCGCGGGAAACTATTTTGGGGGCCATTGATGCCATCAAGGGCGAGCTCAAAGAACGCCTGGAATGGATGCGCAAGCACGAGCGGCTGGTGGAAGCGCAACGTCTTGAGCAGCGCACCCTTTACGATATTGAGATGATGCTGGAGCTGGGTTATTGCAACGGCATTGAGAACTACTCGCGCTATCTCTCGGGGCGTGCCCCAGGTGAGCCGCCACCGACTTTCTTCGATTACTTGCCCGATGACGCACTGCTGTTTATAGATGAGTCCCACGTTAGCGTGCCCCAGGTAGGCGGTATGTATAAGGGCGACCGTTCACGCAAAGAGACGCTAGTCGAGTATGGCTTCCGGCTCCCCTCAGCGCTGGACAACCGGCCGATGAAGTTTGAGGAGTGGGAAGCGATAAGCCCGCAGACGATTTTTGTCTCAGCCACGCCGGGGAAATATGAAGCAGAGCACGCCAGCCAGATAGTTGAACAGGTGGTGCGGCCAACCGGGCTGTTAGACCCTGAGATAGAAGTTCGCCCGGCAAGCACCCAAGTAGACGACCTGCTTTCTGAAATCGGCTTACGTACCGCCGTTGGCGAGCGTGTGCTTGTGACCACCTTGACCAAGCGTATGTCTGAAGACCTAACCGAATACCTGGATGAGCACGGTATTCGTGTGCGCTATTTGCACTCCGATATCGATACGGTGGAGCGGGTTGAGATTATTCGTGACCTGCGGCTGGGTAAATTTGATGTATTAGTAGGGATTAACCTGCTTCGCGAAGGGTTGGATATACCCGAAGTGTCGCTGGTGGCTATTCTGGATGCGGATAAAGAGGGCTTTTTACGCGCCGAGCGCTCGCTGATTCAAACCATTGGCCGCGCTGCCCGTAACGCCAACGGTAAAGCGATACTCTATGGCGACAGAATCACTGACTCAATGCGCAAAGCGATTGATGAGACCGATCGGCGCCGCGCCAAACAGGTCGAGCACAATGAAAAACATGGCATTACTCCCACTACGGTCACGCGATCGGTAGCCGATATTCTTGAAGCTGCCCAAGCGCCCGGTAAAAAGAGCAGTCGTCGCCGTGGTTCAGAGCGCAAAGTGGCGGAAAATGCCGCCGAGTACGATGTAACCACCATGAGCAAACAAGACCTGCTAGGCGCTATTAGTAAGCTTGAGGACGCCATGTTTGAAGCAGCACAGAACCTCGAGTTTGAAGAGGCGGCGCGTCTACGTGATCAGCTTCATCAAATGAAAGAAAAGCAGCTGGCGCTGGGGTAAACAATGCCGGAAGGTCCTGAAATTCGCCGTGCTGCTGATAAAATTGAAAAGCAGCTGCGTGGTAAAACCTTGGATGATGTGTGGTTTGCATTCCCCGAGCTTGCTAAACAGGCTAGTTCGTTAATCGGCATTCAAGTAAACGCAGTGGATACCTGGGGAAAGGCGATGCTGATTCGCTTTGCAGATCAGCGGGTGCTGTACTCTCATAATCAGCTGTATGGGGTATGGAAGCTCCATTCAGAAGATAAGCCGCCCCCGACCAAACGCTCTCTTCGCGTTCGTTTAACAGCAGAGGGCAGGGCGGCGAGCCTTTATAGCGCATCGGATGTGTCGCTATGGCATGAAAATGCGCTAGATTCACACCCATTTTTAGCGCGTTTAGGTCCTGACCTGTTGAGCCAGCAGGTAACATCAGGTGATGTACAAAAGCGCTTAAATGACCCCCAGTTCCGGCGGAGAAGCTTGGGGGCGCTGTTGTTAGATCAGCGGCTGGTGGCAGGCTTGGGTAATTACCTGCGAACAGAAATTCTATTTTTTTCTAAGCTTCACCCTAAAATGCGACCTGTGGATTTAACGGCTGTTCAGCTCTCGCTACTAGCCGACTCTATTATTGATATCACTCATCGGGCATACCGCCAGGCAGGAGTTACTAACCTTGACGCGTGGGTTGAGCAGGCAATTGCTGCGAAGGAGCCACGCAGGCAGTGGCGTTTTAGCGCCTTTGAGCGTGCAGGGTTATCGTGCCACCGCTGCGGCAGCATTATTGAGCGAATGATGGTTGGGTCACGTCGGCTGTATTTATGCCCCTGCTGTCAGTTGCTTTCCCCTTAAAGTATTTTATACCGTTATCCTGCTGTTTTCTTAAAGCTTAGATCAAAACATTAGCATTTATGGCTCGGAAGCAGCGTTGAGCGGCTGCCGCTCTCTAGGCAATACGGTATACTCCTCCCACACCCAGACGGCCACGTTTGACGCATTAGTCCATAGCAGTAGTGACGACTAACGGCCGCGGAAAAGACGATAACCGAGGAGCTGTTTGACCATGACCGTGATCCGCCAGGACGACGTGATACAAAGCGTTGCCGATGCTCTGCAGTACATCTCTTACTATCATCCGAAAGACTTTATTGATGCCATGGCAGCCGCCTACGAGCGCGAAGAAAATCCCGCTGCTAAAGATGCTATAGCGCAAATTCTGATCAATTCGCGTATGTGTGCCACTGGCCACCGCCCGATTTGCCAAGATACCGGCATTGTAACGGTCTTTGTACATGTTGGTATGAACGTCACTTGGGATGCGGAGCTTAGCCTTGATGATATGATCAATGAGGGCGTTCGTCGCGCCTATAAGCTGCCGGATAACGTTCTGCGTGCCTCAGTGCTAGCCGACCCCGATGGCAAGCGTGAAAATACTAAAGACAACACGCCGGCAATTATCCATTACAAGATCGTACCTGGCGATAAAGTCGATATTCATGTGGCTGCTAAAGGTGGTGGCAGTGAAGCAAAATCTAAATTTGCCATGCTCAATCCTTCCGATAGCGTAGTGGATTGGGTAATGGAACAGCTGCCAAAAATGGGGGCAGGCTGGTGCCCACCGGGTATGCTGGGTATTGGCATCGGTGGTACCGCTGAAAAGGCCATGGAAATTGCCAAGGAAGCGCTGCTGGATCCTATTGATATTCAAGACTTACAAGCCCGTGGCCCAAGTAACCGTGCTGAAGAGTTGCGTCTTGAATTGTTCGATAAAGTGAACAAAAGCGGCATCGGTGCCCAGGGGTTAGGTGGCTTGACCACCGTGCTGGATATTAAAGTCAAAGATTATCCGACCCACGCCGCTAATAAGCCGGTGGCGATAATCCCCAACTGTGCAGCCACCCGTCATGCTCACTTTACGCTAGATGGTTCAGGCCCTGTTGCACTGCCTGCCCCTAAGCTTGAAGACTGGCCGCAAATTACCCGAGAAGCAGGGGATAACGTTAAACGCGTTAACCTAGATACCGTAACGCCTGAAGAAGTTAAAACCTGGCAGCCGGGTGATACGCTTCTTTTAAATGGCAAGTTATTGACTGGGCGTGATGCGGCACATAAGCGCATGGTTGATATGATTGCAAAAGGGGAGCCGCTGCCTGTTGATATGAAAGGCCGGTTTATCTACTACGTAGGCCCCGTTGATCCCATTGGCGATGAAGTGGTTGGCCCAGCAGGCCCTACTACTGCGACGCGAATGGATAAATTTACCAGGACTATGCTGGAAGAGACGGGCTTATTAGGCATGGTAGGTAAAGCTGAACGTGGCCAAATAGCCATTGACGCAATTCGTGACAACGAAGCGGTTTATTTAATGGCGGTGGGCGGCTCGGCTTACTTGGTAGCCCAAGCAATTAAAAAATCTCGTGTGGTCGGCTTTGAAGATCTGGGCATGGAAGCAATCTACGAATTTGAAGTGGAAGACATGCCGGTAACCGTTGCGGTAGACAGTCTTGGTACTTCTGTCCATCAAACCGGGCCAGCCAAATGGAAGGAAATTATTGCTCAGTCGGCTTAATTGCTTGATATCTTTATAAGCAATACGTGAAATAAAGAAGCCCCGTCCTACGCGGGGCTTTTGTGCATTGGCAGTAAATCGATCAAACAAAGGATCCCTACCGGATGGCGAGGAATAGTCAATGACCTCATGGTTATTAGGGACAGGTATTATGCTGATACACCTTTTGGGGATTGTGTCAGCCATCATGGCGTTAATGTCGAGCCGTACCTCTCAAGGTGCTGTTGCGTGGATTATTTCATTGCTTACGTTTCCTTACGTGGCATTACCAGCGTACTGGTTTTTTGGGCGGCCACGGTTTTATGGCTATGTTTCGGCGAGAGGCGCCCGAGATAACGTTCTAAGGCGAGTGTTGGCACGCTACAGGAACAACGTTAAACCCCACGTTGCACAGCCTAAAAATGCCGATATTCAGGCTGTGGAGCAGCTGGCGATGATGCCTTTAACGAGGGGCAACAGTGCAGAACTACTCATTGATGGTGAAGCGACCTTTAAAAGTCTTTTCGATGGCATAGACGATGCTAAAGATTATCTGTTGCTTCAGTTTTTTATCGTTCGTGACGATGAGCTAGGGCGTCGATTGCAGCGGCACTTGACTCAAGCTGCACAGCGGGGTGTACGTGTTTACTTTCTTTATGATGAAGTAGGCAGCCGAAAGCTTAATCAAAGCTATTTTCGAGAGCTCACCAAAGAGGGCATTGACGTAAAAGCCTTTCGTTCTTCGCGAGGTTTCAAGCATCGGTTTCAGCTTAATTTTCGTAACCACCGCAAAATTATGGTGACCGATGGCAAGAAGGGCTGGGTTGGTGGTTTTAATGTTGGGGTAGAGTATTTGGGGCAGGGTGCTCGTCATGGCCCATGGCGGGATACCCACTTAGCCTTGCAAGGGCCGAGTGTTTTGGGCCTGCAAGAAGCTTTTTGGGAAGATTGGCACTGGGCGACCAATGAGGTCATCACGCTTAATTGGCATGCAGAAACCCATCCGCAAGAAGACCACCAAGTTGTTATCGTACCTTCCGGCCCTGCGGATAAACAGGACACTGCAAGCCTGTTAATTCAACAGTTAATTCATAGTGCGAATGAAAGGCTGTGGGTGACTAGCCCCTATTTTGTGCCTGATCAAGGAGTACAAGATGCGCTTCGTTTAGCGGCGATGCGGGGGCTTGATGTCCGTGTGATGATTCCTGAGCGGCCAGATCATCTGCTGGTATTCTTGTCAGCATTCTCATTTCTACCCGATATGTTAAGAGCAGGCGTTAAAATATACCGTTATCTTCCTGGGTTTTTACATCAAAAAGTGATCTTGATTGATGATGAAGCAGCAAGTGTAGGTACCGTGAATCTGGATAACCGCTCATTTCGACTCAATTTTGAAATTACTGCTTTTATCCCCAGTTCAGCATTTGCTGCGGAAGTAAGTAAGATGCTGGAAGAGGACTTTGCTCACTGCCGACGCGTTACCATGGATGAAATAAACCAGCGTCCTATGTGGAAAAAAGTCGTATCAAGGGCTGCTTATTTGACTGCGCCAATTCAGTGATCAACGGAGCGCCGAAAACAGCTGCGAATGGTTGGGCACAAGGAGTTTTGGGTGAATTTAGAAACAAAATGGCTAGAAGACTTTGTCGCGTTGGCAAATACACGTAGTTTTTCTGCATCGGCAAAACAGCGACATGTAACACAGCCAGCTTTTAGCCGCCGTATCCGGGCTTTAGAGCAAGCAATCGGCGTGACGCTGGTTGACCGCACCACAACCCCGATAGGTTTGACGTCGGAGGGTCAACTTTTTTTAATTACCGCCCGAAACTTGGTTGAACAGTTAAATGAGTCACTAGGGCATCTTCGAGGTTTATCTATTGCTAACGAAGCGCTGGATATCGTTGCTGCTCACTCACTAGCGCTGAGCTTTTATCCGCCATGGATATCGCGGTTACAAAAAGGATTAGGCGAGTTGCCTACCCGCTTGGTTGCTATGAATGTGGGGGAGGCCATTCATGTGCTGCGAGAGGGTAATTGTGACCTGATGTTGGCTTACTATGACCCGTTTGCCACCATGCAGTTAGATGCAGAAGTATTCCCCTCGTTTTCAATCGGGAAAGTGAAAATGTTACCCGTCACCCTTCCTGACGAGAATGGCGAGCCGCTTTTTTCGCTGCAGCGTGATAGCTCCATTCCTTATTTAGCCTACACTCAGGGGGCATTTTTAGGCCGCAGTGTCCGAATGCTGCTGAAGAATGACCCGCTGCGTATGAAGCTTCGCACGGTTTACGAAACCGCCATGGCCGAAGGTTTAAAGGGTATGGTGTTACAAGGTGTTGGCACCGCGTGGATCCCGGATTTTTGTATCCGTGAGGAATTAAAAAGTGGTCGACTGGTAAGGGCAGGAGATGAAAGCTGGGATATTCCTCTCGAGATTCGTCTTTACCGCTGCTCATTAGTGCATAAACCAGGCGTTGAGCGGCTATGGCGTCAGATGATGAAGTTGCCAAGGGATTTTCTACAGGCATAGTTAAGCGGCGTCGATGTCTTCTGACGCCGCTAAGCCTAAAAACTACTAAAGTCGGCGGGGAGCCCTAAAAAATTTTGAATAATAAAAAAGTGGTCTTCAAACAAGCTCTCCGGCCTTAAATCCGCCAATGCCACCCAGCGCGCATGGTCCCCCCCGCGAACCGGTTTAAGGCGTGGTAGCTGCTGGTCAGGACGAAGAGCGAAGTAAAATGCTTCTGCTAGCGTGCGTCCCCGCCAACTACGATGCGGCTCGTCAAATAAGCGCTGCCCGCGAAGGGAACCTTTTAAAACGGGTTCGGGCACTTTGAGACGCAGCCGTTCGCGCAACTCCCTTAAGCAAGCATCTAACAGTCGCTCATGGGGGTTAATAAAGCCCCCCGGTAGAGCAAACAAACCTTTACCGGGAGCCGCCGTACGTTTAACCAATAACACGTGCCCCGACTGGACGACCACCGCGTTAACGGTAACAAAAATAGGTGGGTAGGGCGCGTGTGCCCACGCCTGCCGGTATTGGTCGAGTAATTGCTGCTCTTCTAACAGCTGATGGTAGGCGTCGCCTTGGCAAAAGCTGCCCACACGTTTTACCACTCCAGGCGGCAAGTCGTGATATGCACCGGTGCTAAGGTAGTCATCGGTAGAGCCCAGCGAGCGAAACAGACGCTCGCGTATTTGGCTCGCCGAAATGCCTTCTACTAAGGGTACGCTCACTGACTCCCACTGGGGGAAAAGCGATAAATAATAACTAGACTGCCCACGGCTTGCGCCTATTAACCCAATGCGTGGCAAGCGGGCGTTGGCAGGTGCAGCGAGGTCACGAACTTTCCGTTGAACGTCTCTTACCCATACATCGTCATTATAAAGAGCGTCCAGCAGCGGCGTAATTTCTAGGCGCTGGTTATCATCATCATCAAAGCCAGAACGAATCATGGCTTGGCGTTCATCAAAATGCCATGGGTTGCGTAACGAACGAGCCTGCCAAGCGGACCCCACCAACACAATGACCTGTCTCGCCTGTTTAAGCGCTTCTCGGATGATCGCTAAATGCCCCAGGTGGGGAGGCTGGAAGCGTCCGATAAATACCAAGCAATCAAAGTCGTAAGCCATAGCAGATTCAACAGCATCCGAGTTCATAGGGCTTCCTTGATCGTTGATAAATGAGCGCCATTATGGAGTGGGCTGCGAAGTGACGCAATGTGGTCATACCTGCACCCAGCGCTAGGGTTAGGTATGCTTACTATCTCGAGCAGGCGTTAATGATTGACACGGACGCCCCATAAAGTCGTTTAAGGGAATGGATATGTTCAAGCGCACACTTATTTTTTGGTGGAAGGTAGTACAAGACGCAACTTCCTTATGGTTAGAGCGCAACGCATTTAGTTATGCAGGTTCGTTGGCGTTTTACACGCTATTTTCATTAGCGCCCACTGTCATCATTGCGGTAACTGTTATTGGGGTGGTGCTGGGTGAAGACGCTGCCCAAGGGCAAATCGTTGCTCAATTACAGGGAACGTTAGGCGTAGATGCTGCTTCTGCGATTGAGCAGGCGGTGGCGCAGTCGCGCATTGAAGAGTCTGGTTTGCTGCCCACGTTGCTTGGGTTTGCTGCACTAATCGTTGGCGCGACCACCGTCTTTGCGCAAATGCAGTTTTCGCTCAATACCATTTGGGGCGTAACGGCTAAACCCACCTCAAATAGCATGTTTATATTTATCAAAAACCGTTTGCTGTCGCTGACAGTGGTGCTCTCAATTGGCTTCATTCTGCTTGTCTCTTTGGTGCTTGGGGTAGTAATAAGGGGAATGCTGCAAGCGACCGATCACCTCCTTCCTTATGCCAGCTTATTTACCACATCGCTTGAGTCGTTAATTTCATTGGCAGTCGTTGTGCTGCTTTTTGCGACGATTTTTAAGGTATTGCCGGATGTGGTTTTGAGTTGGCAAGATGTGTTTATTGGGGCAGTAGTGACAGCTGTGCTCTTTACAATAGGGCGCAACATCATCGCCGTGTATCTAGCCTACACGGCTACTGCGTCTACGTATGGCGCCGCAGGCTCAGTGGTGATGATATTGCTATGGGTCTACTACAGCTCGTTAATTCTACTGTTTGGTGCTGCCTTTACACGCTCGCTGCTATTGCGTCGTGGCCGCCCATTGGTTCCTCGTAACAGCGCAGTTCTGGTTAAACGCGAGTTAATTTAAACAGGAGCTACATCATGGAAAAACGTTGTGTTCGTGCTTATGTGACAGGAAAGGTTCAGGGCGTGTGGTATCGAAATAGCACGCAAGCGCAGGCGCTTAAGCTGGGCATTACAGGCTACGCTAAAAACTTGCCAGATGGTCGTGTGGAGGTGGCAATGTGTGGAGAAACCGACGCTGTGACTGCGCTTGGCGAGTGGCTATGGCAAGGGCCAGATGGAGCGCGGGTCACCCATGTTACGTTTGAAGTGTTGGATGACTACCACGCTCCTGATCATTTCTCGACGTATTAATGGGCGCTTACTTTGCGCTTGTTTGCCACGCCGTAATGTTGTCTGCCGTTAACGCCACAATGTTTTGACGGGCTTCAGGGGTAATCCAAGCGTTATGGGGCGTAACAATCAGGTTCAGCGGCTCCGCATTCGCCAGCGCTTCTAACAGCGCATGGCCCTCGCGAGGCGGTTCTGTAGGCAATACATCCACTGCCAGCCCACCAATCTGGCCATTGCGTAACGCTTCTAGGGCGGCGGCTTCATCGATAACGCCACCTCGCGCGCAGTTGATAAGCAGTAGCGAAGACTTCGCTTTTGCCAGCCGCTCTTGATTGATGAGATGGTGGGTAGCCTCATTGAGGGGGCAGTGTAGGCTTATGATATCTGCCCTGGGTAACAGTTCATCGAGAGACGGTCGCTGGTCGGCAGCCTCGTTTCCCGGCCGTGCGGAAAACGTCACCTGCATACCAAATGCTTCTGCTAAGCGTGCTACTTCCGAGCCAAGTTCACCTTGACCAACCATCACTAACTGCTTGCCTGCTAGCTGTAGGGTTGAGTGCTCTTGTAAACAAAAAAAGTCACTTTGTTGCCACTTCCCGGCAGCAATATCCGCCTGGTAGCGTGGCAGACGATTTGCCAATGTCAGCATTAGCATTAGCGTATGCTGTGAAACGCTGGCGGTTCCATAAGCGGTAACATTTTTAACGTCAATATTTTGTGCTTTAGCTGTTTCTAGATCGATATTGTTAAGCCCGGTTGCTAGCACGCAAATAAGCCGTAATTTGGGCAGCTGTGTTAACGTCTGCGCATCTAATTTCACCTTGTTGACGATAGCAACTTCGGCGTCTGCAAGACGTTCAAGCGCTTGTTCTGAGGTGCTTTTACCGTACACTTCAAGATGGCTAACAACTGTTTGAATTGCGGTTAAATCAATATCGGGCCCTAAGCTTTGGGCATCCAGCATGACCGCATGGGGCATTTTATTTTCTCCATTAACTGCCAGTAGGCGCTTGGCCTTGCCCGGCAGGGGGCACAAAAGGGTATAATGTGTCGCTCTATCAACCGCAGTCTTGGAATTTATCCCGACAGGCCACATATTTACAGCCTGTTAACGTCATTTTTATCAAAACGTTAGCCTGTGAAAAACCAGTCTGTTGGAGTTGAGCTTTTCAGGAGTCATCAACATGCCCATCTATGAGTACGAGTGCAAGGCCTGCGGCCATCGCATGGAAAAATTACAGAAAATCAGTGCGGACCCACTCAAAGAGTGTCCTGCCTGCCAGCGCAACGGACTTGAACGCTTAGTTTCAGCGGCAGGTTTTCGCTTAGCGGGCGGCGGTTGGTACGAAACTGATTTTAAGACAGGCAGTAAGAAGAATTTGGTCGCTGATGGCCAAACCGCTTCCAGCGCTACGGGTTCAAAAACTGAATCCCCCAGCGCACCAACGAATAAAGGCGCCGCTGCTTAGCTGCGGCTGTCAGGGGCGTAACGCCCCGCGACAATCTCATTGCCACGTAACAGAACAGGATTAGACATGCGCAGCCATTATTGCGGCCAGCTTAACGAAACTTTGGTGGATCAAACGGTCACCGTATGTGGTTGGGTGCACCGTCGCCGTGATCACGGTGGGGTCATTTTTCTCGACATGCGCGATCGCGATGGCATCGCTCAGTTCGTTGTAGACCCTGATACCGCCGAGGCGTTTGCCCATGCCGACCGCGTCCGCAGCGAATACGTCTTGCGTATTACCGGGCGTGTCCGGCTGCGTCCAGAAGGTACTCAAAACCCCAATATGCCCACGGGTATGATTGAGGTACTGGCCAAAGAAGTAGAAGTGCTCAATACCGCTGCTACACCACCTTTCCAGCTTGATGAGCATGGCAAGGTAGGCGAAGAAGTGCGTCTTAAGCATCGCTATATTGACCTTCGTCGCCCTGACATGATCGAGAAACTGCGTCTGCGTTCGCGTATTTCCCATAACGTTCGCGCGTATCTTGAGAATCAAGGCTTTCTTGATATTGAAACCCCAGTACTCACTCGCGCTACGCCAGAGGGTGCTCGCGACTACCTGGTGCCCAGCCGTACTCACGCCGGCAGCTTCTTTGCGCTACCGCAGTCGCCACAGCTGTTTAAGCAGCTGTTAATGGTGGCCGGATTTGATCGCTACTATCAGATCGCCAAATGCTTCCGCGACGAAGATCTGCGTGCTGACCGTCAGCCTGAGTTCACTCAGATTGATATCGAGGCGTCCTTCGTCGAAGAAAATGACATCATGAACATTACTGAAGTCATGATTCGTCAATTATTCCAAGAAGTGCTAAGCGTGGAGTTGCCAGCGTTCCCGCGCATGACGTGGCAAGAAGCCATGAACCGTTTTGGTTCGGACAAGCCTGACCTGCGTATCCCCCTTGAGCTGACCGACGTTGATGACTTGATGCAACAGGTCGACTTTAAGGTGTTCTCAGGCCCGGCCAGTGCTGAAGATGGTCGCGTAGCAGCACTTAAAGTACCTGGCGGCGCCAAACTTTCCCGTAAAGAGATCGATGAATACACTAACTTTGTCGGCATCTACGGTGCAAAAGGCCTTGCTTGGATTAAGGTTAACGAGCGCGCCAAAGGCCTTGAAGGTCTGCAGTCGCCCATCGTTAAGTTTATGGAAAATGTGGTCGAAGCGTTATTAGACCGTGTGGGTGCAGAGGATGGCGATATCATCTTCTTCGGTGCTGACAAAGCGCGTATTGTTAATGAAGCGATTGGCGCACTGCGTGTCAAACTAGGCGCTGATCTTGAACTTTATACCCAAGCCTGGGCACCGCTGTGGGTCGTTGACTTCCCGATGTTTGAAGCCGACGATAATGGCCGCCTGAGCCCGCTTCACCACCCCTTCACGGCGCCATCTTGCTCGCCGGAAGCGCTGAAGGAAGACCCAGCAAAAGCGCTTTCCCGTGCTTATGATATGGTGCTCAATGGCACTGAGTTGGGTGGTGGTTCAATCCGTATTCACGACCAGGCTATGCAGAGCACTGTGTTCGAGATTCTTGGCATTGGTAAAGAAGAAGCACAAGAGAAATTTGGCTTCTTGCTGGATGCTCTGCAGTATGGCGCTCCGCCCCATGGCGGCTTAGCCTTCGGTTTAGATCGTCTGGTAATGCTCATGGCGGGTGCTAAGACAATCCGTGAAGTGATAGCCTTCCCGAAAACGCAAAGCGCAGGCTGCTTAATGACTGATGCGCCGGGCGAAGTTAGCCTCGACCAGTTAAAAGAGCTGAATATTCGCCTGCGCCAAAAGGCCAAAGCTGACGCTACTGAATAGCATTCCAGTACGCTAAGCTTTATCCAACACCGACGCCCTGCGTCGGTGTTTTTGTTAGCGACGTTTTTGTGAGCGATATTTTATTGCCAGCACAGTTGAGCACGTTAAATGAATGGAATCGAAGCAGCCCCCACTATTAGGATTTTAGGTATTGATCCCGGTTCGCGCATCACCGGCTATGGGGTGATTGACCTTGTTGGTGTCACGCCAAAATACGTCGCAAGTGGCTGTATCCGTACCGCAGAAGGGGCCTTAGAGCAGCGTTTGGCGCAAATTTATGCAGGCGTAGCCGAGGTCATTGGCTTGCATCGTCCTAATGCGGTGGCCGTTGAGCGTGTTTTTATGGCTAAAAATGCCGATTCAGCGCTTAAATTAGGGCAGGCCCGAGGCGCGGCGTTGGTGTGTATCGCCAACCACGGTTTAAGTATCGGCGAGTACGCTGCACGACAAATTAAACAGGCGGTTACCGGACAAGGTGGGGCTGATAAAGGCCAAGTGCAACACATGGTAACCGCCATACTTAAACTCTCCGCCACGCCACAAGCCGACGCAGCGGATGGGTTAGCTATTGCGCTCACCCATGCCTATGCAGGCAGTGGGCTGAGCACAACGCGCTCGTCACGAGGGCGCAGCAGGTCCTCCTCAGGACGCTGGCGACTCTAACCGCTGCTGGTCATCTGTACAGGGTGGCTTTATAGTAAACAGCTGTTTTGAATGTTGCGAGTAACCTTATGATTGGTCGTTTGAGCGGTTCTCTGCTGGAAAAGCAACCCCCGTGGATTGTGGTCGACGTTCACGGTGTTGGCTATGAGTTAGAGACCTCAATGAATACCCTAGTAGCACTGCCTGCTCCCGGGGAGAGCGTTTCACTCTATACCCACCTTACTATTCGCGATGATGCTCATCTTCTTTACGGCTTTGCCCGAGAACACGAGCGCGCCCTGTTTCGCGCCCTGATCAAGGTTAATGGCGTTGGCCCTAAGCTAGCGTTAGCTATCCTCTCTGGGATGGACGAAGAGGCTTTTATGCGCTGTGTTAGAGACGATGATAGTAAAGCGCTGACCAAACTCCCTGGGGTGGGCAAAAAAACCGCAGAACGCTTGATCATTGAAATGCGCGACCGCTTCCCCGAATGGGAAAATGGCAGTCATGCACCTCTAGCGCTGGAAGCGACAAGTGGCCGCCCAGCCCCTCGGGATAGCTTTGCAGATGCTGAAGCTGCGCTGGTTAGCCTGGGTTATAAGCTAACAGAGGCATCTAAAATGTTGGCTGATATTAATCCTAATCAATCAACAGAAGCGCTGATCAAAGCGGCTCTAACGAATCGTATGAACGGGTAAGTGTCCTTGTTCATTTATGGTTAACGACACTGCGTGCGGTTAAGCAAGCCATCAAAAAAAGAGCCTCTATGTTAGAACACGACCGGTTAATCGCTGCTGAACCCGAACAGGGGGAAGTGCGAATTGACCACGCTATTCGCCCCAAGCGACTTAAAGAGTACATCGGCCAGCCTCGGGTGCGAGAGCAGCTAGAGATATTTATTGGCGCGGCCAGGCTTCGCGAGGAAAGCCTGGATCACACGCTGGTATTTGGCCCTCCTGGGCTTGGCAAAACGACGCTTGCCAATATCATTGCCACGGAAATGGGGGTGGGGCTTAAATCAACCTCTGGTCCAGTGCTTGAACGGGCAGGTGACCTAGCGGCGATGTTAACCAACCTTGAGCCAGGCGATGTGCTGTTCATTGATGAGATCCACCGCTTATCGCCTGTGGTTGAGGAAGTGCTTTATCCCGCAATGGAAGACTTTCAACTCGACATCATGATTGGTGAAGGGCCTGCAGCTCGCTCTATTAAGCTCGACCTGCCCCCTTTTACGCTAGTGGGCGCAACAACACGTGCGGGGCTATTAACGTCACCGCTGCGTGACCGCTTTGGTATCGTCCAGCGCCTTGAGTTTTATAATTTAGAAGAGCTCACTGAAATTGTTTCTCGGTCGGCACGCCTTCTTCGGGTAGAAACTAGCCAGGAAGGCGCCGTGGAAATTGCCCGCCGGTCACGGGGGACGCCGCGTATCGCCAATCGCCTTCTACGGCGTGTGCGGGATTACGCGGACATCAAAGGTAACGGGGTAGTGGATGCTAGCTTGGCGGATGCTGCGCTGAACATGCTTAATGTCGACCATCATGGGCTTGATCACATGGATCGTCGCTTGTTACTGGCAATGATCGACAAATTTGATGGCGGCCCTGTGGGGGTGGATTCACTATCCGCAGCGATAGGGGAAGAGCGCGATACCATCGAAGACGTTATAGAGCCTTACCTCATTCAGCAGGGCCTTATGATGCGAACACCAAGAGGGCGTATGGTGACCCGCCAAGCGTGGCTGCATTTTGATAGGGTTCCCCATGAACACTCTGTCAACGTGGAAGGAGAGCGACGTCCATGAGCCATGGCTTTACTATGCCAATACGCGTTTACATGGAAGATACTGACGCTGGCGGGATTGTCTACTACGTTAACTATCTGAAGTTTATGGAGCGTGCGCGTAGTGACTGGCTGAGAGAATTAGGAATAAATCAGCAAATGCTGCTAGACGAAGGAACACAGCTAGTGGTATACCGCTTGGCCTGTCACTATGCCAAGCCAGCTCGCTTAGATGACCAGCTGGTGGTAAGTGCCTCAGTGGAAACTATCGGGCGATGCCGTATGACGTTTGAACAGCAGGTTCGACGTAATGAGGAACTCTTGTGCGCTGCGACAGTCGAGATAGCCTGCTTGAGTGCTAAGACGTTGAAGCCTAAGAAATGGCCCGCCACGCTTAGTCTGCTAGGCGAGGCCTAACGATTTTAAGCGCTTGATTTATAGTGCGGCTAACGAATGCTGAGTTCTTTGCAACGCTTGGCGGATATCACCGCGAATATCACCACAGTCGGATAAGCCGACGCTAATTGATTGATGAGGGCAACTGTGAACGATAACACCATGTCCATTCCCCACTTGATAATGAGTGCCAGTACGGTTGTTCAACTGGTGATGCTGCTACTAGTAGTGGGGTCAATCCTCTCGTGGGTGGTGATTTTCCAGCGCAGCATTGCGCTGCGTAAAGCAAAGCAAGAGTACAACCAATTTGAAGAGTCGTTCTGGTCTGGTGTCGACCTGAACGAGCTTTACCGAGAAATTCCAGCCGACGATCCGCGCCATGGTGCTGAGCATGTCTTTCAAGCAGGGTTTCGCGAGTTCAATCGGCTAATGCCTAAAACCCGCAATGCTGACTCAGTATTGGATGGTGTTCAGCGTAGCATGCGCGTTGCATGGTCCCGTGAAGAAGACCGCTTAACCCAACATTTGGTTTTCCTGGCCACCGTCGCTTCAGCTAGCCCCTATATTGGCCTATTTGGCACCGTGTGGGGCATCATGGGTTCCTTCCAAGCGCTCTCCATGACACAGCAAGCCACCTTAGCAACGGTTGCGCCATGGATTGCAGAGGCCTTGATTGCGACAGCCATGGGGCTTTTTGCTGCTATCCCGGCGGTAATTTTTTATAACCGCCTGTCAAATGATGCGGCTCGTTTACTGGGCAAATATGAAGACTTTGCCGAAGAGTTTCACGCTATCTTGCACCGTAATCTGCAAGGCCGTGACGGCAAGCCTAACGCCAGTTAAGGGAGTCTGCCATGCAAGGTCCATTCAACCGTAGCGGCAAAAGCAAGCCGATGGGGGAAATCAACGTCGTCCCCTTTATCGACGTTATGTTGGTATTGCTGGTGATATTTATGATCACCACCCCGTTGCTCACCCAAGGGGTAGACGTAGACTTGCCGCAAGTCACTTCTGAGCCAATCGAAACCCAAGAGGATAGCGACCCGATCATCATCTCTGTTGATCGTGAGGGTAACTATTTTGTTACCTTGGGCGAAGACACATCCGTCGTCTCTCTTGATCAAATGGCTGAGCGGATTATCGCTATTTTAGAACGCCGTCCTGGCACACCGGTCATGGTGCGCGGTGACCGTAACGTTCCTTATGGCCAAATTGTTCTGCTCATGAGTACGTTACAGCGCTCTGGCGTCGCTAATGTGGGGCTGCTTTCCGAGCCACCACAAGATGGGTAAAGGTAACGCACAGATGGCTGCCGATACTCATCGAGACCCCCAAGACGTTGGCTACACGCTACCGGTCATTTTGGCTATTGCGGTGCATTTGATGGTAGTCGTATTTAGCTTGATCAGTTTGCCAACATCGACAGCAGAGCCCGACTCTTCTTCTATTGTGCAGGCGACGCTTGTCAGTACAGAAACATTCACGGATCAGGCACAGCAGATTACGGAGCAGCAGGCGGCGCTGAGCAGAGCCGCAGCAGAGGCAGAGGCAGAGGAGGCTGAGCCAGAACCGGAGCCGGAACCTTCAACGGAACCCTCCCAAGAGGCTGCTCAACAGCAAGCAGCTGAGGAGGCAGCCCAGCGCGAGGCTCGGCAAGCCGAAGAGCAGCGTGCACTAGAAGAGGCCCAAGCCCAGGCTGAAGAAGAGGCTCAGCGGCGTGCTGAAGAGGCTCAACGTTTAGCACAAGAGCAGGAAGCCGAGGCGCAAGCGCGTGAGGAGGCTCAGCGCCAACGAGAAGCAGATGAGCAGCGTGTGCGTGAAGAGGCTGAGGCACAGCGCCAACGTGAAGCTGAAGAGCAGCGCGCCCGTGAAGAGGCTGAGGCACAGCGCCAACGTGAAGCTGAAGAGCAGCGCGCTCGTGAAGAGGCTGAGGCACAACGCCAGCGCGAAGCCGAGGCTCAGCGGGCTCGCGAAGAGGAGGCCCGGCGTGAACGTGAAGCCGAAGAGCGCCGTGCGGCAGAAGCAGCCGAAGCTGCTATGCAGCGTCAATTAGCCGGTGAAGCAGAGGCCGCAGCCAATGCTCAGCAAGCTCAGCAGGCTGCTAATAGCTTCATCAACATTGTTAGGCGTGCGGTAGAGCAGGCTTGGATAATACCGCCAGGTGCAAGTAATGCGATGAGTGCTACGATTCAAGTAAGGCTTGGGCCATCAGGTGAACTGTTGGCAACTTCTATTGTTACTTCAAGTGGCGATAGCACGTTTGACAGGTCTGCGATGCAGGCCGTCGAACAAGCTGCACCTTTCGGCGAGTTACGAGAATTGCCCGCCGATCAGCAGCGTAATTTACGCCAATTTAATCTGCGATTTACCCCGGGGGATGTTCGCTGATGCAAACCTTTAGCAAAGTGTGGCTGTTTTGCGTATTGCTGTTTGTCAGCAGTGCAGTACATGCAAATCTTACGATCGAAATAACGCGTGGGAGTGATCAAGCGCTCCCCATTGGCGTGGTGCCTTTTGCTGGCGGTGACGATATGCCAGAAGACATTGCCCAAATTATTCACGATAACCTAGAACGAAGCGGGTTCTTCTCACCGCTTGAGCGTAGCGCAATGTTTGACCGCCCAAGCCAAGCCAGCGAGGTTGAATTCGGCACATGGCGTTCGCTGGATGTACGCTACCTGGTGGTTGGGCGCGCCCAGCAAACCGGTAGCGGCTACCAGCTACAGTTCGATTTAATGGATATCAGTGGTCAACGCCGCATAATTAGTGAAACGGTTACCGCCGACGCAAACGACCTACGCGGTGCAGCTCACTACATTAGCGACCAGATTTTCGAGGCAATCACCGATATCCGAGGCGCTTTCTCAACGCGCATTGCTTATGTTACGGCTCAGGGGCTTGGTGACAATATGCAGTTCGGCCTTTATGTGGCTGATGCTGATGGTCGTAATAGCAAACAAGTGCTTACCTCTGATCAGCCGATCATGTCACCTTCATGGTCGCCAGATGGCAGAAAGCTTGCCTATGTATCTTTTGAAACCGAGCGCCCTGCTATATATATCCAAGATGTAGCCACCGGGCAGCGGGTGCAAGCCACCTCATTTGAGGGCATCAACGGAGCACCTACCTGGTCGCCCGATGGCCGACGTATAGCCATGTCGCTCTCTAAAGATGGCCAGCCAGAAATTTATATTCTGGACGTTGCTAATCGCTCTGTTGAGCGTATTACCCAAAGCAGCAGCATTGATACTGAGCCTGCTTGGGCGCCCGATGGCCGCAGCCTTATCTTCACTTCTGACCGCAGTGGCGGCCCGCAGATCTATCGCCACGTATTAGGCAGCGGAGAAACAAATCGCGTTACGTTTACGGGCAATTACAACGCCCGTGCTCGTTACTCGCCAGACGGTGAACAGATATTTTTAATTCACCGCTCAAGCCGTGGTTACCAAGTCGCACGCCAGGAACTCGATGGAGGTCGCTTAGTTGTATTAAGTGAATCTACAAGAGATGAATCTCCTAGTGTTGCTCCGAACGGGACCATGGTAATCTTCGCTACCCAACAGGGTAACAATGGGGTGCTGAGTGCTGTATCGGCCGATGGTCGCTCGTCATTTAGATTACCCGCAGCACAAGGTGATGTCCGCGATCCCGCGTGGTCACCTTTCTTAAATTGATCTTGAACCGCATTTGTTTTCTGTTTTTCAGGCAAGGAGTCTGATTATGCAACTTAAACCGTTGGCTCGCTCATTGGCAGTAGCGTTATCTATCGTAGTTATCGCTGGCTGTTCCAGCACCGGCGGGACTCAAGATGGTGACTCATACGGCAGCCAAGATGGCAGCAGCATGGGCTCTACCACGGGTGTTGGCACTAGTGGCCAATACGGCTCCACGTCAGGCTCTGGTGCAGGTGCCGGTCAGCAAGCTGACTCGCGTATCCCTGAGGTACGCACCATTTACTTCGACTTCGACCGCGATACCATCAAGGGCGAATACGAGTCAGTGGTAATGGCGCATGCTCGCTACCTGCGCGCTAATCCAAATGCACAAGTTGTACTACACGGCCATACTGATGAGCGTGGCACGCGTGAATACAACATGGCACTGGGTGAGCGTCGCGCAGGAGCCGTTCAGCGCTTCCTGAATATTCAAGGTGTATCACCTTCACAAATGAGCGTGGTTAGCTATGGTGAAGAGCGCCCAGCTGCAAGCGGACAAACTGAAAGCGCGTACTCACAGAATCGCCGCGTTGTGTTCAATTATTGATGGCGTTGGCGTGCTAAAGACACGCCAATAGCGTACTACCTACGGAGTCATCATGAATCACAGTCTCAAACGCTATTTTGAGAGGCTGTGCGGTGCGGGAGCCTTAGTGCTCCCGCTGTCCGTATTGCCCCTGATCGCTGTTGCTCAGCAGCCGCTTGTTCAAGATCTCTCCTCGGGCTCTTCCAGCGGTTTTTATCATCAGACCCAACGCCAAGAAGCCTCAGGCGGAAACTTGGTGCTTTTTAACCAAGTTCAAGAGCACCAGCAGGAAATTCAACAGCTGCGTGGCCAAATTGAAGAACTGCGCCATCAGCTGGAACAGTTACGTCGCCAATCTCAGCAGCAGTATTTAGATATTGAAGACCGCTTAATGAGTAGTGGCCCCAGTCAAATTGAGCAATCTACTCCGCAGGTCGAGCCTGAAGCAGCGGAGCAGGTGGTTAACGCGCCTTCGGCACGCAACGTCAGTGAAGATGTCCAGGCGGACTACCAAGCGGCATTTGCTCATGTGCAAGCAAGACGCTTTAGCGACGCCATTGCTGCTTTTGAAGCATTTGTGGCTGACCATCCCGACAGTAGCCTGACCGCCAATGGCCACTATTGGCTGGGTGAGCTTTATGCCGCTGAAGGCGAACTAAGTTCAGCGGATGAAGCCTTTAGCCGTGTAATAGAGCAGTACAGCAGTAGCAGCAAAGTACCCGATGCACTTTACAAACTGGGGCTTGTAAAAGCACGCCAGGGCGAGGCTGAACGCAGCAGAGAACTGCTTGAGCAAGTGCGCGATGACTATCCGCAAAGTAGTGCTGCCGGTCTCGCGAATGATTTTCTCCGTCAGTCTGCTGGATAACCCTGTTTAATTTTTTTCGCTTCAAGGAAACCTCATGAGCTGCAAAATCGACTATCAACCAACGGCCAACCTGTTAGAAAATCGCGTCGTGTTGGTAACCGGTGCGGGTGACGGTATTGGCCGCGCTGCGGCGCTAAGCTATGCCCGCCATGGGGCAACGGTTGTGCTATTAGGGCGTACCATCGCAAAACTTGAAAGCGTTTACGATGAAATTGAAGCTGCAGGAGGGCCACAACCAGCCATTTTTCCGCTGAACTTTGAGGGCGCGACGCTCAAAGACTTCCATGACATGGCTGAAACGCTGGATAAGGAGTTTGGACGCTTAGATGGGCTGCTTCACAACGCCGGGTTGCTGGGAAGGATTACGCCCTTTGAGCAGTATAATCCCGAGCTGTGGGAGCAGGTGATGCAGGTAAATATCAATGGGCCTATTTGGATGACGCAAGCCCTATTACCATTGCTGCAACAATCCAAAGATGCATCGGTTATCTTCACTTCATCAAGCGTAGGTCGTAAAGGGCGTGCTTATTGGGGAGCGTATTCGGTTTCTAAGTTCGCCACTGAGGGATTTGCTGAAGTGTTGGCCGATGAGCTGGAAAATCAGGCAAATGTACGCGTTAATACCCTTAATCCGGGTGCAACGCGCACTCAAATGCGCCGCTCCGCGTTTCCGGGTGAAGATGCCACGACGCTGCGTACACCAGAAGAAATCATGCCAACTTACCTTTGGTTAATGGGCCCAGATAGCACCGGCGTTAGTGGCCAAAAACTAGATGCCCAACCGCCTCGCGTTTAACAACATCAGAGGCGGGGTTAGCAAGGTGCTCTAAACGTTATTGCTTACTTATTGATTAGCAGTGTGATGAAACGCGTTTAGAGCATCAACCAAATCTTCACACGTTTCAAACCAGATATCAGCGGGCCACTGTTGATAGTTATCCTCCTCACTAATGTAGCCATAGCCAACCGCGACGGCCGTCATTCCCGCCGCTTTAGCTGCGTCTATATCACGCACGTGGTCACCGACATACCAGCACGCTTGTGGGGCTACGCCAAGACGGTGCGCTGCTTCCCAAAGTGGTTCAGGGGCGGGCTTCTTCACGCTAAGGTCATCAGCGCAGAGTAGTGCGCCTGGCTTTAATGCTAGAGCATCAAGTAAGGGCAGGGTATAGCGTCTAGGTTTATTAGTAACAATTCCCCATAAACGCGCTTGTGCGTGCCAGCGGGTTAGCCACTGATCCAGCGGTTTGAAGACCTGACTATGCACCGCCACGGCTTGTTCGTAGGCATCCAGTAGATACTCTCGCGCTGTATCGTGCGCCTGGCTACCACTTTCAAGACCAATCGCCAGTGTCACCAGCGCACTCCCGCCATTGGATACCTGCCCACGAATTTGTTCATATGCCAGCGGCGCTAGCCCATGGTGCTGCCTTAAGGCATTCGTTGCTTGTGCTAAATCTGGCGCCGTATCCACTAACGTGCCATCCAAATCGAACAGCACGGCCTCAGGCACTGCAGTTGGAAGTGTCGATGGCATTTATTGGCTCACTTTGCGGCAATACATCATGTAGTTAACTGATACATCATTGGCTACTAGTCGATAACGCCGGGTTAATGGGTTGTAGGTAAGCCCTGTTTGTTCCCGTACCTCAAGCCCTGATATCCGTGACCAAGCGGCCATTTCAGAGGGGCGAATAAATTTTGCGTAATCATGGGTACCGCGAGGTAATAATCTCAGCAGATACTCAGCGCCCAGAATCGCAAAGGCATAAGATTTAGGGGTACGGTTTAAGGTGGAGAAGAATACGTACCCCCCAGGGCGTACTAATTGGCTACAAGCACGAATGACAGAAGCGGGGTCTGGAACGTGTTCTAGCATTTCCATGCAGGTAATGATGTCAAATTGGCCTGGCTGTTCATCAGCTAAGGCTTCAACGCTAATGTTGCGGTAGTCAATTTCCACGCCGCTTGCCTCAGCATGTAAACGTGCGACGCCTAACGGGGCTTCACCTAGATCGATTCCGGTAACCTTGGCGCCACGATGCGCCATTGACTCGCTTAATATGCCGCCGCCGCAGCCGACATCGAGCACACGTTTTCCAGCCAGGCCAGAACGGGCATCAATAAAATCAAGTCGTAAGGGATTAATGTCGTGCAGAGGCTTGAATTCGCTCTGCGGATCCCACCAACGGCTCGCGAGCGCTTCAAATTTAGCAACTTCCGCTGCATCGACGTTGCCTTGATAGCGATGAGCAGTGCTATCCTGAGGTGACGCTTGCATATTTTGCACTCCTTAGCCTAAAGGGGATTTGTCTGTCAGCATATGCCAGGATGCTATCGCCTTCGCTTGTTGGCATATCAAGTAGCAAGGTGGCATCCGGCCATTCGTTCAGTATTATGTCATTCTAACCACTCCGGGGGCGGAACGCATGAAAAGGAACTTTGCATGATCCATAACAGCCTATTTTCCCGAATATTATCCTGTCGGGGAGCGTGAGCGATGCGTGTATTACTCCATGGTAGTGAACTAAGTGCTGCAACAGCCGCCGCCGCGTTAGCCTGGGTTGGCCATCACGTCGACTGGCTGCTGCATGAAGAGGCTCAGTGGGCCGCGCTTTCAAAAGAAGACTGGTTGCGTCGCGAACCCGAGCTTATGACACATATTGAGCAAGCTTTCTCCAGCGGCACGCTGCGAATTATCGAAACGCTTGAACAAGCCAACACTCCCGATGTGATATGGCTTGCGTTATCGCCTGGGCAGCGTCAATCAGCTAATACGTTACTTCAGCACCCCATGTTTGAGTCGCATAGTGGCGCTGTATTAATTAATAACTCGACCTTCCCGGTCGGTGAAACCGAGCGACTCCATGCCGTCATGGGCGCTCAGCACAGCAGCGTTGCGCTGCCTGACACCCTTGAAGAGGGCCGAGCTTGGGCATCATTTACCCGCCCAGTACGATGGCTGTTGGGCTGTGATGACGCCATGGGGGAACAAGTAGCCCGGGAGTTACTGCGTGCTTTTAATCGACGCAGCGAAGTATTTCAGAGGATGCCTTGCCGGGCAGCCGAACTAACCAAGCTTGCTATTAATGGCATGTTAGCGACACGCATAAGCTATATGAATGAAATTGCGGGCCTAGCAGATACGCTTGGCGTTGATGTGGAGCACGTTCGTCAAGGAATGGGCGCAGATACCCGCATCGGGTTTGAGTATTTGTACCCAGGCTGTGGTTTCGGTGGGCCTAATTTCTCCCGTGATTTGATGCGCCTAGCAGATGTTCAGTCGGCAAGTGGTAGATATTCAGCGCTGCTTGAGCAGGTAATGGATATTAACGAACAGAAAAAAGAGACGCTGTTCAGAAAACTATGGACTGCCTTTGAAGGCAATTTGGCGGGTAAAACGATCGCCATTTGGGGAGCTGCTTTTAAACCTGGTACTGCGCGTATTGATCATGCACCGGTACTAACTCTGCTTGAAGCTCTTTGGGCACAGGGTGTTAAGGTAAGGCTGCATGACCCCGCGGCTATCCCGGCTTTGTATGCGGCAGTGGGCGAACGTGACGATTTAACCACCTTCGAAGGGGATCCTTATGAAGCCTGTGAGAGCGCTGATGCACTGATGCTCGTCACAGAGTGGAAATCCTATTGGAACCCTGACTGGCATCGTTTAGCCTCATTACTAAGCGCTAAGTTAGTGCTCGATGGGCGTAATATCTACGACCCAGCCTTCGTAGCAAGCTGTGGCTTACGCTATAGAGGGATCGGGCGACGTGCCGACCCGACCACTTTTGAGGAATAACCATGCCTAATAGCTCTTCGTCCCAGCGCATTGTTCCCGATGTGGATCAAAGTTTGACCGCGCGACACTTGCGTCACCGCAGGGGGCCAAGGCTATGGCCATTGTGGCTGGTTATGATAGTGATCATTATTGCGTTGGGTGCAGCTGCCGTCAGCCTTTGGTACGAGCGTGAGCGCTTGTTAAGTGAGTTTAACCGCGTAAGCGGTGAAGTCTCTAACCTTCACGCTAGGCTAGACTCGGGTGACACGGACACCCAGGATACGATAACCTTTGTACAAGCACAGGTGGCAACGCTGTTCCAAGAACAGGAGCAGCTAGCAATGGTAGTGACTAATACGCGTGAAGAGCTCTATGGCTTGTTAACGGCTAATGAAGAACTTGTTTCAAACGATGCAGTGAGTTCGCTTTCGCAGTCACTTGAACAGTTTCGGGAACAGGCAAGCCTTCGTGATGGACAGCTAGCAGCTATTCGTGCGTCCCTAGATGCGCTGGAGCAGTCGGGCACTTCAGGTCGGCAAAACTTACTTGAAGAGGTCTCTCATCTGGAAGAGAACACAGCACAGCGCTTAGCAGCACTTGAGCGCCAGCTGGCGAGCGAAAGCGATGAACTAGAAGCTGAGTTTGCTCGCTGGCGTGAAGCAACTGATCAGCAGTTAAGTACGCTTTCCTCAACCATTGAGAATTTAAGCACTGCGGAGTCGCCGGCAGCGACCCAGGCATCTCTGGAAGAACTAGAGCAGCAGTGGTCACAGCGGATAATTACTTTAGAAAGCGACATTCGGCAAGTACGCCAAGCACAGCTTGCTTTTAGTGCGCAGATGGAAATGCTCCGGTAGAAAATGCCTACCGAATTGCTGATTTAGTTAGGGATGAAAGGTATGGGAAAACAACGGCGATGGCCTGTGGCCAAAAAGGCAGCTTGCTTAGTGATACTGCCACTCTTCACGTTGAGTCCCACCACATGGGCACTAAACGCAGCGATCAGTGGGGTGAGTAGCCCAGTTGAGAACAATATTGATGCTTATTTACAAAGTATTGATGAAGAACAGTACACCGATGTGCGCCTAAGCGGTGAAATTAGGCAGCGTACCCTTGAAGCCATGCGCGTTTTTGGTTACTACGAACCTGATATTACCGTTGAGCTGAACCAAACACCGATCTCGGTGCGTATTGAGCCCGGGCCCCAGGTAAAAATTGAAGTGCTTTCGATTAACGTTGAAGGCGATGCGCAGAACGACCCACCTTTTCAGGCCGCCCTAGATAATTTTCCATTGCGGGAAGGTGATGCCTTACGACATGCGCCATGGGATAGGCTGCGTAATCAGTTTTCGGGCCTAGCCATTGAGCGAGGCTATTTTGATTGGTCGTTTGCTGATCGCAGAATGGAAGTCAGACCTTACCTTGAAAGCGCTCGTCTCTACATGGATTTTAATAGCGGGCCTCGTTATCAATTTGGTGAGACGTCTATTGCCGGTAGTCACATCGAGCCTGAGCGTCTGCGTCAAATGCAGACATTTGAAACCGGCGCTCCTTACTTGGCTGAATCCCTAGCCCGCTATAACCAGCGTCTAGCGGAGACAGGGTGGTTTAGTTCCGTCAGCGTACGTCCCCGGCTAGAAACCGCTCAAGAGCTTACTATCGCGCCCTTTTCTGGCGGTGCTTCTTGGTGGAACGAAGCGACTGCGTCTCAGCCCCAGCGGCCTCGCCTCTCCAGTGCGGCATTAGCCAGCGCCTTGAGCCTCAACCGTCGCGATGAAGACGATACGCGCCTGCCCATTGATGTGAGCGTTGAACCCGCTGATCGCCATCAGTTTGAGGTCGGTATCGGCTTCGCGACGGATGTAGGGCCTCGGTTGCGCTTTGGCTGGCAACAGCCCTGGATTAATCGCTTCGGCCATAGCCTCAATCATGACCTCTATATTTCCGCACCTGAGCAGCGCTTCACGGGTGTCTACAATATCCCTCTGGAAGACCCCATACGCGATAACTATCGCCTTCAATACGGTGTGCGTAACCGAGACGATGGGGATACCCAATCGCTCGAGGGTACGGTTGAAGTAGCGCGACGCTGGGAGTTTGAAAATCGTTGGGTACAAACGCTGTACTTTCGTACCACGTATGAAGACTTCACCCAGGGCGGCATTTCAGATGATGTTTGGTTGTTTTACCCTGGCATCCAGTGGTCTCGAACACGGACTCAGCCCCAACGATTTCCGCTATGGGGCGACCGTCAGCAGCTTTCCATCGAATATTCTGATACCACATGGGGGTCCAGCGCTCACTTTGCCCGGCTGACGGGAGATACAGAGTGGATTCGCACCATTGGAAATGACAACCGATTCTCAGCACGCTTGAGTATCGGTGCTATAGAAACCGATGACTTTGATAAGCTGCCTCCCTCACTACGCTTCTTTGCTGGTGGTGACCGTAGCGTTCGGGGTTACTCTTTTGAGAGTTTATCGCCCAAAAACGAAGAAGGCCGTTTGCGTGGCGGGCAACAATTACTTACGTCAACGCTTGAGTATCAGCGGCGAGTGACAGGAGAGTGGTGGGGAGCAACCTTTGTGGACAGTGGTGACGCCTTCGATAACTGGGGGCCAGAAGATCTCAAAACCGGTGCTGGTGTAGGGGTGCGTTGGATATCACCCGTGGGCCCCATTCGCTTTGATGTCGCTCATCCCTTTGACAATGATGACGACTGGCGTGTGCACTTTTCCATTGGACCGGAATTCTAGGAGAGTATTTTGGCTAAGGTTGAAACACGGGGCCCTGCAAAGCGTCAGTTGCTCTCGCCTAAACGTCGCTTATGGTTAGCGGCGTGGAGCTTTATTCGCTTATTTATCGTTGTGCCCCTTTGGTTATTGGGTCTCGTAGCGCTGCTGCTGGGGGTTGCACTCTCACCTTGGGGCACCGGGCAGCTGTTTTCACAAGGCGAGCAACACGGTTATTTCACCTTTGAACAACAAGAAGGAGCGCTGCTGGATCGATTCACGCTCCAGGGCTTCCAGCTTGCTATCGGTGATACACGCATCCAAATTGATGACTTCGAGCTAGCCTGGGCGGATGACTGTGTCCTTTCGGGACGCTTGTGCTTAGAGACGCTGCGCCTTAAAGGGGCCGATATCCAGCTAAGCAGTGGCGCAGATACTTCGGACGAGGCTGATGATTACTCCTCCGGGCAAGCTCGCATTCAATTGCCATTTCCTATTGAACTGCGTTCCATTGAGATCAGTGACGTTCAAATTCAACTTGAGGATGGCACCCGGCTTAACTGGGATACATTTACCACTTCTGCCGTGGCGGAAGGAAATCAGCTGGCTATTGCACCTACAGCGCTGATACGGCCAACGCTTTATCTGCCTCCATCGCCTGGCGTGCAGCTTACCCAGGGCATCGAAACACCTCTGATGGCTGAAGGTATCGATGGCGCTATCGTTGCTGCACGCCCTATAGGCAATGGCACTTCCGCCGTGGCCCAAACTGCCCCATTGGTATCCGATGAGCGACTAACGCTGCCGGAAATTACTCTGCCCATAGACCTCCATCTTGAAGCCCTAACGGTGACTGATTTCAACTTGGAAGGCGCAGTTGACTACCATGTTGAGCGCCTACTATTAGAAGCTGAAACACAAAATAACCAGATAACGATCAATACCCTTGATGTTTTAACTCCCGACGCTCACGCATCGCTTACAGCTTCGGTCTCTTTAGAAGGGGATTATCCATTGGGGGCACGCTTAACAGCAGAGCTTTTCTTACCAGAGCTGTTCCCAGAGCTTGAGGGAGAAAAAATCGTGCTTGAGCTATCTGGGGATCTTGCTGAGCTTTATGCCGACTTAGCGGTAAGCGGAAAAGTGAATGTAAACCTAGGTGGCCAAGTAGACGTGCTGTCACCGACGGTACCTTTTGAGGCTCGCCTGCGCAGTGAAAATTTACAATGGCCGCTCACTGAAACCGAAGGGGAAGAGCAAGAGGTTTACTCAATCGACGCATTGGATCTTGCGATTACGGGTAGTTTAGAGGCTTATCAACTTTCACTGGCTTTTACCGCCGAAGGGCCTCAGGTGCCTTCCACAAAGGTAAGTATTTCTGGGGACGGAAACCTTACTTCCTTCCGCTGGGAGCCATTAACGCTGCGCATCGATGAGAGCTTACTACGTAGCGAAGGACAAATTAACTGGGCAACACCGCTCCAGATTGATTCACGGATCCGCTTAGAACAGTTTGATCCTTCTCATTTTGTTGATCAGCTGAATGGCAATTTGACGGGGGATATAGCCCTCAACGTTCGCCAGATAGACGACTTATGGGAAGTGAATATTCCTGAGCTGGCCATCGAAGGGGAGCTACAGGAGTACCCGCTGACATTGCAGGCAGCCTTAGAGGCGAATAGTAATCTTGAAGTTGATATTCAAGAGCTACTGTTTACTCAAGGAGAAAACCGCCTGACCGCCCAAGGTCAAGTCAGCCAAGAAGCGATGTCTTTAGACGCTGAAATCGCCCTGCGCCAGCTGCAAACCCTGCATCCAGACTTGGCAGGCACATTAACGGGGCGCGTGCAGGCAAGCGGCAGTTTTTCTCAGCCAGCGCTTATGGCGCGCCTGACTGGGGAAAGGCTACGCTTTGCCGAAAATCGGATAGAGCAGCTGTCACTTGCCGCAGACGTGACGGGGATTGACGATCCAAGCCTTGACGTCGATTTAGATTTACAACAGGTCAACGCGGGAGGGCAGTCGCTTTCTAGTGTAGCGCTGGCGTTAAGTGGTCGCCTTTCCGAGCATACGCTTACGATTAATGCGCAGGGAGAACCCAGCAGCCCACTTAGCCGAGCGCTGCTTGCCATTAATGGCCAATTTGACCAGCAAGCCCAGCAATATCAAGGGCGTTTAATACCGCTGGAAATCGATTCCGAGGCAGGTGATATTCGACTGGAAGCGCCGTTAGACGCGAGCTACAACCTAGCCAGTGGGCAGATACGGCTATCCCCTTTCTGCTTACGGCGAGAGCAAGGTGGGCTAGTGTGTTCCGAAGAAGCCATCGATGGGTCAGCTGAACAAGGACGCGCTGTACTTACTGTGCGCGAAGTGCCCATGGAAATGTTGGAGCCCTTCTTGCCCGAAGAGTGGAGTTTTGAGGGCGATACCACCGCTGATATGGTGGCCTCTTGGCGCCAAGGGGGAGCCCAATGGCAAGCTGATGTACAGCTGCTCAGTGAATTAGCAATTACTGCCGTTAATGATTATGGGCAACCTGTCCAACTGCCGGTCATCAACATAGATGCTCAGATAGACGCTAACCAAGCGAGAGCAGATGCCGATATAGCGCTGTCACTCTCAGAAGCGGGTGAGCTTTCTCTGAACCTATCGGTCAATGACCCTATGGGGCAGGGGGCGCTAAGAGGCGAGCTGCGTGCAAACAACGTCTCACTTGAGCCCTATCGCCCTATGGTGGCGGGAATGGACCGCTTAGAGGGCAACCTTAACGGGAGCGTACAAATAGGTGGCACCACCCGCCAACCAGATTTACAGGGGGAACTTGCCTTACGCAGCATTCGTGTTCATGGGCCAGATATCCCTATTGATATCCAAGATGGCGCCTTGGCAGTTACCTTTGACGGCGAACAGGGAGACATTGATGGCTTCTTAGCCGCCAAGCGCGGCCGACTCAATATCACAGGCGACGCGTACTGGCCCTCTGGTGACAATTGGCGCATTGGAGTTGATCTCAGCGCCACTCAAGAGCCATTGCTCGTGGAGCTACCTCAATTTGGGCGCCTGGAGGCGGCGCCGGATATCCGAATCAGGGTGACCCCAGAACTGTTACAAGTGCGAGGCAATGTCGATATACCCTGGGCACGTTTGAAGATAGGCGACCGAGCCCCCTCAGCGATTTCGCCAAGCGCCGATGAAGTCATCATTACCGAGCGCGATGACCGTGAAGCCGAACGCTTAGCTCAGGAGCGTGCAAGCAGTGATGGCCCCAGTGCCGCCGACGAGTTAGCTCAAACCGGCATGGCGCTAGATGTCCTAATTACGCTCACCCTTGGCCGCGACATGCTGTTTTCGGCCTATGGGCTTGAATCAGGGCTAGGCGGCACGCTGGAAATTCGCCAGGATAGCGGCGCGTTACAGTTATTTGGTGAGGTGAACTTGGTGGATGGACGTTTCCAGGCATTTGGGCAAGATCTGCTAATACGCCGTGGCCAGTTACTATTTAGTGGCCCTCCTGGCCTGCCGGTGTTGGACTTTGAGGCTGTCCGCAATCCTGATGTCACAGAAGACGAGGTTATTGCTGGCCTGCGTGTGACGGGAAATGCCGAAGAACCCAACGTATCAATTTTCTCCGAACCAGCAATGGATGAAACGCGCGCACTCTCTTATCTATTACGTGGACGTGCTCCCGACGCCTCCGGCGGCGGAATAGATAGCGCCTTAACGACGGCACTAATTGGTATGTCGCTTGGTCGTACAGGGGGAGCGGTTGGTTCTATTGGCGAAGCCTTTGGCATTGATGACTTAACGCTAGACACCACGGGTGCTGGCGACGAAAGCCAAGTGGCGGTAAGCGGGCAGCTAACCGACGATATTCGTATTAGCTATGGCGTCGGTATTTTCTCGCCTATTGCCGAGTTAACACTTCGCTATACGCTCTGGCGTAATTTATATGTGCAGGCGGTATCCGGGGCTAATCAAGCGGTGGACTTAATCTATACCTTCACCCGTTCTGGCGATCCCTACATTTACCCACGGGAATGAGAAGAGGGCATTATGGCGCTATTTTCTGACACAACATCGGCACTGCCTGGTCGCGACACGGCGATCGAAACCAGCCAAGTGCACACGATAAACGGCCACTCCCTTCATCCTCCTTTTCCGGAAGGTTATGAAGAAATCGTTCTCGGCATGGGGTGTTTTTGGGGGGTAGAGCGTTTATTTTGGCAGCAACCAGGGGTTTATGTGACGGCGGTGGGTTACGCGGGTGGCACGACCCCTAACCCCACGTATCAAGAAACCTGCACGGGCCGAACAGGGCATACTGAAGTTGTCCGGGTCATCTACGACCCAAAACAAGCGGCACTCGAAACCCTGCTGCAAATTTTCTGGGAGCAGCACGACCCCACTCAAGGTAACCGCCAGGGTAACGATGTGGGTAGCCAATACCGTTCGGCAATTTTCACCACCACCGATACGCAACTCAAGGCGGCTCAAGACAGCGCTGCTGCTTATCAGCAGGCACTTAATCGTTCCGGCAAAGGAGCAATTACCACTGAAATAAAGCCACTGGATACGTTTTATTACGCGGAGGCTTATCATCAGCAGTATTTGGATAAGAATCCAGGCGGTTATTGTGGTTTAAAAGGCACGGGTGTTACTTGCCCCATTGGATAAGTAGGAGCCAATCAATAATGCAATGTTTAGCCCGTTACGCGCTTCTCAGCGGCATAGCCACGGTGAGTATAATGTACTCTGCCGTGGCGCTCTCAGCCGACGAAGAAACTGCAACGCATTTGCCGCACACCGTGGAGGACTCTCCGTTTGCTAGCGAACGTGAAGCCGTTGCGTGGCGGCAGGATGAGCTCAAAGATTTAGAGCGCCTACTGCGCCAGCTCCGGTTCGATCTGGTTAATAATCAGGATGCACGCGGTGCAGCTCCTCGATTAGCTGAGCTGCAGGAGCGTGCAACCCAAGACTATTTTCTGCCTGCCTTTATCAAGGGAACCCATGGGCGCGGCTCTGATGCGCGCCCGGCTATATGGGAGGAGTGGGACGAATTTGCTGCCGGTTTTCAAGATCTAGAGCAAAAGGTGGCCGTGTTAGTAGAAGCCGCCGAGCAGGAAGATTATCGTGCAGCAACGCGAGCTTTTTCAGATGTGAGCCTGAGCTGTCGTAGCTGCCACCGCGCTTACCGTCACAATTAGCCGATGGTTTCATTTCTTAGTCAACCGGCTACTGAGTTTTTCAAAGACTGGTTTTCAAAGACGAGCCTTCAAAGGCTGGGTAAGCACGATTTAGAGGACCGTTAGAGGTCAGTCGCCAGATTGAAGGCGGTCAATACGATACAGCGTTTCTACCTGGTCAAGGCCGCTAATGGTGCATTTTAAATCTTTAACCCGACCATCACTCAACCCGTAGACCCAGCCATGCACTGAGATACGTTGTCCGCGCTGCCATGCAAGTTGGAGTATCTTAGTGCGGCATAGGCTATTAACCTGAGCCTTAACGTTCAATTCACACATGCGGTCGATCTGTTCCGCCATAGGCAGGTGTTTGAGCGCGTCACGGTGGTGGTTATACTGCTCTCTTACAGAGTGAAGCCAGTAATCAACCACACCGCATTCGCCACCTGTCACGGCCGCCTTAATACCACCACAACCATAGTGGCCCACAATCATAATATGGCTGACCTTCAGTACATCAACCGCATACTGCACCACGGAAAGCGCGTTCATATCGGTATGGTGGAGCAGGTTAGCTACATTCCGGTGGACAAACACTTCACCCGGTGGCAGTGAAATAATCTGGTTAGCGGGAACGCGGCTATCAGAACACCCTATCCATAAATAGTCAGGGTTCTGTTGATTGGAGAGGCGCTTGAAATACTCGGGATCCTCTTCGCACATGCGTTCCGCCCAGGCGCGATTGTTTTCGAGAAGTGTCGCAATAGGGTCAGACATTAAATCTCCATAGAATGACATCATCAGGTGGTAGGGCGCTGGACGTGTAATGACAGCGTTGTTTTACAAGAGTAGGAGGTTTTAACCTCCTGAGAATACAAGGTCAATCGCCAGTTTGCCTTTAGCGCGATTAACTAAGCGCCGTAGATAGGAGTCAACTATGTCAGCTGAGTATGAATATGATCTGTTTGTGATTGGAGCGGGGTCTGGTGGCGTCCGAGCTGCCCGTATGGCAGCTTCAACGGGCGCACGCGTCGGCATAGCAGAAGACCGCTATTTGGGCGGCACCTGTGTCAATGTGGGGTGTGTGCCTAAAAAGCTCTACGCCTATGCGTCACATTTTCAAGATAACTTTAGTGATGCTGAGGGCTTTGGGTGGCAAATGGCGGGGCCAGCCACTTTCAATTGGGCCACGTTGCGTGATAACAAAACCAGTGAAATAAGCCGCCTAAACGGCATTTATCAGCGGATGCTTGAAGGCGCTGGGGTAACCTTGTTCAACGCTCGCGCGAGGCTGGTCGATCCACACACCGTTTCGTTAGTTTCCCAAGGAAGCGAGACCCAGGTCACTGCCAAGCAGATTTTATTAGCGACTGGCGGCTGGCCATGGGTGCCTGATTTCCCGGGGTGTGAACACGCCATTAATTCTAATCAAGTGTTTGATTTGCAAAACTTTCCGAATCGCTTTTTAGTGCTGGGCGGCGGCTATATTGCAGTCGAGTTTGCCAGTATTTTTAATGGGTTAGGCAGTGAAACTCACTTAATTTATCGCGGTGAGCTTTTCTTAAAAGGATTCGACCAGGAAGTCCGTGAATTTACCTGCGAAGAGATGGCCAAAAAAGGGGTCAACCTACATTTTAATACCAACATTGAGAGAATTGAGCCCAATGGCACAGCGCTAAATGTGCACCTCACTACAGGAGAGGTGCTGGAAGTAGACGCTGTACTCGCAGCCACAGGGCGTAGGGCTAATACTGAAGGCTTAGGGCTAGAGACTGTGGGGATAACGCTAGATGCTAGTGGAAAAATACCCATCAATGAACGTTATGAAACCCAAGTCCGCTCTGTATTAGCACTGGGCGATTTAACCAATGGGCCTGAATTAACCCCTGTCGCCCTAGCCGAAGCCATGCAACTGGTGGATACGCACTTTAATAAGACCGAGCCCAAACCACTAGATTACGCCACTATTCCTACGGCGGTATTTTGCCATCCGAACATTGGTACCGTGGGGCTTTCAGAGGAAGCTGCGCGGGAAAAACATACCAAAATCCGCGTTTATCGCACTGACTTTAGGTCGATGAAGCACACGCTCTCTGGTAATACGGAGCGTGTGTTGATGAAGCTGATTGTCGATGATGAAACAGATGTCGTCGTAGGTGCACACATGGTGGGGGAAGACGCCGGGGAGCTAATTCAGGGTATAGCAATAGCGGTAAGAGCAGGGCTAACCAAGCGCGATTTTGATTGCACAGTGGGTATTCACCCAACAGGGGCTGAAGAATTTGTCACCATGAGAGAGCCTTCGCGCTATTAAGGTGATTTTTTCTAACCTATTTGGCGAGCTTAGGCTCGCCTTTTTCATCTGGCGCTGCCGAAACGTTGCTCTAAACTTCAACTAGGCATTGCATCAAAAGGCTCAGCTAAAGCGGTTTATGCATTGTCTATAACTAAAAATTATGGAAAATAGACCCGAGGATAATATGGCTTTTGAATTGCTCATAATCAGCTGTTATAATGAACGTCAAATTCGCTACAGCGAAGCATAACCATGAGTACGCCTATAAAGCCTTTTACACCCTCTGCCGACTTAGCACGGCCTACTGTTGCTGATGCGGTAGTCGGTCATGCAGAGACGCCACTGTTTATCCGTAAGCCCAACGCGGATGATGGATGGGGCGTCTTCGAGCTGATTAAAGCTTGCCCACCGCTGGATGTGAACTCAGCCTACGCCTACTTATTATTGGCAACCCAATTTCGTGATACTTGCGCAGTCGCCACTAATGAAGAGGGCGAGATTGTTGGCTTTGTTTCGGGCTATGTAAAAGACAATGCGCCGGATACCTATTTCCTATGGCAGGTAGCTGTAGGTGAAAAGGCACGGGGTACTGGGTTAGCACGCCGCTTGGTGGAAGCCATTATGTCCCGCCCTGAATTGGCAAATGTCCACCATCTGGAAACAACGATTACTCCCGACAACCAAGCCTCTTGGGGCTTGTTTCGTCGTCTTGCCGCACGCTGGCATGCCCCCCTCAATAGTCGTGAATACTTCTCTACCGAGCAACTGGGTGGGGAGCACGACCCGGAAAACCTAGTTCGTATAGGCCCGTTCCAAACCGAAGCGCTCTAACACATTGTTTTTCCTACCATATTGATCTGACTTGTTATAAGTTGGCTCGGCTCAACTATTCAAAAAAAGGAGGTCGCTAAATGCAGACCCAAACGCTTGAACGTTTAGAATCCAATGTACGTACTTATTCGCGCTCGTTTCCCGTGGTGTTTACCAAAGCACAAAATGCGCGTTTAACTGATGAGAATGGTCGCGAGTATATCGATTTTTTAGCGGGCGCCGGCACGCTGAACTACGGTCACAACAACCCCCATTTGAAACAGGCAATGATCGATTACCTCGCAACCGACGGGGTAGTGCACGGCCTGGATATGTGGACAGCTGCGAAGCGTGACTACTTAGAAACCCTTGAAGAGCTAATCCTTAAGCCTCGCGGGCTGGAATATAAAGTCCACTTGCCTGGTCCAACGGGTACTAACGCAGTAGAAGCGGCCATCCGTCTGGCCCGTGTTGCTAAAGGTCGCCATAACATTGTGACCTTTACCAACGGCTTCCACGGCGTCACCATGGGCGCACTGGCCACTACCGGGAATCGTAAATTCCGTGAAGCGACGGGGGGCATACCCACCCAAGGCGCAAGCTTCTTGCCATTCGATGGTTACATGGGCGAGCATGCGGATACTCTTGATTATTTTGAGAAACTACTCAACGATAAATCAGGCGGCTTAGATATCCCCGCAGGCGTCATCGTTGAAACCGTGCAAGGCGAGGGCGGTATCAACGTTGCGAGCCTAGAGTGGCTGAAACGCCTAGAAAGCATTTGCCATGCTCATGACATTTTGCTGATTGTGGACGATATTCAGGCGGGATGTGGACGTACAGGCAAATTCTTTAGCTTTGAGCACGCAGGCATTACGCCCGATATAGTCACTAATTCAAAGTCACTCTCCGGCTTTGGCATGCCGTTTGCTCATGTACTGATGCGCCCAGAATTGGATAAATGGAAGCCAGGCCAATATAACGGCACTTTCCGCGGTTTTAATCTTGCGATGGTGACAGCCACCGCAGCGATGAAAAAATATTGGTCAAATGATATGTTTGAGCGTGACGTTCAGCGCAAAGCGCGTATTGTTGAAGAGCGTTTTCAAAAACTGGCAGCGCTACTCAGTGAAAACGGCATGCCTGCTACCGAACGTGGCCGTGGCCTTATGCGCGGTATCGACGTTGTATCTGGCGACATTGCCGATAAGATTACCAGCAAAGCGTTTGAGCATGGCCTGATTATTGAGACGAGTGGCCAAGATGGTGAAGTAGTGAAATGCCTCTGCCCACTGACGATCACCGATAACGACCTGCTTGAAGCGCTGGATATCCTAGAAGCATCGGTGAAGGCTGTTATCAGCAAGTGAGTTAGCGTTTCGTGACTATGCTACGCACGAGTTTCTCGGCGTATGATACCGATTAAAGAGTAGGCGGCTGGCCAGCGCTAGACGCCTAGTAAAGGAGCATATCTATGATCGTTCGCAACATTGAAGAAGCACGCCAAACTGACCGCTTAGTGACCGCTGAAAACGGCAACTGGGACAGCACACGCTTGGTCTTGGCTAACGACGGTGGCAACTTCTCGTTTCACATTACCCGTATCTTCGAAGGCACTGAGACACACATTCACTACAAGCATCACTACGAGTCTGTGTACTGCATTGAAGGCGAAGGTGAGGTGGAGACCCTGGCCGATGGCAAAATTTGGCCTATTAAGCCAGGCGACATCTACATTCTGGACCAGCACGATGAACACTTGTTGCGTGCCCACAAAACCATGCATTTAGCCTGCGTATTTACGCCGCCTATCACTGGTAATGAAGTGCACCGGGACGATGGTTCTTACGCGCCTGCAGATGAGTAGTTAGCAGGCGCTTAGCGTACAATTACGAAAAAAGCAGCCTAGCTATTGAGCGGGCTGCTTTTTGTTGCTGGACGAGAGGTGTAGCGCTAACCATTAGACTCTTGGGTGGCCAAGTGCTCATTGGCATTGGGTTCAATATCGACCTTTTCAAAAACCAGGGTGATTTCTCCCAAGGTGAGGCCAAATTTGCGCATTGCGGTACGATTAATCACTCGGTTATCTGGCTGTAAATACATCCAATCATCCATCGTAAAGCGTATGCTGCGGCCGCCAACGTCGATAACCAAGGGGTAGCGCATATTAAAGGCATGACCATACTGACGAGCTTCTACCTCGCCATCGACATCGTTGGCAGTCCCTAGCCAGTGGTGTGGGCCAGTGCGCTCAAATACCCAAATGCGCCGATCGGTTTCACCATCGTCAAATAAAAAAGTCTCATCAAGGGTTAGGGTGTCATCTTCAAACGTCCCAGTGATATCGACAGTAAAACGACGCTGAACTTCACCTGAGTAGTCCTGTACCATACCCCAAGCGCGGGTGGTGCCCGTAAAGTATTCGGCGATATCGAAATGCGGTGTGGTACCCGCGTAGTCCTCAACATCCACGCTTGCACAGCCTGCAAGGAGAAAAAGAGAAGCCAAGAGAGGCAGCCATGCTCTACGTTTCATAAGTCTTTCCTGTATATAGTGGATGGCATGTACAATCATTGTAAGAGAATTTTTTCTACAAAAGTAGCCGTGTGTGGTAATAATCGATAACCACTCGAGTTCGCATAATATATATTATGTTAAATCGCATGAACATTAGATGTGAAAACCACTGCTATGTTGGACAACTGGTCTCCCTTCTCCTTATCATTCGTGCTCTTATTATCCAAGGATATCACTCGTTATGCGCCCAGGTGTTTTGTGGTTGTTGGCTGGTTTGTCGCTTACGTTTGCAGGCTGTGCCACCATCCAGCCTGATACTAATGAACCACCACCGCTGAGCGAAGCCTCATTCAATACCCGCATGCTTGAGCTAGAAAATGCTCTTTCACAGCAGTGTGATGCAACATCCTCGCTGCAAGAGCGTCAGCTTAATCAGCAGCAGGTGCTTACAGCCGATGTACGAGAGGTAGGAAGCCTGCTCCGCTTTTTGCGAGACGATATCGCGAACTTAGAGGCTCGAGGTGAAGAGCCCATCATTATCCGTGAAGAGTGCGAAGCTGCGGCTATTGAGGATACCAAGACCATGCTGGGCCGTAATGAGTGGGTAGGGTTACCCAGTATTGGCACTTATTTGAAAGCTAGGGTCGATTCCGGCGCTCATACGTCGTCGCTTTCCGCCTCTAATATCACTCGCTTTGAGCGAGACGGTGAAAACTGGGTGCGCTTTAAGCTTGCGCTAAACGAAGAAGATGTCGTTGTCGAACGTATTCGTGATGAGTGGATTGAAGCGCCTATCATACGTAGGGTGCGTATTGTTCAGGCTTCCGGCGAAGAGTCTCGTCCCGTTATTTCATTGTTAATGACGCTTGGCCCTCTCCGTGAAAACGTTGAATTTACTCTCAATGACCGCACGCATTTAGACTACCCAGTGCTACTGGGGCGTCGTTTTATGATGGATATTGCCACCATTGATGTTGCTCAAACCTATATTCACGAGCGACCTGAGTTTCCTGGCGGTGAGCCAGCCGAGCAAGCTGCTGATGATGAAGCGGCTGATCAAGACGATACCGAAGAGTAACCGCTCTCCCTTGCCGCTTTTCGCTGAAAGGAATCTCCATGTCACGGCTGCCATTTTATTTGATCGTAGGTTTTTTGCTAGTTGCGGGTATTGCTACCAGTATTCATCGGCACATCCAGTTTGAGATCCCCTGGTTTCCTGGTGAACAGCGCCAAGTATGGGAAATTGAAGCGGTTATTAATTTCAATGCGCAAAATGGGCCGGTTCAAGTCGACTTGGCTCTACCTACCCATCAGGCAGGTTTCCGCGTACTTACCGAAAACACCGCCTCCTCTGGTTATGGTTTAGCTTACCTGGCTGACGAGCTTGGCCGTCAGGCGCAATGGACGATTCGCGAGGCCGCCGGTAGCCAGCAGCTGTACTATTCGGTACAAATGCTGGTATCTCCCGATGCTCGCTCTCCCGTACAAACGCCTCCTGGCCTCTCTTCTCCGCCTCCGTGGGAGAGCCCATACGACACGGCGGCTAACCAGCTCATCGAGCGCGCTTGGGGACGCAGTGCCAACAACGCGACCTTTGCTAGGGAGCTGATACTCGACATTAATGGTACCCGGCAAGGCGAAAACGCTCGTTTGCTGCTTACCCAAGAACAGCCTTCTACCTTAGTGGTTCGCTTACTCAATCAAGCGGGTGTTCAAGCACGTGAAGTGAGTGGCTTACTACTTGAAGATGGGCGCAGACGTCAGCTATTAAGCAGCTGGATCCAAGTATTTGATGCATCCACCGAGCGCTGGGCGATATTTAACCCAACCACCGGTGAGCAAGGCAGGCCCGAAAACCTACTGCTATGGGAAACAGGCGGGCGTGCGGTGTTAGAAGTTCAAGGTGGCACCAACTCTCGGGTTAGTTTTTCGATGCTAACCCACCATCAGCCGGCATCGGCTGCGGTGCGCAACCACTATTCTGACGACACCCTACTGAACTTCTCTATTCACAGCTTGCCGCTGGAAGAGCAAGCGCTGTTCCAGACGATTATGCTCATACCGATAGGCGCACTGATGGTGGTCTTTCTGCGGGTACTGGTGGGTGTTAAAACATCGGGCACTTTTATGCCGGTACTTATTGCATTGGCCTTTATTCAAACCACTCTGCTGACCGGCTTAATCGGCTTTCTGTTAATCGTGGCTGTTGGCTTGATCATCCGCAACTACCTCTCTTACCTCAATTTGCTCCTTGTGGCGCGTGTGTCGGCGGTGATCATCACGGTCATCGCCATCATTTCTATCTTTACCGTATTGGCTTATCGCATGGGGTTAAGCGCTGGATTAACGGTTACTTTCTTCCCTATGATTATTTTGGCGTGGACCATCGAACGAATGTCCATTCTGTGGGAAGAAGAAGGCCCTAAACAGGTGTTGATCCAAGGTGGCGGCAGCCTGCTTACTGCTGTATTGGCTTACCTTGCCATGAATAACCCCTGGGTGCGTCACATCACGTTTAATTTCCTAGGCGTCCAGCTAATACTCATGGCTTTGATTCTACTGTTGGGTAATTACACTGGCTACCGGTTGTTTGAGCTACGGCGTTTCAAGCCAATTACAGATGACGAGAAACCCTCATGAGTTGGCTTAAAAACTGGACATGGCCAACTCGGTTGCGAGACAAAGGGATTATCGGCATGAATCGGCGTAACATTCGTTACATCGGTCGCTACAACTCCCGTCGTCTGTACCCGCTGGTGGACGATAAACTTAAAACTAAGCTGCTTGCTCGCCAGTACGGTATTACCACGCCAGAACTCATTGGCACAGTTACCACCCAGTTCGGCGTCAAGCACATTGGCGAAATGCTAACAGGACATAGTGGCTTTGTAATCAAACCTGCCAAAGGGAGTGGCGGGAAAGGCATTCTGGTAATCGAGAAAGTCGAAGACGGGGCTTTTATCAAACCCAGTGGGGTGGGTCAGTCGATTGAGGATATTGAACGCCACGTTTCCAATATTCTTTCCGGGCTTTACTCTTTGGGTGGATCGCCTGATGTGGCGGTCATTGAAACGCTAATCAACTTTGATGAAAGTCTGTTGGCTTACACCTATGAGGGTGTGCCTGATATTCGAGTCATCATTTTTAAAGGCTATCCGGTCATGGCGATGATGCGGCTCTCGACTGCGGCATCCGACGGTAAAGCTAATTTGCACCAAGGGGCGGTAGGCGTAGGGTTAAACATCGCCACCGGCTCAGCTATTCGGGGCGTTCAGTTTGACCGTCCTTGTTTCAGCCACCCTGATACAGGTCACGATTTGGCAAGTCTGGTGGTGCCGCAGTGGGATACGCTGCTCCATTTGGCGGCGGGTTGTTATGAAATGACCGGGCTTGGCTATCTAGGAACCGACATGGTGCTTGATCGCGCACATGGCCCCATGCTGCTGGAGCTCAATGCCCGCCCAGGCTTAGCCATCCAAATGACGAATGGTGAAGGATTACGCCGACGCCTTGACCTAATTGAGCGTCAGCCAGATGGGGTCTCAGTTGAAGAGCGAGTAGCGTTTGCTCAACATCACTTTGCCCGACAAAGCGAGCTGATTGAAAGCCCTGACAGCACTCCGGCTAGCGCGTAGACTACGCTAACGATGTTCAATGAGTTACCTATGACTGAAGCCAATTCGTTACTGTTGCAAGCAGAAACTCAGTGCCACACCCGAGGCGTACGATTTACGCCGATTCGCCGCCGTGTGCTTGAGCTAATTGCTGAGAATGGAGGCGGTTTAAAAGCCTATGACCTGCTGGACAAGCTCTCCACTGAACATGCTGCCGCACGGCCGCCCACGGTTTATCGTGCCCTTGAATTTTTGATCGACCAGGGGTTGGTCCACCGCATTGAGTCGCAAAATGCCTACGTTGCTTGCGCCTGCCCTGAGCATGCTCACGGTTTCCAGCTGCTTATTTGTCGACAGTGTGGCTACGTGGAAGAACTTCACTTAGATGCTATCAGCGATGAGCTGGCGACCTTGGCAAAACGCCAAGGCTTTAACGTTGAGCGCCAAACCATTGAGCTTCAAGGCCTTTGCCAACATTGCCGACAAGCGAGTGCCTAATTATGTCCCGTTTTAATCACTTAGAACCCAGCAGCCTGTTTAAAGCGCTGGAAGCTGCCACTCCCACAGATACGTTACCAGCTACGCAGACGTTGCTGGACGCGGCGCGCTTTAATAAAGATGGACTACTGCCCGCCATTGCCCAGCAACACGATACCGGCGAAGTACTGATGATGGCGTGGATGAACCGAGAAGCCCTGGAAGAGACATTGACGACCCAGCAAGTGTGTTACTACTCTCGCTCTCGTCAAAAACTGTGGCGTAAAGGAGAATCCTCTGGGCAGCAGCAGCGGCTGAAAAGTGCCGCGCTAGATTGCGATGGGGACACTCTACTTCTCCAGGTTGAACAAACAGGTCCCGCTTGCCACACCGGCCGCCGTAGCTGTTTTTACATAAGCATGGACAGGGAGCAGGCAACCATTAATAGCGAGCCATTGATCGACCCTGCCACTCTTTACGGCAAAAAGTGATGCGACGGTTCTTTACTGCGCTGAGCCAAGGCTTGGTGAAGTTAATGGGAGGGGCCATGGTAGGCTTAGTAAAAGTCTACCAATACACCATTAGCCCCCTACTTGGCCCGCGCTGCCGTTTTTGGCCAAGCTGTTCTTCTTACACCATTGAAGCCATTCAAGTGCATGGCCCCTTTAAGGGAGGCTGGATGGCGGCTAAACGTATCGTGAAGTGCCACCCGGGCAACCCTGGCGGCATGGACCCTGTGCCTGGCGGAAGAAGCGAACAGCTTTGCCAAGAAGATGACAGTTCAACACCCCCTACCCACCCCAAATGCAACCACCGGCACTAAAAGCAATAGCCAACAATATTAGTCAACAGCACTTAACGTGCCCTATCAGCCTTGTTTCGCTACCTGGTAAATGCGCTCCAGCATGGCGTGCAGACCGTTACTGCGCGTAGGGGATAAGTGTTTATCCAGGCCAAGGTCTTTCATAAAATGGGGTTCAGTATGGTTAATTTCCTCTGCGCTTCGTTCGCTATAAATCCTCAGCAGCACCGCAATTAAGCCCGATACAATCGCAGCATCAGACGTGGCTTTAAAGATTAGTTTGCCGCCCTCCTCCTCGTGGCGCATCCAAACATTGGATTGGCACCCCTGAATCTTAAACTCGTCTGTTTTGCACGCTTCTGGAAAATCAGGAAGTTGTTTTCCCATATCGATAATGTATTGATAGCGATCCATCCAGTTATCAAACATTTCAAACTCTTCGACCAGCTCTTGCTGGGCTAACTCGGCGCCGGAAGTACTCATGGCGTTTCCCTTTGGGTTAAGTGTCACAGAATGCGATCTATTATACCGGGTCATTACGCTCTTTTGGGATCGTTTCCCCCTAAACGGTGCCGCTGCTGTTCTTGATGCCACTCTGCTTCTTCGCTGTGGAGGTAACGCGTGGTGGTTTCTATTCGAGCGTGACGAGCGCTTTCTGCTAAATAGCGAAGGCTAATACCGGATTGAGCTTGGTGGGTGATCGATGTATGGCGTAGCCAATGGGGAGTTGCTTGGCGAAGAGTGCTGATATAGGCAGGTTTACCACCCTGCTCTTCTAACGCATCGGCTGCATCGAAAAATGTTTTGCGTATCAGTCGGTAGAGCTGGTTATCACTAATACCACGCCGCTTATCTAGTGCACGAATTAGCGACGTTGCTTCATAGTGCTCGGGTAGACCATCCATACCTAGTGCTTCTCGCCACTCGCGCAAACAATCGAGCATGTCACTAGGCAGTGGGATACGCGCTACCTTATTGCCTTTACCTACGACTACCCACCACCAGCGCCCTTCACTCTGCTGAAAATCGCCCATTTGCGCACCCGACATTTCGCTAATACGTGGTGCCAGCAGATAAGCAAAACCAAATATAAAGCGACGGCGGGCATGCTCATATCGTGCGCGCTCACTTTGCTGCTCTTTAGGGGCATTGATCCACCCCCATAACCACTCCCATAACTCGCGCTCTAAATAGCGCTCAATTCGCTGGATTTGGTTGTTGAGTCGGCGTGACTTATCGCGCATCAATACAAACGGATTATGCGTCACCCACCCCGCCTCAACTAGCCAGCTAAACATCCCCTGCAAAATGACTAGGCTTTGACGGCGGCTCGCTGGAGAAAGCCCACCTCGAAAGGGTCGCCATTGCGGGTGATATCGTGGCTTGGCTGGCCCTACCCATTGGGCAGTAGGCTGCGGATTTTCAAGAAACCGTTCAAATTGGCGCAGCGTTTCGCGATTGATATCTTGCAGCTGTTGATGGTGACTTCCTAGCCAGAGCAGCAGGCGTTCTGCCTCACGTCGGTAACACTTCCATGTTTGAGGACTGTCTTGATACTCCGCAAGCCAGGCAGCTACCGCTTCGGCATCATTTTTCGCATCGATACGCCCTAGCTGGCTGATCAAAGGTAATCGACTGTTTTGCAAGCCTTTTTCTTCAGGCAGCAATGTGCTGGCCACACGATGGGGCATGTTTACGTCCTTATCAGCCTTTATAGCGAGCAGATGGATATTCAATGGGCTAAGTGTGGGCTTACGTGCACATAAATTCAAGATAATACGGGTAATCTTGAATTTATACTGATTATAATAAATATTATTACGTTTTATGTATTACGTAATAATTGAAGTTTTAACCAATTCCGGCGAAAATAACGTTTTACTTTTAATAGAGATAAACACCATGGCGCGCAGTGGCATTCAGTACAGTGACGTTCAGCAAGCGATTGATACGCTGCTTGCCCGTGGCGATGCGCCTAGCGTTCAACGTATTCGCGAGGTGCTGGGTACCGGCAGTTTTACGACAATTAGCGAGCATTTTCGGCGATGGCGTATTGAGCGAGAGCAAAATCGCGACGTGCCGCCTCCCAAAGGCGTGCCAGAAGTAGTAGTGAGTGTGGCAAGCGAGCTATGGCTAGAGGCGCAAAATGTCGCCAATCAAGCCCTTGCTCACTACCGAGAAGAGGCTAACCGTCAGGTAGAAACTGCTCAAAAGCAGGCAGCAGAAGCAGCACAACATGCCGCCAACGCCGAGCAGCGGGAAAACGCCCTAGCTGAACATCTTCGCCACACCGAACAGCGGCTAGAAGCCGTAAACCGTGAATTTGCTGCGAGCCAAGCAAAAGAGAACCAGTGGCAGCTGCAGGCAGAAAAAGCAGACCGACAAACGGAGGGGTATCGTCAACAGCTTGCCGAAGCAGAGCAAAACCTTGCCGTACTTAAGACGCATTTTGCCGATGAGCAACAAAAACAGCAGGCCACTTGGCAAGAACGGCTAGCACGGGAAGAACAGCGCAACGAGGCCGCGGAAGGGAAATTAATGGCGCTACTGGATACATTACGACAGGAACGCGCCCAAGAAGAAAAGGCGCTACAAAAGCGCTTACAGCACTGGGAGCAGCGGGCTAACACCCTAGACAAAGAACTGCAGATCAAAAAAGCTGAATTGCAACAGCAACAGTTAGAGAGCAGCACTCAGCAGCAGCGTATTGCTGAACTGGAGTGTGACAATGCAGCACGTGAAGAGCAGTGCGCCAAACTGCAGGGCGAAATAGATAAAGCCCTCTTGGCATTAACACGGCAGCAGCAGCAAACTGCTCAAGACGATGAGTGGCAGCAGCAGCTTTGGCAGCGGATGGAAGACCTGCAGGCACAACTAACTGCCCTACCCGAAACGCTGGCTCCTAAGGCTCAAGAGAGTCATGAGTCAAACAAGTAGGGCAATAAAAAACCCCAGCAGATATCTGCTGGGGTCTTGAGCTACGATCTCGATTAGCGATAATAGGCATTAGAGGTATCGGTGTGATCGGTCACATCACGAATACCCGCAAGCTCAGGGATGCGCTCCATTAAAGTCTTTTCAACGCCGTCTTTAAGCGTTAAATCCACCGCTGCGCAGCCCTGGCAACCCCCACCAAAAGCAAGAATGGCAACTCTGTCTTCCGTCAGCTCCACAAGTTTAATTTCACCACCGTGGGCTGCTAGTCCAGGGTTAATTTCACTGTAAAGCGTGTAGTTAATGCGATCTTCCAAGGGGCTATCGGCATTCACTTTAGGCATTTTTGCGTTGGGCGCTTTAATCGTTAACTGGCCACCCATACGGTCTGCATTGAAATCGACCACCGCTTCTTCCAGGAAGACCAAGCTATTTTTATCGAGAAAAACATTAATTTTCTCAAGCTCTATCTTCATGTCGGTGGGCTCTTCTTCACCTGGACGGCAGTACGCTAAACACGTTTCAGCATAGGGCGTGCCCGGCTGAGTAATAAAAATACGTACTGCAATTCCCTCAACGTTCTGCTTTTCAAGCAGTTCTGCGAGGTAATCTTGTGCGCTTTCGGTAATATCAATACCGGGAGCTTCGATAGTCGTGGTCATGAGGGGTGTTGTCCTCCCGTGGTAGTGGCGCGGCCACTTCACATGTCGTTTGTACCTATGGTAAGCAAAACTGGCCTCTGACACAATCTTGAGTGTTTTAGTCGGCTATTACCACGTCTATGAACGCGCCTAATAAAGATGCTGCAATAACTTCACGCCCGCACTTGCTGCCCTATGGTTTGCCCTTTGCTATGATAAGCGCCGCTCACACTATGACGACGACTATAAAAATATCCTTTTCGACTGAGACGCTGGAGTTTCCCCCCTGCCATGGCTGCTAGTGATTTGACTGCCTCCCTCACCCAACGCCTTACCCAACGCATCCTGATTCTTGATGGCGGTATGGGCACCATGCTGCAGAATGCTGAACTCAGCGAGGAGGATTTTCGCGGTGACCGGTTCAGTGACTGGCCGTCTGACCTAAAAGGTAACAATGATTTATTAGCGCTTACCTGTCCCGATGTCGTTGCGCGTATTCATCGCGACTATTTGGAAGCGGGCGCTGATATTCTTGAAACTAATACGTTTAACAGCACCCGTTTGTCTCAGGCCGATTATGGCATGGAAGAGCTGGTACCAGAACTCAACCGTGAGTCGGCACGTTTGGCTCGGGAAGTATGCGATGCAGTAGCCGCCGAAACTGACATCCCGCGCTACGTCGCGGGCGTGCTTGGCCCAACATCGCGCACTGCCTCCCTCTCGCCGGATGTTAACGACCCCGCTAAACGTAATGTCACTTTTGATGAGCTGCGTGAAAACTATTACGAAGCGGCCAGCTGTTTAATTGAGGGTGGCGCCGATCTCATCATGATCGAAACCATCTTCGATACGCTCAACGCCAAAGCGGCCATCTATGCGCTTGAGGAACTCTTCGATGATTTAGGCCGTCGCCTGCCGGTGATGATTTCTGGCACGATTACCGACGCTTCTGGCCGCACGCTTTCTGGCCAAACGACCGAAGCGTTCTGGAATTCTGTTCGCCATGCCCAGCCGCTTTCCGTAGGGTTGAACTGCGCCCTGGGCGCCGAAGAGCTGCGTCCTTACATTGAAGAGCTTTCTACTAAAGCCAATACCTTTGTTTCTGCCCACCCCAACGCTGGCCTGCCTAATGAGTTTGGTGAATATGACCAAACGCCGGAAGAGATGGCCGCGATAGTCAGCGAGTTCGCTGCAAGCGGGCTGGTTAACATCATCGGTGGTTGCTGTGGGTCAACGCCTGAACATATCCGTGCTATTGCTGACGCCGTGCGCCCCATGACGCCCCGCCAAGTGCCCAAGCGTGACCACGCTTGCCGCCTATCGGGGCTAGAGCCTTTTAACATCCAAGCGGATTCGCTGTTTGTAAACGTGGGTGAGCGGACCAACGTCACTGGCTCCGCACGCTTTAAACGCTTGATCGTTGAAGAGGATTTCACTACCGCCCTAGAGGTAGCGCTTGAGCAGGTGGAGAACGGCGCACAGATCATCGACATCAACATGGATGAAGGCATGCTGGAGTCCCAGGAAGCCATGGTGCGCTTTCTGAACTTAATTGCCGGTGAGCCTGATATTGCTCGTGTGCCGATTATGATCGACTCCTCTAAATGGGACATCATCGAAGCGGGCCTAAAGTGCGTTCAAGGTAAGGCGGTTGTAAACTCGATCTCGCTGAAAGAGGGCGAAGCCGCGTTCCGCGAACAAGCCACTAAATGCCGCCGCTTCGGTGCAGCGATTGTCGTCATGGCGTTTGACGAAGAGGGCCAAGCGGATACCTTTGCCCGCAAAACTGAGATCTGTGAGCGCGCCTACCGCCTGCTAGTTGATGACATTGGCTTCCCCGCAGAAGACATCATTTTCGATCCCAATATTTTCGCCATTGCCACCGGCATTGACGAGCACAATAACTACGCAGTCGATTTTATTGAGGCGACACAGTGGATACGTGACAACCTGCCCCATGCGATGATTTCCGGTGGTGTGTCTAACGTCTCGTTCTCTTTCCGGGGCAATAACCCGGTACGTGAAGCCATCCACTCGGTATTTCTATACCACGCTATTCGCGCTGGCCTTAGCATGGGGATTGTCAACGCAGGGCAGCTTGCGGTCTATGATGACTTGCCCGCTGAGCTTCGCGATGCTGTAGAAGATGTGGTACTCAACCGTCGAAGCGACGGCACCGAGCGATTACTTGAGCTTGCCGATAAGTACAAGGGCGACGGCAGCAGCGCTGCTAAAAAGGAGGACCTGGAGTGGCGCAGCGGGCCAGTCAACAAGCGCATTGAACATGCACTGGTAAAAGGTGTTACCGCGTTTATTGAAGAAGATACCGAGCAAGCCCGTGCCGAAGCGGCCCGCCCCATCGAGGTCATTGAAGGCCCGTTAATGGATGGCATGAACGTGGTGGGCGACCTCTTTGGCGCGGGCAAAATGTTCTTGCCCCAGGTGGTTAAGTCAGCGCGGGTTATGAAGCAGGCCGTTGCCTACTTGATTCCTTATATCGAAGCCGAGAAAAGTGAAGAGACCCAGGCCAAGGGTAAAATTGTTATGGCCACGGTCAAAGGCGATGTTCATGACATCGGCAAAAATATCGTTGGTGTGGTGTTGCAGTGTAATAACTATGAAGTTATCGATCTTGGTGTGATGGTACCCACTGAAAAAATCCTGCAAGCCGCTATTGATCACAATGCCGACATCATTGGCCTTTCCGGCTTAATCACGCCCTCGCTTGATGAAATGGTGCACGTTGCCAAAGAAATGCAGCGCCGCGGGATGAGCCTGCCGCTATTAATTGGCGGGGCGACCACCTCCAAAGCGCATACGGCGGTTAAAATTGAGCCACAATATGAGCATCCAGTGATCTACGTCACCGATGCCTCCCGCGCAGTGGGCGTTGCTGGCAAGCTGCTAGCACCTAATTTAAAGCCCGCCTACGTGGCAGAGATCCGTGAAGAGTATGAAAAAGTGCGCGAGCGTAACGCCAAGCGTCGCCCGAAAGCGGCGGACTTGGACTACACCCAAGCGCGTAAGCGACGCTTTCGCACCGATTGGAACACCCTCACGCCGGCTAAACCTAATACCCTTGGTTTAATCACCTTTGATGACTACGATCTAGAAGAACTGGTAGAGCGGATCGATTGGACACCGTTCTTTATGAGCTGGCAGCTCGCCGGGAAGTACCCCAAAATTCTCGAAGACGACATTGTGGGCGAAGCGGCGCGTAACCTCTTTGCCGACGCAAAGGTTATGTTGCGTAAACTCATCGACGAAAAGCGCGTTCAAGCCCGAGGGGTTATCGGCTTGTGGCCAGCAAATAGCGTAGATGATGATGTCATCGAAGTGTACGCCGATGAAAGTCGCACCGAGGTGGTGGAACACTTGCATCATATTCGTCAACAAACTACCAAAGGCCGCGACGGCATTTGTTATAGCCTTGCAGACTTTATCGCACCCAAAGAGAGCGGCAAAGCCGACTGGATTGGTGGCTTCGCCGTCACAACTGGCCACGGTGTGGATGAGCTTTCCAAAGCCTACGAAGCGGCGGGTGACGACTATAACGCCATTTTAGTCCAGGCACTGACCGACCGGCTGGCTGAAGCCTTTGCTGAACGCATGCACGAGCGGGTGCGTAAAGAGTTTTGGGGCTACGTGCCGGAAGAATCGCTAGATAACGATGCGCTGATTGCCGAGAAGTATCAGGGTATCCGCCCTGCTCCAGGCTACCCGGCCTGCCCGGATCATACCGAAAAAGCCACGCTCTTCCGCCTGCTTAATGCGCCGGAAAACACTGGGCTTACGCTCACGGAAAACTTCGCTATGTGGCCTGCCGCCGCGGTTTCCGGCTGGTATTTCGCCCATCCGCAGTCAAAGTACTTCTCTACCGGAAAAATCACCCGCGACCAAGTTGAGGCTATCGCCGAACGTAAACAGATGCCGTTAGCAGAGATGGAGCGCTGGCTATCCCCTGTACTCTCTTACGACCCTAGCTAATGTCACCTGTGGTACGCCGCCAAAGTAGGGTTATGCGCTTAGCCTTACCTATTATGCTGGGCATGCTTTCCCAAAGCATGCTCAACTTGGTTGATGCTGCGCTGGTAGGGCATTTAGGCCAAGAGGCATTAGCAGGCGTCGGGATCGGCGGCTATACCATGTTTATGATGACGGCGTTGGTCTTTGGCCTCTCTTCCAGCGTACAGTCACAAACCGCACAAGACCTAGGGGCGGGTAAAAAGGCCGTATCTCGTTCGTTAGGCGCTGGGCTTCTTCTTGGTGCTTTGGTGGGAATCCCGCTGTCTTGTATAGCTTGGTGGCAAGCACCGGCACTTATCACGCTACTGTCGCCCGCGGATGATGTATCGCGCATTGCGGTGGAGTACTTCCGCTGGCGGGTTATTGGATTGACAGCCATTGCGCTAACGCTGTGCTTTCGCGGATATTGGAACGGCCTACAACATACGCACCTTTATTTACGCATTATTGTGATCGTGCACGTGTTTAATGTACTGGTCAGTGCTGGGCTCATTTATGGTATTGCTGGCTTGCCCAAGCTGGGTGCCAATGGCGCTGGCATTGGCACCACGCTTTCGTTGCTGCTCGGCCTAGTCATATGGGCCAGTGTCACGGTCAAAAAAAACCGACCCTGGGGTTATCGACTGCCTTCTTTAGGTGCCGTTCGGTCAACGCTTTATCTCGCTTTCCCCCACTCTATGCAACAACTCTGGTTCGCAGCAGGCTACGTTGTACTGTTTTGGCTATTAGGTAGGATAGGGACAGAGAGCGTCGCGGTGGGCCATGTGTTAGTGAATTTATCACTGTTGCTGATTTTGCCGGGCGTTGGGGTGGGCATAGCGGCGATGAGCCTGGTTGGGGAAGCACTGGGTCGCGATGACCAGCAGGCTGCCCACCGCTGGGGTATCGATGCGCTCAGCGTTGCCGGTATGCTGCTGACCGTTTTGGCACTCCCCATGCTGCTGTTTCCTACGACTGTGCTAGCCATTTTCTTTACTGATCATGGGTTGATACAGCTCGGCACCCTACCGCTACAAATTACCGGCTTTATGATTGTGCTAGATGCTGCCGCGCTCGTACTGGCCCAGGCATTAATGGGCGCTGGCGCCCAGCGCACAGTAATGCTGCTGACTTTAAGCATGCAGTGGTTAGTATTTCTACCGCTGGCTTGGTGGGTAGGCATTGGAATGGAGTATGGATTGCTCGGGGTATGGCTTGTGCAGCTATTTTATCGCCTACTAAATTCAGGCAGCTTCTTATGGGTATGGCAGCGTCGACGCTGGTTAGCTCAAACATGTTGACCCAAGCATTCAAATATCATTTGGCGATAAAAAGATAATTATATATTCTTTTGTAGAATATGATCTCCGCGTTAAGGTGGCGGCACATTGCCGTCCGTTTCGACGTGACCACTTCGCTTTTAGCAGGATCGTGCCACATGTACCGTTATGATATTCATGACCAAACCTTGGTTGACGAGCGCGTTGCTCAGTTTCGTGACCAAATGGAACGCTACCAGGCTGGGCGTTTGGGAGAAGAAGAGTTTCGCCCACTGAGGCTGCAAAACGGCCTATATATCCAAAAGCATGCGCCCATGCTGCGCATCGCCATTCCTTACGGCATGCTGGCAGGCAACCAACTGCGTGCGCTGGCGGACATCACCCGACGCTATGACCGGGGCTATGGCCACTTCACGACTCGGCAAAACCTACAACTAAACTGGCCAGCGCTGGAAGACGTGCCTGATATTTTGGGTGAACTCGCCAACGTACAAATGCATGCCATTCAGACCAGCGGTAATTGTATTCGTAATACGACGAGCGATCAGTTTGCTGGCATCGCGGGCGATGAGGTTGAAGACCCACGCCCTTGGTGTGAGTTAATCCGCCAGTGGTCGACGCTGCACCCTGAATTCGCCTACCTGCCCCGCAAATTTAAAATAGCGGTAAGCGGCGCTGCGCAAGACCGTGCCGCTATTCAGGTTCACGATATTGGCCTGCGCCTATGGCATAACGCCGATGGCGAGCTGCGCATTAAAGTGTTGGCAGGCGGTGGCCTTGGCCGCACCCCAATGATTGCCGACGTGGTGCGCGAGGATCTCCCCTGGCAGCACCTGTTAACGTACCTTGAAGCCTGTGTGCGTGTTTACAACCAGTTTGGTCGCCGCGATAACAAGTTCAAGGCACGCATTAAGATTCTGGTTAAAGCGCTAGGCATTGAAGAGTTCCGCCGCCGCGTTGATGAAGAGTGGGCCCACCTTAAAGATGGCCCTCAGACGCTAAATCAGGCAGCGGTTGATGCCGCCAAACGTCATTTCCCTGAACCAGAGCGCCGCCCGGTCGCCGAGAGCGCTGTCGCAGACTTTGAAAAGCTGCGTAGTGAGAATCGCAGCCTCGCCCGCTTTGTGACCAATAACGTCACTGACCACAAAGTACCTGGCTATAAAGCGGTAACGCTTTCCCTGAAGCGTCGTGAACATGCCCCCGGTGATGTGACTGCCGACCAAATGGACGCCGTGGCCGACTTGGCAGATCGTTATAGCTTTGGCGAAGTGCGAGTAACCCATGAGCAGAATTTGGTACTCTCAGATGTACCTGTAGATGAGTTGGAAGCGCTTTGGAAAGAGCTTGATGCTCTGGGCATGGCTAATCCAACGGTGGGTACGCTTAACGACATTATCTGCTGCCCTGGCGGCGACTACTGTGGTTTGGCGAACGCGGTCTCCATTCCAATTGCGCAAGCGCTACAAGAACGCTTCGAGGATTTGGATTTCCTTTACGACCTAGGCCCGCTGGATCTTAATATTTCTGGCTGCATGAACGCCTGCGGCCACCACCATGTCGGGCATATCGGCATTTTGGGGGTCGATAAAAAAGGCGAAGAGTATTACCAAATCTCGATTGGTGGTAACTCAACTGACGATGCGTCACTGGGCAAAATTCTCGGCCCTTCTTTCTTCCGTGAAGACGTGCCCAGCGTGGTCGAGAAGGTCTTGGACGTTTATGTCGCTGAGCGTTATGAAGACGAGCGATTCTTGGACACGTACCGCCGCATTGGCTTGAAACCGTTTAAGGAGCGCGTTTATGCCCAGTAACAGTAATACTCAGAATGACGCAACAGCGTTTGCGCCGGTGCATGTTGACCACCTGATTGCTGATGGTGAACTCGCCCCTGAGAACGCCTGGTGTGTCTCTTACGACGATGAAGCCCTCCCTGAGCAGCGTCCGGCGTTTGTACCCTTAGCGCTATGGCAGGCAAATCAAGATGATATAGAGCTAGCGCCGTTGCTTGCCAGCAACACTGAGTTAACCGCTGAACTTGTTCAGCAATTCAGCACCACTGATACTGTTGCGGTTGATTTCCCAGCATTTACTGATGGCCGCGGCTATACCATCGCACGTTTGCTGCGTGAGCGTTATGGCTATACCGGTGAGATTCGCGCGGTAGGCGATGTACTAGTCGATCAGTTGGACTACATGCGCCGCTGCGGCTTTACCGCCATGGCTTTACGTGACGACCAGCACCCTGATGATGCTATTCGTGCGCTCAATGCGTTCAGCGTGCGCTACCAAACCGATGTAGAAGAGCGTCAGGCACTGTTTGAGCGCCGCTTAACCGCTGGCGAATAAGAAACCGCTATTCAAAAAAACCGACAAAGGCATTTTGCCTTTGTCGGCTTCCCATCACCCCCGCCGTTTTTGCTGGCGCTCACGGTTATTGGCCTTGGCACGGTCACTTTTGCGTAGCATGACCCAGGTGGCGCCAAGCCCACCTTCCGAAGGCTGGGCAGAGACATAGGCCTGAACTTCCTCAAACTGGCATAACCATTTAGCTAGGTAAGAGCGCAGTACGTTGGCGGGGCTATCTAATTCGCGGCCTCTTCCGTGCACAATCAGCACAGAGCGAAGATCGTGTGCATAGGCGTCTTGAACAAAAGGAAAAAGCATCCTCCGGCACTCAGCCAGAGGGCGTCTCAATAGATGTAGTTGCGCCTGAACGCTGTAGCCTCCGTGCTTTAGTTTATCGACCACGCCTTGCTGTATCCCCTCCCGGCGATACTCAATGGGGTCAAATGGCGGCAGAAGATCGACAAAGTCGTCCGATAAAAAATTGCGCTCATCCAGTTGCTCTTCAGCACTTTCACGCCGAGCTAGCTGAGCCTCAGAGGGACGCTGTCGCTGGAAGCCCGTATCTGCTCTATTCCGCTTGGGAAGAGGCTTCACATCACCAATAAACTCACGGAAGTCCGTTTCATCACGAAGCGGCTGGTTCATAGCAGGCTCCTCCGGTAGGGTCGAATGCCTAAAGCATCTTCTGTTTATCCTAGCAAATCCGTAGGAATTGCTTAAGACTTGTGTTCATTTAGTTGGCGAGCCAAGCTTTATTTTTAGCGCACCTAATTAGGAAATAGCATGCCTTTAGTTAAACAGTTGTTGATAGTAAGTTTGGTATTGGTAATAAGCATTGCCGGCTGGTTATGGTTAACCATGCTTAGCCCTTGGTTTTATGATCGCCCTGACCATGTGGCTGATATTGAACAACGCTCACATCAGGTGTTTGTCTACGGCACGCTACGCTACGTGCCTGTTCGTTGGGTGGTAATGCGCGCATCGGGAAACCCACGGCAAGCGGTTCTTGAGGGCTTCGAGCGCAATAATTTGGATTTAGCCCCTAATAAAAATGAACGGGTTGAAGGCTTGCTACTTGAGGTTACACCAGCGCAGCTGGCCCGTTTAGATCGCTATGAGCGTTTGGGCATACGCTATGAGCGCATAAAACAAACCTTAGCCGATGGATCAACTGCCTGGGTGTATGTCCGGCTGCCAACCCTTAGCCAATTATTTTCGAACTCTCCTGACTATCAGGTAGCTCTGGTACCATAGAGGGAAACGCAGCGCCTTCTATGACTCGCTGCCCTTCTCACACTTAGGAAATGTTATGAGTGATTCCACGCCATTTGTGCTGATTCTTTACTATTCACGCTCTGGAGCCACAGCAGATATGGCGCGCCAGATAGCTGCAGGTGTTGAGAGCATATCAGGCATAGAGGCACGACTACGCACGGTGCCGCCTGTTTCCACCACTTGTGAAGCCGTGGACCCAGAGATTCCTGAAGAAGGTGCGGTATATGCGGAGCTGGATGATCTGCGCCACTGCAGCGGATTGGCGTTAGGCAGCCCCACGCGCTTTGGCAATATGGCAGCGCCCCTTAAATACTTTTTGGATAACACCAGCAGTCTCTGGATGAACGGCGCACTAATCGACAAACCCGCCAGTGCCTTCACATCATCATCCAGTTTGCATGGTGGCCAAGAGAGTACGCTTCTGACCATGCTGGTACCTTTACTCCACCATGGCATGGTCTACGCAGGTGTTCCCTACAGTGAGACTGCATTGATTAATACCCAGACAGGCGGCACACCCTACGGTGCAAGCCATGTGGCAGGCGTGCGCAGCGATAGACCAGTGGATGAGCACGAACGAACGCTGTGCGTTGCTCAAGGAAAACGGCTTGCGCGACTGGCATTAGCACTTAATCAAATGCGCGGAGGAAGTGCCTCATGAGGCAGTGGCTAGAGGAGCTTGAAACACGCCATGGGCTCGCTAAATTGACTCATCAGTCGCGACAACTTGTGCTTATCAGCTTTGTTGTCCTATTACTGCTGGTGATTTACCGAGGTTTTTTTATCCAAGAAGATACGTTTAATTGGCGCCCGGTGGTGGCTTTCGTGCTGCCACTGGTGCTGTTTTTACCCTCAATTATTGGACAACGCGCGCGTGGGCATGCATGGCTTGCGTTTGTGAGCCTGCTCTATTTTACACAGGGGGTAATGCTGGCCACCCTGCCAGGACAAGGGCTTCGTGGTGTGTTAGAAGCACTCGTTTCACTCGCCCTTTTTACCGGCTGCATGGCTTATGCACGCTTTCGCAGCCGTCAGCAGCGCCTAGAGAAGTAGGCTGTTATGGTCTTGGCCTTGGCGCTTGCGCTGCTACCAAGGCCATCGCCCCCCCTTCCACATGCCTTGCCCCCGTGTCTACTACCCCTTTTCTTTCAAGACCCTACTAATAGAACCACAGCCAACCAGTGACACCTACCGCAATCAGGAGCGCTGCCCCCGCTTGTACCCGACGAACGCGAATTCTTGCCGACACTAAGTCAACGGGTGGCTGCTGGAAGCGTTTAGCTCCTGTCACCATCGCCGATACCAAGCCCTCTCCAAGCAGTTTATGGGCAACCAATGCCGCCACATGCAAACCAATTAATATGAGTAAAAAGTCGCTGTTGAGAGCATGCAAACTCGCAATCTCTCGACTAATATCACGGCCTACAAAGCTATAAAGCGGCCCCTGAAAAAAAATATCGTCGCTTAAAAAAAGACCGCTCACTGACTGAAAAGCTAATGATAACAGCAACAAAATCACCATCCAGCCACCCAGCGGGTTATGACTGGCATAAGGGGAAGCGCGGCGGATCAGAAGGGCTTTCGCATAAACAGCCGTCTTACTAGGAGGGTATAAAAAAGTACTAAAACGCGCATAAAAACTGCCCACAAAGCCCCAAATAACACGAAAGACCAGCAAGCCTATAATGATGTAACCTGCTTGCGCATGTACTTCGATGGGGAATAAAAAAGGAGCCCCATCTGTTTTGGTGGTGTAGTACGAAAAAGCGACTGCCACTAGCAGTCCCCAATGAAATAAGCGTACTAGCCCATCCCATACCAATACGCGCTGTGTATTACGGAGCATTTAGAGTCCTCTATTGTCATGCTGAGAGAGTTTCTCATTAATCCGCAGCGGCTCCTAGAACAAAACATCTGATGCACCGCTTTCTGATCAATACTTGAGCTTTAACGGCAGACCAGCGAACATGGAAAGCAAAGTTCAACTTTACCGCAAGGGAGCACCATTCAATGACGCGTAACATAGCCGATATTAGGCGTGATTATGAAGGCGGCCGCCTAGATGAGGCGCAAGCCCCCGACAACCCATTCGTACTATTCGACGAATGGTTCAGCCTCGCCCTAGAAAACGAGGGGAAAGACGGCAACGCCATGACCCTTTCAACGGTGGATAGCCAAGGGCGTCCCCATGCACGAGTAGTGTTACTGAAAGGTTTTGATGAACGCGGCATGGTATTCTTTACCAACTATCATAGCCATAAAGGCAGCGAATTAAGCAATGTGCCTTTCGCAGCCTTGACGTTTTGGTGGCCATCGCTATCACGCCAGGTACGTATTGAAGGGCCGGTCGAACAAGTGGCAGCAGACGAGTCCGATGAGTACTTCTCAAGCCGACCACGGGGCAGCCAATTAGGTGCTTGGATTGCCACCCAAAGTGTGGTGATACCTGATCGCAACTGGATCGTAGAGCGCCAAAAACGCTTTGAACAAGCGTACGATGGACAAGACATTCCTCGACCCATTCATTGGGGCGGGTATCGAGTCACACCTGAAATGATTGAATTCTGGCAGGGACAACCCAGCCGCCTTCATGACCGACTGCGTTTCGAGCGGCGTGACGGTGGCGCTTGGAGTCGTTTCCGCCTCGCCCCTTAGCAACTAACACAGATAGCTCTTAACCAGGCCTACATGTTTACTGTAGGCCTGAGGCTATTAGTCAGGCTGGCTCTCCAATCGGTGCAACTGCCACTCACTTTCAGGTTCGTTTAAGCGCAACACGGCATCAACCACCTGCTCTTCCATATTGTATCGACACTTGAAGCCCAAGTGCTTCATCAAAGCCCGCATCGGATGGTTATCAACCATTATCTTCCCAATCATCTCAAGGGTGCCAATGCTGGTGCAGTAGTCGATCATTTTCTTCATCAGAAGGCTACCAATCCCCAGCCCCTGCAAGTCATCGCGAATAATCACCGAGAATTCTGTACGAATATTATCCGGATCATTCCACACTCGCACGACACCTAACATCTCTTTGCTACCGTCATCATGCTGATGCTCGGCAATAAAGGCCATTTGTCGATCGTAGTTAATATGCGAAAGGATCGATAAATCTCGCTGGGTCAGGTTAGATTTATGATGAAAATAGCGAAAGCGAATGCTCTCTTCTGACAGCTGCCGATGGAACGTTGTGATCAATGGCGCATCTTCCGCTCGAATTGGCCTAACCTCTACCTGCCAACCATTTTTCAGCGTTACCCACTCACGAAGTTCTTCTGGGTAAGGCATGATGGCAAAACGAGCGGGCGGTCCAAGATCCATGGCAAAATCTACGGCCAGCATACCATCACGGTTTAACAGCAAGGGGTTAAGCTCTAGGCCGCGTAAATCACCTAAATCAGACGCCATTTGTGACAGTTTCACCAGCAGCTGGCATAAGTGCTGAATGTCCCGTTCAGGATCCGCCGAGTGCTCACGAATCAATGAGGCAGCATGTGTTCTACCCACCACATCGGCAGCCAAGCTCATATTAAGGGGAGGCAAGGCTATTTGACGGTCTGCCAAAACATTGACTTTGTAACCGCCTATACCGAAGACGATAAGCGGCCCAAAAACGGGATCACGGGTAATACCCGCGCAGATCTGCATCGAGTGTTTACCCCGCTGCATCGGCTGCAAACAGTATTCACGGATAGCGTACTCAGGAAATTTTTCGCGCACCTTGTCGCCTAGCTGACGCACGCCCTCCGCTACTTGCTCAGGGGTTTCTAAATCCTGCATTAAGCCGGCAGATATTTTGTGAGGGTGCTTGCGGTAGCGATAAGGTCGACAGTTACCCTCGTGGATGACTTTTAGTGCTTTGGCCCCCGGAAAGTTGTCTGATAATGCCAAAGCATCATCTGGGCTGGATAGGTAAACGCTAGGGGCCGCAGGTATGCCATATGCTTCCAGCACCTGGGCTGTTTCAGAATGAGTAAGCGTTTGTCTACCCTGCTCTTTGGCTTGAGTAATGAGGGCGCGACACTCCGCACGAATGGCCGGGCTGGTAGAGAACGGTAAGCTAGGAGGTATTTCTTGAAGAAGCGCCTGCACTCGCTGGTAATCCACCATATGCATAAACGCCTTAACCGCTTTTTCTGGCGATGTGTAGGTGGGGATACCTGCCACGTTACATTCGTGGCGAGCATTTAAAGCCTCTTTTAGCCCCATCCAACTAGTTAAAAGATTACGTTTAAAAGACTTGCGGTTATCAATCAATGCGTTAGCAGTAACAACCGAAGGCGCTAAACGAGTAGGTGCATGTACCACTAACACGGCATCGACATTAGCATCGTTGGTAACGATGCTCAGCGCTTCAACAAAGCGCTCAGGTGTCGCGTTACCGCCTAAATCCACAGGATTTTCGCCAGGCTTACTCATATCTACGTGGCTTTTATGCAGTGCCGCCTGCGTTTCCTCAGTGAATTCAGCCAGCTTTCCACCCGCGCTAATCAGCTTATCAATAGCGAGCATGGCGGGGCCTAACCCATTAGATACGACTGCCAACCGATCACCGCGCAGCGGTTTCATTCGTGATAGGGTCTCAAGAGCATCTAACAGTTCATCTGAGTCGTTTACCCTCACCACGCCTGCACGGGCAAAAGCGGCGTCAAACACCACGTCACGATTGGCAATGCCTGGGGTCGGCGCCATGCCTGAAATATCTGATTGGGGAGTACGACCACTTTTAATGGCCAGCACAAGCCGGTTACGTGAGGCATCGCGCACTGAGGTCATAAAATGCTGGGCATCAGTGACACGCTCAAGGTGTAAGAGAATTGCCTGAGCAGGCGAAAACTGATTAACGTAATCGATCAAGTCCGGCAACAGAACATCGACACTGTCTCCGACCGTGATTAAATGAGAAAACCCTACGTCTCGCCCCGCTGCCCAGTCAATCATGGCATTGGCTAGCATACCCGACTGCCCCAAGTAAGCTACTCTACCGGCTTTTACAGGCTGGCTTGCATAAGATGCGTTGAGCTTTTTGCCAGGCACAATGAGCCCCATACATTCAGGCCCCAGCACCCGTATTCCAGACTCTCTAGCTGCTTGCAGCATCCGCTGACGAATAGAGCCTTTATTGCCTTTCTCACGATCTAAGTAGGCACCACCAGAAAGCACAAGTGCTGCTTTAACGCCGAAATGGCCGAGTTTTTTGATTAAATTCGCAACGCCTTCTATTGGCGAGCAAATAACGGCTAAGTCAGGAACTTCAGGTAACTCACTGACGTTACGTACACAATCGGCGCCAAAGACAGAGTTGTAACCTTTCAGGTTGACTGCCCAAATTTTTCCTTTAAAGCCACTTTCTTGAAGGTTATTGAGCACCAAACCGCCCAGTGAAGCTGGTTTCTCAGAGGCACCAAACACCGCTATCGTTCGAGGTTCAAAAAAATGATGTAAGAAGCGTGTGCTCACAGACATGTCTCCCTGGGGTGGATAAGCACTGTGTACGACTTATTGAGACTGTCGCGCAAGCACCCGTGGCGATTATGGTAGTTATAATATTAACGGAGCGCTTGCATGATTACTGCCTACCTTACCCATCCTGACTGTTCATTGCACCATATGGGTCCTGAACATCCTGAAAGCCCATTGCGGCTGGAAGCCATACGGGCACGTTTATCTCTTGCTGGCCTACTTCAGCAAACCATGCAGGCTGATGCACTGGGTGCTAGCGAAGAAGCACTCGCAAGAGTGCACCCCTTAAGGCATTTACGGGCGTTAGAAAAGTGCGTGCCATCTGAGGGTATTATCACCCTGGACAGTGACACCATGATGAACCCTGACAGTTTACACGCGGCGCGTGTGGCTGCTGGCGCGGTGGTGCGCGGCGTGGATCAAGTCTTTAAACGCCAAGCTGATAATGTGTTTTGTGCTGTCCGCCCTCCTGGGCACCATGCAGAAGCATCTGATGCGATGGGCTTCTGTTTTTATAATAACGTAGCAGTAGGTGCTGCTCATGCGCGCGCTAAATATGGTGCTAAACGCATTGCCATTCTTGATTTTGATGTTCACCAATGCAATGGCACCATTGATATTTTTAAGAACGATCCGGAAGTATTGATTTGCACCAGCTTTCAGTATCCGTTTTACCCGTGGCGCTACCTGCGCAGCGAATGGCAGAATGTGATCAATACCCCCCTCGAAGTAGGCACCGATAGTGTCGAATTTAGGCGTGTGGTTGAACGGCGCTGGCTACCTGCGCTGCATGCTTTCAAACCAGACTTGGTGATGCTGTCGGCAGGGTTTGATGCCCATAGAGACGATCCTATGGGTGATGTTTGCCTTGAGGACGAAGATTTTTACTGGGTAACTCACTTAGCCATGGAAATTGCCGCTCTTTATGCGGAAAACCGTGTAGTGTCTGTATTAGAAGGTGGGTACAACCTTAAAACGCTTGCGAGTGGCGTTGAAGCACATTTAAAAGCACTGCTGGGTTTACCTTTCAGCACTGCGCCCTAACACTGCATTACCCGATTCATAAGAGCAGCGCCTGTCAGCGTAGTGCAAATAGTATGTGGTACTATGCGGTTTTATTGACGTCTTCTCAACGTGACTTTTATGACCGCGACTTCTGAAGAGCATGCAGCGCTGCGCATTGCATCTGGGCGAAAACCCTTTGTTGAACCCTTGCGTCTTGGAGAGCGGCTCAAGCAAATTCGCCTTGCTAATCAATGGACACTAGAAGATGTAAGCCAGCGCACGGGGCTGGCTCGCTCAACGCTCTCGAAAATCGAGAACGATCAGGTCTCGCCCACTTTTAGCGTGGTTCAAAAGCTCATTACAGGCTTGAACATTGACCTACCCCAATTGTTTACACCACCAAAGCGTGAGCGTTACACCATGGGGCGCAGAGACCTCACACGTAAAGGTAAAGGCCAACTGCACCCTACTCCTACATACGAACATGAACTGCTAGGACACCAGCTGGCTCAAAAGCGCATGATCCCGTTTAAAACCATCGTTCGTGCGCGCAATTTTGAAGAGTATCAGCAATGGGTACGTCACGACGGGGAAGAGTTTCTGATGGTTTTACACGGCGATATTATCCTCTACTCCGAATTTTACGCGCCCTTGGTATTAGCCGAAGGTGACAGCATCTATTTTGATAGCGATATGGGGCATGCGCTGGTGTCTACTAGCACCGATGATGCGATAGTGCTATCGGTATGCACCCACGGGGATATTGTTTAACAATATTTAGAACTTCTTGGGCTGCACCACACCCATTTTTCTCTTATAAGCAGTTAGTTGGCTTAGGTAAGCCAGCCAAGCGCGCAATGCGTTTAGCTGGACTCCCGGGAAACAACATCATCAGATAAACCGAGCGCCCTTTTTCATCGCCTAGCGCCTGCTGTACTGCTTTTACGAGTGGACGCATAGCCGGTGCCATTTCATACCGCGCATAGAAATCACGCACAACACTGATAATCTCCCAATGCTCGACGCTTAACTCAACATCCTCAGCATCGGCTAATAAACGCGCTACCTGCTCATCCCACTGCTCATGATCAACAAGAAATCCCTCTGGGTCGATTTTGACTTTTTTTTCCGCATCAAGATAACGGTATAAAGGTTGATCTGCCATATTAGTACCACGTGACAATTTGTTCATTCTGCTCAGTCAGTACAATAAACTCATCCATTTCAACCATGGGCAACCCGTTTGTGACTGCTACCTGATGAAGCCCACGGGCAGATAAGTCTTCTGCTAACAAAAAAATAGATGAGACTCCTGAATGCCACCCGTCCCAATTAGGGTACAAAGCTGCCTGCACGGCTTCTTCAATCAATAGCAGCACGTCATCTCCACTAGCAGCCTGCAACATTTGCTGGGCCGCATCGCTGTGAGGTGCTTTATTTAGGATATGTAACATTTTCGCCGTCTTCTTAAAAATTTAAAATATGAGAATACCGATTGAATAAACTGGGCAGCTCTTCTGACGGCAACAACGTCACCTTCTCAACCAACATGCTAGCGTTAATATTCAAGGTTTTAAGGGATTCAACAGGTATAAACAGTTGATTAATATCGTACATCTCCAGCATATCAATCGTCGGTAGCGTGGCTTTTTGCCCAGGCGCCCCTACCGTTTGATCTTTTAAGAGCGCAAAAACCCCTTGCCCCATAAAAAGCAAACTCACCTGCTGGCCAAAGGCAGCAGCTACTAATGCTGTATCCAGGCCTTCACGAAGTGAATTAGAGCTATGCGGGGCATGACGAATAACGATTAGCCGCTCATTTGGTGCCGTCATGCGCTTCCCCTATGCAAAGGTAATAAATCGATCACATCGCTGCTGCAATGCCAGCAACTGCCCTAACCCCGTTAGTTCAAATGGCGCTTCCAGATTATGGTTTAGCAGGCCATGGCGTTGCGCTTCTGCCGTACTCATCACTCCACGTCGAAGAGCTGCCGCAATACACACATCTAACGCTACGTTATGATCACGATGTAGTGCTATCCATGCTTCACGCATATTGAGCTCGTCCTGGGGAGGTGACATTAGCTGCGAGGTATTGTGCACGCCGTCCTGGTAGAAAAAAACACCCGCAATACGATGGCCTTTACTAAGGACTGCGCGGGCAAAGCGCAGCGCTGAATGCGGCGCTGCGCTGGTATAAGGCGCCCCCATGACTAACAAACCGTACTCCATCGCGACCTCATCTGGTTGTCACACAAAAAAGACCCTACTAGGTAGGGCCTATAAAAAGATTATTACTGGCAGTTCGAGGCTGCCGGGACGGTCAGTCGTTGCTCATAATGCCAAGAATAGCGAGCAGGCTGACGAACAGATTGTAGATAGATACATACAGCGTGACGGTTGCGAGAATATAGTTAGTCTCACCGGCACGGTGCACGATCTCACTGGTTTGGTAAAGAATCGCCGCTGAAGCAAACAATACGAAACCAGCGGAAACCATTAGCGAGAGGGCGGGAATATTGAAAATTAAGCCTGCCACCATTGCCAAGATGAGGACGATAGCGCCCGCCATCAGGAAGTTGCCTAAGAAGCTAAAGTCTTTCTTAGTGGTGAGTGCTACCGCAGAAAGGCCAATGAACGTCAGACCGGTCATTGCCAGCGCGTTCATAATCAAAGCACCGCCATTAGGCAGGGTTAAGTAAGCTGAGATAATTGGCCCAAGGGTAAACCCCATAAAGCCTGTGAACGCGAAGGTTGACAATAAACCAGCGGCCGAATTAGCCGTTTTGTGCACCAAAAACATCAGACCGTAGGCACCGATGAAGAACACAAAAATGTTCATTCGCTCAATACCCATCGCAACTGAAGCGCCAGCCATCACTGCCGAAAATAGCAACGTCATGGCAAGCAAGGCGTAAGTACTACGTAGCACCTTGTTTGATTGAGCACCGCTAACCGCACTACCCGTTTGCGATCTTGCCGCGTGAGAATCGTTAAAAGCCATCGTTCTTGCTCCCTAATGATAATACTAACAACGGACAAGGATGCCGTTACCAAGTTCCAGACGCAAGTATTTGTCTTCCACGCTACCTTGCTTAATACGCCCACTCCTTAATAGACATTGACGATACTTACCTTTCATCGGTCAATTAGACACGATAAATGCGCCAAGAAATCCCTACTTTCGTTTGCCTTCTTGGCTTTTCTATTCCGACCTAACCTGCCTAGAACTTACCTCTACTGAGAAAGGTATTGCCTATGAAGTAGATGGGGAAGCTTTCGAGGGCTGCTTTGTTTTAGCAGGTGACGAGGCCAAAGGCAGCGTTTTAATCTGGAATAGCCTAGATAATTACAAGCGCCAGCAAGGCTGGTATGCCGGTAGTCGAGAGAAACGATCAGCATACCGACGGACGTTCATGGGAAACATTTATCCAGTGGTTGAGGTACTGACCGATTCTTGAATTTTTTAACAGTGCCCGAGGGACACTAGCACGCAACGCGTCTAAATCTCTCGACCAACGTTACTATTCATTCACATTAACTTTGCTCAGTTTCTTCCTCGACATCATCTTCCCTGAGGGGTGTAGCTGCAGGTGTCACTGCTTGTCGAGCATCTTGAGCATTGTACAAACGAGCATCAAGCATGTTCAAAACCGCCAACTGCGCAAATAATACTGCAAAGCAGAGCACAAGACCTTTCAACATGGCGATTTTCCTTAGTGGGCTAACAAAATCTACGCATAGGCGGATAATAGCCCAACCCCCACAGAAATCAACGACCAAATGAAAAGCGTTTTTTCTTAGCTCTTAGCCCCTAACTTAGTCAGCTTCTCTCTTTACTCCACCTGACACTACCCCAGTAAAAACAGAAGTCGGTGGATATTATTTTTTCACCGTAACTTTTTGTAAATCCTCAACATTTATCTCATCAGGCAAGTCTGCTTCATTGGCGGGTATCCACACTGGGGACACGTCGCTATCTTCTCGGCCATCATCAAAGATATGCCCTGATATACGATAAACAACTCGCTCCTCGCGGTCATCCCATGCATAAATACGATCCATTTCACCCTCCCCAACCTTTAATGACCATGTTCATCATTAATGACCTTAAAATAATCAAGGTCAATAAATACCATTAAGAGTGTTGCGCCCTGCTCCCTACTTTGATTAAAACGCTCTTGTAACTGCTCCTCTAGCCACCCTCGATTTGCCAAATTGGTAAGGGCATCTGTAAGGCTGCGTACTCCTAGATCGTTCTGGCGCTTGCGTAATGTCGCCAACTCTTCTTACTGTTGGCCTGACCGACCGTTCAGGAGCAATGTTTGCCCAAATAGACGTTGTTGGGCTTCTGCTAATAACGCTTCGTTATCAGAGTGATGTTACGGCCTCCGTGATGGCCGCATCTTCTGCTCCCTGGGGCAAGTCGCGGAAAAACACGATCAAGTTTTAATGTATTCACCGGAAAGCGTTACCCCAACACATGTCTTTTGACGTCGAGAAACTTCGAACTCATGCTGAAAACGATGGCGAAACAGCGAACGATTAGGCAACGTGGCGAGCGAATCATAATACTGTAATCGCTCGATCTCCTCTTCCGACGCTTTTTGCTCAGAAAGATCATGAAACATTGCAATAAAATTGCGGGTCTTTCCCTCTTCATCCACCAGGCGGTCAATACTCATTAATTTAGGAAATACAGCACCATCCTCACTGCGATCCCATATCTCGCCTTCCCAGTGTAATTCTTTATTTAAAGCGGCCCACATCTTACGGTCGAACTCGGGGCCATGCCGACCTGACTTGGAAATCGATGGTTTTTTACCGATGACATTCTTGAGCTTGTATCCCGTTATTTTCTCATAGGCTGGATTGGCATAGAGAATGCGATTATCAGCATCAGTGATAGCGACTGAATTACAGAATAATTGCGATAGATAAGGTTTTTTTGCAAACAAGTGGAGTTCGACTTGCATAATGCGAGCCAGTTAACTATGGAGTGGGAAAGAGCATCGAGTGAGTGGGAGGCTAGTTCTGGAACACATCGCACGCTTCTTTAAAGACTAAGCGTCCGTATTGCGATGGGAAGCTGCAGATCTTTTGAAGCATGCAGTTTATCGCCATCGCTAATACCTGCACCGTAGAGTTCAATCAGGTGTCGAGCGGCAGGGCTCGGGAACAGCGCCATGCCTAACGCACAACCAAGACGCCCCCGAAATTCCGGGGGCGTTGGTGTGGCTAGGCTCTCAATTTACCAAGAGTGTCAGTCGCTCTCATTGAGGATCGCTTCCGGGAAGTGGCGACGCAACATCCGGTTCTGAAAGTCGTCCACGAAGCGGCTGTTGATAATGATAATGAACCGCTCGAAAGGTGCCTCACTGTCGAGCTGTTCGATCCCGTCGACACTGTGGAATAACCGGTCATCGCGCAGATGAAGGATATCACCCGGATTTAGGGTGATATCCACCAAGGGCTGCATGCCAGCCTTGTCTGCGTAGAGATGGTTTTCGGCACCCGCCACGTTTTCACGGCTGAGGACCAGAATGCTGAGGGCCTTGCAGCCATCAGCATGAATTCCCTGCCCCTGAAGGGGGTCGACGCTGCCTTCCCCGCGAACCCCAGTGATCTGCATGAGAATGGGTTCGTGCGCACCGATACTCCAAAGCTTTGCCCACGCACGGACGAAAGCCTTTACATCGGGGCGTGCTAAAAACTCCTCCGTCAGCGGATCATAGTACCGCAGGCGATCCGCCATGCTCTCAGCATCGTTAAAGGCACCTCCCTGGGCCATGGGACACTGGCCCATGTCCTCTACACCTCCCTGATCATTCAAGGCGAGCCATGACATCCGCTTCCAGCGAAGGTTGACATAAGGGTCGCGCGACAGGTCAGCGACAAACCCCTGCCAAGCGGCCAGATCGATTCGCTCACGAATATCAGTTTGTGCCCAATCCTGATGCCTCAGCGCTTCAGCCACTCCCGGATTCCAATAATCGGCGAGTGAATCGGCAGGCATGGAGGTGAGGTCTAAAACATGCTTGAGATTATCGAGTTTCATGTAGGTATTCTCCTGCTTACTGGGCGGAATTGCCCGGCGTGGCCGTGGTCAACACCCCGACCAACAGGAAGAAAATGAGAATATCTGCTGGGATATGTCAAAATAATGTATTAAAAAAGAATGATTATATTGAAACAAGAATCAGACCGTTGAGGGCGTATATGAGTAGAATATCTCCTACCAATAGGTGTAGGGTAATCATTACAAAGTGCCTAATGCTGGCATGGTGAGGATTCTTGCTAGTGTTTTATTAGCGTTTTTCTTTAGGTGGTTTCCATGAATATCCGCGACTCCCGACATCACAAAGATTCGGAACGCCTGAAGAGGAACCGCAGGAAATTTTCCGATACGCTCGTGACAAATGGGCCTAATACATCCTCAACGGCCGGCACCGATGCGCACGACGCCGACAAACAAGAAGCCGAGATAGTACGCCGTCAGTATTTGGAAAGTGAGCAACGATTCCGCGCCCTGCTGGAGAGCCTGCCGAAAGTAGCGGTTCAGGGGTATGACCGCGATCGGCGAGTGATTTACTGGAATGAGGGTAGCACCCGTCTCTATGGCTATACCGCTGAGGAAGCCCAGGGGCAGTTACTGGAAGATCTGATTATTCCTGCCTTCATGCGTGATGAAGTGATCCAGGCACATAGCGCCTGGATCGAAGAAGGCGTCGCCATCCCCGCCAGCGAGCTTGAGCTCAAACACAAAACCGGTGAACTGGTATCGGTTTTTTCACAGCATCTGATGCTCAATGAACATACCGATTCCCCCCTGTTATTCTGCGTGGATGTCGATCTTTCTAGCCAAAAGCGCGCCCATCGCGATCTAGAATTCGCCACCCGTTTCGACAGGCTCACCCATCTCCCGAACCGCCAATCCTTTGAGACCGACCTGGGCAGCCTTTTGGATGCTTGTCGACGCCAGGGCCATGGTCTCCTCACCCTCTACCTAGACATCGATCACTTCGTCGAAATTAATGATGCCCTTGGCTATGATCAGGGCGATCGCCTGCTCATTGAGCTGACGCGGCGACTGAAAGAGTGTCAGCGCGTCACTGATCTGGTGTCCCGTGTCTCTAGCGATGAATTCGTGCTGGCTTTTCCCGGCGTCCACTTGGCCCCCGATGCCAGACGGATCGTTCGCCACATCCAAAATGTCTTTCGCGAGCCTTTCGTCTTGGATGAACGGGAGCGCCAGGTCACGGCCTGCCTGGGTGTGGCGCTATTTCCCGAGAATGGCGAATCGTCACGTGAATTGATCCGCAATGCCGATGTGGCCAAGAATCGTGCCAAACTGGAGGGCCGGGGTGCGGTACGTTTCTTCCAACAGAAACTCCATGATGAGCTGGTTCGCCAGCACTATCTCTTGGCGCGACTTGAGGAAGCTCTGGATAACGGTGAATTTTCCCTCCATTACCAGCCCCAGGTTTCGGCAGCCAGTGGGCGAATAGAGAATCTTGAAGCCTTGCTACGCTGGCAGCCTGCCGATGGCCCGACCATTTCGCCTGGCGAATTTATCCCGCTGGCCGAGCGTTCCGGTTTGATTCATCGCCTGGGCGACTGGGTCATCGAAGAGGCTTGCCGCCAGCAGGTGGAATGGCGTGCCAAGGGATTTCATGAGCACCGCATCGACATCAATGTCTCGGGGCGTCAACTGGTGCGTCCCGATGCCCTCAAGCGATTCGAGGGTTCGCTGCAACGACACGGTTTAGCCGCACGGGATATCGGCATCGAATTGACCGAGAATGTCCTGATTGAAGCCGACGAGACCGTCATTGAGGACTTACGGCGCCTCTATCATCGCGGTTTTCACATTGCTCTTGATGACTTCGGAACCGGCTACTCCTCCCTGAGCTACCTCAAGCACTTTCCCGTCACCGCCCTGAAAATCGACCGCTCCTTCATCCAAGACGCCCCTACACAGCCGAAGGATCGGGCCATCATGGAGGGTGCCATCCTCATCGGTCACCGGTTGGGATTGGAGGTGGTGGCCGAGGGTGTCGAGAACGCTGAACAGTTGTCACTGCTTCGCGACATGCATTGCGACCTCATCCAAGGGTTCTTCTTCTTCCGTCCGATGCCTGCCAAGGAGATCGACCGCCTGCTGAGCGGTTTTATGCCTAGTCACGAAGGGCTGTCGAGCTGAGCCTCGTCGTGAAGTTGTTTGAGATCAAGGGCATCAACAAAAGCCTCAATGGCTCGAACTGGATTATCTTCAGAGACAAAATCATCCAGGAGCTCCGGAAATAAGGTAGCTTGGGATCGGGATTCACCTGCGACAAACCGTTTCATCGTTACCTCCCACGATCTGTCATGGGTAGAGTATAGCGACAGCTACGTTTTCACACAGCCTCGGCCAAAAGCGGTCTTTTAGCACCTGCGTATATAAAAGTCAGCGACTTTCATCAGCCGACATTTTAGAACGAAATTTTCGGGGAAAACTGCTCATTTTGCATCACCCTAAAAAACACTTTAGGAAAGTGAGACATGAGCGCATTGCTGGTAGCTCACAGGAAACCCTGGAAAAAAGCGCGCTCAAGCAGTGGATTCAGTTAGCGCAACTCAACTGCGCAGAGACGGCTTTTATTCCCCTCTCGTCAACACCGGCTAATCCATCTTTCCACCCGGCAATATGCTCGCATTGTAAACATTAGATCCTCGATCGGCTTAGATCCCTCAGCATATGGCACCCATACGTTGAGGAAAACCAAAGTGTAGCGCTGGCCCTGCTGTGGAACATTTCGATCTTTGCTGGCGTCGTCTCGATCGCCTTGCTGATGGCCATCAGCGTCTCGTTGCTGAGTGGCAAAGGCTATGCCATGGACACCTTGCTCGGCGTGATGGCTCACTCCGTTTGGTCGCCGTCACCTTTGTTGCGGGAGTGCGAATCGACCTGCATGCCTATCTGTTTGGCGACATTCTCGCCGTGGGTAAAACCGACCTTGTGATTATCTGGTTCGGCGCCATTTTGGTCATTGGCCTGATGCTATGGCGCTAGCAGGCGCATTTCCGAACCGCTACCGGTCGCGGAAACTTTCACCTTTGAAGGTGAAGATGGCCAGAGTCTTTCCCAAGTCGCCCGCCTGGATACCATGGTCACCGTGGTCGATGGTGCTAATTTTCTGGAACAGTACCGCGAAGCCCAAAGCCTGGCAGAGGCTGGTGAAAGCTTGGGTGAGAACGACGAGCGCAACGTCGCTGACCTGTTGGTCGACCAGATCGAATTCTGTGATGTGCTGCTGGTCAGCAAGACCGACCTGATCAACGAAAACGAGTTGGCGGCGCTGAACGCCATTCTGCATTCGCTTAATCCCGAGGCCGAGATCGTGCCTATTGCCCGGGGCCAGGTGCCACTGGAAAAAGTGCTGGATACGGGAAGTTTCAGCTTTGAACGGGCGCAGCTGGCACCCGGCTGGCTCAAAGAAATGCACGGTGAACACGTACCGCCGGAAACAGAAGAATATAGCATTGCACGCTTTGCCTACCATGCCCGCCGCCCTTTCGACCCGCAGAAGTTTCACGACCTGCTTCATGCCGACTGGTTTGGCGAAGGGTTATTGCGCTCCAAGGGCTTTTTTTTTGGCTGGCCACCCGCCCGCAGTTTGCCGGGCAATGGAGCCAGGCTGGCGGTATTGCCCACTATGCCCCGGCAGGCATGTTCTGGAAGGCCATCCCCGAAGCCAATTGGCCGGATGACCGCGAATACTGTGGTTACATCATGGAAAAATGGCAGAAGCCCTTCGGCGATATGCGTCAGGAACTGGTCTTTATCGGCCAGAACATGGATAAAACACGCATGATAGAAGCGCTGGACAACTGCCTGCTCAGCGAGGAACAAGTGCTCGACGGCATGGAAGCCTGGCGCCAACTCCCCAACCCCTTCCCCGCATGGGAATAAGTATTTGGTAGCCACTGACATTGTCGGCATCTTGTACTAGCAAACACAATATCTGCTTAAATACAGCATTTTAGAGTCTGTTGACGTTTCATTGCGAACCGCGTTGATACGTCAACAGGCCCAAGACAAGCACTTTTGATGATGCTGTTTCACAACGCCTTTTGATAGGGTGTTTCTTGGGGAACGCCACTATTAATGTTATGTTATAACATAACTATTAATTGGAGCGTCACGAATGAATTTCCCTTTGAAGAAAGGGCCCATGCGCCTGAATAATCACCTTGATGATGTTGCCAGTTCAACGTCGTCACATTGCGGCACGTTAAGTTGGGTCGGCATGGAGGGGATTGCCCTACCGCTGCAAGTAGCAGGGCAAATGATCGCTGCTAGAGCTTCAGCAGGTGTTAGTCTGGATGATCCTGAGGCACGTGGAATTCACATGTCACGCCTTTATCTGGCACTGGCCGAGCTGGAACATCAAGAACTGTCACTGGCCAATATCCGTTCAGTACTAGATACCTTTCTAAATAGCCATCTAGGCCTTTCAGAGCGAGCGTTTATTGATCTCAATGGTGAAGCGCTATTGAGACGCCCAGCTTTGATCAGCCCACTGTCAGGGTGGAAAACTTACCCCTTTGCGTTGCGCTGTCGGCGCAATGCCACCGGCTTGCAATCAATACTTGAAGTCAGCGTTGGCTATTCATCTACCTGCCCCTGCTCCGCTGCTCTGTCGAGGCAATTAATCCAACAGGCGTTTGAAGAAGACTTCAACGATATACCGGTCGATCGCGAAGCAGTCCATGCGTGGTTGGGTAGCGACCAAGCCATCCTAGCAACACCGCATAGCCAACGCAGTCATGCCCATCTTACGCTGCGCTTGACCCCCGACATTGACGAAATGCCGTTCCTTGCTGTCATTGACAGGATTGAAAAGACCCTGGGTACTGCCCTGCAGACCGCTGTTAAGCGTATTGACGAACAGGCATTTTCTTTGGCCAATGGCCAAAATCTAATGTTCTGCGAGGACGCCGCCCGGCGATTGCATAACATGCTGAGCAACCAACCGACTATCGAAGGCTTTTCCCTACGCGTGGTGCATGCTGAAAGCCTCCACGCCCATGATGCTGTGGCCCGCAGTGAATGGAACTGGGAGACCCAACCATGAGTATCTGGTTAACCCTGGAAAATGCCGAGCGTGGTGAACGCCGGCCACTAGCAGCGGTGATCGACGCCATTCCATGGAACACCGACGGATTGATCACCGCCATCGCCCAGCAGCACGACAGCGGTGAGGTACTCATGCTGGCCTGGATGAACCGCGAGGCGTTACTCGAAACGCTAACGACTGGCCAAGTGTGCTACTGGTCACGCTCACGGCAGACCCTGTGGCGCAAGGGTGAGAGCTCCGGTCATCGCCAACGGCTGGTCGAGGCACGACTAGACTGCGACGGCGACGCAGTGCTGATACGAGTTGATCAGCAAGGGTCCGCTTGCCATACGGGGCGCCCCAACTGCTTCTACAACGCCATTCGCAACGAGACGGTTGAGGTCATTACCGCGCCGTTGAGCCATTGATATATAAGCCGTCAAACGACTAACAGGGCATGACGCCACAGGAGCCAGATGCAACTTTTCAACACCCTGACGCGCCGCCGTGAGTCTCTGCGCACTGAGCAACCGGATCGCGTAACGCTCTATGTCTGCGGCCCCACCGTTTATAACTATGCGCATATTGGTAATGCGCGCCCGGCAGTCGTGTTTGACCTGTTATCACGAATCCTGCGCCACGATTATGAACGGGTCATTTACGCGCGTAACTTCACCGATGTGGACGACAAAATTAACGCGGCTGCCCAGGCGGCGGGCGTGCCAATCGGCACGGTCACGGAACGCTACATCGCTGCCTATCACGAGGACATGCAGGCGCTGGGGGTACTATCACCAGACCTAGAGCCCCGAGTCACTGAGCATATCGCTGATATCGTCTCGCTGATTAAGACACTTATCGAGCGTGGGCACGCCTATGAAGCGCAAGGACATGTGCTGTTCCACGTCTGCTCTTACCCAGAATATGGCGAACTATCCCGCCGCCAACCAGACGATATGCTCGCAGGTGCTCGAGTAGAGGTCGCCCCTTATAAACGCGACCCGATGGACTTTGTATTGTGGAAGCCCTCTTCCTCCGAGCAACCAGGCTGGGAAAGCCCTTGGGGTCGAGGACGACCCGGCTGGCACGTGGAGTGTACGGCCATGATAGGCAAACACCTCGGCCACACTATCGACATACATGGCGGCGGCCAGGATCTGATTTTTCCCCATCATGAAAATGAGATTGCCCAGGGCACCTGCGCCCACGGTGCCCGCTACTGCCATACCTGGGTACACAACAGTTTTGTGACCGTCGATGGTCAGAAGATGTCCAAATCCCTCGGTAACGTGCTGCTAGTGCGCGACCTGCTGGCCGAGGCTCCTGGCGAAGCAATTCGCTTGGCGCTGCTCTCTACCCACTACCGCCGTCCGTTGGACTGGAATGCCGAACGTTTAACCCGTGCGCGGCGTACGCTAACCCACCATTACCAAGCCCTGGCCGAGGTGGAAACGCTCGATGTTGGTAGCAATATCCAACCTGATAACGCTCTGCTCGACGCGCTGCGCCGTGACCTCAACGTTGCTGAAGCGCTCGCCCGCTTACAGCAGCTAGTTGAAGCCTTAAAAAACGCTGAGAACGATACCCAGCGCGCTGATGCCAAGGGGCGTGTGTTGGCATCCGCCAAGCTACTTGGCCTACTTCAGCAGCTACCCAGCAAAGCCCTGAAAGCGCTTTCGCCCGAGCGCTCAGGCTTGTCGGTCGCGCGTATCGACGCGTTGATCGCCGAACGTGAAGATGCTCGTCAGCAACGCGATTTCAACCGCGCCGACAGCCTGCGGGACGAGCTTCTCGAACTTGGCATCGAAATTCGCGATACGCCGAATGGCGCACACTGGCAGCCACGAGAAGACATCGCTGACAAGCATTAACGCCTGTCACCAGCAAATCGAATATTCACGCCACAACCATTTACTACGAGTAGTCACATCATGACCGATACGCCCGTCACTGCCCCCGACAAACATCTCACTATCACCTTGCCGGATAAGCGCCAGCTAACGCTGGCGTCGCCTACCTGCGTGGCTGAGATTGCGGCAGCTATTGGTCCCGGCCTGGCTCGCCAGGCGCTGGCAGGCCGCATCAATGGGCAATTGGTAGACGCCTGTGACCCCATCACCAGTGATGCTCACATACAGGTCATCACTCCCAACGACCCCGAAGGGCTGGAGATCATCCGCCACTCCTGCGCCCACTTGGTCGGGCATGCCGTTAAGCAGCTTTACCCAAGCGCCGAGATGGTTATTGGGCCCGTTATTGATGACGGCTTCTATTACGACATCGCCTATGAGCGCCCCTTTACACCTGAAGACTTGCAAGCCATCGAAACGCGTATGAAAGCTCTGATCGGCCAAGAGTACGATGTCGTCAAACAACGCGTACCCCGCGACGAAGCCCTGGGTATCTTCCGCGAGCGCGGTGAGCGCTACAAGCAGCAGCTAATCGACGAAATGCCTAATGAACAGAGCCTTGGTCTCTACATTCATCAGGAGTACGTGGATATGTGCCGTGGCCCCCACGTACCCAATACGCGTTTCCTAAAACACTTCCAACTGACCAAACTCTCCGGCGCCTACTGGCGGGGCGATGCCCGCAATGCCCAGCTGCAGCGCGTCTACGGTACTGCCTGGGCTGATCGCAAGGCACTTAAGGCCTACCTTAAACGCCTGGAAGAAGCAGAAAAGCGTGACCACCGCCGCCTGGGGCGCCAGCTAGGGCTATTTCACTTTCAAGATGAAGCCCCCGGCGCCGTTTTCTGGCACCCCGACGGCTGGACAGTGCTACAGACACTGATTGCCTATATGCGCCGCCGCCAGCAAAACAGCGGTTATATCGAGGTCAACACCCCCGATATGATGGACCGTAGCTTGTGGGAGACCTCCGGCCACTGGCAGAACTACCAGGAGCACATGTTCACCACCCAGACCGAGGATGGCCGCTCGCTAGCGCTCAAACCCATGAACTGCCCGGGCAGTGTGCTGCTTTTTCGCCACGGTCTAAAAAGCTACCGCGACCTCCCCATTCGCATGGGAGAGTTCGGCAAGGTGCATCGCTACGAACCATCGGGTTCGCTACATGGGCTGCTGCGAGTGCGCCACTTCACCCAAGATGATGCCCACATTTACTGCACTCCCGAGCAAATGAACGACGAGTGCCGGCGGGTGGTAGCGCTAGTACTCGACATTTACCGCGAATTCGGCTTCAAAGACGTACGCCTGAAACTTTCCACTCGACCAGAAAACCGCATGGGAAGCGAGGCCGTATGGGATCGCCTTGAAGGTGCGCTGACTGCATCCCTGGAAGCGATGGGTCTGGACTACGAACTCAACCCTGGCGAAGGTGCGTTCTACGGCCCCAAACTGGAGTTCGTGCTGCGCGACGCCATCGGTCGCGACTGGCAGTGCGGCACCTTGCAGGTGGATATGAACCTGCCTGAGCGTTTTGGGCTCGACTATATCGACGAGCATGGCCAACGCCAACGCCCGGTGATGCTGCACCGCGCACTGTTTGGCTCATTAGAGCGCTTTCTCGGCATTCTTATCGAGCACCATGCGGGGAAACTGCCCGCATGGCTGGCACCGCAGCAAGCTGTCATTATGTCGATCACCGAATCCCAGGCCAACTATGCCAACACCCTAGCGGAAGCGCTGTGTGGTGCGGGGATTCGTGCCAAAGCTGATGTACGCAATGAAAAGATCGGCTACAAAATCCGCGAACAGACGCTTCAGCGAATTCCTTTTTTGCTGATCGTCGGCGGCCGTGAGACAGAAGAAGGCAACGTCACCCTACGCCATCGTGATGGCACTGATCTCGGCACTTTACCCGTAGATGAGGCGATCGCTCAATTAACAGAGCACAGCCGTGCCCCCGACATTGATGCCCAGCGCCGCGAGCAAGCCAGTCGCTTACAAAGCTTGCACTCACCGGCATCCACAGAGGAGACCTCGGCATGACTACCACTGACGACATCAGTTCGCGGCTAACCCGCCGCCACGCTGACCTGCTGGTGCTCAACGGCCAGGTGGTCACACCGGCTGGCATCGAACGCCTGGATATCGCCTGCTTGGGCGGGCGTATCGTTGCGTTGGGGGAACTACGCGCTTGCTGGACGGCTGTCAACATCCTGGAGGCCGTGGGCCTGCACGTCCTGCCTGGGGTTATCGACACCCAAGTGCATTTCCGTGAACCCGGGCAAACTCACAAGGAGACCATCGAAGCAGGCACACGCGGTGCGGTGCTTGGCGGTGTTACTGGGATTTTTGAGATGCCCAACACAACGCCGCTCACCCTTACACCAGGGGATCTACAGGCCAAGTTCGACCTTGCTCAAGGCCGCGCCTGGTGCGACTACGCTTTTTATATAGGCGGCTCGGCGGTCAATGCCGAGCGCTTAGCCGAACTTGAACGGCTAACCGGCTGCGCTGGTGTCAAAGTCTTTATGGGCAGCTCGTTCGGCGACCTGCTGGCCGATGACGATGCCGTTTTACGGCGTATTTTGCGTCACGGCCAACGGCGTATGGCCGTGCATGCCGAAGATGAAGCCCGGCTTCGCGATCGCCGCGCCCTGGTCGACGCCAGCGGCGACGTGTGCGACCACCCACACTGGCGTGATCCTGAAAGCGCGCTGATGGCGACTAAACGCATTGTAGAGATGGCCAATGAGGTCGGGCGACGACTTCACGTACTGCATGTATCCACTGCCGACGAAATGGCCTATCTCGCTCACCACAAGCACCGCGTCAGCGTCGAAGTCACCCCTCACCACCTGACACTCTGCGCACCAGAGTGCTACCAGCGCTTGGGCAGCTTGGCGCAGATGAACCCACCGGTACGCGATGGCACTCACCGTCAGGCACTTTGGCAAGCCATTCGCGACGGCGTAGTCGACGTGATCGGCAGCGACCACGCCCCGCATACCCGAAGCGAAAAATCCAAGCCCTACCCCAACTCTCCCAGCGGCATGACCGGTGTGCAGACCTTGGTGCCGATTATGCTCGATCACGTCAGCAAAGGGCGTTTGAGCCTGCAGCGGCTAGCCGATCTCACCAGCGCAGGGCCAGCTCGGCTATTTGGTATTGAAGGAAAAGGGCGCATTGCACTAGGCTATGATGCTGACCTTACTCTGGTCGACCTAAATACCGAGCGCCTGATCACTAATGAGTGGATCGCTAGCGTTAGCCGTTGGACGCCTTACCACGACAAACCAGTCACCGGCTGGCCGATAGCCACCGTGGTGCGCGGCCAAGCGGTGGTACGTGATGGCGCCCTAATAGGCAGCCCCCAAGGGCAACCCATGGCATTTTTAGACGTGCCTAATTCTCACGCTGGAACATAGACGCAAAAATAGTTTCAAAGGCAAGCACAGGCCCCTTTAAGGGGGCACATAAGTTAATCAGCCAGGAGTCAACACCATGCCTTTACTCGATAGTTTTACCGTTGACCACACGATAATGAATGCCCCAGCCGTGCGAGTTGCCAAAACCATGAACTCGCCCTCCGGCGATACCATCACCGTGTTCGATTTGCGCTTTAGCAAGCCCAATGAAGACATGATGGGTGAAAAAGGGATCCACACCCTAGAGCACTTATTTGCCGGTTTTATGCGCAATCACTTAAACAGTGACAGTGTCGAAATTATTGATATTTCGCCGATGGGCTGCCGTACGGGGTTTTATATGAGCTTGCTGGGAAGCCCAAGCGAAGAAAGCGTGGGCAATGCGTGGCTGGCCGCCATGCGCGATGTCTTAGCGGTGAAGCGAATGGAGGAGATTCCAGAGCTCAACGAGTTTCAGTGCGGCACCTTCGTTATGCACTCGCTAAACGATGCTCAACAGATCGCTCAGAGCATTATTGATCAAGGTATTGGGATCAATAAAAACGATGACATTGCCCTCAGTCCTGAGCGGCTAGAAGCATTGGGTAATGACGTTAAATAACAGCCTAAGGCGGACAACAGCTTAAGCTGTTGTCCAGTGCGTCCTTTTTGGTTTTAACGAATAACCGTCACAGGGCCGTGATCGTCACAGTGATCACCGTGAGGATGATGTAAGTGGCCATCGACTAAGTAGTCTACATGGTCGCCATGGGGAATGGCTTCGTGGCCGCAATCTGGGCCGTGTACGTGGTCCGCATCATGACCTGCACATTGATGATTAGGTGTGCACGCATCAGGGTTTTTGTCCGACACTTCAATCGCATGCTCATCAACATGATCGCCATGAGAGTGGTGCAGTTGACCATCGTGCAAGTAATCAACATGGCCATCATGCTCAATTTGCGTATGGCCGCAATTCGGGCCGTGCTCATGCGGGTGGTTTTGATGAATATTGCAGCTCATCGTTGTCTCCTTGGATAGCATAGCCAAATAAAGATGATAGTAGGTATTACACGGATGCTTCGACCTCTTCATCGGCATGGGCCAGCGCGTTTTCAATCAACTCAACAACATGCTGATCGGCCAAGCGATAGTCAAGATGCCTCGCATCGCGGCGTCGGACTGTATCCGGCTCCTCAATCAAAAGCTTCGCTGAAGGATTCAACATCGGTGGATAATCCTTGCCCATGGCAACGGTAGCGCCTTACGCAGTACCTCTACCTGACCCCAAATGTTGCGCGCCTTCTGGAACCGTCGTTCCAGCCATTTAATCCAACAGCGCTCCACTCAATATCGGAATGCCTACAGTGATTTGAGGTGTTAATTTTTGTTAGACTGTATATCTAAAATTCGCGCCTGCTGCACTACCCGGAATGTCCGTTTTGGGTCGTTACCAACTAGCGGCTACCATTCAAAACTCTTCAGAGGACAGTATCTGAAAGAATAAAGGATGCCAGTTCCCCCTTACGAGCTGTATCAGTGAAGTTTTTGAGGGAATTGAGCCATGGAAGCGAGTATCATAAAAACGACTTACGAAGAGAGAGCGTCCAGAGAAGTCTATTTCTATTCTGTGAGAGCCAAAATCAAAGTATGGGCCGAGGTATGGGCTGGCTAAATTTCAGACACAAAAAAGCCGCTGAAATCAGCGGCTTAATCGTAATATATGGCGGAGGGACAGTCCGCTTACGTCCATTTAAAAACAATAGCTTAAATAGATTTTTATTTTTACCCAACACCCCACCCAACATAAAAAAAGGCGCTTGGATGCGCTTCTATGCTACGTGATGCAATGATTTTCAAGCCTAGAAACTAATCACGATACCTACAGAAATTGCCATCACCACTGATATCACCTCTTCCTTATAATGACATTCAGCCAAAACTCGTCTTCCCGTAAGGAGCGGCGGTCTGCTGTCTTCCAAAGCTTAACCACATCTACTTTAAGTGGAGATACCACAAAGGATGTGAAACGCTCCTCGTTTAAATCAATGAAATGCCGCCCGTCCTTGTCACGCTCCTGACTGCCCCACTTAAACGAGCAATACATCACACCACTGGATTTGAGAGAGCTTACAAGACGCTCCACAGCGTCAGGCAATTGATCGGCAGTCAGGTGAAGTAGCGAAGCACACGCCCAAACCGCATCAAAGTACTCCTGCCATGTTATTTCATGGAATGGTAAGCAGTGCGCACGTTGCCCGATATGCGTAGAAGCAAGATCACAAAGGGTTTGAGATGCATCAATGGCTGTGACCACATAACCTTGATCCTTAAAGTTTTTGGCATCTCGCCCTGAACCACAGCCCGCATCCAAGATACGACCACCTGGGGGCACATAAGGTAGAAATTCCTTATACAGTGGCGACATATCCACGTTGACCGTGGATGCAAAAAACGCTGCCGCATGCTGATCGTAGAAATTATTCATATTTTAAAACATTGGATCATCTAGTGGCTCAGGCTCCCATGTGTGTATTAGGATCGATTTTGCTTGGTTATAGCAGCTTTGAAGAAACCTGCGTCGTGCAGGTTCATCTTTTCCGGTCTGCAGAATAAGCGTTTCTCTAAGTGGGTGATGGCTTGTAATTAGATATTCATTGCGTTGGTGCAAGCGTGCCAGCAAATTCAGTGATGGCAATCTAGCTAATTTTCCGCCACTACCACGATTGCACTCCTGGCTTGATAAAACCAAATTCCAGACCCCATCAAGGTTGGGAATGATGCTCTTGTCTTTCAGTGTGTGTGGGAAAAAGTGATCTACATCCGCCCTTTCGGCATTCCCCGAACAAATGCTAATTTTTTTAAACGAGTAGAAACACCGCCCTTTTTGATAACCGTTGAGCGCATCCCTGCAAGAGGTAATATTGACGCGCCTATGCACCTGGTTAGTAAAAAGCAATTCATTTTGAGCATCATGCTGAACAGTGATGAGGTTCCGAGATAGATTCATCGACCAAGCGCTTTCTACCAATCGCCAACGTGCTTCGGTCTCGTCGTAAAGCGAACCTGGCTGCTGCTCTCTAAACAAAGAATAAAAATTATCCGTCAAGCGAATACCACTATTTTGGCGTCGCTCGTCTATGAAAAAACGCTGAGGCAAATCGCCACTGTTTACGTTATGAAAGGCATCGATCACGTTTGTAAAGCCGAGCTTTACAGTCGTATTTATTAAAGAAACTTTGGTGGTCTCTCCATGATTAAATTTTCGGCATTCATCCAGAAACCGGCTGCTCGATGAGGTGGCCTGCTTGTCGTTACCCTGAAGATGCTCACAGATATGCTTGGCATAGGGCACGGCCAGTTGTTCCAAGGTAACTAATTCATGGTCACTTGGGGATAGGTCAATGAGAGCTTTAGACAGAGCAAACTTATATGAAGCGACATTTCGGCCAAAAAGAATAACTGAACGCCAGTAGTTTTCGAGTGTTGGTTCCGATGTATAGAAATCCATTTCGTCTCCACGAAAAACGTTGTAGAAGATTCACTAGCTCATCCAACATCAACAACTGAATCGCCCCAGGTTTCGTAGACACCTCCAGGCCTTATACTAAAGGTATCTAGGAGGAACCATGAGCTATCCCCGCTACACTGAAGAATTCAAAATCGAAGCCGTCAAGCAGGTGGTAGAGCGCGGCCATCGCGTGGCCGAGGTCGCTGAGCGGCTAGGCGTGTCAGGTCACAGCCTGTACATCTGGATCAAGCGCTACGATAAGCCGGTAGAACAACGGCAAGAAGATGATGATCTCCAAGCTGAAAACCGTCGTTTGAAGGCCGAGCTCAAACGCGTATCAGAAGAGCGAGACATATTAAAAAAGGCCACCGCGTACTTCGCCAGGGAGTCCGACTGAGGTACGCGTTTATTCAAAATTATGCGAGCCAATATTCGGTACGTCGCTTGTGTCAGATGATGGCAGTGCACCCCAGCGGTTACTACGCATGGTGTAAAAAAGCGCTCTCTAATCGAGCGCGAGAAGATGAGCGCTTGCTGGGATTGATCAAGCACTCCTGGCTTGAAAGCGGCGGTGTATATGGCTATCGCAAGGTCTACCAGGACTTGCGTGAAGCTGGCGAAGCTTGCGGGAAGCACCGTGTGGCGCGTCTTATGAGTAGGGAAGGTTTACGTTCTCAGACAGGCTATCGACGACGCCCTGGCGGCTATGGCGGTGGAAAACCGGCTGTTGTATCCCCTAACCATTTAGACCGTCAGTTTGAAGTAACAGCGCCAAATGTTACTTGGGTGACGGACATCACGTACATCCGCACTTATGAAGGCTGGCTTTACTTAGCGGTAGTTATCGACCTGTTTTCTCGTCAAGTGGTTGGCTGGTCGATGAAGTCTCGCATGACTACGGAGTTGGTACTGGATGCTTTGTTATCAGCAGTCTGGCGACGCAAGCCACAAGGAACGGTGATGGTGCATTCGGATCAAGGAAGCCAGTTTAGCAGTGGAGACTGGCAAAGCTTTCTGAAAGCGAATCACTTGGTAGGCAGCATGAGCCGACGTGGTAACTGTCATGACAACGCCGTTGCTGAAAGCTTCTTTCAACTTCTAAAGCGAGAGCGAATCAAGCGACAGATTTATTCAACACGCGAAGCAGCTAGATGTGACGTGTTCAATTATATTGAAATGTTTTACAACCCAAAGCGCCGACACGGCACAAGTGATAACTTGTCACCGGTTGAGTATGAAAGGCGTTACTTTAAGAGCCTAACGGGTGTCTAGAATATCCGGGGCGATTCAAACCCAGTAAAACGCCGCCATAGAAAGACGGTTTTAGAAAACATAAGTTTAAGCCGTGCCATCCATCTGCTGCTCAAGCGCTTGTCGCACAAGACCTATAACATAAGGAAGATCACTAGCTGATGATAAAGGAACTTCTATATCCCCATTACCCCATCGCCCTATACCTATAACATCACGCCCTAAACCACGAGGATCTTCCAGGTCAGTGGCAGCAATATTTATTGAAAGCAACAAGCGCTTTGCTTGTGGAATCACATCAACGAAATTCGTCTCGGCTTTAAAAGCAATGTAAAGCTTTTTAACGTCTTGATAGACACATGGGTCGAGAGCTAACACCTCTGTGGCAAAAGTATCATATAGCTCGCGCATAGCACCTCCAGTTAGCTGGGGGTGATCATCCAATGTATATTCAGTGTCTTCAGTCTGTGATGGTTTTCGATAAGCTTCTAGAAGTTGATCACTAACAGCTGGTACAGGCCACACTGAAAGAGCGGATGCTGACAATCGAGTCGCTCTTTTCTGGATAGTGTCTTGATTCCAAGTCTCAAGGTGACGTAAGTCACTATTAAGATGAAGTGGACTATGAGCAAAACCTATCGGTTTGCCTGCTTTATCTTTTGCGTCTCGCTTCTCAAGAAACGGCTTATCCGAATAGGAACTGTTATAAGCGGTTAATGTTAGGTTACCCAACGTATGCAGATAGAACTCCTGGACACTTTGCCACTGTGGCCCAAGTAATGCCTGCCATTCTTGAGATAACTCACTGTTCTGAGGCATCACATGCTCAACAGTAAATTCATCTATCAACACGATTTCCTTTCGACCGTGGTTTTCTAATTTTCTCAGCCAATAACGTAAGTTTCGGAAATGATAAAGATCACGTTCTTCTAGGGCTGTTTGAAACTCAGCGTTGCTTGGAAAACGGCGGTATGATGGAAGCAACATGAAGGTCGCCTCTATGCTTTCCAAGTAGCGATCTTTTCGTATGTTATGTGTAAAACGGGCAAATGTCCGATTCATAGAGTTTGTGGGGATTCCACAAACTGCACGACGAAAAACATAGCTCTCAATCAACCTCACAACTTTTTCTAATTCTTCTGCAGAAAGTAGCCCGTTGTGCTTATAGTCGTGGTACACCTCTAGTAACAAAGGGTACGCAACGTCAACCTTCAACTCTCGCAAATCTTTAAAGACCTGTCGCAGCTTGGGAATTGACTCATTGCCCAAGGCCATAGCGCAATAATGCTTGGCGTAAGTATGCACCTCTTTGATCAGATCACGGATAGAGCCGTTGTATCCTGCCGCGTACTTTTTGAAAGCCGCATACACCTTATTGATATTGGGAATATCATTAGTGACCGTCGTCAGATAATGACGCATGAAGCTATCAAAATGACGAGCATACGCTTTTTGACCGAATCCATCTTCCATAGCTCGCCAGTAATGGCTATAAAGCGCCTCCTGCTCATGAGGCTCTTGCCCCATCAATACAAAATTACGAATCAGATCTGCTTGACTAAGATCTAAGCCAGTTGAGTTCATACTTTCGAAGACCAACTGAGGGTTATCTCGCTGGCGCTCCAAGGCAACTGCCACAATCTCTAACTTCGAGAGTCCAAGATAGACCGCATCTAATTTAGCTGGGTTAGCTTCAAACCACTCCTTGAAAAAATTATAATTATTTATTACGCATGAACTACAAGGATCTGGCATTGGTAATTCATCAATAAGTGAAATCAGCGTAGGCCGGTCAATATCTGACAAAACCACCTTGTAAAGCATTTCACCGTTTTCATTGGGATTGATCAAAAAACGGCGGCGTAGCGCTTCGGCCTGATCAGGCGACAAGTTTTTAGCAAGATAGTGGTAAAGCGCTAACAGCATCAAAGTAACAGTGGTCAAACGTTGCTGACCATCAATGACCATTAGCGGTTCTTGCTTAACGAGAATGGACTGAGCCCGCTCCACGTAAACAATGGTGCCTAAGAAATGCGTAGCTGCTCCCTCATCGGCACCCACTGCCAACACATCTCTGAGGAGCTGCCCACATTGAGCTTCACCCCAAGCATAATTGCGCTGGTAAATAGGGATGCGAAACTGTCTTGGCTTCTCTAGCACCTCTAGCAAATTGGCTTCAGTTGCCTTCATGCGTTTTCCTTAACCTAATAGATATTTTCAAAAATTTGCGCTAAATATAAGACGAATACACACTCTGCCCGCCGCCGTAGTAGCTGGTCATCAAGTGGTGGAACGCTGCTTCACACTTTTCGTTGTAGACGTGTTCATCGAAGCTCGATGGCAGTCCCTGGTCGAAAACAATTTCCAGGGTGCGGCGAACATCGCCTTTGGCCTGGGCTTTCTTCTGCCAGTCCAACACCAGCTTTTCCTGCTTTAGGGTTTCCAGCAGCTCCCGGCACATGGCCTTCACCTTCGCTACCTCTTTGTCGCTCATCTCTGGGGCTGGCTTGGTAATAATGTCAAATAGCGCCAGCTCTTCCTCGGTGAGCCCTTCGCGGATTGCCCGCTGGTCTTCCTCCTGCAGTTCCTCAGTGAACGCCATCAGTTGGCGAAAGAACGCCTCGATGTTCACGCTGCCTGAGTTGTACTTCTCGATCAGCGCCTGCAGCTTCTCCATGAAGTCGGTGCGGCTGGGGTTCTTGGCCACCATGCTTTCCAGCTTCTGGTTCAGCAGCGCCCGCAGCTTTTCAGACTCGGTACGTTTCTTGCCTTTGTTGAAGCGCTCCTGAAGTTTGTCAAAGTCGATCTTGCTGAGGTCAAACAGTTTTTCCTCGTCGGTATCCTCGATGAGGTAGGGTACCGGAGCCACGGACTGATCCAGCAGGTCGTCTACCTCCCGCATCACCTGGGAGATATCTACTTCAGGCTCTAGCGCCTTGATTTTCTGCGCCAGCACCGAGAGCAATACCGCATCGGGCGCCAGCTCGTTGGCGGAAGGATCGGGCAGGATCGCTCTATAAACCCTGGAGGTGGCTCTGGCGAGCCCCAGGAAGGCCTTCTTGGTCTCCTCGCTCTCCAGCAGCTTTTCCACGCCATCGTCCAGCAGGGCCACCTTTTCAAAGCCCCCTGCCGCCTTGATCGCCTCGGGGTTAATCTGCTTCTCAGTCAGGAAGGTGATGGCCTTGGCCAACAGGTGCTTGAGGTACTCCACCAGCTCGGCCTTCTGCTGGATTGGGCTGCTATCGTCCTGTGACGGTTGATCGCCGTAGGCAGCCGGCGGCTCACCCACTTTAGAGGGGGCAGCGCCGCCATAGATGGCCAAGGCCTCCTGCAGCTTTCTGAACACTCCCGCATAGTCCACGATCAGACCCGCTTCCTTGCCGGGATACTTGCGGTTGGCCCTGGCGATGGTCTGCATCAGGGTGTGGTTTTTCATCGGCTTGTCGAGGTAGATGGTCGAGCAGGACGGCACATCGAAGCCGGTGATCCACATAGCGCAGACAAACACCAGCCGCAGCGTGCTGTCGGGATCTTTGAACTGCTCGTCGAGATCTTCCTCCACCATACGCTTGCGGTGAGGCAGTATGTCGAGCCCCTTGTCTGCTAGCTCCTTCACCTCGTTCTGACCCTGAGAGACCACCACCGCCATGTCGGTCGTCTCCAGCACCTTGATCTTGTGCTTCAGGGCCTCCTGCTGCTCCTCTGGGGCAGAGGTCAGGTCAGCCTGAAGTCGGGCCAGGTAGTCCTGCCAGTGGGCCTGTACCTTGTCGTACATCTTCACGGCGGTAGCCTTGTCGATGCAGACCATCATCGCTTTGCCTTGGTGGCCCCTACCAACGAAGTGCTGCACCAGATCCTCGGCGATGGCTTCCAGGCGGTCATCGCGGGTGATCAGGTGGTACTCCCGAGCAAAGACCCGCTCGACTTTCTTCTCCTGATCTTCGTTCAGCTCGGCATCTTCCAGTAGCCGTGTCAGGTCATCGTTCAGGTTCTCGTTGATCAGCTGCAGCTCGGGGATACGGTTCTCGTAGTAGAGCGGCACCGTTGCCCCATCGGCAATGGATTGCCCGAAGTCATACACCGAGATGTAGTCGCCGAACACCTCCTTGGTCTTCTCCTCCCCGGCCATCAGCGGTGTCCCGGTGAAACCCAGGAAGGCGGCATGGGGCAGCGCTGTGCGCATGTTCATGGCCAGGGTGTCGTACTGGGAGCGGTGGGCCTCGTCGGTGATGACGATAATGTCTTGCCGGTCGGAGAGCTTGGGGTAGGTTTCACCCTGCTTGGTGCCGAATTTCTGGATCAGCGTGAAGACATAGCGGTGATCCTCGCTGAGCAGCTGCTTGAGGTGAGCACCGCTTTCCGCGTGGGCTTCCACCTCGTTGACCGCTCCCGTGGCAGCGAAGGTCTTGTAGATCTGCTCATCCAGCTCGTTGCGGTCGGTGACGATCACGAACGTCCAGTTGCCGGGGATAGTGCGGTGGATCTTCTGAGTAAAGAACACCATAGAAAGCGACTTGCCCGAACCCTGGGTATGCCAGAACACTCCCAGCCGTCCCGCCTCACCGGCAGGTCGATTCTTGATCCTTTGCAACTCGGCGATAGCCTTGTTCACCCCGAGGTACTGGTGATTTTTGGCGATCTTCTTGATGGTGCCGCCTTGGGCTTCCTCAAACACCGTGAAGTTCTCCACGATATCCAGCAGCCGTACTCGCTCGGCAATACCCCGGATGGCGGTCTCCAAGGACACCACCCCTTTCTCGCCCTCGTCGTTGATCCGCTTCCACTCGAAGAGATGCTCCCAGGGGGAGAAGGTACTGCCCACCACGGTCTCGCTGCCGTTGGAGAGCATTACCACGGCGTTATAAGTAAACAGTTGAGGGATCACCGAGCGGTAGTCGCTCAGATTACCGTCAAAGGCTGACTTGAGGGTTTTATGGCTGGTCTTCAGCTCCACAAACAGCAGCGGCAATCCATTGATGAAGCCGACCAAATCAGTACGCCGAGTGTGCAGTTCACCCCGCACCCAGAACTGAGAAGTCAGCAGGAAGTCATTCTGCTCTGGCTGGCTCCAGTCGATCACCCTTACCGTCTCGATAGCGGTGCCGCCATGCTCATCGGAGACCTCAACCTTCACGCCATCTTTGAGCAGCCGATAGACCTCCAGGTTAGCATTTACCGCCAGCAGCGTGGCACGGTCGCGGGTCAGCTCTTCAATGGCCTTCTCCAGCGCATCGGCGGGCAACTTGGGGTTGAGCTTTTCCAGCGCTAGACGCAGCCGAGGCACCAGCACCACATCCTGCTGGGTCTGCCGCCCCTCGCTCGATACCGTTCCCGACCACTCCCCGTAGAGATTGGCGGTGTCCCAGCCTAGGTCAGCAAACAGCTTAATAGCAGGCTGCTCGACCAGGGCATCCTCAGAGTAGGCGTAAGCGAGAGACGGAGGTGGTGTCATGCAGAAGCCCATCCTTGTTGTTCAATGCGCGCATAGGCCTTGTGAATATGTTTTGGCTTCATCAATTGCTTTTTGCGATGGCTCCAAGACGCTACGCGCTCGCTGATGTGTTCCAGGCTGCTGGCGTTATCAGGCTCATGGGACACTACCCAATGAATCGTAGACAGCAGTTCCATGCCATAGGGGGTTTCAAAGCCTTCTATTAGCGCCTTGACGCGCTCAAGGTGGTGCTCGGCTTCTGAATTGTTTGCCAAAAATGCTTGCGCTTCTTCCAAAGCACCGGGCATTAGGCGGATTTCAGCATTACCGGAGCGGTCACCATAGCCCCTAATAAAATGCCCTTCCATCCGTTGTAACGCGTGGTTTAGGTTATCTGCATAAGGCCCCAGGTGGTGCGCGGTGAATTGCAACTGCATGGGTTCACCAGCGGCCTGCAAAAAGTAGGCAAGCTTCTGTACTTCCAACAAGCTATGGCGGTAACCCTGGCGGCCATAAAGGTCTAGTAACCGGATGAGCAGTGCCCGTCCAGGGGTCATCTTCGGCCGTTTCGTGCGCACTGGCATTTGCTCAACCGGTGGGGCTCCCTTTGGCTCGAACATCAGCACGCGGACATCCGGCAGTTCTGCAAAGGCTTGCTCAATGCGCGGTTTGATGTCTGCCCAGTTAAGCCCACCTAGCCCCGCCCCTAGCGGGGGTATAGCAATAGATTGAATACGGTAGTGTTCAATCTGCGCGACCAGATCCATCAGGCCCGCATCAATATCCTCTATCTTCGACTTCCCTTTCCAGTGCCGTTTTGTCGGGAAATTGATGATGTATTTAGGGTTGACCATGCCGCCCGTTTCGAAGACCAACATTCTGCCGGGTAACATGCGCCCTTCTTTGCAAACGCGGGCATACAGCGAAAAGTTTTCCGGGAACGCTTGCTTAAATTGCAGGGCGATACCTTTCCCCATAACACCCACGCAATTCACGGTATTGACGAGGGCCTCGGCATCGGCTTCCAGCAAATTGCCTTGTGTCGTTTCAATCATAATGCCACCTCAGTAATACCAACCGGCTTTGACGGCCACCGGAATGTTCAGCCCTAAACGTTGGATCAAGGTTTCGGCTTTTTCTTTTGTGTGCTCGTTCATCACCCCTATTCCTATAATGAGTCCAATAGGGAATCTTTCATGAACAAGGAACTCAGCCTGCCTGCGGCGTTTACGGTCGGGGTCTTCATCAGTATCTGCCCAGTAACGGGCACGCATCAACGGCCAGTCGATTTCGTCCAGCTGAGCCAGGTCATCATAGAAATCGGTAAACTCCATAATCCCGTGGCCGTCTGTGAACACAAAACCCAGTTCAGCGGCCTCTACTCTCTGGATGCTGGATACTATGTGGACAATAGATGGCTGGCCGCCAGTGAATCCCTCAACATTGCCTTTTGACAGCGTGAATAGCATGGGAGAACGCGGCCCAAAGTAAAACGGCACATAGTCATGCAACACACCACCAGGGCCACACGGCACCGGGGTATGATTTCGCCGATCCTGTATCGTCATATGGGCAATGTTGGTGTAACCCGTATCTTCCTGCTCCAATGCACGCTTGGCTCGTAGCTCACCGGCCGCGAGGATCTTCTGCAGATTATCAAGGGCGGTGATATGGAAGATATGCGTCGGGTCAGGGGGTGTCATGCGGCTTCGACCTCCTTGTCGTTGGGCATGGGAATATCGGATACGTCGATCTCACCGGAGACCAGCTTGGGCAAGAGAAGATCGCGTTGGCCGCGAAGGTTAATATTCTTGTCTGAAAGCACTCGTATCTGCTTCCAGAGAGGGCCAGCGATGGACTCAAAGCTCTCTATGTAGTGAACATTAGGCTGTAACATCTTGATTGTTTGCATATCTTTCTTGGTGACTGCTTTGAATATGGCGCCATTACCAATCGAGTCTTCTTCCTCGAAGATTTTTCGGAGCTGTGACAGCAAGAATACCTGATGACCCGCCTTGCTGCGGAGTGCAGAAACACCGCGTCCAATGACAATTTTCTCTTTCGAGATATTGATCCTTCCCACTGGGGCGCGAACACTGAAAAGGATATCCCCCTCCTCAGCGACTCTGTTCTCCACAGTGCAGTAAAGCCTGTTGCTGGGAAAGTAGTTTCCGAAGTCCGTGACACCTTGGTGAAATGGAAGTCCTTCCCCTCTGTCGTTGTAAAACTCTGACTTGGGTGATTGCCCCATCGTCAAATCAACAACTTCCTCTAGGTTGGCTATCCCCCACCCCTCAGGAATCCTCCCAAGCTCACTCTCCTTAAAACTCACCTCCTCATGCCCAGGGAAGCGGAAGTGAACGAACCACTCCTCGTACAGTCGCCGGGCCATTTCTTCAAGAATCTCGATGCGGCGGGTGTTGTTCTCGATGAGATCGTCGTAGGCGGAGAGAATATCGACAATCATTCTCTGTTTCTCAATTGGAGGAAGTCTCACAGAGATTCGTTTGATAATGTCTTGGTTCAGCGAAGCCATAGTGGCGCCGTGTGAACACTGCTGCATCATCCAAGACTGATGTTCATGGGTAAGAAATGTGAAAGAAAGGTACTTAGATAGCACACTGTTTTCACTATTAATTCTTAGCCTAAGGCAATCGGACCCCTGAAACCAGCGTTCTTGGCCTGACCGGATGTAGACATGTCTCTCAACAGCTCCTTTTCGCCCAAAGACAATATCACCTTTACGGAGCAGGTGATTGGAAAGCCTTTTGACTACTTCTTCAGGAATGTACTCAAGTTTATCGGGTCGAATGCTACCGAATCCGATGTTTCTGACGTTGATAACGGGCGTCCCCTTCTCAACATAGTCGCTGGCTCTGAGCTGGGTTCCGAAAGGGCCGGTTTTGACCTCGGCCTCTCCACTTTCGACAAGGTCACCAACAGTGATATTGTTCCAGCTCATGATGCTGCCTCTAGAATACCAGCAACATTGCTTCCAATTATCTCTTCAAGCTCTCTTGCCTCCGCGTTCAGCACCTCCAGCTCCTCAGCCAGTTCCTCCAGCCGCTCTGTAAAGTCCACATCCTCTGCTTCTCTCGCCGCAGCCCCAACATAGCGCCCAGGGTTCAGCGACCAGCCCTGCGCCTCGATCTCTTTACGAGTCGCCACTGTGCATAGGCCAGGGATATCGGCGTAGCCATCGCCCAGCCCCTTCTCAGCCAGCAGTGTTTCACTACCCTGATCCAGCTCGATGTCTTCACCACGGTAGAGGCGCACAATGTTGGCCAGGAACTCGATCTGTTCCGGCAGCCAGTCGCGGTGCGCCCGGTCGATCTGGCGGTAAAGGTGGCGGGCATCAACGAACAGCACCTTGTCACCCCGCTCAGTCTCGCTCTTAGCCCGGTCGAAAAACCATAGGGTGCAGGGCAGCGTGACGGTATAGAAGAAGTTCGGCCCCACCGAGACGATCACATCCACGGCGCCGGACTCTATCAGCTTCTGGCGGATGACCTGCTCGCTGCCTCGGGCATCTCCCGCCGAGTTGGCCATAACAAAGCCAGCTCGGCCAGTCGGCTTCAGCGAAGCGTAGAAGAGCTGGATCCAGAGGTAGTTGGCGTTGTCGGTTCTGGGCATCCCGAAGGGGAAGCGTGGGTCGCCCTCCAGCCGCTCCTTATCCACACCAGAGACGTTGAACGGGGGGTTAGCCATCACAAAGTCGAAGAAGCCTTCACCGTTCTTGTAGACCGCGTGGTGGGGGTCTTCGTAGTAGGTGTTGGACACCCGCACATCGCCGGAAAGGCCATGCACTGCGAGGTTCATCTTATTGAGGTTGACGGTGGTCTGGTCTTTCTCGGTACCAAACACCGATATTTCATCCACCGCTGATTTGTGGTGGCGTTGCACAAATTCAGCCGAATGTACAAACATACCACCGGAACCACAGGCCGGGTCGAAGATGCGCCCGTGGTAGGGCTCAAGAATCTCGACAATCAGCTTAACTACCGATTCCGGGGTGTAGAAGACCCCGCCTTTCTGGCCTTCCTTCAAGGCGAAGTTACCCAGGAAGTACTCGTACACCTTGCCGAACGCATCACCGGAGAGATCCACCGGGCCGATCTGCTTGAGCAGCTCCTGGAGCACCCAGTTTTCAAGGCGGGTATAGGTTCGCGGTAGAGCACCTTTTAGGTCTGTGTTCTCCTCCTCGATAGCCTTCATGGCATCGTTGATGATTCGCCCGATGTTGTCGCCATCCGTCAGCGTTAGAAGGTAGGAAAAGCGAGCCGTTTCAGGAAGGAAAATCACGCCTTCTGCCAGGTAGTCGTCCTTGCTCACCTTACGGCGGCCACCAGACCCCACTGGCCCCAGCTTTTCTTCGGCGGCGGCATACTTCCTATCGGCGTATTTCAAGAAAATAAGGCCTAGCACGGGGGCTGAGAACTCGGCAGGCTTCAGGCCGGTGTTGGCCCATAACTGGTCAGCGGCTGCCCACAGCCGTTTTTCTGCGCTTCCATCGACCAAGGTGATGCTCCCGTTGGTATTACCGTTTTCGTAACGTATTGAATTAGGATTAGCTTACTACAGGCACCTGAGGTTTTGCAGCGCGGCGCATGTCTTTTCATCAGCATGGATGCGGCTTTAAAAACATCGGGGCTGCGATAGGCATTCAGGTGTTCGTAGCTTCACCATATTGCAGGTCGGGATATGTCCCTAATTTTCCACTCACCTTATTTTTCACCCCCCTAGTGGGGTGTCCCGTTTTGCTGAAAACCCGCGAAGATTAAAACGTAAAAGCTTATCAAAGGGCATTTTCACCTCATTTTTACGTTTTACTAAAGCAAAAGGCTAAGGAGTGGTTTGTGGGGGGATAGGAGGCCCCCAAGGGCATGGCTCCTGTTGTGGGGGAGATTGTATCAATAGGCCGTTAGAGGCTGGCGCTGGCGTTGGTGGCAACTTTGGCCATAGCGCTTTAGCAGCTTCGAGCGCCGCCGGATTTGTAAGTAGCTGGCGGCACTGAGCTATGGCAGTAGCGATGTCTGGTGACACCTCAAAAGCATCATCCAGTGCAGCGGCCAACTCTGCTACCGCTTTCTGGCTTTGTTGAAGCATCGTGGTGCGCGCCAGCTCTTTTACCCCTCCTAAATCGCGACCAACCATAAGCAAGTTGGTCAGCAAGGTTTCCACGTTCGCAGCCGTTGTCGCCTCTTCTACAGGTGGCAACGCTATCCCCACCCCTCCCCTATGCGGGTTTTGCGGATTTGCGGAAAGGCTTGAAGCTGAGGCCTTCATAAGCTGCGGATGCACTGCGGATACATTGCGGACTTTCTCGACTGTGGGTGCATCCACAGAACTATCCGCAGTTATCCGCACTTTGCCCGCAAACGGTGCGCTATCACCAACGCATTGGTATCGCTGTATTTTTTGGGATGCATCCTCAAATCCGCTAAATCCGCAGCTCCCCTTATTGGCATATTTACGCTGTTCGCGTAACTGCCTACCGCGCTCAATGGGATTGAACATGGTTCACAACTTTCCATTCAGTCGCAGTGTTACGAGCACTGTATTTAGTAGCGCGCAAGTACCCCGCCAGCACCAGCTTATCAAGCAGCAGCCGGGCTTTTTTGGCGCTACGATAGGCGCTTGGAAGTCGCTTGAAATCATTTTGATGCAGCGTGCTACCGTGGCTGCTGATCCAGCCCAGTAAATCACGGGCTTGGCGTTCCTGTTGATCTTGCTGTGCTTCATTGGTGCGGTTCTTCATCGTCTCGAGGTAATACGTAACCAATTGCCCGGCGCGTTCGATGTGGGTCACGCTGATCGCGTCGGCCCCTTCTACTACGGACATAATGGCGGCCAGGCGGGCGGCGTTCTCAGTGGCTTTGCTGGCGAAGGCGCGTATATCGTGGAAGGCCCCGTCGGGAGCTAACTCAGACTCGATGCCGTCGTGAAGATCGCACATCACTTTAAAAGGCTCGCCTTCGATACGTAACAAGCGGGGCTCGAGTTCGCCGCTGTCGTTAATGGGTAGCTCCTTACGTGCCAGCTCGTCGATACGGCGGCAGTACGCTGCAATATCCGGGTCGGTGTCCACGCTGGCGCTAGGATCACGGTCGGCTAAAAACCTGGTACCAATGAGGCTTGGCTCCCGGCAAATCAAAAACCGAGGCAGAAACCCCTGCCCTTGGAGTAACGGATCGCCCAGTACCTTATCGGCAATGATTGGTTGCATCATCAGGTGGGTAGATAGGCGGCGTCCTGCCAGAAAGCCAGATTCACCTACCGTCCCACGTGTACGTGTTAACGGTGCTCCATCCCATAGGTGGCAAAGCGCTTCAATGGTGCGCCCCCTCGCCTCCTCACTCATGCCGTGCCCACCGAAAAAACCGATAGCTTCATCACTATAAAGACCAGCACTGGGATGGTTAGCCTTCAAATGCTTATACATCCCTTCTGCTGTTGGCTCCGAGAACGTTAAATTTGGCATAGGTGGCGGCTTAGGACGGCATTCATCGTGCGCCGCCAACTGTTCTGACAAGCGGGCTTGCTGCTCTTCGCTCATGGCCTGCTTACCCTTAACTTCGTTTGCGGCAATGATCGACTTACGGCACATTTCCCAGGCTTCATCCTCGGCCCTGAATGTTGTCATTACCTTGTCGAACTGTTCCCGCTGCTCCGCTTCGATAGTACGAATGGGGGCCAGCGCAATCTTATCAACACTAGATTTACGCTCCCCACTCTCTCCTTCAGTCATCAGGAAAAGGGCTACTGGCCCGCTGCCAATATTCCCCCGGGCAACATCAACGTGACCTTGCACTACTAACGAGGCCGCACTGAGCACTGACTGGCACGCCATCCCGATTGGTACTTGAACGTGATAGGCCAGGCGTTTGGCAGCAGGGGCAAGTACCGGCCCCAGGGCTTCAACAGGATACGACAGAGGCTTAGGTGAAAGCGGCAGTGGTTCGGGTGATAGGTCGAGATTGCCTTCATCATTAGAAGGCGTCTCTATCATTTGGTGTGCTTGGTCATCCAACCATGACGCACCAGTAGTATCGTGATTAAACATTGCAGCCCACTTCCTTAGCCGCACTTCGTAAGCGGCCTGCTGCCGTGGCCAAACGGTCGAGGTCAGCACTGCTCAAGCAATCCCCCCGGTGAGTAGAATTAGCAGCGAGCAGTACGATAAGTGCCTCACGGGCAATGGCAGCGAGCACGTCACGAGGAACCCAACGCTCCCCTGGACGCTTGCTGGCGCGATAGACATCGCGCTCACGCTGAGGAAACAGGTCTTTCAGCTCTAAGCCAACGGCGACTAATACGTCCGCTATGGGGCACTCAGCAAAGCACTTCATTAGAAGGGTGCCATCTGGCGTCTCACGAATCGCTAGACTTGGTGAGCGGTCATGGTGAGCGGGACAGGAGGCAATCCAACGACCTGGACCGTTTTCGCGCACCTTTTCCAACCGCGCCAGCATGGCATGAACGTCAGGGCGTGTATTTTTGATGCTGCGGTTATTATTTTTCTGATTAATCGTTCGCATGCTCACCTCCAGGACACAGGTGTTGCTCTTCGAGATAACTCACACGCGCTTCTAGCACGCCGGTCAGCTCCTTCAGAGCCAATAAAAGGCCATGCCTGTAATAGTCGTTTAGAGGTATGTCAGTTTCAGAAAGAAGAGCTAGCAAGCAGCCTTGCGCCGTGCTGATGCGGCTCATTACTCGATGATCACCCATAACCAATATGGAATGACACACAGCTGTTTCATCTTTGTGAAATTGAGAAGAAGACTTAACCATTACGACACCTCCTGCTGTGTCGCTTCCCACTCTCCTAAGTCTGCCAAGCGCCAGCGGGTAACGTTTGGGCCTAGTTTAATGGGCTTAGGAAAATTGCTTTCCTTAGCCCAGCGATAAATGCTCGCCGGATGAACGCCATAGCGGTTGGCAACTTGCTTGGCATTGAGAAATTCGACGCCGGACTTAGAAGTGGTCTGGGGATTCGTTTTGGCAGCCATGATGATTTACCTCGTCGTAGTGGATGACTGGGTAAATCATGGCGTAGTGGCGAGTAGCAGCTCGACCGGGCATGATCAAAAAAACTATCACGACCCAACTTTTGCAACCTGACTCATTTTTTGAGCAAAGGGCGAATCCAGGGCTGTTTAGTCAGTTTTTCTACCCGATCAAAAGATAGGCCTGAAACATCGGATACAAGGCCAACGGCATTCAACCGACTATCGCTTTCCTTTGCTCTTGATATCGGCAGTTCACATCTTTTAGCAGCCAAAACCAGCGACATGCAGGTTATTTCCCTAGTATTGTCTTTATGAGTTCTAAGACCTGTACGTTTCTTGGGAGGACTAATTTCACCTCGCAAATGCATGATCAAGAAAGTACGAACCGCCCCCTCTATTGGCTCACCTTTTTCTAAGAGGTCAGCAGCACGATGTAACAAAATTTTGTATGCGCCCCCATTCTCCTGCATCACCTCCAGAGGATTGCGACTTGGCATTGCCCAAGCTGCACGCAATATATCTTTCATCAACTCAACAAAAGCCAGCTCTCTTGGGTCAGGAGAGGGAATGCTTTTTAACTGATTGAAGCGGTTTGTGAACTCTGGTTCATGCCAGAGGGAAAGCTCTGAATAATCATTTTCCAATTGCTGTTTAACGTATTTCACAAAAGCTTCAGCATTATCGTATCGTTCTTGCCTGCTGGCGCTCATAAACCAGTTACCTCCCCCCTGATCGGTGCAACATTGCCAGTGCCAGCCGGTGCAGGCGTAGTAACGAAAGCGGCCCATTGATCCATGACACGGGCACGCTTGGAGTATAGGTCGCTACGGCGGTAAGCCGCCTCAGTGCCGTTGCGGATGCTGTGCGCCAACGCGGCCTCTGCCACTTCGTGTGGGGTACCTGTACGCTCTGCCATCCAATCCCGGAACGTTGAACGGAAACCGTGAACCGTTGCCCGGAGATCCTCCTTCATGCGGCGGAGTAAAGCGGTCATGGCTGCATCAGACAGCAACTTGCCTTGCGGGCTTAGAAAGACGTGTTCCCGAGACTGGGGCTGCGCTTTGAGCAAGGCCAGTGCTGGCGCAGATAACGGCACGCGGTGTTCCTTGCCTGCTTTCATGCGGCTGGCGGGTATGGTCCAGGTGGCGTTGGCCAGATCTATTTCATCCCAGCGAGCGCCACGGGCTTCACCAGAACGGCAGCCGGTAAGTATCGTGAACGCTAGGCACTTGGCCGCGTCCCCGGTGCGCTTCTCTAGGGATTGCCAGAACGTGGGCATAGAATCTATCGGCATGGCGCGGTGGTGTTCCACCTTGGCCACCTTCGAAGGCGCGGGCAACACAGTATCGAGGTTGCCTTTCCAGCGCGCCGGGTTATCGCCACTACGATGGCCATGAACCGTTGCCCAGTTCAATACGGCTTCGATACGCTGGCGAACGCGGGTAGCGGTTTCCGTTTTGGTTTCCCATATTGGCACTAGCACTTGTTTGACGTGTACCAACTCAATATCTGAAACGGCCATCTTGCCCAGCATGGGGAAAGCATAGGTGTCTAGCGTGGCTTGCCACTGCTTACCGTGCTTTTGGTTACGGCTCTCTGCCTGCTTAATCTTGATAACAGCAGCGGCGGCATCGGCAAAAGTAATACGCGCAAGCTCAGCAGCGCGGCGGGACTGATCGGAGGCTCTGCGCTCAGTAACCGGATCAATGCCCGCATCCAGCTTTTCACGAAAAGCGCGAGCCTTCTCGCGGGCTTGCGCCAGCGTCACGCCGGGGTAACTCCCTAGCCCCATATCACGACGCACCTTGAACGGCTTGCCAGATGCAGCTACGCGAGTTTCGCCAGTGGAATAACGCAGCACCCATGACCGCGTGCCTCCCTTGGCCACTTGCAGATATAGGCCAGGCACTTCACCAGCAGCATAAAGCCCGCGCTGTGTGATCCGCTTCACTTCCAGCGCGGTTAACGGTTTCGTTTGTCTTGGCATAACAGGCCTCTAACCTCTACCCAACATCCCACCCAACATAGATTCTGCGCTTGTGTGCGATGCTATGCAACCCGATAAAACACCATGCGAACGTAAGTTATTGATTTTAAAAAGTATGGACGAAAAAAAGCCCGCTATTAGCGGGCTTTTTTAAACGTTGTGGCGGAGGGACAGGGATTCGAACCCTGGATAGGCTATTAACCTATGCCGGTTTTCAAGACCGGTGCATTCAACCGCTCTGCCATCCCTCCGGCTTATGGGTGCGTATACTAACAGTATTTCCTTCGAAGTCAATGCCTTTAGGGTGAATTAGTACAATCTTAAACCTACCCGGGTAATGCTGCCGCCTTCCATAGCACTGACGACCCAGTGAATGCCATGCCAATCGACGTCATCACCTACGACGGGGTGTCCACCCACTCGCAACGAGACAAATTCGGCCAGCGTCATATCCTGCTCCCCCGGGCTTAACGTTAAGCCGTAAGCCTGGGCAACATCCTGCATTTGAGCGCTGCCATCTAAGGTAAAGGTACCGAAGAAAGCGCGCTCTTGCTTAAGCTTAGCATCGCCATTGAACAGTCGATTCAGCGCTACCAGGTCTTCTGAACGCCCGATAACACAAATCACGTCATTGAGTTTGAGCCGCGTACTGCCTTTGGGGTGAAGCATGGCATGATCGCGAAACAGAGCAGAAATCAGAGCGCCGGACGGAAAGCGTAAAAGCCGAATCGGCACATCTTCTAAGTCTTGGTTTTCGACCACATAGACAAACATTTCAAAATCATTTTCCGGCAGTATGCCAAGCGGCCCACGACGGTTGGGGGTAGTCCCTACAGGCACTTCTACCTTTAACCAACGCGCCATTAGCGTGAGTGAGCCGCCCTGAATGAGCAGCGACATTAACACCACTGCAAATGCCACATTAAAGTAGAGCGAGGCGTTTTCGACGCCGCCAATCACCGGAAAAATAGCCAATACGATAGGAACAGCCCCTCTCAATCCTACCCAGGCAATGAACCAGGTTTCTCGCCAACGAAATTTGAAAAAGGGCTTAATCGTAATCAGTACGGCCAAAGGGCGAGCAATAAAAATTAGCGCCAATGCGACTAAACTAGCAGGCAGTGCCACTTCCCAGAGCTCGCTTGGGGTAACCAACAGCCCCAGCACCAGGAAAAGGCCTATTTGGCTTAACCATGCCAAACCATCGTGCACAGGCAAAATAAAGTTGAGGTGGCGGCCTGGTTGGTTGCCAATCATCAAACCGGCTAAATAGATAGCTAAGAAACCACTTCCACCTAGCACACTGGTTAAACCAAAGACACTAAACCCAAGCGCCAGCGCTAGCATCGCGTAAAGCCCTGGCGCAAGGTCAAGCCATCGCAAAAGCTTAGCGCTTAACCAGCCCCCTCCTATGCCGATTAACAAGCCAATACCGAACTGGGAAATAAAGAACAAGAGTGTATCGAGCGAACCGCCAATATCGCCGACCAGTAACTCAACCAGCATCAACGTTAGAAAAATTGCCATCGGGTCGTTGGTGCCCGACTCGATTTCAAGGGTTGCACCCACCCGCTCATTCAAGTTAACACCACGGCCGCTTAGCATTGAGAAAACGGCTGCCGCATCGGTGGAGCCAACAATCGCCCCCACCAAAAGCCCTTGAATCAGCGTTAGATCAAACACCCACATGGCAATCAAACCCACAATGGCGCTAGTAATAAAAACGCCGAACGTTGCGAGAGAAAGCGCGGGCCTGAAGCCTACACGGAATGTTTTCAGGCGGGTGCGTAAACCACCATCTAACAAAATCATGGCCAGGGCCAAGTGGCCAATCGTAAAGGCCATTGAATAATCGTCGAACACGACGCCTAACACACCCTCCTCACCGGCCAACATGCCAAGCCCAAGGAAGATAAGCAGTAACGGGAGGCCAACCATTGATGAAAGGCGGCTCGCTAAAATGCTAAGCGCCATGAGCGAACCACCAACTAAAAAGAACGTATAAATTGCGTCCATGTGTCTCCGTCTCTACATCAATGCCGCTCTATTATTGCATGCCACCGTTGAATTTACTGTGACATATTACCGGGTTGATTCGCGATGGGGCTGGTCAGATGCTTAACCTCACGGCTACACTCCGCCGTCACGATGTCTGGAGTTATTGTTTATGTTGCAACATTTGCCTCACCGATGGTTAGTCGCGCTGGCACTCACACCGCTGGCATTAGTAATTTTATTATTATTTTCAGATTCAGTTGCTTACGCCAATGAAGCAAGCGTCGAAGAAGTTGAAGTGCTGCACCTTGAAAGCGAGGTAAAGGTTCCAGAAGCGTTATTGCAGTCTATGGCTGAGGAAAACGCCGACGAGGAGGTGCCAACAATGGCTCTGACCCCACCGCCGCCGTTAGACCCTCCTCCTTTAAAGCAGCTTACGCTCATGCTGGACTGGTACTTAAGCCCTCAACATGCAGCCCTAATTATTGCCCAAGAGCGAGGCCTTTTTGCCGCACAGGGGCTCGAGATTGAACTACAATCCCCCGCAGACCCCACCATCGCGATTAAGCTGTTAGCTGCTGGCGACGTCGATCTTGCGCTAACTCGACAACCCTTGCTGCATTTGCATGCCCACGAAGGGTCGCCGATTATCCGTATTGGCACCCTTTTTGAAACACCACTGACCGCAGTTATTGTATCCGGGGCCCAACACCAGGGCGAGGATCCCCACATGCATCTTGCGGAACTACACTATGGCTTTTCTACCCGTGAAGGTCGTGATGCGGTACTACAACAATTACTACCCCGCTCAGTCCAGCAAATAGATGACTTCATGCGGCCAGAGAGCGTGCGTTTTGGCACCACTACGGCACTACGAGAAGGAAGAGTGGATGCCATCGCGGATGGTTTTTTTCACTATTTACCCCCTCAGCTTGCAACAGAAGGCATTGCAACCCATGTCATCCAATACCACGATTTAGAAATACCCCGCCATGACGGGCTCATCATATTGGCCAATAGCGACACAGCTATTCGTCGCGCCCCCACGTGGTCTCGCTTTCTAATCGCGCTTGAAGAAGCCAGTTATTGGATTATCGAAAACCCTGATGCCGCCTGGTCGCTATTAGCCACAACCTATCCGGTCGTTGATAACACCATTAACGCAGCTGCCTGGGAAGATTTGCTCAGACGGATGACCTTGAGCCCAGCCGCCCTTGATACACGACGCTATGCGGCGTTTGAAAGTTTTTTACTGCAGGCTGAACTTATCGACGTAGCACTGCCCGTGTCACGCTTAGCGATTGACCCCCATTCAATGTAATTTAGTAAGCTGAATTTTTTGTGCTGGAGCGATATGAGCGAAGCACCGTTAATTTTCATTGATGTAGAGACCACCGGCACACGAGCCACCCGTGACCGCATCACTGAAGTGGCAGCGTTGAAGGTAGTTGATGGCAGCATCACTGAGCGCTGGAGCAGCTTGATTAACCCTGGATGTAAAATTCCTGCGCACATCAGCCAACTGACAGGAATTAAGGACGGCATGCTCACTCATGCCCCCTCGTTTCAGCAGGTAGCAGCTGAGTTTCGCCAGTGGTTGGGGGATGGCCGTTTAGTCGCGCACAATGCACGCTTTGATTACAGCTTTCTGCGCAATGAATTTAAGCGTTCAGGCATCGACTTCCGCGCCACGTTAATCTGCACATTACGCGTTTCAAGACGCCTTGCCCCTCAGGCAGCTCAGCACAACCTCGCAGCGCTTGTGGAGCGCTATGCAATAGCGGTGGACCGCCACCATCGGGCAGAAGATGACGCGTTAGCGCTATGGCAGCTGTGGCAAGCGTGGCAACGCCTCTATGACAAGGCTACCTGGCAGGCTGCCCTTGGCGATGAACAGCGCCACCGCAGCTTACCCGCCCATTTAGATAGCACACAGCTTGAAGGGTTACCCTCAACGCCTGGCGTCTATCTCTTTTACGGTCATAACCGACTACCCCTTTATGTTGGCAAAAGCATCAATTTACGCAGCCGCGTGCTGGGCCACTTTCAGCGCGATTACCAAGATGACAAAGAAATGCGCCTAGCCCAACAAATACAGCATGTTGAGTGGGAAGAGACGGCAGGCGACATGGGCGCCCAACTTCGAGAGGCTCAGCTGATTAAGCAACTGATGCCCATAATGAACCGACAACTTAGGCGCCAAGGAAAATTAAACACCTGGCACTGGCCAGCCAAGCAACACGCTCCCACTTTGATTAATGGCAGCGCCCTGGGGCAGCCCCAATCAGGTAGCTTTTACGGACTTTTTCGCAGCGCCAAAGAAGCTAAAGACACACTGCGCTCTCTGAGTGAAACGCACCAGCTATGTCCACAGGTACTTGGCTTAGAAAAAGGTAAGGGCCGCTGCTTTGCCAACCAGCTGGGTAAATGCAAAGGTGCTTGCTGCGGTAAAGAGGGAATGAAAGAGCACACTCAACGTGCACAGGAAGCAATGGAAAAACTCCAGGTTGGCACTTGGCCATGGCCTGGCCGAATTGTGATCCGTGAGAAAGGCCAAAACACTCGGAGCAATGCGTATCATGTGGTAGATCACTGGTGCTACCTAGGTCGCACAGGAACGTTAACTGCGGCTAGAAAGCTTATCGCTTCAAACCCACAGTTTGATGCCGACACTTACCGTATCCTAAATCGATTCCTACGCAACCCAGAGCAACACTGTCTAAAAATCACCCAGCTTGAGAATCAGCCGGCCTCAATGCCTAAAACTGCGCCGCGATAAAAACCTCAACCGCTTGCTGAAATGCTGCAGGCTGATCAGCATGCAGCCAGTGGCCCGCTTCTTTGAGGGTTACCACTCTTGCCTTCGGTAGCATTTCCCGCAGTGCTGGCAGCATATCATCGCTGACGTAATGAGAATCAGCGCCACGCAGCACCAGCGTTGGGCCATCAAAAGCACCCTCGCCGTCTGGCACACCAATAATGGCTTCATAGCCCCTCTGAATCTCATCTAAACCAACACGCACACTCATACTTCCTTCATCGTTGCGCACTAGGTTCGTGGCAAGAAACAGCCGGGTAGGACGTGAATCAACGTGTTCGGCAAGCAACGCATCCGCTTCGCGACGGTTAGTAGGTTTCCCTGTTTTTACACGCTCAAGAGCAGCAAACACATCATCATGACCATGCTGATAAGCCACCGGTGCGATATCAGCCACCACCAAGGACGCGCAGCGCTCTGGTGCAACACGGGCTAACGTGATAGCGACTTTGCCGCCCATGGAGTGCCCAAGAACATGCGCACGCTCAATCGAAAGCTTGTCCAATACTGCCAGCACATCTTGGCTCATGGCTTTATAACTCATGCCCTCTACATGGGGTGAGCGGCCATGGTTACGCAGATCAACTGCAATTACACGGCGAGTCTGCTGCCACACTTTGAGATGAGAGCGCCAGTTATCAGCGCTGCCCAACAGGCCATGGATAACCACTAACGGAAGCTGGTCATGACTGCCTTGCTCGGCAGGCAGGTCAATGACATGAAGTTCAACGGCGGCAAGTTCGGTCATGCGGGCTCCTTAGCCATTATGCAGTTCGAGGGGGCGCATCTGTTTGGCCTGTCCACACCACCAAGTGACGGGTAAGCCAGGCTAACAATAAGCCGTAAAGTGGCAGGAAAAAGAGTAGGCTGATACCTAGCTTAATCACATAATCGACCACCGCAATCTCAACCCAATGATTAGCCATAAAGGGGTCTGGGCTGTTGTAAAAAGCCGCAAAGAAAAACGCGAAGGTATCGGCTAAGTTGCCTAATACCGTTGAGCATACTGGCGCTACCCACCACGCCCATTGGCGTAAACGATCAAACACCTGCACGTCTAGCAACTGCCCTATCACATAGGCCAGGAAGCTAGCCAGCGCGATACGTGCCACAAACAAATTCCACTCGCCCAAGGCTTCTAGTCCAGCAAAGCTGCCCCGTGGAAAAACAACCGATACCACATACGAGACTACCAACGCGGGAAACATAACACGCAGGACAATTGAACGTGCTGGCCTTTTACCAAATAACCGTACGGTTAAATCCGTCGCCAGAAAGATAAAGGGGAAACTGAATGCACCCCAGGTGGTATGAAAACCAAATAACGTAAACGGCAGCTGAACCAAGTAGTTACTTGCAGCAATAATGCCAATATGAAAAGCGATCATCACCACCAAGCAGCGGCGGTATTGGGTATCAGTTAATGCAAACATTCAGGATGGCCTTTTTTTAATCACATGAGGGGTTAGGGAACCCTCAAAAAAGCGTTTTAACGCTAACGGGCGCGCATTATACGCTTTCCGCTGAGCAATAAAAAAGCCGCTCGACGAATCGAGCGGCTTGGGCAGTTGCCGTGCCACAGTTTCACAACATTAAGCGTCCAACGGTTTAGCCTGTTCAGCAGCACCTACTGAACGTTCGCACATGGCGGTGTGCACATCACTTAGGCTGGTTGGATCATCGATTGTTGAAGGTATGCCAAACGACTTACCATCAGCAATATTGCGTAACAGCTTACGCAATATTTTCCCGGAACGCGTCTTAGGCAAACGGCTAACCACCAACACTTGCTTAAAGCACGCAATCGGCCCAATACGCTCACGCACCAAGTTAATCAGATCGGCTTCGAGTTGCGCTTCATCGCCCTCAAAGCCATCTTTGGTAATCACCAAGCCAATCGGAAGCTGACCTTTCAAGTCATCGTGGATACCAATGACTGCGCATTCAGCAACGGCTGGGTGCCCGCCTACCACCTCTTCCATTTCACCCGTCGAGAGACGATGCCCAGCCACGTTAATAACATCGTCGGTTCTGCCCATGATGAACAGATAGCCATCTTCATCAAAATAGCCGCCATCACCGGTTAAGTAATAGCCAGGGAACGCCGCCATGTAGGCGCTATGGAACCGCTGTGGGTCGCGCCAAATACCGGTTAAGCACCCTGGCGGAAGCGGTTGCTTGATCACCACACTTCCCTGCTGCATGGGCGCAGCGGTTTCACCATCGCGATCTAAGATTTGCACATTAAACCCAGGCACAGGGTACGTCGCAGAACCTGCTTTGGTAGGTGTAGCCTCTATACCAGGTAAGTTAGCGGCAATGGGCCAACCTGTTTCGGTTTGCCACCAGTGATCGATCACTGGCACATCTAACAAATCATCTAACCAATGGAAAGTCGGTGGATCTAGCCGCTCGCCAGCAACGTACAGATGCTCAAGGCTACTGATATCGTAATTTTCCAGTAGCTTAGCGTCTGGATCCTCTTTTTTAATCGCCCGAAATGCCGTTGGCGCGGTGAAGAAGCTCTTAACCTTATACTCTTGGATTAATCGCCAGAAGCTACCCGCATCCGGCGTTTTTACTGGCTTCCCTTCATAAATAATCGTCGTGCAGCCTCTCAGCAGCGGCGCATAAACAATATAGGAGTGCCCGACGACCCAACCGACATCCGAGGCGGTAAACATTACATCGCCCGGCTGCAGCGCATAAATCGCTTCCATGGAGTAGGCCAGCGCCACCGCATAGCCGCCAGTATCACGCACGACGCCTTTGGGCTTACCCGTCGTACCTGAGGTATAGAGCACATACAAGGGGTCAGTTGCCTTAACAGGCACACACTCAGCAAAGGGAGCGTCTGCTACTAGCGCTTGCCAGTCATGATCCCCCTGCGCTAAGTCGGCCTGAAGGGCATCACGCTGGAAGACCACACACGCTTCAGGCTTAAAGCTACTTTGGGCGATAGCCTGATCAATAATAGGTTTGTAAGGCAGCACCTTATCAACTTCGATTCCGCAAGAGGCCGCAATAACCACCTTTGGCTCTGCGTCTTCAATTCGAACGGCTAACTCATGGGGCGCAAAACCACCAAACACGACAGAGTGCACCGCGCCCAGCCGAGCACAGGCATACATGGCAATTAGTGCTTCAGGCACCATCGGCATGTAGATCACCACTCGGTCGCCTTTAGCCACCCCGAGCGTTGCAAGACCGCCTGCGAACTGGGCCACTCGGTCACGTAGCTCCTGGTAGGTAATAGTTTCCTTTGACTGAGTTACGGGGGAATCCCAATAAATAGCCGGCTGGCTACCGCGTCCTTGTTCCACATGATAGTCAATGGCGGCATAGCAAATATTCAATTCGCCATCGCCAAACCAGCGGGCATGCTGCTGATCATCATAGGAGAGCGTCTGAGTGGGAGGCGTGTACCATGGAAGCCTTTTAGCCTGTTCAGCCCAAAAGGTTTCGGGGTGCTCAACCGATTGCTGGAAGATGTTCTGATAGAGAGTCATAGTGGCCTTGCCTGGACTTTGTCAACGAAATGGATCTGATTGTTGACACTTTATAAAGTTAATCGCTTGACCACCCTCATACTATGGGATAAATCGCGACCAAAGCCGTATAAGCCCACACAGATTGTCGACAAACCAAGAAGACACTACCATTGATTAACCGTTAAACCAGCTTTTGGACAAAACACGCTAAATTACTGATCATTGAATAAACAATTCTCGCGGTATGCTCCCGACGCGAAAATGCCTATAAAACCATAACAACGCTGTGTCATCAGTGTAGGCAAGGAGAAACTCATGTCTGCTTCCCCAAGCGCCGCCTCACGCCTCTTAGAGCATAACGGCCATGCCATTGAGGCAGGTACTAATTTGCTTAAAGCCCTTGCCAATGAAAAGCGTCTGCAAATCCTTTGCTTATTAGCGGAAACAGAGCTGTCGGTAACCCAAATTAATCAGCAACTTGCTCTTAGCCAGTCGGCACTCTCACAACACCTTGCAATCTTGCGGCGCGACCAGTTGGTTAACACCCGCAGGGAGTCCCAAACCATTTATTATTCACTTAAAAGTGATAGCGCCAAGGCCATTATTGACACCTTGGCGCACCACTACGCAGCGTAACTCTATGGCGCCTTAAACCGTGGTTGAAGCAGGCTTAGGTGGGCGCCTCCTAACGACGCTGCCACCCCGCCGAGTCAATTAGCCCTAGCGCTTTGACGGCGGCTTGCTCTACCCCGGCTGAAACCGCTAAGCCGATTTTACGACTAATAGTTTTGGGTGGTTCAAGCTTAACGTGATAAACCTCTGCTTCGGCCATACGCTCAACTAGGTACGCCTCGCTAGTCCCAACGCTATCCACTAGCTGCTGCTCAAGGGCCTCGCTCCCGTACCAGATTTCACCCGTCGCCAGCTTGTCGATATCCATAGCAGGACGATGCTGGGAGACGAAGTTTTTAAACAGTTGGTGAGTGTTTTCCAGATCATCAATAAACTTCTCGCGCCCCTCTTGGGTATTTTCTCCCAGGACGGTCAAGGTGCGCTTATATTTACCAGCGGTCAGCAGTTCCACATCAATATCGTGGCGCTTAAGCAGCCGGTGAATATTGGGCACCTGCGCAACAACGCCAATAGAGCCAATGACTGCAAAGGGGGCTGCTTTAATGTGACTAGCGGTACAGGCCATCATGTAGCCACCACTAGCAGCCACTTTATCGATACACACAGTAGTCATTAGACCCGCCACGCGTAGCCTGTCTAACTGAGCCGCTGCAAGCCCATAACCGTGAACCAAACCACCTGCGGACTCAAGGCGCACAATCACTTCATCTTCTGCCGTTGCGACCTCGATAATCGCTGAAACTTCTTGAGCGAACTGCTCAGTTTGCGACGCTTTCAAGTCCCCATGAAAATCCAGAACCCACACTTTCGGTGAATGCTGTTGCTCGCTTTTACCGCTTTTACCGCTTTTACCGCTTTTTGCCGCTTTATGTCGCGCTTTCTCCTCTTGGCGAAACGCTTTGATGAGCTTTTTACGCGCCCCATGCTCTGTGGTGGTCACACGTAATCGGCGCCCACGGGAGCGACGCTGATCATTTAACGACTCAACGTTCAGCTTAAGGCTGCCATCGTCAGATTCCTTGCTGCGCATGATCAGCACCAGAACGAACCCAATTAGCGCTATCACAATGACCGCCTGAACCAGGAAGGTGCCTATCTCTACTACCCACTCACTCATATGCTGCTCCCAATACTGTGTTTAAACGCTTAAAAGCTTTACCGTGCCCACCCTTAGGCCTAAGAACGTATTGCACTCAGCCTACGGCGCTTGATTAAAACAATTGTTTGAAATAATCTCATGGTCAACGTGCTGATTCACCAACACTCTTGGACAGCAACCCATAACTCACCCATAAGCCATTAGGAATTTTACTATGTCATCAAATACCCTTGAAAAGTTGCAAGCCCGCTTCAACCCAGAAGCTGCTAAAGGCATGGACGAAGTGTTTCAGTTTCATTTCACTGATGCGGGAAGCCACTATTTGAATATTCAAGACGGCACCTTAGATGCCCAAGAAGGTGAGCACGACGACCCTTCTGTCAGCCTAACCATGAGCACTGAAACCCTAAAAGGCATCATGAGTGGCGATATAAACGGCATGACGGCTTTCATGACCGGCAAGCTGAAAGCGACCGGTAATGTCATGCTCGCCACTAAACTCACAACGCTGTTCCCCAGCAAGTAATCCGTACACCGCCTTAAAACATCGTCTTCGGTGGGCGTTAATCGGCCAAAGTGATTAACGCCAACGGGCCAAGTGAGTTTCAACGAGCTCACGGGAAATAGAGTAAGGCGGCGGCAGCGCAGGTAGCTGACGCGGCGAGAACCACGCGGCATCGCTAATTTCCACGCCATCAATGCGAATACGCCGCGTGGTCGCTTCAGCAAAAAAGCCAAACATCAACGAATGCGGAAACGGCCACGCCTGGCTCTGGTGGTAACGGAGCTTATCTACGTGGACACCAACCTCTTCGAATATCTCTCGATGCACAGCCTCTTCAGCAGACTCGCCAGGCTCAATAAATCCCGCAAGCGTTGAATAGCGGCCAGGAGGAAAGCGCGGGCTACGCGCCAACAACATCGCTTCGCCGCTGGTCACTAGGGTAATAATACACGGTGAAATACGCGGATAATTGCGGTGCCCACAGGCGTGACAATGCATAGCAAACTCGGCTTCAAGTTTGGCGGCCTTCTCGCCACAGCGCCCGCAAAACCGATGGTTTTCAAGCCAAGCACCCACCTGTAACGCAGTAGAAAGCAAGCTGAACCATGAAGCTGCCAACTGCCCTAGCCATTGCCGGCCATCAATCCAGTCTTCGCCCGGCGTGCGCTCAACCAGCAGCGCAACAGGCTCATCGTGCCAATAGCACAGCGGCTGCATCTGCTCACTCCAAGGCTGGAGGGGCTGAAGCGGGGTTAGCTCACCGTCGAGCAGTGCCGGGGCAATACGGCTGCGGGATACACGAATCACGCGGCCTTCACGGGCATGGTGGGGTATTTCACGTTTAAGCATCGGCTTGGGTTTCCTCAAACCAGCGCAGGTGATGAGTTTCACACTTAGCCTGGTGGGCTGCCTGCTCGTCAGCACTCGGGCGAATCACCCGTAGCTGACCAGGGGTAAGTGAAAGCCGCTTAACCGCTAGACCTTCAGTTGCCTGCTGCTGTTGCTGTTTATTTGATGAGGTATCAGCATCCAGGATGAGCGCTGTTTGGCCGCCGGTCATGGCCAAATACACTTCGGCGAGAATTTCGGCATCTAACAGTGCACCGTGGAGCACCCGGTGGCCGTTGTCGATATCGTAGCGCTTACACAGCGCATCCAGATTATTGCGCTGGCCCGGATGCTTCTCGCGCGCCATCACCAGCGTATCCAAAATACGGCAATGTTCCCGAACAGGGCCCAGCACTGGCGCTTTATGACGCTGACTGAGCATCGTCAATTCATGGTCGATAAACCCAACATCGAAGGGCGCGTTATGAATAACCAGCTCGGCCCCATCGATAAATGCCCAGAAAGCCTCGGCGATTTCTGCAAATACTGGCTCATTAGCAACTTTGGCGTCATCAATGCCGTGAACAGCGACAACTTCAGCGTCAATATGCCGTTCGGGATTGATGTATTGATGGTAAGTGCGGCCAGTAAAGCGCCGGTTGATCATTTCAACAGCACCAATTTCTACCAAACGATGGCCATCTTTTGGATCAATGCCCGTAGTTTCAGTATCTAAGATTACTTGGCGCATGCAGCTCTCCTTTGGTGCTCATCAATTGCTTCGTTGGCCAAGGCATCTGCACGTTCGTTACCGGGATGACCGCTATGCCCTTTCACCCAGTGCCACTCCACCTTGTGCCGCTGAGTTTCTTCGTGAAGGGTTTTCCAAAGTTCAGCGTTTTTTACCGGTTGCTTGGCGGCGGTTTTCCAGCCTCGCTTAATCCAGTTATATATCCACTGAGTAATGCCCTGACGCACGTATTGAGAATCCGTCCAAAGCGCCACTTCACAGGATTTGTTGAGGGTACGCAGCGCCATAATAGCGGCCATTAACTCCATACGATTATTTGTCGTCTCGGCTTCGTAGCCTTTAAGCGTCTTCTCGTGCTGACCACTAGAGAGCACCACTCCCCAACCACCTGGGCCTGGATTTCCTCGGCACGCCCCGTCGGTATAAACCGTCACCTGAGGCAGCCCCTCGGCTACTTGCTTACTCACGCTCTCTATCCTTATTTTGACGACGTTGATCTGATGACTGATAGCGCGCCGAAGCGCCGGTTCGTGTCGCACCTAACGTGGAGGATGAAACGGGGGCGCTTAGGCCAAACTTAACTCGCTCGATAGGCGCATGGCGCTGGCGCCGCTGCGCTTGGATCATGTAGCTTTCACCAAGGGGAAGATTATGTCTTCGCCCCCAAGCCTCCCAATGTTCGCCGCACTTGGCGTTCACTAGGCCTCGAAAGCAGCAATAGTCTACGCGCTCCACCTCAAAGTCGACAAACGCCAGCCAGTCTCGCAGCCGATTTGCGGTGCGCCACTGCCCATTCCACGGAAACTGAGGCTGCTTTTTACGCCAGCGCTGAGCGACCCCGCTGAGGCTAACAGGGTTAAAGCCAAACAGTACTAATACACCGTTATCAGCCGTCACTCTCGCTGCCTCTTGAAGGGTGTAGTGAGCATCAGGTAGATGCTCCAGCCAATGATGTACCACCACGGTATCTAAACAGCGGTCCGGCAGCGCCAGTTGGCCTGGCGGGCACACCAGCGTAGAGGGCGACTCTGCCAGGGCGCGGGTAGGCGCCCATCGCATCATGTGGGGAATCGCTGACATGGTCATTAATGCCGGCCCCATACTCATCTCTAAGCTATGCCCCCCCTTGCGCCCTTCAACAACCGGGCCTAAGCAAGCGCGCTGCACATCCCATAGTGAACGGCCAGCTTCGGTTTGCCAGTACGCCTGACTTTGAGCCATCCGCTTAGCGAGCATCGGTGCCATTGACGAATTTGACATGAACAGCGCTTCCCTCCACAGTAGCTATCTTTTAGCGACATTGGCGCCGATCTTGCGCGCGTCAAATAAACGGTCTAACAGTTGCTCAGCACAGCATAGTTATGTGCAGTTAGTGTGCAGATTACTAGCACCAATTTATTACTACTTATTCGTTATTAGAACTTTAACATTCGAACTTCAAAGGATCTCGCCCATGATGAGCGTGACACCGATTCCCGCCCTTAGCGATAACTATATTTGGCTATTGAGACAAGATACCAGTCAAAGCGTTTGCGTAGTGGATCCTGGTGAAGCGGCGCCGGTTATCGAGATTCTGGAGCGAGACTCTCTAAAACTAGACACCATATTAATTACCCACCATCACCACGATCATACCGGTGGGCTGAATGAACTGATTAAACGCTACTCGCCCCGTGTTATCGGTCCTGCTAACTCATCCATCGAAGGTATTGATGTGGCAGTAGGTGAAGGCGACGAAGTAAGAGTCATGGGGCGGCTGTTTGAAGTAATTACGACACCGGGTCACACCCTGGACCACATCAGCTACTTTACACCGGGCATTCCTGCTTTACTGTTCTGCGGCGACACGCTGTTTTGTGCAGGATGCGGCCGCCTTTTTGAGGGTTCCCCTGAGCAAATGTTCGCATCGCTGAAAAAGATTACGGAACTCCCTGAGGATACACTGGTCTTTGCAGCCCATGAATATACGCAAGCAAATCTAACGTTTGCGCGTGCTGCAGACCCTGACAATAAAGACGTTGAATACGCCTGGCAGGAGTGTGAAAAGGCGTGGGCACTCGACCGGCCCACCTTACCCAGCACGATAGGACGCGAGCTGAAAATTAACCCCTACCTGCGTGTGAGCACCGACAGCGTTCGCCAAGCGGCAGGAACACAGGGTTCTAATGATGACGATCTCGCCACATTCACCACTCTTCGCGAGTGGAAGAACCGTTTTTAAGAAAACTATCGTAAAGAAACGTACCGACTATGACTTATCGAACGATTCGCCAGCGCCTGCTGTTAAGCGCGGGTAGCACCGTAATAATGGGCTTTTTTATGGCAGCGGCAGCAAATTCACAGGCCTCTGCTACCGATTACACAAGCACTTACAGGTCCGCTACGCCGGGTGAATCTTCCACCACCTCGCCGGCAACAGCCACCCCGGATACCACAGTGCAGCCTGCAACTGCCCAGGCCACGCCGCAGCCTTCCACTTTTCATACCCATTTCTGGGATGCCTTGGTATTAGAACCAAAGGATGCGTGGAGTTCGTTACGCGCAAACTTTCAATGGCAAGAAAAGCAGCTATCTACCGAGGCTCAAGCCAGAGTCGATAAGTGGATTGAGCATTATCAGGCAAGCCCGCAAAATATTGTGGCCATCACTGAGCGGGCTACGCCCTGGCTAGCGTGGATCAATCAGCAGGTTAAAGAGCGTGGCTTGCCGGGTGAAATTGCCCTTATTCCTTTTGTCGAAAGCTCCTTTGACCCGAGTGCACGTAGCCACCGAGGAGCTGCCGGGCTATGGCAATTTATGCCGCGCACGGGCGATGCGCTCGGTTTAGTGCGCAACGGTAACTACGACGGTCGGCTGGATGTCGTCACTTCCACCGAAGCAGCACTGGATTACCTAGAAATGCAGGCCGATGAGTGGTACCAAGGTGATTTGATGCTATCGCTGGCGGCCTATAATGCGGGCGCAGGCACGGTTAATCGCGCTCAACGGCAAGCGCAGGGCCAAGGGTTACCAGGCGAGTACTGGGATCTTGCCCTCCCCAATGAAACCATGCAGTACGTCCCCAAGCTTAAAGCCATCGCCACCATTATCAATGACCCTGAATTTTATGGCATCAGCCTGCCGGAAATTCACTCCGATCCCGCCTTTGCCAAGGTGCAGTTAGAGCAGCCAGTGAGTCTTGCTCAAGCATCGCGGTTATTAGATGTCAGCCAATCCGCGCTGGCCGAGCTAAACCCTGGTCTGCTGAATGGCAGTATCGATTTGCATAGTGCACAAACGTTATTAGTGCCCGAAGAAGTCGATACACAGGTATTGGCGCAGCTTTCGCAATCAGGCAGCAGCGAGCTTGCCACAACGGCGACCCCAGATGTGCACCGCGTTGAAAATGGTGACAACCTGTCAGCCATTGCGGCACGCTATAATCTTAATCAGCAGGATCTAATCAGATGGAATGCACTAACCCGACCTGAATCCATTCAGCCAGGGCAACTACTTAGCCTCTCAGGGCGTTAAAGCTGGGTATCCAATGGCTGTGTTCACAAAGGATGTTACTCATGTCACGCAGTGTGTTGTTTGCCAAAGCAATGATGCTAGCCAGCTGCTTTATGCTCAGCATGCCACTCATTGCCTCGGAACGTGAGGCGAATACCGGCACACCGCCACTTGTGGTAAATGAGTACGTCTCTACCCCTATTGAAACCAAGCACGGGCTGTCTCTTTACGACAGCCCCGAACTGCCAGTGGACTTCGCCTACTTTCCTCACGTCAATCCGTCGGCGCCCAAAGGCGGCACTATCACCCATACCGCCGTAGGCGGCAGCTTTGACTCGACCAACCCCTTTATTATCCGCGGCACCCCTGCCACGGGCATTTCAAACATCTACGATACGTTGATGGCCAGCAACCCTGGCGAACCCTTTAGCCTGTATGGGTTATTGGCAAAAGGCGTTCGCTTAGACCCTAACCGAGAGTGGATTGAGTTTGACCTTCGTTCTGAGGCACGTTTTCAAGATGGCGAGCCGGTTACCGCCTATGACGTGGTCTTCTCGTTCAACCTATTACGCGATGAAGGTAACCCTTTTTATGCTAGTTATTACGCGGGGGTAGAGCGCGTCATCGCCCAAAGCGAGCACCAGGTGCGCTTTGAGTTTAACGATACTGAATCACGTGAACTGCCGTTAATTGTGGCGCAACTCCCCATCTTTCCCCGTCACTACTGGGAGCCGCGGGATTTCACCGCACCTACCCTTGCTGCCCACCCCGGCTCTGGCCCTTACCGTATTAGTAACGTAGACCCTGGTCGACGCATCGTATTTCAACGAGACGAAAACTACTGGGGTAAAGACCTACCAGTTAATGTCGGCCGCTACAACATTGACCAAATTGTGTATGAGTACTACCGAGACCGTGATATTGCTTGGGAAGCTTTTAAAGCAGGTTTGACAGATTTTCGCGTTGATGCTCGGGCGGCCACCTGGGCCATCGGCTATGATTTCCCTGCTTATCGCGATGGATTGGTGAAACGCATTACCGTGCCCGATGTAAATCCTTCGATGATGCAGGCGTTTGTGTTCAACCTGCGTAAAGAGAAATTCCAAGATCCACGCGTGCGTGAAGCGTTGAGCCTGACCTTCGATTTTCCGTGGCTCAATACCAATATTTTTTACGACACTTACCAGCGCACTGAAAGCTTCTTCCAAAACTCTGAAATGGAGGCTGTCGGGCCACCCTCAGAGGAAGAGCTGGCATTGTTAGCGCCATTTCGAGATGAGCTACTCGCCTCTCACCAGTCTGAAAGACTGTTTACCGAACCACTGCCTGTTGCCCACCCCACTGAGCTACGTGAGCGTTTGAGGCTAGCCTTGGACTTGTTACGTGAAGCGGGATATGACGTCGTTGATGGCGTGCTCGTTAATAATGACACCGGTCGCCCGTTAAGCTTAGAAGTGCTGCTTTATGATTCTGGTTTGGAGCGGGTGGTACAACCCATGCTTCGCAATATGGCACGCCTAGGTGTTCAAACATCGCTGCGTATAGTGGATATTAACCAATTCCTTAATCGTCAACGCAGCTACGATTACGACATGGTGATCAGCCACTTTCCACAGTCAAACAACCCTGGTAACGAACAGCGCGATTACTGGACAAGTGCCGCCGCAGAAGCACCCCAGAGCCGTAACCGTATGGCATTAGCGCACCCTGCCGTTGATGCACTGGTTGAACAGCTCATCCGCGCAGAGGATCGTGAATCACTCGACACCGTTGCCCACGCCCTTGACCGAGTACTTCGCTGGGGATTTTACGTGATCCCCCATTACCACTCGGGGGAAACCCGTATTGCCGTGTGGGATAAATTTGGTTATCCAGAGCCCTTCCCTGAATATGCCATGGATTTAGATGCCTGGTGGGTGGATACCGACCGCGAGGCAGAACTGCAGCGCCGTCACCGACGCCGCTGAACCTGTTTAAGGAGTACTCCGTGGCACGCTATACCCTGCGTCGTTTGCTACTGATGATACCGACCCTATTCGGCATCATGTTGCTCAACTTTATGATTGTCCAAGCAGCCCCCGGCGGCCCCATCGACCAGATGCTGGCACGCTTTGAGGGTGCTGATGCCATGGCCAGCACACGCTTGGACATGGGCGGTGCCGATGTCCAAGTAAGCGATGATTCCCGTGGTGCGCGGGGTATCGATCCACGTTTTATAGAGCAGCTGGAGCAGCAGTTTGGCTTTGATAAGCCCGCCCATGAACGTTTCATCGGCATGATGGTGGACTACCTTACCTTCGACTTCGGCACTAGCTTCTTTCGCGACCGACCGGTGATCGAGCTAATGATTGAGCGCCTGCCGGTGTCCATCTCACTAGGGCTTTGGACGACGTTACTGGTTTACTTAATTTCGATCCCTCTTGGTATTCGTAAAGCCCTTCGGCATGGTTCGCGCTTTGACGTGTGGACCTCAGGGCTTGTGGTAGTGGGGTACGCTATCCCGGGGTTTTTATTCGCTATTTTGCTGATTGTGCTGTTCGCAGGGGGCACCTACCTGGACTGGTTCCCGCTGCGTGGCTTAACCTCGCCCGATTTTGCCGACCTATCACCCTGGGGCAAAGTAAAAGACTATTTCTGGCACATCACGCTTCCCGTTACGGCTGCCGCCATTGGTAGCTTCGCGACATTAACCATGCTAACCAAAAACAGCTTCTTGGACGAAATTCACAAGCAGTATGTACTCACTGCCCGCGCCAAAGGCGCTGATGAGCATCGTATTCTTTACGGCCACGTATTCCGTAACGCGATGCTGATTATTATTGCTGGTCTGCCGGCCGCCATGATCGGTATTTTCTTTACCGGCGCACTGCTCATTGAGGTTATTTTCTCGCTGGATGGGCTGGGCTTGTTGGGCTTTGAGGCCGTTATGCAACGGGACTACCCCGTTATCTTTGGCACGCTGTTTCTGTATACCGTCATCGGCCTGATACTGAAGCTAATATCCGATTTAACCTATGTGTGGGTCGACCCGCGCATCGACTTTGCCTCAAGGGAGTCGTAAAGATGGGCTTTATCTCCTCTCGGCTATCGCCTATCACCTTGCGCCGTTTAGCGGCTTTCAAAGCCAACCGACGCGCACGCGTTTCGCTATGGTTATTTGGCGTGCTGTTTATTCTCAGCCTGTTCGCAGAACTCATTGCCAACGACAAACCTATCGTGATGCAGTACGACGGCCAATGGTATATACCGCTGCTCGTCGCCTATCCAGAAACAGAGTTCGGCGGTTTTTTACCCACACGAACCGACTACCTAGACCCCTTCATTCAGCAGCAAATTAACGAAAACGGCTGGGCTTTGTGGCCCCTTATCCCGTTCTCCTACCAAACGCTAGACATGCAGATGACCCAACCCTCCCCTGCACCGCCCGATGGCCGCCACTGGCTGGGCACCGACGACCAGGGGCGCGATGTGTTAGCACGTGTCATTTACGGGTTTCGGTTATCGGTGGTCTTTGCCTTAGTGCTCACCGCAGGCTCACTGGTTCTGGGTGTGCTGGTAGGGGGCATTCAGGGTTACTTCGGCGGCAAGGTGGATTTAATTGGGCAACGCATGACAGAAATATGGTCGGGGCTGCCGGTGCTTTTTTTACTGATTATTCTTGCAAGCTTTGTGCAGCCCGGTTTTTGGTGGCTACTGGGCATTATGCTGATGTTTTCGTGGCTGGGGCTGGTGGATATCGTACGCGCTGAGTTTTTGCGCGCCCGAAATCTGGAATACGTGCGCGCCGCAAAGGCGATGGGCCTGCCCTCTCGGCTAATTATGTGGCGGCATGTGCTACCTAACGCGATGGTGGCTACCCTTACCTTTATTCCCTTCTTATTCACTGGCGCTATCGGGACACTCACCGCTCTCGACTTTTTGGGGTTCGGCCTGCCCCCTGGGGCTCCTTCCCTCGGGGAACTGGCGGCACAAGGCAAAAACAACCTACACGCCCCTTGGCTAGGTATTACTGCCTTTATGACGTTAGCCTTTATGCTCTCGTTGCTGGTATTCATTGGCGAAGGCCTAAGGGATGCCTTCGACCCACGCCATGTGAAGCAGCACCCATCATCCGCCCAGGAAACCCAGCATGCCTAATCAGGTAAACACCGCTAAGCCGCTACTACGCTTAAACGAGTTTTCGGTTTCCTTCGATGGCAACGTGGTTGTCGACTCCCTTTCGCTCACTGTGAACGCGGGTGAAACGCTGGCCATTGTGGGTGAATCGGGCTCAGGCAAGTCGGTTTCTGCATTGGGTGCCATTAATTTACTACCCAGCAACGCCACTGTTCATGGTGAGCGGTGGCTAGAGGACATCGACTTAAATCAACTAACTGGCAGGGATTGGAACGGGGTGCGGGGAAACCGGGTTGGCTTTATTTTTCAAGAGCCCATGACCTCGCTTAACCCCTTACACCGCATTGGAAAGCAGATCGGTGAAACCTTGCGGCTTCACCAAGGGCTTAGCGGCCAAGCAGCTCGCATGCGCGCCAAATCGCTATTAGAGCAGGTCAAACTACCCCGCTCGGAAGAGTTGCTTGATGCATGGCCTCATCAACTTTCCGGTGGCCAGCGCCAGCGGGTGATGATTGCCATGGCAATTGCCAACAATCCAACACTGTTAATAGCCGATGAACCCACTACCGCCCTCGACGTCACCGTACAGCAGGAAATTCTAGCCCTGCTCAAAGAACTGCGTGACCAACATGGCATGGGTGTGTTGTTTATCAGCCACGATTTGAATCTCGTACGCCGCCACGCGGACAGGGTTTGCGTCATGTATCAAGGTAAGCTGCAGGAAGCCGGTAGCGTTACCGAGGTATTTAACAATCCGCAAAGCGACTACACAAAAGCGCTGATTGCCGCGGAGCCCGAAGGCCGGCCAGCAGCCCCGACCGATACCACACCGCTATTAACCACGCACCAGCTTAGCGTTAGTTTTAAGCGGCCTAAAACGGGGCTTTTTCAGCGCCAGCCACCCGCTTTTGAAGCCCTAAAAGCGACAAATTTAACTATTGCCCCTGGTGAAACCCTGGGCATTGTCGGGGAATCTGGCTCTGGCAAGACCACCCTTGCCTCGGCGATCATGCGTTTAGTGACTAGCCAAGGTGACGTCTCATTGGGCGATGCCACGCTAAGCCAACTCTCCGGCGATGCGCTAAGGCGCCAGCGTCATCGCTTACAAATGGTGTTTCAAGACCCTTACGGCGCACTTTCCCCGCGCATGTCCGTGTTTGATATTGTTAGCGAAGGTGTGCGGTTTCATTACCCTACTCTGTCGACCACAGAAGTCACCGAGCGGGTGCACCGAACGCTACGCGAAGTGGGCCTACCGGAAAGCTGTGCTGCGCGGTACCCTCACGAGTTTTCCGGCGGACAGCGACAGCGCATTGCCGTGGCGCGCGCCATCATTTTAGAACCAGAGTTGCTGGTATTGGATGAGCCAACCTCAGCGCTAGACCGTACCGTGCAGAAGCAGCTAGTGACGCTACTTCGCGAACTTCAGGCACGCCGCCAGCTAAGCTACCTGTTTATCAGTCACGACCTCGCCGTGGTTCGCGCCATGGCACACCGGATCATGGTGCTCAAGGATGGTGTCGTGGTTGAACAAGGGAACTGCCTTGAAGTACTTGCTACCCCTAAGCACGCTTATACCAAAGCGCTTATAGAAGCCGCCCATCTAAGCTAGCGTCTGCTTAACGCTCAGTTTTTGGCACTACTTGCTAACAGATGAACAGCCCCTATAGACCAGTACAAGATAACGGTATAAAAATGCTCATTGCTATTAAAACGCCCCACTGCAAAGCCATGCCAATGGGGCGCCGGAAAACTTTCGTCCATATAAGGCTAGAAACTAGCAATCTCTTCGGGCGTAAGCTCTCGCCATTCACCCGGCGCTAAGTCATCCGGCAGTACCACGTCGCCAATCGAACGTCGGTGCAGCGTGGTCACGTGATTACCTAAGGCAGCAAACATTCGTTTTACTTGGTGATAGCGCCCTTCGGTTATCGTCAGTTCGGCTTGTTGTGGCGTAATAAAGCGCAGCGTGGCGGGCTGAGTGGGTGTCTCTTCACCGTCTAGCATGATCCCTTCGGCCACCTGCTTCACCGCCCACTGAGCCGACTCATCCTCAAATGGCTCAGCCAAATCAGCAATATACACCTTCGCACAGCGATGGCGCGGAGAGGTCACCCGGTGGGACCACTGCCCATCGTCAGTCAACAATAACAGGCCGGTGGTGTCGACATCTAGCCGCCCTACCGGCTGTAGCCGCTCCACTTTCGGCAGGTCAATCAAGTCAATTACCCGTGGATAGAGCCCACGCCGAGCGGTGCACTCGACGTCCACCGGTTTATGCATCATCAGGTAACGCAGCCCGACTAATACCAGCGTTTCACCGTTGAGTTTTACTTCATCGTGGGCAGTATCTATCTGGGTCGCTGATTGCTTGATGAGTTCACCATTTAAGGTAACTTCTTCATTTTTCAGCGCCCGCTTGGCTAAGCTGCGGGTTAATGGAGTTGTTTCACTCAAGAAGCGATCAAGGCGCATTATTGACCCACTCCTGGCAGTAATGAAAAGCGGTCGGCATCTTGCCAAGCAGGAAATTTTTCACGAAAAGCATCTAGGTCCGTTTTATCTAGCGTCCCCGTTTCAATAAACGGAGCATTTGCGGGTTGGTCGATCAGCGGTTCCCCTTTGAAATCGACCAGCATGGAATCACCACTGTAGGCGAGTCCTTTAGCATCTTGACCCACTCGATTAACACCTACCACGTAGGCAAGGTTTTCAACCGCGCGAGCTTGAAGCAATGTACGCCAGGGTTGGCGCCTCGGGGCAGGCCAGTTGGCGACACACAGCAGCGCATCATACTCGAAATGCTCATCGTCTGCTGGCTGCTGACGCATCCAAACGGGAAAGCGTAGGTCGTAGCAAACGCTCAGTAGTAGCTTGAAGCCCTTTAATTCAACTAGCTGACGCTGCTTACCCATATCATAACGCTCGTGCTCACCTGCCATACGGAATAGGTGGCGTTTGTCATAATAGCGAAGGCTGCCCTCCGGCGTCGCCCAGACCATTCGATTGTAGTACTCGCCCTGGTCAACAATAGCGACGCTGCCGGTCATGACGCAGCCCCTCGCTTTGGCTTGGTTTTGAAGCCAAGAAACGCTCTGGCTCTCCTCCATTGGCTGGGCCATTTCCCGAGAGTTCATAGTGAAGCCCGTGGCAAACATTTCGGGCAACACAACAAGGTCGGTATCACGACTGTCCAGTTCCCCCAGCAACTTTTCAAGGTGTGTGTGATTTGCCTCGGGGTTTTCCCAGCGTAAATCACACTGTACTAGGCTCGTTCTCAGCTGACTCATGCCACCTCTCCTTTCGTCAGTGTCTTCGCTTATTGTGTGCTAGATTAGCATTTTAAATTAATGAGGCTGCTATGCTTCCACCTTCTTCCCGGGATCCCGAGGCGGTTAAAGGCGTTATGTTTGGCTTAACCGCTTACACCATGTGGGGCTGCTTTCCACTATTTTTTGCTCTGTTCCAGGGAATTCCTGCCTTTGAAATCCTTATTCACAGAATCCTCTGGTCGTGCCTTTTTTTAGTGGGCTTGATCAGCCTATTGCGGCGCTGGCCACCGGTGGTTGCGGCACTGGTAGAGCCTAAACGCTTAGGACGTGTATTAGCCTGCGCGCTGCTGATTGCGTTTAACTGGGGAATTTACATTTATGCCGTGGAAAGTAAGCAGGTACTTCAGGCCAGTTTAGGCTACTTTTTAACCCCATTGGTAAACGTGGCCCTTGGCATGCTGGTACTACGCGAAGTCATGGCGCGCCTGCAACTGGTGGCCCTTGGGTTAGCCAGCCTTGCTATTGGCATACAGTTTGTAATGCTTGGAGAACTTCCCTGGATTAGCCTGCTACTAGCACTAAGCTTCGGTAGCTATGGGCTATTTCGTAAGCAGGTCCCGTTAGACGGGCTTTCTGGCCTGTTTGTGGAAACGCTCCTGCTGTTTCCCCTTGCACTTATGGCGCTCACTTGGCTTAGCTGGCAAGGGGAGTCGCACTTTATCCATGATGCGCCGATGTCGATTCTACTGGTCATTAGCGGAGTGCTTACCGCGCTGCCACTGATGGCTTTTGCGGGAGCCGCACGCCGCTTACGACTCGCCACGCTTGGGTTTTTAATGTACATCAACCCGAGCATCCAGTTCTTGATTGCATTAACCGTTTTCGGTGAACCGCTTGGCCTTATTCAACTGGCAACCTTCTTGATGATCTGGACAGGCCTTGCACTCTACTCCTGGTCTTCCTGGCAATCACGCCCGCGTCAACCGAGGGTCAATTAGCGTTGGTTGGCTAGCGGGGGGCAGTACAGGAGTATCACGGTGGGTGACTTCGTCATGTACCGGGCAATAGCCAACACGGAAACCGCCCCAATGCTTGCCATTCACATAAATCGGCACTGAAAGGTCATGCATAATTTCTCCAGTGTCGCGCTTGTAGGTTTGTAACAGCAGCGGATTTTCATGGGCCCCACAGCGGCTGCCCGTTGGGTCATCGAAAATACGCTTACTACGACAGTACTTTAAGTCGTGATCAATATCGCCGGTGGGCTTCCGACTTACCGCCGCGTTGTGGGTAGGCACATAGCCTTTACGGTCACAAGCAATGGCGTAGCTCAGGCCAACTTGGGAAAGCAGCGGCTCTTGCAGGCTGTGCAGATGTTGATCGGTAAAGTCGTCAAACCCCGTATGGTAAAGCGGCGGCTGAGTGCCAGGGATGAGGCGATACTCCGGCTGAAATAACGCGTCCTGTGATAGCTGGCCACTCTCGATCCCTTTTTCAAATAACTTGCCTATTTGGTCGGCGGTGCGGCGCGCAGCGCTAAATACTTGCTGGTGCCGTCCTTCTAAACGCTGCTGTGCTAGCTCACCATCAACACCCTCTGCGGCATCCATTAATGCACGGGCTTGGGTGGCTAAATCGTGCATATTTCTGTTGCCTTCATCTACATCGTCTTCTAACTGGCGCAGGCTGTCCGCAACCGTTTGACTGTGCTCTCTGGTGCTGGCCATGGCTTCTGCCACGCTGGTAATTTCACGCTGCACATCGTCAAACTCCTGGGTAATTGTCGCCAGGCTGCCACCTACTTGCTGCAGTCCTTGTGAACGCTCGCGGATACGAGTCATTAACGACCCCATGGTAGCGACAACGCTATGCCCGCTTTGGTGCATGTCCTTAACAAGCTCATCGACGCTTTGGGTAGCCGTTGATGTTTTTAGCGCTAAATTACGCACTTCCCCGGCCACCACGGCAAACCCCTTGCCATGCTCACCTGCCCGCGCTGCCTCAATAGACGCATTAAGTGACAGCAAGTGGGTTTGTTCAGCAATGCCTTCAATCATGGAGGTGACATTACGCACGCGTTCAATTTTATCGTTAAGCGCCGTCAACATCTCAAGCGCTTGATCGGAGCGCTCGGCGACACCCGCCATATCAGTAATAATGTCAACCAATTCGCTATGGTTCAGGTGGCTCGACTGTCGAGCACTCTCAGCAAGCGAAGCCACCTGGGTAGCACTGGCGCTGACCTGCATAATGGCCGCGTTAATCGCACCCATGCTGGACGAGGCATCCCTGGCCATTACTTCTTGCTTGGATAGACGTTGATCCATCAAGTCGGCGTAGTGAGAAACCTCAGCCGAAGCAATGGCGGTTCTGCTGGCGCGGTTCATAAGCCTATAGGCCATCGCCCGCAAAGAAGCGTAGTCTCGCAGCGGTTTTAAACTACGCGTTGGCATTGCTAAACGGTTCTGATCGGCAGAATAAACGCTTTGCAACGCGCTGAGCATTAAGCCTGCGCCAGCCAATACAGCGCAGGCGACCGCGAGGTAGGGCAGCATATTTGCCTGTGACGCCAGCCAAACGGAAAGGCCCAGCAACCCCAACGGTACTAGCATAAAAATTAGTCGCATAAGAAACACTCTTTTTTAATTGACGTTATTGAGTAACGAAGCAATGCGAGAAAAAAGCAAACCCACCCCTATCCTCTAAACGATGCCATTTGGGGATTACTTATTTCCAAGCCAGCTTAACGGGTAATGCTAATGAAAGAAGTAGCACTTCGGGGGGAGATAACGGATTAGAAAAGATGATGCCCACAGCGAAAAAAACGATTATTAAGGTATAACGCGTTAAACTAATCAGCCATATTTCAACGACATTCCCTGCCAGCAGCTGTTGAGCACAGTAGGAGCATGCCTAGGAGCTTATGTTAAAGCGCTATTTACCTATTCTGACCTGGCTTCCTCATTACCATCGGCGTCTGCTTGGTGCCGATATCCTGGCGGGGCTAATCGTTACGGTGATGGTCATACCGCAGTCCCTGGCATATGCCTTGCTCGCAGGCTTGCCTGCCGTGGTTGGTTTGTATGCCAGCATTTTACCGCAGCTGGTCTATACGCTGTTAGGGACCAGCCGAACCTTAGCCGTGGGGCCGGTGGCTATTATTGCGTTAATGACCGGCGCCGCGCTCAGCTCTGTGGCCACCCCTGGCAGTGATGCGTACCTACAAGCAGCACTGGTGCTCTCGTTGCTCTCCGGGGGACTGCTGGTAGTGATGGGTGGGCTTAAAATGGGCTTTTTTAGCAACTTTTTAAGCCACCCGGTGATTTCAGGCTTTTTAACCGCCTCAGGTATTCTTATCGCTGCCAGTCAAGTGGGTAGCTTGCTCGGCATATCTAGCAGCGGTTTTACCTTGGTCGAGCGCCTGATGACCCTGCTGCCTAACGTGTCCAACGTTAACCCTTACACCTTTGCGATAGGAGGTGGCACTCTGGTGTTTCTGGTCACCTTGCGTCGTTTTGGCAAACAGGGACTTTGCGCCCTAGGTGTACCCAATTCGCTTGCTGATTTAACGGCCAAGGCGGGTCCTGTGTTTGCTGTCATCGCCACCACACTGGCCGCTTGGCACTGGCAATTAGCGGATGCGGGCGTGGCCGTGGTAGGCCATATTCCTAGCGGCCTGCCCGCCCTGAGTTTTCCCTGGGGGGATTCGTCGCTGTGGCGGGCGCTGTTAATTCCAGCGCTGTTGATTAGCTTAGTTGGGTTTGTGGAGTCGGTATCCATGGGGCAAATGCTTGCCGCTAAACGGCGCCAGCGTATTTCACCCAACCAAGAGCTAATCGGCTTAGGAGCTGCCAACTTAGCCGCTGGCGTTAGCAGCGGCATGCCAGTAACGGGCGGCCTTTCACGCACCGTCATTAACTATGATGCAGGCGCCCAAACGCCTGCGGCAGGTGCATTTGCCGCCTTGGGCATTGCACTGGTCACGCTGTCGTTTACCGGCTGGCTCTACTACCTGCCGATTGCCACCTTGGCCGCCACCATCACCGTGTCAATTTTGACGCTGGTAGATATCCCCATGCTACGCCAGACGTGGCGCTATTCACGCAGTGATTTTGCGGCCATGGCGGTCACCATTCTGCTCACGTTAGTTGAAGGTATTGAGGCGGGAATTATTGGCGGTGTAACGCTATCTATTGCCCTCTTCCTATATCGCACAAGTCGCCCCCATAGCGCGCTGGTGGGTCGGGTGCCCAATACTGAGCATTTTCGTAACATAGAGCGCCATGATGTAGAAACAGTCAGCACTGCGGCGCTTTTACGTATAGATGAAAGCCTCTATTTTGCCAATGCCCGCTATTTAGAAGATACCGTTTATAATCTAGTCGCCAGCCGCCCAGAGCTTGAACATGTCGTGCTCATTTGTTCAGCGGTAAACTTAATTGATGCCTCAGCCCTAGAAAGCCTAGAGGCCATAAATGCACGATTAAAAGACTCCGATGTAAAGCTCCACCTCTCCGAAGTAAAAGGGCCCGTCATGGATCAGCTTAAAAAAAGCGACTTCCTTGAAGCGCTTACCGGGCGCGTCTTCCTTAGCACCTACGCTGCATGGCGAGAATTTAGCTAATTTCTCCGAACTTACTACCTTGAAAAGCCAGGCAAATGCCTGGCTTTTTTGCGCAAAGTTCATGCTATTTAGGGTCGCTTGTTAGAACAGCGTTGACATATCCCTATGGGCTTACCTACTATCAGTCGACCACTTAGCAAAACCAAATACCGCATAGCAAAACATAAAGTAACTAAATGTAACCACAACCACAATAAAGGAGCATTTAAATGCGCCCACTCGCTCACCGATTACTGATTGCCGCTTTACCTTTATCACTGCTAGGCGCTGCAGTAAGCCACGCCAGTGAAGTTGACCTGCCACGCACCATGGCATGGACCGCCTACGGCACTAACTCCAGCGGCTATGCCCAAGCGGTTGCCATCGGCAACATGCTACAAAACAAATACGGTTCATCCGTGCGTATTTTGCCCGGCGACAACGATGTGTCTCGTATGACACCGCTTAAGCAAGGCCGAGTGGATTTGTGCGCCTGTGGGATCGCCAGCTACTACGGTGCGGAAGGCGTAATGATGTTTGCCGACCGCGACTGGGGGCCTCAGCCGCTACGCGTCATTACCACATCCACCGCTTCCTTTGGCCTATCCCTTGCGGTCGCCGGTGACTTAGACGTTGAAACGCCTGCTGACTTAGCAGGCAAACGCGTTGCCTATATTCGGGGTGACGATGCACTCAACAAAGGTACCGAGGCATACCTTGCTTTTGGTGGGCTAACCTGGGACGACGTTGAGCGCGTTGACTACCCCGGCTATGGCCGCTCTTTTGACGGCATCATCGCCGGCGATGTTGACGCCTCGTTCACCACGACAGTCACACCGCCTGCTCAGCAGCTTGCCAGCAGCCCCAGAGGTATTAGCTGGCCAGTGCTCGACCCAGAAGATGAAGCAGGCTGGGAGCGTATGGCGGCAGTGGCACCCTATTTCCGCCCCCATGAAGTCACCGCTGGTGCCGGTGGCATTAGCGCCGACAATCCCGTTCCAAGTGCCAGCTACCCCTACCCGATTGTGGTTGCTAATCAAGACCTAGATGACAACGTCGCCTACGGCCTGATCAAAGCAATGCAGGAAAATTTTGATGACTATAAAGACAATGCCCCGGGGGCACTTGGCTACGCCTTAGAGGAGCAAGACCTTCAGTGGGTGATGCCATTTCACGATGCAGTCGTGGAGTACTACAAAGAGATCGATGTGTGGACGGATGAAATGCAGGCGCATCAAGATCAGCTCGTTGAGCGTCAGAACGTTCTCTTAAGCGCATGGGAAAGCTTTATGCAGGATGCACCCAGTGATGCTGAGGCATTTGCTGCTGACTGGATGGAAGCACGCGCCACTGCGCTGAACGATGCTGGCTTCGAACCCATCTTCGAATAACCGGCTTGGGGGGCGGCGCTTGCCGCCCCTGCTGATGGATGAACCTCTTCATAACAATAGACACTCAGCCATGACCACAGATACCTCGCCATGACCAAAAATACCGCGCCCGCCTCTACGCAACAAGTGAAAGAAAAGATCAGCCAAATTCGTCAGCTTCCGTCGGCGATACGCTGGATTCCAGCCACTGTCACCGTCGCTTTAATGCTGATGACGCTGGACTACTTATTCAATATCGGCTGGCTTACCTTTGTGACGGGTCTGGAGACGCAGTTCTATTACGCTGTCGTTGCCTTGCTTTTGCCGCTGGTTTTTTTGCTATGGCCTATGCGCAGCAGCCTACAAGATCGCCCTATTCCCTGGTACGACTACTTACTTAGCGCCATAACGCTCACTGTCGGCGGCTATTTTGTTTATAACGCGGTACCTATTTTAGAACGCGGTTGGGCGTTTGCTGCACCTGACCTCGCTATCTACGCCAGCTACGCCTATTGGCTGCTGATTATTGAAGCAGCTCGACGTGCAGGTGGCTTACCTATCGCCATTATTGCCGGGTTGTTCTCACTCTACCCATTGGTGGCCGATATTGTCCCCGGCCCAATTCAAGCGTTTCCATCGACCCTTGAACAAACCGCCATGTACCACACCATGAGCACTGAAAGCATCATGGGCGTACCGCTGCAAGCATTTGCGGGCCTAGTGATCGGCTTTCTGGTATTTGGCGTGGTGCTGCAGAAAAGCGGTGGCGGTAAATTTTTTATTAACCTGGCCTTTGCACTATTAGGACATGTCCGCGGTGGCCCTGCCAAAGTATCGATTTTCTCAAGTGGCTTAATGGGCTCAATGAGCGGCAGTGTGATCAGCAACGTGCTGACTACCGGTGTTTTGTCGATTCCGGCGATGCGACGCATTGGCATGACCCGCTCTTTTGCTGGGGGTGTAGAAGCCTGCGCCTCTACCGGCGGTGTATTAATGCCACCCGTTATGGGTGCCACCGCCTTTGTTATGGCAATGTTTTTGGATATTCCTTACTCCACTATTGCTCTTGCCGCAGTTATTCCTTCGGTACTCTATTTTTTGGGATTATTTATACAGATCGACGCTTACGCGGCGCGTAACGATATTAAAGGCTTGCCTGTGGTTGAGCTGCCTTCGCTTTGGCAAACCCTAAAAGAGGGCTGGTACTTTATCTTCGTGTTCGCGCTCTTGGTGTGGATGTTACTGGTGATGCAACGAGAAGCCGTTGCACCCTTTTACGCAACAGCGCTACTGCTGGTTCTTAACCAACTCTCAAAACATAACCGCTGGGGCTGGAAGGATGTTGGCGATACGTTGTCGTCTGCCGCCAAGCTGTTTGCTGAGCTAATTGCCATTTTGGCGGGTGTAGGCATGCTGGTGGGCGCGCTTTCCATGACCGGCCTTTCCGGCACCATTGCCAACGACTTTATCAACATCGCCGGTGGCAGCGTGCCACTTCTGCTGATCATGGGTGCCGTAACCAGTTTCGTGCTAGGTATTGGAATGACGGTTACCGCGGCCTATATCTTCCTGGCGGTGGCGCTAGCCCCGGCACTCATTCAAGGCGGAGGCCTTGATCCCATGGCGGTACACATGTTCATCCTCTATTGGGGCATGTTGAGTTTTATTACGCCACCCGTGGCACTCGGTGCTTTTGCCGCAGCGACCGTGGCTGGCGCTCGGCCAATGGCAACCGGCCTACAGGCCATGCGCTTAGGCAGCGTGATTTACTTTATCCCTTTCCTGTTTGTCCTTAATCCCGCGCTGATTATGCAGGGCGAGCCGTTGACGATAGTGGCCGTGTTTATCCAAGCGGTGATTGGCATCATTCTATTTGCATCAGCGATGCAGGGTTATCTGATTGGGATCGGCCGTCTCGGCTATGGCGTACTACAAGAGACCATCATCCGCGGCCTGATCTTAATCGCGGGACTGCTGCTGGCCCTGCCCGGCGGAGGCATGGTGCCGCTAAGCCAGCTTGAACTGCTTGGCATGGCCGTCGCAGCGCTAATTCCTGGCGTGCTACTAGCGCGCTTAAGCCAGCGCCACCATCAGCGCTCACATTCAGCTAGCGCTTAATGTGAGCAACGACAACCTGAGGAGTTTTATGCACACAAAAACAAAAATCTCATTTAAATTAAGCGGAGTAGCGATTGGTATTTTGTTCGCGGGCCAAGCGGTTGCTATGCCTAATGCGCTTAACTGGACTGCCTACGGCACCGGAACCAGTGGCCACGCGCAAATCATGGCCATCAGTCAGCTACTGCAGGAAGAGTACGGCACCCAATCTCGCGTTATTCCTGGCGAGAACGACACAATGCGCATGACGCCTTTAAAAACAGGCCGGGTTGACCTTTGCGCCTGCGGCATTGCCAGCTACTACGGTTCTGAAGGCGTTATGATGTTTGCAGGCCCCGACTGGGGGCCACAGCCTATTCGCGTTATTTCCACGTCCATAGCCACTTTTGGCTTAGGTATGGCTGTGGCAGGTGACGTTGAGATTGACTCAATCGCTGACCTTGAGGGTAAACGACTGGCCTACCTACGAGGAGACGATGCCCTCAACAAGGCCGCAGAGGCGTATTTGGCGTTTGCCGGTCTGACGTGGGATGACGTTGAACGCGTTGACTTCCCCGGCTACAACGCAGCCTTTGATGGCATAATCAGCGGTCGAGCCGATGCTGCTATCACCACCACCGTCACGCCAGCTGCGCAGCGCCTTTCTGCCAGCCCTCGCGGATTACAGTGGCCTACATTACCCACAGAAGATAAAGACGGCTGGGAGCGCATGCTCGACGTCGCACCCTACTTTCAGCCCCACGACGTTACTGCAGGGGCTGGTATTAATGCCGACGCCCCACTCGCCAGCGCAAGCTACCCTTACCCCATTATGGTCAGCAATGCCGACCTTGCTCCAGAAACTGCGCGCGGGTTGATCACCACGCTGACTGAATCATTTGATGACTATAAAGACAACGCCCCAGGTGCAAGCGGCTATGCGCTGGAAAATCAGAACATGACCTGGGTGGTGCCTTTTCACGATGCGGTTGTTGACTATTATCGAGACACTGGCGTCTGGACAGAGGCAATGGAAGAGCATCAAAAAGCACTGGTCGAGCGCCAGGCACTTCTGATGGATACCTGGGAAAGCTATAAAGCAGATGCCCCGGAGGACGAAGAAGCCTTTATAGCGGGATGGATGACAGCGCGTCGCGCGGCGTTGGAAAACGCCAGCATGAATCCCGTCTTTTAAAAACCCTTCTAAAAATGTCGCCTCAGTAGGCGGCGGCATTTTTTCTAATGCTAAAAGCAGTTATTTCGCAACCGCTTAATTCTGCATTGCGGAACACAATTCTACTATATTGACTAAGCTGCCCTGTTTCGTCATTATTCAATCATTATTCATTCCAATAAATAATCATAAGTTTCGCCATGCGAAACATTGGAGCAATTCATGTCTGTTCATTACCAGCGTCACGGCGATGTAGGCGTTATTCACATTGCCAATCCACCGGTTAACGCATTGGGGCACGCCGTGCGCAGTGGCTTAGTGAAGGCACTTGAAGAAGGTATCGCTGACTCGCAAGCCAAAGCGCTGGTAGTGTTAGCTGATGGCCGCACCTTTATTGCCGGTGCAGATATTAAAGAATTCGGCAAACCTCCCCAGGCTCCTTTGCTGCCCGATGTTATTACCCAACTGGAAGCCTGTTCTAAACCGTTAATTGCCTCTCTACATGGCACCGCCCTAGGCGGTGGCTTAGAAGTTGCGTTGGGCTGTCACTATCGTGTGGCACTGAAGGGCACTCGCGTTGGGTTGCCTGAGGTGAAGCTTGGCTTACTGCCCGGCGCGGGGGGTACACAACGGTTACCACGCTTGGTTGGCGTCGAGCGCGCGTTGGAGATAATCACTAGCGGGCGTTTTGTAGAAGCTGAAGAAGCCCTTGAAGCAGGCATTATAGATGCCATTAGTGATGCCCAAACGCCCCTGGAAGCAGGTTTAGCTGCCGCTGAGCAGGTGCTCACAGGCAGGCAAACGTCACGCATCACCGGAGAGCTTCCTGCCCCTGCGGCGAATCCACAGGCGATTGCCTCTACCCTGCAACAGTTAAACCAAGACGCTTCAGCGCTTTTTTCACCCTTTCGCATTGTAGAAGCGATCGAGGCCTGCGTGACTGCAGCGTCACTTCAGGACGGCTTGCGTCGCGAGCGGGAGCTGTTTCTGGCCTGCATGGACTCACCCCAGCGCGCAGGCCTTATTCACCTCTTTTTTGCCGCGCGCAGCCCCCACCTAGTGCCCAACGTTGAGAGCGCCAGCGCATTTAGCAACGTCGCGTTAATCGGACAGCATCCGCTATTTGAACGTCTGCAAAAAGCCGCCCATCGGGCAGGCATTACCTTAACCAGCGCGCCAAACAGTGACACTGAGCTATGCCTCGTTGCCCCGAATAGCGCCAATAGCGTTGCCACCGAATGTCCCGTTATCACGATGGAAGCCATTGACACTCATGGTGGCAACAGTAAAAACGGCGGCAAGGACACAGCGCTTAGCCTGATCGTTGCTGATAACGGCAGCATGGTTGAGCTGGTCGACCTAAGTGCAGGGCCACTGATCCAACAACAGGCTGCACTTACGCTGAAAGCACTTCGCCTAAACGTAGTGGTTAGCCAACAGCAAAGCCTGCTGAAGACAATGTATGAAGCCATCCAACAGGCGCCAGCCAGCGACAAGCAAACAGCCCTTGAACGGGTGAGCGTGGGTATTTCAGAACAGGGCTTCTGCTATCGCGCAAGCGACATTGATTTGCTGGCCGTGGAAGCGTTCGGCTACCCACGCCACCTGGGCGGTCCTCATCGTCAAGCTACCCTCTCAAAAATAGTCTCAAAGGCTGGCTCAACGGCTAATTCAACTGCTAAGGACGACTAACATGAACCTCACCTTTAGCCCCGAAGAGCAGGCGTTTCGCGAAGAAGTGCGGCGCTTTCTGGCGGATGCGTTACCCAGCGATATCAGCGAACGCGTGCGCCTAGGGCGTCACCTTAGCGCTGATGACCACCTGCGCTGGCAGAATATTCTCAGCGAGCAGGGTTGGCTGGCATCTAACTGGCCAAAGGAGCACGGCGGCCCAGGTTGGGGGCCGGTGCAGCGGCATATATTCGATGAAGAGTGCGCCGCTGCTCACGCGCCAACGGTGGTTCCTTTTGGCGTCAACATGGTGGCCCCCGTCCTCATGAAATTTGGCAGCACAGAACAGCAGCAGCACTACCTGCCGCGTATTTTGAGTAACCAGGACTGGTGGTGCCAAGGCTATTCCGAGCCCGGCGCTGGCTCTGACTTAGCAGGTCTGAATACCCGTGCCGTGCGGGACGGTGATCACTATATTGTTAACGGTCAGAAGACCTGGACCACGTTGGGTCAGCACGCCAACATGCTGTTCTGTTTGGTACGCACCGATCCCGATGCCAAGAAGCAGGCCGGCATTAGCTTTTTGCTGATTGATATGCAGACGCCTGGTATTACCGTGCGGCCAATTATTACCCTCGATGGTGCTCACGAAGTTAACGAAATCTTTTTAGACAATGTTCGTGTGCCGATTGAAAACCGCGTTGGTGAAGAAGGCCAGGGCTGGACCTGCGCCAAGTTTTTGCTTACCCATGAGCGCACCGGCATTGCCGGGCTCGGTCACGCTAAGCAGGCCCTGCGGCATTTAAAGTCACTGGCCAGCCGCATTCAGCATCGCGGCAAGCCGCTGCTGGCGCTGCCCAGCTTTCGTCAGCGGGTGGTGAAGGCCGAGCTTGAGCTAATGGCGCTGGAAGTCACCAATTTACGTGTGATTGCCGCTGCCCGTGACGGCGGCGCACCCGGCGCAGAAAGCTCACTGCTAAAAGTACGTGGCTCGGAACTTCGCCAAGAACTAAGTGAACTCACTCGGCGCGCGCTTGGCCCCGCCGCACTGCCCTTCTTTCCTGAGTTCCTGCATGGCGATGAACGCTTAGATGATGCCTACACGCAAAGCGCTGCGGCAAGTGCCCAGTATTTAAACCGTCGCAAGCTATCAATTTATGGCGGCTCCAACGAAATACAAAAAAGTATTGTCGCCAAAACAATTTTAGAAATGTGAGGTCACCATGGATTTTGCTTTAACCGACGAGCAGCGCATGCTCGAAGAGACGCTTACTCGCTTGGTGACTGACCAAGTATCCCCCGAACAGCGCCGTTCAATGCTCAGCAGCGCTAACGCTGAACGCTCCCCACTGTGGCACACCTTTGCTGAGCTGGGCCTGCTGCATATGCCCTTCAGCGAAGACGTTGGCGGCTTAGGCGGCGACGGCACCGACCTAATGATAATCATGCAGGCACTCGGCCGCGGCCTAGTGCCTGAAGCTTACTTAGCTGGCCTAGTATTACCAGGCCAGCTATTAGCGCTTACTGCCAACGGCGAACAGCAAAAACGTTGGCTCACTCCGCTGCTGGAAGGCGAGCATCAGCTGGCATTGGCCTGGCAGGAGCATGACGCCCGCTACGATGCGTTTGACGTGTCCACCCACGCCGCTCAACGTGACGGCCAGTGGCATATCAACGGCAGAAAGGACGTGGTTCTTAACCTGGGGGCCGCTGCAGCCACTTTGGTAATCGCCCGATTAGACAGCGGTAAATTAGCGCTATTTGTGGTGCCCCACAATACCGCAGGTACATCTTCGCACCTCTACCTGACCATGGACGACCAGCCCGCCGGTGATCTAACGCTAGATAACGTCACGCTGCCGCCAGAAAACTGCTTGAGCGAAGATGTCAGCGATGCACTGGCCGATTTGCTAGCCCTTGGCCGCGCCGCACTATGCGCGCAGGCTATTGGTGCCATGGAAGAGGCCTGCGACCAAACGCTTGCCTATTTAAAAGAACGCAAGCAGTTTGGTTTGCCGCTATCGACCTTCCAGGCGCTTCAGCACCGTATGGTGGATATGCACCTGCATCTGGAGCAGTCCCGCTCCATGGCCATTTTAGCCGCCACTAGCCTTACGCTGCCTGCCAGCGAACGGGATTATAAAATTGCCGCAGCCAAAGCTTATTGCGGTGAGTCGGCACGCTTTATTGCCGAGCAGGCGATTCAACTTCACGGCGGCATGGGCATGACAGAAGAGTGCTATGTGGCTCACTACGCTAAACACCTAGTAATGTTTGATCACTACCTAGGCGACAGTGACTACCACCTTGAAACGGTCAGCGATCTATTAGACGTCGCCTAAGGCGGCCTTAGAAAGTTGATAAAGGAGCGATACATGTCAGATCACCCCAGCCAGTTAGTGACTGTCAGCGCTATTGAAAACGGCGTAGTAGAAGTCGCCATTGCACGTCCTGAAGTACGTAATGCCCTTAATGAAGACACCGCCCTAGCGCTCAACAAAGCGCTGTCGGCGGTAGCCGCCAATGAGCAGATACGATGCGTCATCCTTAGCGGCGAGGGCAGCTCTTTTTGTGCCGGTGCTGACCTGGCGGAGTTTGAGAAGGCATCGTCTCAACCGGCTAGCGAACGATTGGAGACGCTCTTCTTACCTGCTCTACGCGGTTTGATGGCAATGAATAAGCCCGTCATTGCGGCAGTGTCCGGTGCAGCAGCAGGTATTGGTGTTTCTTATGTTCTCGCCAGCGATATGGTAGTAATGGGGCGATCAGCCTACCTGAAGCTTGCCTTTATTAATATTGGCTTGATTCCCGATGGCGGCGCCTGTTGGCATTTAGTACGCAAGCTTGGTCACGCCCAGGCCTTTGAAATGGCCGCCTTGGCGACGCCGATTTCAGCAGAGCGATGCTTGGAACTCGGCTTGGCCAATCGAGCGGTTGAAGATGACCAGGTGTTACAGGAAGCTCGCACGCTCGCAAAAATGCTGGTTGAACAGTCAACCCAGGCACTAAGCGCCACCAAGCGAGCGTTGCGTGAAGCAGCGCAACGCTCGCTAAGTGACACCATGGCATTAGAAGGCGAGCTTCAAGATCAGTGCAAAGCGTCTGAAGAGTTTCAGGCGCGGCTAGCCGCGTTTCGTCAAAGCCGCCGCAAATGAGATTGCGCTTTCTCCAAGGCCTTCTGGTAATCATCACGTAGCGTGGTCACTTCTTCGGCCACGCTATTAAGCGTTGCAATACCACCTACGCCCTGGCCCGCGCCCCAAATATCCCGCCATGCTTTTGCTTTACTGCTACCCCCTGAACCATAGCGCATTGAGGCTTTATCGCCTTCAGGCAGCGCATCAGGATCCAACCCCGCCTGCTCAATACTTTGCCGTAGGTAGTTACCGTGCACGCCAGTAAATAGGTTGGTATATACAATGTCTCCTGCCCCCGCCTCCAGTACCATCTGCTTATAGGCCGCTTGGGCGTTGGCTTCCTGGGTGGCAATAAAGCGCGTACCCATATACACAAAATCCACGCCTAGCGCCTGGGCAGCCGCTATTTGCTCACCGCTGGTAATGGCCCCCGCTAACACCAGCGGACCATCATAGAAACGGCGAACCTCAGCGACAAACGCAAAGGGGTTTAATCGCCCCGCATGACCACCCGCGCCGTGGCATACCAGTATCAGCCCATCGACACCCGCATCAATGGCTTTCTTGGCGTGCCGCAACGTGGTGACATCGTGAAAAACCAGTCCACCATAGGCGTGCACCTGCTCCACTACCTGATTAGGTGCATGCAGGCTAGTAATCACCAGGGGCACCTTAAACTCGGCGCACAGTGCAACATCGTGCTCTAGGCGATCGTTAGTGGGGTGCACAATTTGGTTAACCGCAAAGGGTGCTGAGGGCTTATCGGGGTGCTGCTCGTCATAGTCAGCCAGTGTTTGGGTAATGTGCTGTAGCCAATCACGGAGCGCTTCGGCGGGCCGAGCATTTAATGCCGGAAAGGCACCGATGATCCCTGATTGGCACTGGGCAATCACTAATTCAGGCCCAGAGACGATAAACATAGGGGAGCCAATTACCGGCAGAGTTAACGAGGCAGTTAGGCGCGTTAGCATAGGACAACTCACTGGTTGTTATTGTGTGAACTCATGACTAAAAAGGCCCCTTTCGGAGCCTTTTATGAACTGCTTACAGCTTGCTCTCAAGCTCAGGCAAAAGCTCAAACAGATCCCCCACCAGCCCGTAGTCAGCGACCTGGAAGATCGGCGCTTCGTCGTCCTTGTTAATGGCAACGATCACCTTGGAGTCTTTCATTCCCGCCAGATGTTGAATGGCACCGGAGATACCGACGGCAATATACAAATCCGGAGCGACAATCTTACCGGTCTGCCCTACCTGCATATCGTTGGGCACAAAGCCTGCGTCGACGGCCGCACGGGAGGCGCCAATAGCCGCGCCCAGCTTATCGGCAATGCCGTCAAGCAACTTGAAGTTCTCCCCGTTGCCCATCCCGCGGCCGCCGGAGATGACCACCTTGGCACCGCCCAACTCGGGACGGTCCGACTTCGCCAGCTCTTCTTTGATAAAGCTCGACTGGCTGTTATCTACCACTACGTCCACGGCTTCAATATTGGCGCTGCCGCCTGCGCCTACCGCGTCAAAACCAGTGGTGCGCACGGTGATCACTTTCAGCACATCGGCGCTTTTAACCGTGGCGATGGCATTACCCGCGTAAATAGGCCGCTTGAAAGTGTCGGCGCTGTCGACCGCTATCACGTCAGACAGCTGGCTAACGTCTTTGAGCGCTGCCAGGCGCGGCAGCACGTTTTTCCCGGTGGTGGAAGCGCTAGCTAGCACGTGGGTGTAGCTATCGGCCAGTTCAAACAGCAGCACGCCCATCGGTTCGGCTAGCTGGTGGGCGTAAACGGCGTTGTCGGCAACGCGCACTTTGCTGACGCCATCCAGTTGTGCGGCTGCGTCGGCAGCGGCTTGAACACCCTCTCCGGCAACGAGGACATCAATATCACCACCAATGGCTTTCGCAGCTGCCACGACATGGGCCGTAGCGCCAGCCAGTTGGCCTTCGTGTAAATCAGCAAGTACCAGAATGCTCATGGAATTAGCTCCTATTTAAAGCACCTTAGTTAAAGTACTTTGGCTTCGTTTTTTAGTTTGTCGATTAGCTCGTCTACGGAGGCAACCTTGACACCGCCTTTACGCTCAGCTGGCGATTCCACTTTCATTAGGCTCACCTTGGAAGCCACCTCGACGCCGTAATCAGCAGGCGTTTTCACATCCAGCGGCTTTTTCTTGGCCTTCATGATATCGGGGAGTTTGGCGTAGCGCGGCTCATTCAAACGCAGGTCTGTAGTAACAATCGCCGGCAGCGTCAGTGCAATAGTTTGCAGGCCGCCGTCAATTTCACGGGTAACGTTTACTTTGTCTCCGTCCACCGCCACTTCTGAGGCGAACGTGCCCTGCGGCAGGCTAGTCAACGCTGCCAGCATTTGGCCGGTTTGGTTGTTGTCGGTATCGATGGCTTGCTTGCCAAGAATGACCATGCCCGGCTGCTCTTCCTCGACCACCTTAGCCAGCAGCTTGGCAACCGCCAGAGATTCAACGCGCTCATCGGTTTCGATATGAATGGCGCGATCCGCACCCAGCGCCAGCGCCGTACGCAGCTGCTCCTGGGCCGCTTTGGGCCCCACCGTTACGGCCACGACTTCCGTGGCCACGCCTTTCTCTTTCAGGCGCACCGCCTCTTCCACAGCAATTTCGCAAAACGGATTCATGGCCATTTTGACATTGGTAAGATCAACGTCTGAGTGATCCGCTTTGACACGGATTTTGACGTTGTAATCAATGACGCGTTTAACCGCGACGAGTATTTTCATAAGGCCGGCTCCGGGCGATTAAATAGCACTTTATTTTGCATAGCAAAATACTGTTTTACTTTATAGAAATAACAATAAAAAAACGCCGACCAAAGGTCAAGCGCTTCCGCGTTTTTGCGCCTTTCAAACGGCACTTCTTAAACGCGACCTCTCAAAAGGGTGACCACATAAACCACGCTGCCAATAGCGGAATCGACGCGACCAAAAATCTGCCGTTCCAGCGGTAGCCGATGCGCGTAGCCGGTACGCCGGTAAAACGAGACAAAATCAGCATCGATGCTGTCATCGGCGACGACATTAGCGCCAACGCCCAGCCAACCATCAACGATGCGCCAATTAGCGCAGGCGATAGCCCTTCAATACCAAGCTGTGGTAATAAACCCACCAGCAATGTCACCGTGACAATAGGATTAACGCCTATTTGCGCTAGCCCCACCACCATCAGCATTGCGAGCACGGCGTTAAACGCTCCCCACTGGTTCAGCACAGTTAATAGCGGCGCCAACTGTTGTGTATCCACCAGCCCTACACACAGGTGCCCCAAGTACCCCGCCGCGCCAAGCACCACAATTTCATTGGCGCTGGGTGAAAGCAGCCATGGCAACTGACGATGCACTGTGCTGACGGCAGCAGGTAGCCCTGCATAACCAAGCCTGCGCCGCTGCCAGGCAAGCCAAACCAGCGCTCCTGTGGGCGCACCAATAAGCGCGGCAATCGGTAAGCGCAGTTCTAGTAGCCACGCGATACTAAACACCAGCGCGACAATCCCCAGCAACAGCACACTAAACTGGCCCAGCGGGCGCAATGAGGGTGCGGCTAGGTGGGTTTTACTGGCCTGGGTTTTATTGCCAGGAGGATGCGGCCCGGTGAGAAAATCCACGGCCCATCCCGCCAGAAATATCAGCACCGCCGCGCCCAAAATGTAGGGAGCAAGCTCCAGCCAAGTCACCTGGTGAAGACTCGACAGCACCACCGCCACACCAATACCCATAGGAGAAATCAGCGGCGCCAGGGAAAACCCGCGCAATAGCGCCAGCATCATGCGCCGCTGGCGCGCCTCACGTACCCACACCCGCCCCTGAGCCGCCCCTAGGGTATTGCTTTTTTCAATCATGGCGGCAAACAGGTTAAGTACGCCAATATTGAGAATAATCCCAAATAGCGCTGAACCAAGGGATAAAATTGGGTAGCGACGGCTAGGCGGCTGAAGCAGCATGCTCTGCCCACAACGGCGTACTAAACGCGAGCGATAGGCAGGCAAACGAAGCATACTCAAAGCCACCACAAAGGTGGCAAAAAAAGCAAAACGCCCGCTGGCTTCAAAAAGAAGCTGGCCAGGGTTTGATGCGCGCCAGAGCGCAAGCAGTGTTAACACTCCTGCGGCTAACAGTAACCCTTTCGCCATGCGGGTTAGCTGAGCACCCAGGGTTGTTAAATACAGGATCAGCGCACCGATACCGACGGCTTGCCACACCACACTCCCGAGCACCAGATGAAACAGCGTTGCCAGAGTGACCAGCAGTAGAAAAGAGACCCGCAGGCGGGCTGGACTCACTCAGCGGACTCCCACGGTTTGGTCAGTTGGGGCTGATTATCGGGCATGCCTTCGGGGGACTCACTGCCGCTTCGGCGCCGGAATGATCCCTCACCCACGGCGACTAAATTGCCGTTTCCATCCACTATCTCACCGCTGGTCATATAGGTTTTCTGTCCACCTCCGCGCAGCGTCCCCGTGGCGCGCAGTAACCCTTGCTGCGCGGGCCCGACAAAGGTGGTGGTCAAGGACAGCGTCATGCCGCGGCGAATATTGCCCGGCACGCGACAGTGCAGACCCGCCAAGCTTAGGGCGCTATCCAACATAGAGGCTAATACACCGCCGTGGACATTGCCGCTGCGGTTAAGATGCTTTGGCTCAATGGTCAGTTCAACGACAACTCGCCCCTCTTCCCACTCAACAACGTGCATGCCCAGCAGTTCGTGATAGCCCATTAGCGCCTGCTGAGATGAATGGCTCATTTGCCGCTCTCCTGCTGAGCTAAATCCCGCAGTCGCCCTTTAAGGATTTTTCCGCTGGCTGTGGACGGTAGCGAATCCATTAATACAATTTGCGTGGGCCTTTTGTAGGGCGCCAGCCGCTCGGCGATAAACGCCTTAAGCTCTGTAAGCTCCACCTCGACGCCCGGTTCACACTGAACAAAGGCGACGACTTCTTCGTTCCCGGCGATTTGCCGACCGACCACTGCAGTCAGCGTTACCGCCGGGTGCTCATTAATCACCGCTTCTACGTCCGGTGGGTAAATATTAAACCCCGAGCGGATAATCAGCTCTTTGCTGCGCCCAACGATATAGAGCTGGTCATCATGGTCGAGTTTGGCGATATCGCCGGTATTCAGCCAGCCATCCTCGGTTAATGTTGCGCGGGTTGCCTCTGGCTGGCGAAAATAGCCCTTCATAATATTGGGACCGCGAACCCACAGTTCACCCACTTCTTCGCCAGGCTGCTCAGAAGTTCCGCTATCACTGAGGGGTTCTAGACGATACTCCAGTAGAGGAAGCACGCGGCCCACGGTGCTATTGCTATGGCGATCATCGATGCGCGTTTGACTGATGGTGGGGCTAGCCTCGGTTAATCCATAGCCGTTATGCAGTGCTAGCCCAAAGGCCGCCTCCACGCGCACTTTGGTGTCGCTATCTAACGGTGAGCCACCTGCAGAGATATAAATTAACTCAGGTGCTTCGAGTGGTTGCTGCTCGCGCTTCAAATACTCCAAGGCACGGGCATACATGGCAGGCACGCCCTGGAGGACAGTTATTCGTTCCTGTTTCAGAGCCGCCAGCAGTTGAGCGGCATCAAAGCGCGGCACGGTATATAGGCAAGCGCCATTATACAGCGACCCCATACACACCGAGGAGAGACCAAACACGTGAGACATTGGCAATACGCCGTAGACCCGCTGGCCTTCGCTTAAATGGCGCATACCGCCTGAGATTGAGGCAATGTAAAGAATACCTCGGTGGGTCAGCATGACGCCTTTCGGTGTCCCGGTAGTGCCCGAGGTGTAGATCATCGCTGCCACTTGCTCGCCACCGCTTATGCTCACTGGCTCAGGCTCACTGTCATAAAGCGGCGAGATCCCGAGACCACCCAATGTAGGGTGCTGATAGCGGTCGGTTGCGTGACGCTGAGCGTGCTGGCCAGCCTCAGGCGAAGCATCACAGGTATAGAACACCCGCCGGGGCAGGCAGTTACCCTGAATCAGGTCAACTTCTTGAGCCGATAGTCGTGAATTAACAATCGCGACCCATACATTAAGCTCACTGGCTGCCAGCAGTAAGACAACCAGGGCACGACAGTTTTCACTCACTGTCATAATGCGATCGCCAGGACGAATACCCATCGTGCTTAACCAGTCGCAAGCGGCGTGTATTTCCTCACCAAGCTCAGCGTAGCTCCAGCGCACATCGCCATCCACAATGGCAGGATGCTCACTAAGCAATTTGGCATTTTCCAGCACGCGGGTACTCAGCCGGTCGGGAAGCTCTGCTACCAGTTCACTGGCGAGGCGACCAAAGATGCTTTCATCCGGCGCTTGGTAAGAGACCGATAAAGCCATTAAGACGCCTCCCGCACCATATTCCGCGCAATGACGATTTGCTGAATCTGTGTCGTCCCTTCGTAAATGCGGAATAGCCGTACATCGCGGTAAAAGCGCTCAACGGCATATTCGGACATATAGCCTGCACCGCCATGTACCTGCACTGCACGGTCGGCCACTCGCCCCACCATTTCTGCACAAAACAATTTGCAGCAAGAAGCCAAGGTAGACACATTTTCGCCATCGTCTTTGCGGCGTGCAGCATCCATCACCATGGTTTTGCCTGCATAGGCTTCGGTTTTACTATCCGCTAGCATCGCTTGAATCAATTGATGCTCAGCAAGGGCTGCGCCAAACTGTTTACGCTCCATGGTATAGCGCAGCGACTCTTCTACTAATCGCTCAGCAACACCTACACAGACCGCTGAAATATGCAGCCGTCCGCGATCAAGCACCTTCATTGCGGTTTTAAAACCTTGTCCCTCTTTTCCGCCAATAATATTTTCGGCGGGCACCCGGCAGTTATCGAAAATAATATCGCAGGTATGAGCGCCCTTCTGTCCCATTTTGCTATCGGCAGGGCCGCGAATTAATCCAGGCGTATCGCCTTCCACAATAAAGGCTGATATGCCGCCAGCGCCTTTGTTAGCAGGATCCGTGCGAGCCATTACGGTAAATAAATCAGCTTCAGGGCCATTGGTGATATAGCGCTTGGTGCCATTCAAAATGTAATGATCGCCATCGCGCACCGCTGTAGTACGCAGGCTGGCAGCATCAGAGCCTGAATCCGGCTCGGTCAAACAAAAAGAACTTAAAATCTCGCCGGTGGCCAAGCGCGGCACATACTTTGCTTTTTGCTCGTCGGTGCCATCAATCAAAATCCCTTGGGCGCCAATACCGTTGTTGGTACCAAACACTGAGCGAAAGGCTGGCGATGTTTTACCAATTTCTATCGCTACCAGGGCTTCCTCCTCCATGGTAAGCCCTAGGCCGCCGTACTCTTCTGGAATCGATAGCCCAAACAGACCCATCTCTTTCATTTCCGCTAGAAGCTCCGGAGGCACTGCATCCTCTTCCGCTAAACGCGCCTCGTTAGGAATTAAGCGCTCACGGACAAAGCGAGAAATAGTATCAACAAGCTGATTAAGCAGTTCGGGATCGCGGATCATGACGGCTCCTGGTGGCAACAGTTTTTTATCGTTAGAAGTGGCGCTTGCTGAGTGGCTTACGTCAAAGAGTGCGCCATCTATTTTGCATAGCGAAATTAGTGTTCACTCAGCTTGTCAGGCACTTTTGCATAGCCTAGGATGGCAGTCAATAATTGAAACACCATTCTGCATTGCAAAACTTGGCTATTAAAAATTCTATAACAAGAACTCACTCAAGAGAGGATTTAGCGTATGTCCAGCGAATCAACGACGTGCTCTTTTACCACGCTTGGCATTGTCGGTACCGGCGCTATGGGGCGTGGCATCGCTCAGCTGGCGGCTCAGGCAGGTCTAAACGTTATGCTTTTCGATGTAAAAGAAGGGGCTGTGAAAGAGGCTAAGCACTTTATTAATGGCTTATGGCAGCGAAGCGCTGAGAAGCAGCGAATTACCCCAGAACAGGCCCAGCACTATAGCGAGCGGCTACTCGAAGCAAACGCGCTCAACGCCCTCGCCCCTTGCGATATCGTGGTGGAAGCCATTGTTGAAAAGCTGGAGGCCAAGCAGGGGTTATTTAGCGATTTAGAAGCGATTGTCAGCCAACAGGCGGTATTGGCGACCAATACTTCTTCGCTCTCAGTCACGGCCATTGCCGCCGCCTGCCAGCATCCCGAACGCGTCATTGGTTTTCACTTCTTTAACCCCGTCCCGCTAATGAAAATTGCCGAGGTCATCCCCGGTCTTCGCACATCAGCCGACGTAACTCAGCAGGTCAACGCGCTCGGTAAAGCCATGGGCCATTTCACAGCCCAGGCCACCGATACCCCTGGGTTTCTGGTCAATCATGCCGGTCGCGCCTTCGGTACCGAGGCCCTGCGCATTTTAGGCGAAAGCGTAACAGACCCGGCCACCATTGACCGCATTATGGTCGACCAGGGCGGTTTCAAAATGGGCCCCTTTACGCTACTCGATCTTACCGGGCTGGATGTCTCTCACGCGGTGATGGAGTCGGTTTACCACCAATATTATGAGGAGGCACGCTTTCGCCCCTCACCCTTAACTCGGCAACGTTTGGCCGCGGGCTTGCTGGGCCGCAAAACCGGTGAAGGCTTTTATCGTTATGTGGATGGCAAGCAGCAAATGCCGGAAGCACCCGATATTAAGTCTGTATCCCCTTGCCCGGTATGGATCAGTCAGGACGACCCCGAAAGCGCTGACGCACTCGCAGCGTTAGTAACCGCTGCCGGCTGGCCGTTAGAAACAGGAGCAACTCCCTCTGGCCAAGCACTGTGCCTGCTTACCCCGTTTGGAGAAGATGCCACCAGCTGTGCGCTACGCCAGGGGCTAGATGCTAAACAGTGCGTCGCCGCGGATATGCTCGCCGGACTAGATAAACGCCGAAGCCTAATGGCCACGCCGGTGACCGGCACCGCCTACCTTCAGTCAGCGTGCAGCCTGTTCAATCACGATGGCACACCGGTAAGCACCTTGCAGGATAGTAATGGCTTTGTTCTGCAGCGCATTATTGCCTGCATCGTCAACGTAGGGGCGGACATTGCTCAACAAGGCGTCGCCGAACCTACCACTATCGACCGGGCAGTTGAGCTTGGCTTGGGCTACCCCTTCGGTCCATTGCGCATGGGCGACCATTACGGCGCCACGCGCATCATGACGATACTGACCAACCTGCTTGATGCCACCGGTGACCCTCGGTATCGCCCTAGCCCGTGGTTACGCCGTCGCGCCGCACTGCAACTATCGTTAACCACTGTGTAACGCACATCCAAATAACAAGGAGCTCTACTATGCAACACGCCTATATTTACGACGGTTTACGTACCCCTTTTGGTCGCCATGGCGGTAGCTTGGCGGCGATTCGGCCAGATGAGTTACTCGGCCTCACTCTCAAAGCACTGGTGGCCCGTAATCCTTTCGCCCTAGAGAGCTATGAAGAAGTGCTGGCAGGCTGTACCAACCAGGCAGGCGAAGATTCACGAAACGTAGCGCGCCATGGGGGGCTGTTAGCCGGCTTGCCTATCGAAGTGGCCGCCCAAACGGTGAACCGCCTTTGCGGTAGCGGCCTTGCGGCAATGATGGATGCAGCCCGGGCGGCACGGCTAGGCGAAGGCGAGCTGTTTTTAGCGGGCGGTGTAGAGTCCATGTCTCGCGCGCCTTACGTGCTGGGCAAGGCGGACTCCCCCTTTGCTCGCAATCAGCCAATGTATGACACAGTGATCGGCTCGCGCTTCCCTAACCCTCATATTGCCAAAGCGTTTGGCAGCCACAGCATGCCGGAAACCGCCGATAACATCGCTCATGACTTGAGTATCAGTCGCGATGCTAGCGATGCCTTTGCCGCCCGCTCCCAGGCGCGCTATGCAAAAGCGCTCTCAGACGGCTTCTATGACGGCGAAATGATGGGCGTTGAGGTACCCCAAGGGCGCAAGCTGCCGCCACTATTGGTTGATAAAGACGAGCATCCGCGCCCCCAGAGCACCGAAGATAAGCTTGCCAAGCTAGGCGCGCTATTTGAAGGCGGCGTAGTCACCGCCGGGAATGCCTCAGGCCTGAATGATGGCGCTGCCGCTTTGATTGTCGGTACGCAGGCCGCCGGAGAGCGCGTCGGTATAACACCCCGTGCACGAATTGTTGCCAGCGCCGTTGCCGGTGTAGCCCCTCGGGTGATGGGTTTAGGGCCAGTGCCTGCGTCACAAAAAGCGCTTGCTCGTGCAGGGCTCACCCTTGAGCAGATGGACGTTATCGAAATTAACGAAGCGTTTGCCGTGCAAGTGCTTGGCTGCGTTCAACAGTTGGGGCTTTCTGCCGATGACTCACGCTTGAACGCAAACGGCGGCGCTATTGCTATCGGCCATCCGCTGGGAGCTTCTGGGGCGCGCTTAGCACTTACCGCGCTGCGCCAGCTTGAAGCCACTAATGGCCGCTATGCGCTGGTTACCATGTGTATTGGTGTGGGCCAGGGTATCGCAACGGTTATTGAGCGGCTGGAGCGCTGAGCTAGCCATACTGGCAGCATATTTCGTTGATGCACGTATAAGCCGTTGCTAAGTAGATATGCGATAATTGCCCTTAAATAAGCCATTTAGTTGGGACTCTTAATGCAACCCGTTGACACCACTGGTGATGATTCACAACTGCCCGAAAAAGATCGTAACTTCGTAACCGCATTAGCACGCGGGCTAGAGCTGCTGCGTGCTTTTGGCGCGGGTGAAGAGTATTTAGGCAATGCCGAACTCTCGAACCGGACGCATATCCCTCGTCCCACGGTGTCACGGTTAACCTATACCCTTACACAGCTTGGCTATTTGCAGCACAACACTCATTTGGAGAAATATCGGCTCGGCCCAGGTGTATTGGCGCTGGGGTATCGCTTTCTTGCCAATATGGGCATTCGTGAAATTGCCCGACCGCATCTGCAGAAGTTCGCCGATGCCACTGACTGCAATGTGAGCCTGGGGGGTGCCGACCGCAATGATATGGTTTATCTGGAAACCTGTCATGGTCATGGCCCTCTCATTATCCGCTTGGATGCTGGCTCGCGGTTGCCTATTGCCACCTCAGCCATCGGCCGCGCCTGGCTATGTGGTTTGTCTGACGAAAGGCGCCAGCAGGTGCTTCAAGAGCTGGCTGAGGTGTATGGCAGTGAGTGGCCACGCTATGAGGCGGGCATTCAGCAGAGCTTCAAGGATTATGCTCAATACGGCTTTTGCCTTTCTGAGCAAGAGTGGCAGCGCGATATAAGCGCAGTAGCTATGCCGCTTATCCTAGAGGATGGCGCAGAAGTAATGGCTATTAACTGTGGCGGTTCCAGTCTACGCCTAGACCATGATCGCTTAATTAACAATTTAGGGCCTCGCTTAAAAGAAGTAGCCGCCAATATTAAGCAGGAGCTAGCACCGCGATATCGTGTTTCACGTTAAGTAGTTCATAACTTTTCTTTAACTAACACTCGTTTGATTGCATCATAAGGCCATCACGTTACCGTGGATGTCGATGAGGAGCAGGGATGCCAAACGAGTGGATAACCAACGAGAGCGGGAAGCTATCGCTTCACGGTGAGTGGACGCTTGGCAATTTTCATACCCTAAAGCGCGCGCTTAGCCAACAGCGTCAGCTATCTTCACATACTCACGTCATGCTAAACGGTATTGAACGCCTGGATACCGCAGGTGCGGCGTTGATTGTTGAAATGATCGGCATTGAAAAGGCCAAGCAAGTGCCCGAGTGGGCTGGTGACTTACCGAAAGAGCAACAGGCGTTGCTGGTGCGCATTGCCGAAGCAATGGAAGCGCCTCTGGATATCCAACCCCGTAAACAGCAGCGAATAACTGATGCGCTGGCTACCACCGGTCAGCAAGTGATTGGGCTGTGGTCTCAACAGCGCCAACTGCTAGCCTTTATTGGCTTGGTACTTGCCACTTTTTTCTCCTTACTACTGCGCCCCAGCCGCTGGCGCTTCACCGCCATGATTGCCCATATTCAGCAAAGTGGCTTGAATGCGGTGCCCATTGTCGCTCTTTTAACCTTCATGGTGGGAGCCGTGGTCGCTTTCCTGGGCGCCACGGTGCTCGCGGAGTTTGGCGCCACCGTCTACACCATCGATTTGGTCGCCTTCTCTTTTCTACGCGAATTTGGCGTTCTACTTGCCGCTATTTTGCTCGCTGGCCGCACCGCAAGCGCATTTACTGCGCAGTTGGGCGCTATGAAATCCAATGAAGAAATTGATGCCCTTCAAGCACAAGGCCTTGATCCTATTGAGCTGTTGGTACTTCCCCGGGTCATGGCGATGCTGATCAGCCTACCGCTACTGGCCTTTGTTGGCATGCTCTGCGGGCTGTTAGGTGGCGCCGTAGTGGCAACCCTCTCACTGGATATACCCCTTACTCAATTCATGAACACGTTACAAAAGGATGTCTCGGTAACGCACTTTTTGGTAGGGCTTAGCAAGGCACCTGTATTTGCGTTTGTGATTGCTGTGATCGGCTGCCTGGAAGGCTTTAAGGTTAGCGGCAGCGCGCAATCAGTGGGTGAGCATACTACCTCTAGCGTCGTGCAATCGATTTTTATGGTGATTTTGCTGGATGCCCTGGCTGCGCTGTTCTTTATGGAGATGGGCTGGTGATGGCGTCAGATAAACCTACACAACAAGCCAATCAGCCGGTGATTAAAGTCCGAGGGTTGGTGAATCGCTTTGGCGACCATGTTGTTCATGAAGACCTGGACTTCACCCTTGAGCGCGGTGAAATCCTGGGGGTAGTGGGCGGCTCGGGAACAGGAAAGTCAGTTCTACTACGGAGTATTGTTGGCTTAAAGCGACCTAATGACGGCATTATTGAAGTGTTAGGTACGCGCTTAAATGACCTCAACGAAGAGCAGCGTAGTCAAGTAGAGCGGCGCTTTGGCGTGTTGTTTCAGCGCGGCGCCCTGTTTAGCTCGCTAAACTTGCAGGAGAACATTGCGTTACCGCTCATTGAGCACGCAAAGCTTTCAAGAGAAGAAGCAGAGTATTTGGCACGAATCAAGCTGTCGCTGGTGGGGCTTTCACCTAATACCGCACTGCAATTTCCTGAGTCGCTTTCGGGCGGGATGATAAAACGCGCAGCGCTGGCCCGTGCCCTTGCGCTAGACCCAGACATTCTCTTTCTCGATGAGCCAACGGCGGGCCTTGACCCTATTGGTGCGGCAGCTTTTGATGAACTGCTGGTTACCCTGCGCGATGCGCTGGGCTTCAGCGTTTTTCTGGTGACCCATGACCTGGATACGTTATACGCGGCCTGTGACCGGGTAGCGGTTATTTCGCAAAAAAAGGTGCTTGTAGCTGACACGCTTGCGCGCGTCGCATCGTACGACGATGAGTGGATACAAGATTATTTCCAAGGCCCCAGGGGCAGAGCGGCACAACACGCTCATCAACAATAGACGCTCATCAACCACAGGAGAACGCATATGGAGACGCGTGCCCATCACATACTGATTGGACTCTTCACGCTACTAACAGGGGTTGGTGCGCTGCTGTTTGCACTATGGATGAGCCATGCAGCAGGCGAACGAGACTACCAACCTTATCAAATTTTATTTGAGCGCAGCGTCAGTGGCCTTTCCGTTGGCAGCAGAGTGCAATATAACGGTATCGAAGTAGGGAATGTGACCGGCTTAGAATTAAACCCAAGAGACCCGCGCCAAGTCATTGCAGCGATTCGCGTGTACGAGGATACCCCCGTCAAACTGGATACCCGCGCGAAGCTGGCATTTGCTAATATCACGGGCAGTATGTCAGTTCAGCTACACGGTGGCAGTCCGGAAAGCCCACGCCTGACCGACCAAACCAGTGATGACGCGCCATTCATTCAGGCGGATGCTTCGCCTATCGCTACGCTCTTTGACGAGGGCGAAGAGATGATTGAGAACATCAATTCCATTCTTCGAAACGTCAACGAGCTGTTCGACGATGGTAACCGGGAACAAGCAGGCAATATCCTCACTAACATTGCCCAAATCACTGACATGATAGCTTCCCAACAGGCAGCGCTTGAAGAAAATATGGCGCTGTTTGGTGACGTGTCACGCCAAGCCACCACTACCCTTGGCAGCATTGACGCGCTTAGTCAGGAAGCTACACAGCTACTGAGACAGGATGGAAAGCTAGTAATGGAGAGCGCGGCTGTCGCCAGCCGTGATGTCGCTAGTGCCGCTCAGCGTATTGAGCAGTTGGTAAATGACAATGCGGGTGACGTTGAGAGCACGCTACAGGGTACGCGGGATATCGCCCCCGCCCTTTCTGCGCTGCGCTCTATGCTTAATTCGTTAGACCGCATTACCCGTCAACTTGAAGAGAGCCCCAGAGATTTTTTCCTGGGTCGTGATCAGGTAGAGGAGTTCCGCCCATGAGCCTTCGTTCCCCGCTTACAGTCGTCATGTTGGCGACTTTATTGCTAACCTTTGGCGGTTGCTCAATACTGCCGGAAAGCGAACCCGCCACGTTCTATCGGCTGCCCGCATCTACGCCCTCTGCTACGTCAGAAGCAACCTCCTCAGCACTCCCTATACGGCTGGGTATAGCGACCCCTGAAGCTGGCCACTTGCTAAGCAGTAACCGCATTGTGGTGTATCCAGAGCGCAATGTGGTTAATGTATACGAAGGCTCTCGATGGCATGAAGATGCACCGGCTATGCTACAAGCTCGGCTGATTACTGGTTTACAGCAACGCCAGCTGTTTACTAGCGTAGGTAGCGACCGCCTGCCTCATGATCTATTACTACTTAGCGAGCTACGCCACTTTCAAAGCGAGTACGACACCACCCCGCCCAGCGTTAAGATTCAGCTAGACGTACAACTGGTAGGTACTCAAGATCGTCAGCCAATAGTGGCCAACAGTTTCTCAACTCGCACCCAGGCAAGCAGTGCTGAAATTCCTGACGTAGTTGATGCTTTTGGCCAAGCAAGCGATGTGCTCACCCAGCAGTTGGCGACATGGCTGGGGGATCAAGCCCGCAGTTTATAAGCCATTTATGAGTGCTTTCTTAGGAACGCCCGAGGGTTTTTAGGGTAGTAGTGCTCGGGCTGACGCTCAAGGTGGGTGAAAAACCGCGTATCTTTATAGGGCATTTTCATAAACCCAGACACCCCAAGCCCCTCGATCTGGCTAACGGAGTCCAGCATACGCGCCAGCAAGCTGCAAAACTCTTGCTCGCGGCTAGGATCAAGTAACCGATAATAGCTGTGGATTTTAAGATGCTTAGGCAGTGCTTCGAAGATAATCATCCCCGTATGATGAATCTCATTAAGCCGCTTTAATATCTGCATAATGCTGTTGGGAAGCGCAAGAAGCTCTTCTGGATCAGGACCATCTTCAAAGTAACTATGCTGACGAGTGCGGTCTTCCATTTCAGGCGCCGCGCTAAGTTCATAGCTAATCACCATGCCCGGCTCACAATGAAATGACGCCTGCACACTGTCGCGTTCTAAGTGCAGCGTCTGGCGGGCATTAAACAGGCAGCTTTTGAAAATCCCCTGACGATGAATAGCACGGGCCAAATGCACCATGTTATTAACCGCTTCGATAAAGGCAGTTTTTAACGCCGGGTCGTGCAGATTAAGTGACGAATCGATATAGACACCTTCCCGCTCCCAACGCACTGCTAGGCCGCCCACCACGGGGTATTTTCCCAAACGGCTCACCGAGGCCAGAAAAGCCTTTTCGGTCTCTCCCATGCCCTGCATAAACTGCTTGTAATAGCGGTCCAGCTGCACATCATTAACGTCGTTAAGCGTTTCTTCCGCGTTCGCTTCACGTAGAAAGGCTTTGCGCGAGCTATACACCACTGTGTCTATTTCTTGTCGCGCGGGACGCCCCCATACCGGCACAAGCGGTGTTTGTGGTGTAACGGGTAGGTCAATCATCACCCCTTGGGCTAGTCGTGGCATGGCGCTTAAAAAATAGTCCCCAGCACGCCGACGCATTTGCGGGTCAGGGTCCAGCATACCGTCTAAGGTGCGGGCAAACTCCATTGGCAGCCCCAGTGAGCTTGCCGGGATGGCACGATGCCCAAAACGGCAGGATTGTGCTGAGGCGAGCGCATAAAGCGTGCCCGCCACGCCCTGCTCGTCAAAGCGCGGCGACGAGAGTGCCCCGTTAAGCTGCTCCTCCCCTATAAAGTAGACATCCCCTAAGCGGGCGTTCGTTTGCTGCAAGTTATCCGACATCAGCTCCATCACATTCGCGCCTACAAACTGCAGCTTTTCATCCAGTTGCGCAAACACAGAGGAGCCCCAGTCAATCAGCGCGACCTGCTCGGTTGAGGGGTTAAACACCAAATTAGAAGGCTTGATGTCACCGTGCACGACGGGGCGGGCATTAGGGCCTGCTTCACGGCGAAGCGTTGTCAGAATATCTGCCAGTTGAACGGCAATGCGGATAATTAAGCGGGGAGAAAGCTTCCCCTCTTTGAGCGAGACCTGCTCCAGGTTCCAGCCTGGCGCACGCTCCATCACCAGGATTGACTGGCCTCTCGCACGCTGGTAGGCCACTAGTTTAGGAATCAGCGGGTGGGCCACTTGATCGAGCATAAACGCTTCTTCTTCGAGGCGTTCTTGCAGATGCGCGGGTAGGGTAATACGCGAAAACTTGAAAACGTAGTGGGCAGGTACACCTTGCTCAAGCGCACTGCCCGCAAATACGAACCCATAGGCACCTTTGCCGATAAGCTCAATTCCCGTGTAGCCAAGCTGGGTGAGCTGTGTTTGGCACAGCGCCACCCAGTCTTTGAGCTTACGGGCATCATGGTGGCTTAGCAGATATACCGACTGCTCTTCAGGTATATAAAACTGCTGAAGCGGTGCCTGAGTCATGGGTTAACGTGCACCTAGCCCAAGTGCAGCAGCATGGTTTCCGGCGCTTCTAAAAAACCTTTCCAAGCGTTACAGAAACGCGCGATGGTACCACCATCAATAAAGCGGTGGTCTCCTGCCCAGGTGATCGTCATAATCGCCCGACGCTGCACCGCACCATGCTCATCAAAGCGCGGCAGCCACTGGGTTTTGCCAATGGCCACAATAGCCGCTTCAGGGGCATTAATAATCGGCGCTGCATAGGTCCCACCCAGCGCTCCGATATTGGAAATGCTGATGGTGCCGCCTTTTAGGTCTGCCTGATCTACGCGGCCCTCTCTCGCGGAGGTGGTTAACCGCCCTACTTCACGGGCTATATCCAGCAGCGTCAGTTGCTCAACGCCTTTGACATTAGGCACCAGTAAGCCCGCTTTACTATCTACTGCCATACCGATATTGCACTGGGCATAGTAGTGAAGCTCGTCACCTGCGGCATTAAGCTGGGCATTAACGATCGGTGCTTGGGCAACGGCAAGCGCCATCGCTTTCATAAAGAAAGGCATCAGCGTCAAGCGTTCGCCCAGGGCCTCTACTTGTGGCTTTAAGCGCTCGCGCAGGGCTAGCAGCTCGGTAACGTCAATCTCTTCGCCGTAGTGAAAGTGCGGAATGGTGCTTGCAGACTCAACCATTCGCTTGGCCATCACCGCTCGCACGCCACGCAGCGGCTCAACCCTAGGCGTCTGTGGTTCGCTTCGCACCAAAGGCTGGCCACTCACTTGGTTTGCAGATGCTGGCACTAGCGCCGTTTGGTCAAGGTGCGCCAGCACATCCTCTTTTAATACCCGGCCATCTTTACCGCTACCTGAAATGTCGTTTAACTGCAGCTCATGTTCCCGTACCAAACGACGAACCGCGGGGCTAGCGGGTACTTTTCCCATGGTGGTTTTACCCATGGAATTGCTCGGTGCAGCATGTGACGACGATGATTCCCTGGATTTAGGCGCCGAATGCGCTTGCGCAGCTGCTTTGGGCGCTTCCGCTGTATCAGCATCGCTGCTTTGCCCTGTCCCGCCCGTTACCTCACTTTCTAACTGATAGGCATACAGTGGCGCATGCACCTTGGCCACTTGGCCCTGGGGCACATAGAGCTTAGTGACGATGCCTGGCTCTGGTGCAGTAATCTCTACCAGCGCTTTGTCGGTCATTACCTCAACAATTGGCTGGTCTTCTTCAATTCGATCACCTTCAGCAACGCGCCATTCAACGACTTCGCACTCAACAATGCCTTCACCGATATCCGGCAGCATAAAATCGCTCATTATTTTTCTCCCTGGCGCTAAAAGTTAACGCTTTCGCGAATCGCTTCAAAAATTTTCAGATGGTCGGGCAGATACTCTTTTTCCAGCACTAGCGGGAATGGCGTATCCAGCCCAGTCACCCGTGAAATGGGCGATTCCAGATAGAGAAAACAACGCTCTTGAATGGTCGCAGCAATTTCTCCTGCAAAGCCGCCGGTTAAGGGGGCTTCGTGGCTAACAATCAAGCGTCCGGTTTTGAGCACTGACTCCGCCACCGTATCTTCGTCCCACGGCAGCAGGGATCTTAGGTCAATAACCTCACAGGAAATACCTTGCTCTTCGGCAAGCTCTGCGGCTTTACCAATAACCTCCATCTGCGCGCCCCAGCCCACTAGCGTGATGTCACTGCCCTCTTTGACAATCTCAGCTTCACCTATCGGCAGTTGATAATCCTCTTCCGGCACGTCGCCTACCGCTGCACGGTAGAGTCGCTTAGGCTCAAGAAAAAGCACGGGGTCTGGGTCGCGAATAGCCGCCAACAACAACCCTTTAGCTTGATAGGGGTTGCGGGGCACCACCACTTTCAGGCCTGGCGTATGCGTGAAGTACGCTTCTGGAGATTGCGAGTGATAGAGACCGCCTGAAATACCGCCGCCGTAGGGCGTGCGGATGGTTAAACCGCCTACGTTAAACAAATCTCCCGACCGATATCGGAACTTGGCTGTTTCATTAACAATTTGGTCAAACGCAGGAAAGATATAATCGGCAAACTGAATTTCCGCAACGGGCACCGAGCCTTGTGCGGCTAAGCCGTTAGCAAAGCCGATGATTCCCTGCTCCACCAGCGGCGTGTTGAAACAGCGAGCTTTGCCATATTTTTCCTGTAAATGGCTGGTGGCACGAAAAACCCCACCAAATACCCCGACGTCTTCACCAAAGCAGATCACTTTTTCATCTTCGGCCATGGCGATATCAAGGGCGTTATTAATCGCCTGTAACATATTCATCGTAGGCATTTTACGCATCCCCCTGGGAATCAGTGGCCGTATCAACATCCAGGTCAAGAGACTTGGCACCTTTCGGGTACGCGTCTGGGTAGCGACGAATATGACGCTTGAGCTGGTCTAGCTGACGTTGTAGCGCGGGGGTGACATCGGCGTAGACATCGCTAATCAATGAGTCCAGCGGCGGCGGCGGGCGTTTTTCAGCTCGTTTCAGGGTGTCGAGCACCTCTCTTCGCAGGCTCTCTTGCTGGGCAGCCTCCTCTTCTTCACTCCACCAGCCCTTTTTAACGAGCCACTTTTGCAGGCGCAGCAGTGGGTCTTTCGCTCTCCATATCTCTTCTTCCTCCTTCGAGCGATAGCCGGAAGGGTCATCAGAGGAAGAGTGAGCCGCAAGCCGATAGGACATTGCCTCAATCAACACAGGCTGGTTTTTCTCTACGGCAATTTTACGGGCCTGGGTAGTCGCTTCAAACACCGCTAGTGCATCATTACCGTCCACACGAATAACATGCATGTGGTAGCCGAATGCCCGCGGCGCAATTCCATCGGCGGCGAACTGTTCCGTAGAAGGCGTCGAAATGGCATAACCGTTGTTACGGCAGAAGAAAATCACTGGCACTTGATGCACCGAGGCCATATTGAGTGCGGCGTGAAAATCCCCTTCAGAGGCGGCGCCTTCGCCAAAGAAGGTCAGCGTGCAGTGGCCATCCCCCGCCAGTTTTTGGCCGTAAGCATAGCCAGTCGCCTGAGGAATTTGCGTAGCAAGGGGGGAGGAAATCGTCATGTAGTGCAGCTTGCGCGAGCCATAGTGGATCGGCATTTGCCGACCCTTTCCATAATCCAGCTCGTTACCAAAGAGCTGGTTCATGAATTCGTCAATGGAGAAGCCGCGGTACATCAAAGCGCCCTGCTCACGATATTGCGCCATGATCATATCAGCGTCGTTAAGTGCGGCAGTTGCCCCGACGACGGCTGCCTCCTCACCCGTGCACTGCATGTAGAAACTAAGCCGCCCCTGGCGCTGAGCGGCTAGCATGCGTTCATCAAGAATGCGGGTTGCTAGCATCGCTTGATAGAGCCGTCTCGCGTGGTCACGCTCAAGGGCTGGCTCACTGGCACCTTCATAAAGCTCGCCCTCTGGGTCGAGCAAACTAAAAGTGTCAATTGTAAACTCGTCACCGGTCAAGAAGAGCGGCTGATGTACGTACTGTGTCATCATTATTATCCTTGTTTTGCCCCTTTTGAGGGCAGTGTTGTCGGTGCTGACCTTTTATGCCAGTGGATTTATCTGACAGCGATCAACGCAACACAAGGACATTAACTCAGTAGGCTACTTTAGGGGATACAACTTAAGACGCAGAAAGGCGGGAACGTAGGGTTTGTTGGTAAGCATCGAAGAGGCTGTCCACTGTCAACGCTAGCAGTGCTATGAGCAAGGCCCCCTGCACTACATAGGCCATATTGCCATTCACAATGCCGGCAATAATGGGGTCACCTAAGTTACTGGCACCCACCGTCGCGCCTAAGGCAGCGGTTGCGATGTTAATCGTTACCGATGTTCGAACACCCGCCAGTATCACGGGTGCGGCTAAGGGCAGCTCAACGCGATGCAATACTTGCCAGGGAGTCATGCCCATGGCAAGCGCTGCCTGTTTGATATCAGCGCTTACCCCCTGGAGACCCGCCAAGGTATTACGCACAATAGGCAGCAGCCCATAAAGCATCAGCGCGACGATAATAGGCAGCGTACCAAAGCCCAGCGTAGGCACTGCTAGCGCCAATACAGCCACAGGCGGAAACGTCTGCCCGATGGAAGCTAACTGCCCAACTAGCGGTAAAAAATCTTGCCCACGTTTGCGGGTAACCGCAATTCCTGCCAGCACCCCCACTAAGACCGTGACCACCGCTGCGACCCCCACCACCAATAAGTGGCGACCTAATAGATTAGAAAACTCAGCCCGGCGATATATGACCTGACGTGCATCAGGCTCCAACCAGCGGAACACGCTCTCCAGATAGGGCATAACTAACACAGCAGCAACTAACAGCACGCCCCAAATAAGGGGTAACACCCACCCATGGTGAGCGTTTGATGAAGGCTCAATACGCCGACTAGTAAGCATCGCGTGCACTAACCTTATCTAGCTGCGCTTCTTTAACAATTTTTCGCAACGAGAGCTCTCCGATCGGCATATCTTGCTGGTCTACCACCGTAAGCCGGTCACAATGGTCGCGCAGCATCATGGAAAGCGCCTGACGGAGAGAGTACTCAGCAGGCACTCGCGACTGAGCCGGTAGGCTTTGCCCAAGAGAGGTCATGTGATCTTTCACTCGGGTCAGCGCTGCCTGTTTCAGGCCCCGCTCAAGCCCCCCTAGCAGCGAATCGACGAAAGGGTCTTCCGGGTGCTGCAATAGCGCCAGCGGCGTTCCCTGTTGGACAATTCGTCCGTTGCGCATCACCACTAAATGATCGGCAAGCTTTAGGGCCTCATCCATATCGTGGGTCACGAACACCACTGTTTTATGCAGGCGCGCCTGAAGCTTGACCATTTCATCCTGAAGTTTTTCACGGGTGATAGGATCAAGGGCGCCAAACGGCTCATCCATTAATAGAATATCAGGATTGGCGGCTAACGCCCGGGCAACGCCCACACGCTGAGCCTGGCCTCCCGACAGCTGATGAGGATATTTATGGGCAAACTCTTCTATCGGCAGACCCAGCATTCCCATGAGTTCTTCTACTCGCGCGGTGACCTCGTCACGCGGCCACTTCAAAAGCCTGGGTACCAAACCAATATTACGCGCGACCGTCCAGTGGGGGAAAAGTCCGGTACTTTGGATGACATAACCAATACGTCGGCGAAGCTTTACGGGGTCGTAACTCTGGATAGCCTGACCGTCAAGCAGGATGTCGCCTGCGCTATGTTCGATGAGGCGGTTAATCATACGTAGGGTGGTGGACTTACCACAGCCAGAGGTACCGACCAACGCACAGAACTTTCCCTTGGCAACACGCAGCGATATATCATCAACGGCGGCTTCTTCACCAAAGTGCTTTGATACATGGGAAAGCTCTATCATTCATGTCCTCCGGGACGCAGCGCGTCGGCCAACGCCCCTAAGCCAGCGTCAACGACCAACGCTAGTAATAAAATAGGGAGAGCACCAAGTAGCACCATATCCATCGCAGCCTGGCCTAGTCCCTGAAAAATAAAGGTGCCCAGCCCTCCTGCACCAATCAATGCCGCTACTGCGGTTAAGCCTATCGCTTGGACAGTGGTAATACGTACGCCCTCTAACAGCACCGGCAAGGCCAAAGGAAAGCGTACCTGCCAAAAGCGTTGGCTACTGCGCATTCCCATCGCTTTAGCCGCTTCCAAGGTGTCACTACTTACCTCTTCCAGCGCGATGTAAGTATTACGCACCATAGGCAATAAACTGTATGTGATCAGCGCGATTAACGCGGGCGTGGTACCAATTCCACTCACCCCGAGCTTTGCTAAAAACGGAAGGTTAGCCGCTACCCATGCCAGAGGCGCCAGTAGCAGGCCAAATAGTGCGATACTGGGAATGGTTTGTAAAAAACTCAGCAGAGAAAAAGCAATTTTTTGTAGCTTGGCATAGCGTCGCATTAGCATTGCTAACAGCAAACCTGCCACAACGCTCACCCCCACCGCCGTGCTGACTAAATGAATATGTTGAAGCGTGGCGCGCCAAAACTGCTGCTCACGGGCCTGAAATTCCTGCACCAGCGCCATATTCTGCAGCCACAACGAAGCACTCAACCACCACACAACACCCACGCAGCTCAATAACAGCGTGGTCGCAAGTCGAGACAAACCCAGCCGAAGACGTAGCTCTACCAGGCAGAGTAACAGTATAAACAGCAGCGACCAGGAAGCGGCGCCAATGCTTAAACGCGCTTGAGGGAGATCAGGGTCTACTAACCAATGACTAGCGACCATCAGGCCAAACGGCATAAGTAACAGCATGACAATTACTAGTGCCAACATTGCCCGGTAGTTAGCCTGCGTTGGAAGCAGCGCCAATGCAGCCAGCGCACTTATCAATAATGAGATGAGTAGCGCCCCAAACCACCCCACTGCGTCTAATAGGTGGTAAGAGGTACCTGGTACAATTCGGTTGGGAGCAACACTGACCGGGTTTAACAGCCAGATAACCGCCAACATCACTAGGCTTAAACTCAACAGCACCGCATTAGGGTGCCATATGCGCTGATTCAGCTTAGCGATGGGCAGCGCATCAGTTAACGGCATTCATTAGTCATCCAAGCTATCAAGGTAATCACGTGCCACTTGGTTAGGCGATAAGCCATTAACCGCTACGTCAGCATTTAAGGACTGCAGCGTGACTAAATCCAGCGTCGCAAACACATCGTTAAGCAGCGCTTCAATACGGGGATGCGCCTCTAAGACGCCTGCACGCACAACAGGGGCGGGTTGATAAACCGGCTGTACGCCTCTGGAGTCTTCCAGCACCACCAAGCCAAGCGCACTCAAACCACCATCAGTACCATAGGTCATCGCCGCATTGACACCACTCGTTTGCTGCGCAGCGGCGCGCATTGTCGCTGCCGTGTTACCGCCGGATAGCACTAGCAATTGATCGCCGCTTAGCTCGAACCCATAGGCTTCTTGAAAGGCCGGAAGCGCTTGTTCAGATTCGACAAACTCCGCGCTGGCGGCAAATTTAAACACTCCACCTTCGGCTAAATATTCGGCAAGATCGTCCAGGGTGACCAGCTCATGAGCTGTGGCCACATCTTCTCGAACACTCATCGCCCAGGTATTATTGGCACTCGCGGGCTGCAGCCAGACAAGCCCTTGCTCCGCATCACGCTCTTTAACCGTTTGGTAGGCATCTTCAGCACTGTTCCACACCGGGCTATCGGTCATATCGAAGAAAAACGCACCGTTACCGGTATATTCAGGGTAAAGATCAATTTCGCCGGCTTGTAGCGCACTACGTACTACGCTAGTGCCCCCAAGCTGCAAACGGTCTTGAGTAGCAATGTCGTTACGTTCTAAGGTTTGAATGATTAACTCACCCAGCACCGATCCTTCCGTATCTATCTTGGAAGAAACGACAACCGGATCACTGGCGTTAGCCGCCGAGAAAACCAGGGCTGATAAGCCAGCGGCGAGTATAGGTTTCATGACATAGCGCATCTTAGTTGTCCTTTTCATAAGCGGCTTTTGCAGTCACTTCAGTATAAGAGCCATCTGCGTTGAAGTCAGACGCCGCTCTCGCGGCGTCTGAACGTTGCGATTTATTGAGGCGCTTCAATAACCCACGTGGTTCCTTCCCGAGAGTCTTTTAGAATAATACCAAGCGCTGCCAACTCGTCGCGGATCGCGTCTGCTTGCGCAAAATCTTTACTGGCTTTAGCCTCTTTGCGCTGGGCAATTTTAGCTTCAATCTCGGTCTCGCTTAGCGCAACGCCGTGCTGCTGCGCCCCCTTTAAAAAGGTGTCGGGCGACTGCTGTAGCAAGCCCAGCACGCTGGCTAAACGCTTAAGCTCAAGTGCAAGAAGCAGAGCTTTTTGAGGGGACTCACCTTTCGCACGATTAACCTCACGGGCTAAATCAAACAGCACCGCCAGTGCTTCAGGTGTGTTGAAATCATCATCCATCGCCGTCGTGAAGCGTTCGCTATAAGCAGCAACTTCTTCTTTGCTGGCGATAAACGCGACCTCACTGGTTGGCGCCTGCTGTAACTCTTCACCTACACTTTCCTGTACCTCTACGCCCTCCAGTGCCGTATAAAACCGCGTCAACGATTTACGTGCCTCGACCAGTGAATCCACCGAATAATTAATCGCGCTACGGTAGTGGCTGGCCACTAACAGATAACGCACAACCTCTGGATCGTGCTCTGCCAGCACGTCACGGATAGTGAAAAAGTTGCCTAAGGATTTTGACATCTTTTCCTGATTAACCCGCACAGCGCCTGCGTGCATCCACGTATTAACGTAGGTTTTGCCGGTAGCCGCCTCAGACTGGGCAATTTCATTTTCGTGGTGAGGAAACGTGAGGTCGGGACCGCCACCGTGAATATCGAAAGTATCACCTAAGCAGCAGGTCGACATGGCAGAGCACTCGATATGCCAGCCAGGACGCCCATCTCCCCATGGCGAGGGCCAGTGTGCCTCAGTAGGCTTGGCGGCTTTCCATAGCACGAAGTCGAGCGGATCTTCTTTATGAACATCCACGTCCACCCGTGCGCCCGAGCGCATATCGTCGAGCTGACGATTATTCAGCTTGCCGTAGTTCGCAAATTTCCGCACTCGGTAATAGACATCGCCATTTTTAGCAGGGTAAGCAAAGCCTTTATCAATGAGTGTTTCGATCATCGCGATGATATCGCCAATATGCCCCGTAGCGCGTGGCTCCCTGCTCGGTGGCAGCACGTTTAGGCGCGCTTCATCATCGTGCATTGCATCAATCATACGCTCCGTCAGCGCGCTGATCGTTTCTCCGTTCTCGTCAGCGCGCTTAAGGATTTTGTCGTCTATATCGGTGATATTGCGAACGTAGGTAACATCGTAACCGCGATGGCGAAGATAGCGGGTAATTACATCAAAGGCCACCATGACTCGTGCGTGACCAAGGTGACAATAGTCATACACCGTCATACCACAGACATACATGCTTACTTTACCCGCGACGAGCGGGGTAAACGGTTCTTTGCGGCGTGTCAGCGTATTGTAAATCTGCATATGACTATTCCTTAACCCTTCTGTTTGATTTTCGCCCAGCTATCTTTTAATCCTACGGTCCGGTTAAACACCGGCTGTCCTGGTTTGGAGGCGTGACGGTCGGCACAAAAATACCCCATCCGCTCAAACTGAAAACGATCTTCGGGGGCCGCATCGGCCAAACTAGGCTCACCAATCGCCTGACAAACCGTCAGAGACTCAGGGTTGAGGTGCTCTAGGAAGTCGACATCTTTGTCACGATCCGGCTGCTCAACTAAGAACAGGTTTTCATACAAGCGAACTTCCATGGGCACACCGTGGGCCGCGCTCACCCAATGAATGACGCCTTTCACTTTGCGCCCTTCTGGGTTTTTGCCCAGGGTATCGAAATCTACTGAGCAGTGCAGCTCGGTCACCTCGCCCGCTGCGTCCTTAATCACATCATCGCAGCGAATCACATAGCTATTGCGCAACCGCACTTCTTTCCCCGGCGCTAGGCGGAAGAACTTTTTAGGGGCATCTTCCATAAAGTCATCATGGTCGATGTAAAGCTCGCGGCCAAACGGCACTTTACGCACGGCCATATCATCCCGCGCGGGATGTCCCGGCACTTCGTAGACTTCTTCATGGTCTTCCGGAACGTTGGTCAACACCACCTTAAGCGGTTTTAGCACACACATACCACGCGGAGCATTGTCCTCAAGGTCTGAGCGAATCGCATGGGTCAGCATGGCGATATCAACCAAGCCACCGTCAGCCCGGGTAACACCGATCATTTCACAGAACTTACGAATTGAGGCTGGTGTGTAGCCACGACGGCGCATACCGGAAATTGTCGGCATACGCGGGTCGTCCCACCCATCGACAATGCGCTCATCAACCAATAGCTTCAACTTGCGCTTAGAGGTTAGCGTGTAATCAAGATTCAGGCGGGCGAACTCAATTTGGCGCGGTTTCGCTGGCACTGGAAGGTTGTTTAAAAACCACTCATAAAGCGGGCGGTGATCTTCAAATTCCAACGTGCAGATTGAGTGGGTAATGCCCTCGATAGCATCTGATTGGCCATGGGTGAAATCGTAAGAGGGGTAGATTTTCCACTTATCCCCAGTTTGATGATGGTGGGCGTGCCGAACGCGATAGAGGATCGGGTCGCGCAAATTAATATTGGGAGACGCCATATCAATTTTAGCGCGCAGCACTTTTCCACCTTCTGCAAACTCGCCGATACGCATCCGCTCAAGCAGATCAAGGTTCTCTTCAACGCTACGCTCGCGGTAAGGGCTTGGCTTGCCAGGTTCAGTTAAGGTACCGCGATACTCGCGGATTTCGTCCGGCGATAAATCGTCAACATACGCTTTGCCCTCACGGATTAAGTGCTGCGCCCAGATATAGAGCTGGTCGAAGTAATCTGATGCAAAGCGTACCGGGCCAGCCCACTCAAAACCCAGCCAACTGACATCTTCCTGAATGGCATCAATATACGCTTGCTCTTCTTTCGCCGGGTTGGTGTCGTCAAAACGTAGGTGACACTCACCACCCAACTGCTCCGCCAACCCGAAATTTAGGCAGATCGACTTAGCGTGACCGATATGCAGAAAGCCATTAGGCTCGGGGGGAAAGCGCGTGACAATTTTACTGACCTGGCCGCCCTCAATTTCCTCGCGTACTTGGTTGCGGATGAAGTTCGGCGCAGGGGTGGTCTCGTTGGTCATGGTGGTGTTGATAACCTCATGGTGGATGGCGTGCTAGGCAACCGATGCCTACGCTAATAGGGTTAGCGCTTCGCGGCGCCGGGCAAAACCGCTATTATAACGTGACGCCGATGCACAGCGCCAAGGCGAACGCCTTTATTGAACAGGAATTTATCTATGATCGTATTACAGACCAACCACGGTGACATCACTATTGCGCTTAATCATGAAAAAGCGCCCGTTAGCGCTGCTAACTTTGAGCAATATGTGCGCGAAGGATTTTACGACGGCACGCTCTTTCATCGCGTCATCGATGGTTTCATGGTGCAGGGCGGCGGTTTCGACCAAGAGTTTAATCAAAAGCCGACCCGCGATCCTATTGAAAACGAAGCCGATAACGGCCTGCAAAATACCGAAGGCACGCTCGCTATGGCGCGCACCCAAGACCCACACTCTGCCACTGCACAGTTTTTTATTAATGTGGGCAACAATAGCTTCCTAAACCATAGCGGCAAGAGCCTTCAAGGCTGGGGTTACGCTGTATTTGGTGAAGTGGTCGACGGAATGGACGTAGTCAACGCTATCAAAGGCGTTAACACTACCCGCCGTGGCATGCATGCGGACGTACCCGCTGAAGATGTGATCATTGAGCGTGCGTACGTGAAAGAAGCAGAATAAAACGCCGGGAGTCTTATGCGTACTTTGTTGGTAGCCGACATGCACCTGAGTAGCGAGACACCTGAGATTAACCAAGGGTTTTATCGCTATTTAGAACAAACTGCCACGGGGGCAGACGCCCTATATATTTTGGGCGACCTATTTGATGCTTGGATCGGCGATGACCTGCTCGACACGCCGCACCCCCTGAGCGTAATCGCCCATGACGTAATCCAGCGGTTACGAGCGCTTAGCAGCAATGGAACGGCCGTCAACTTCCTGCATGGCAACCGTGACTTTTTAATCGGGGAGCGCTTTATTAATGCCTGCCAGGGGAACTTACTGCCCGAAGCCCAGGCAGTTGAGCTTCAAGGCGTACCCGTGCTCATTCTCCATGGCGATAGCTTATGCACGAGAGATGAGGCCTATATGGAGTTTCGCCAACAATCTCGAGACCCACAGTGGCAAGCGCAAATATTAGCGCTTCCCCTGGAACAGCGCTCTGAGCTCGCTAAAAGCTTACGCATGCAGTCGGGGGATGCTAACGCTAACAAGGCTGAAGAGATCATGGATGTTACCCATGATGAAGTAGTGCGGCTGATGGCACGTTTTGGCGTATCGACCATGATTCACGGCCATACACACCGCCCGAAAGTGCATGACATAACGGTGGAGGACGTGCCGGCTAAACGGTTTGTTCTCGGTGACTGGGATAACCAGCACGGTTGGGATGTAATCATTGAGCAAACACCTGAACACCATGCCATGCCCGTGCTTCGCCAGTTCGCACTGCACTCCCCGCCATAGCTATCGTTAGTAGCAGTAAAAAAATGCAGTAAAAAAGCCGATCACATGATCGGCTTTTTCAGTTTTAAAGCTATTTAGTTTTGGTGCTATTGAATATTTATCGCTCAATATCAGCATTACTGCGAAGGTCATCAATCAACCCCTGGATGACTGATTGCGAGCGAAGCTGTTCGGCCATTTGCGCCACAAAAGAGGTTATCTGCTCATCCACCTCTCCGGTAGACACGCTGTCCAATGCGACCACCGCCACACCTTGCGGTAACGCTATCGCACGAAAGATACTTTGCCCTTCTTGAGGACGAGGCATGCGAAACACCTCCTGCACCAGCGCTTGTGGCAATGTAGTATCAGACTGCCGCGATACATTAGCAGCCTCAAGCCATGAAACATCTACCTCGCTACCTGACTCTAGCGCTGAAATAATACGCGCAGCCTCGTCCTGAAGCGCTTCTTGACGCTGCTGTGCAGCGACAGCACTTTCGACTTCGTCGCGCACATCATCCAAATCTAGACGGGTAGGTTCACGATGCTCGGCGACGCGAAGTACCAGACGACGATCGTCGTCAAGTTCGATCACTTCGCTGTTATAACCCTCTTCAAGCACGTCAGCACTGAATGCTTCATCCAGCACTCCCGGTTCGGATAACGCACCCTCGCCTTCACCGCGGGCTAGCCAGTCTGTCTGATTGAGCATCAAACCAAGGTCATCTGCTACGCTTTCCAGATCATCAGCCGCAAAACTTTCGTCAATTAAGCGCTGAACCTGGCGATTAAAGTCATCGTTCACTTCACGCAGCGCTACTTCCTGCTGAAGCGCATCGCGCTGTTCTTCAAACGTTGGCGCTGCTATGCCCGTCACCTGCAAAATATGGAAAGCGCCGTCCATTTCTACCAGTTGAGACGTTTCACCTTCGCTCAGCGCAAAAGCAGCCTCGTCAAAGGCATCACCAAAGAAACCACGACTAATCACGCCTAAGTCGCCACCCTCTTCTGCACTGGCAGTATCATCGGAGTAGCGTAAAGCCGTTTCAGCGAAGGTATCTCCCTCTTCCAAAGCCTGCAACGCTTCCTCCGCGCGTTCCTGGGCTTCTTCACGGCTGCGATCTCCGCCAAACGTCACCATAATATGGGACACTTGGCGATCAGCGTTTCGATTCTGTTCGCGCCATGCCGCCCGCAAGGCATCTTCATCGACATCACGTCCCGCAGCCATTTCCTGACGATCAATCATCACATACTCAACACGCACCTGTTCGGGACGCTCAAAGCGTGACTGATTGGCATCGTAATACGCCTGCATCTGCTCTTCAGTAACTTGGATGTCTAGCTCAACATCATTGGCACTTAGCATTGAATAACGGAAGCTACGCTGCTGGCGCTGCAGTTCTGCCAAACGCTCCTGCTCACTGGCTAAGCTAAAGTCACTAAATGCTAAACCTTGCTGAAGGTGCTGGCGCTTAATATCTACCCGGAGCTCTTCTCGGAATGAGAGCGGTGTATAGCCCGCTCCGGCCAAACGGTTACGAAAAACTTCAGATGAGAAGCGGCCATCCTGATCATGGAATTCAGGTAGACCAATAATCATCTGGTCTAACTGGGCATCCGACACATAGAACCCGCCATCCTCTGCATACTGGGTCAACAGCTTTTGAGTAATCAGCTGATCAAGCATTTCATTACGCAAAGCACGCTCTTGTTCCGGCGGCACTTGACCAGAGCGTAATGCGCGCTGAACCTCAAGCTCAACCTGCTGACGCATGATCGGCTCGCCATTGACGCTTGCTACTTCATTAGGATCACTGCCGAATACGCTGAACAGCGACTCAATACCGAACAGTGCCATGGCAGCCACCATAACACCGATGATTATTTTGGCACCCCAGCTTCTGGAGCCATCTCGAATACTTTGCAGCATGCTAGCCTCAGATTATTACAGCAAAAACCATCGCCCCAAATAACGGGCTAGAAAATAACATGGGCGCATCGCGGATGCGATGCGCCCATTAGATTACAACAAACGCGCCAATTAGTTGACGGCGTCTTTCAGCGCTTTTCCGGCTTTAAAGCTGGGAACCTTAGCAGCGCTGATTTGAATTGGCTGACCCGTTTGTGGGTTCCGGCCTGTACGTGCAGCGCGCTCTTTAATCGCGAAAGTACCAAAGCCTACCAGTGAAACACTCTCGCCTTTTTTGAGGCTATCGGTGACAGACTCCACCATGGCATCCAATGCGCGGGTTGCCGCTGCTTTAGGAATATCAGCAGACGCGGCAATAGCTTCAATCAGCTCGGACTTATTCACACTTCACCCCTTAACTGTTTCAAAAAATGGCTCTGAACGGCGCGATCACCGGGTACTACAACCTCAAAGCATAGCTGCGTTTTATAGCAATGCCTTGAAACACCTGTCAAGCGACCGAGCCGCAGAATGCCCTTTGCACACGGCAATGGGCAAACTTATTACGTAATATTAAAGCTCCAAAGAGCCCTAATGCTTAATGCGTGCTGACTACGGCATTCGAACTAAAAGACTTATCAGTACCTTTTAACGAGGCACCTTCATCGACTTGATTGTTCACAAGCGCTACCGCTAACACCTCATCTATCCATTGTACGGGACGAATATCAAGTGCACCTTTGATATTTTCCGGTACTTCCTTGAGATCTCGACGATTTTCCTCAGGAATTAAGACGGTCTTTATACCACCGCGACGAGCTGCCAGCAATTTCTCCTTTAACCCGCCGATAGGCAATACTTCTCCACGCAGGTTAACCTCACCTGTCATGGCAACATCACAGCGCACCGCACGCTGAGTATAGGCCGAGACAATCGCTGTCACCATGGCAATACCAGCACTTGGTCCGTCCTTCGGTGTCGCACCTTCCGGAACGTGTATATGAAGATCTTCGGTCTCAAACCGCTGGGGGTCGATCCCGTACTCATGCGCACGCGCCTTGACCACCGTTTGAGCAGCGCTGACCGACTCTTTCATCACGTCGCCAAGCGAACCCGTTTTATTAATGCGGCCTTTACCAGGCGTCACTACAGACTCAATATTGAGCAGCTCACCCCCCACGGAGGTCCAGGCAAGCCCAGTTACACGCCCCACTTGGTTCGCTTTCTCTGCTAGTCCGTAGCTATAGCGGCGTACGCCCGCATAGGCTTCGATCTCTTCAGCGGACAGCTCTTGGCCCGCTTGTAATTTGCTACCTTTCTGCTCTTGAGAGACCCGCTCCGCCTCTAGACGTTCGCGCAGCACCTTTCGACATACTTTTGCGATTTGGCGCTCTAATTCACGCACACCCGCTTCACGCGTGTAGTAACGCACTAGTTCTAATAACGCGTCATCCTGCAGTGCCAGCTCGGCATCTTTGAGACCATTAGCTTCCAGTTGCTTGGGCAACAAGTAGCGTTTGGCGATGGCAAGCTTCTCATCTTCGGTGTAACCCGGCAGACGAATAATCTCCATACGGTCAAGCAGCGGACCGGGGATATTCATCGAGTTGGCCGTACAGATAAACAACGTTTCGGAGAGATCGTAATCAAGCTCTAAGTAATGATCACTAAAGCTATTATTTTGTTCAGGGTCGAGAACTTCCAAAAGCGCTGACGCGGGGTCACCACGATGATCCATACCCAGTTTATCCACTTCATCAAGTAAGAATAGCGGGTTCTTCACACCTGCACGACTCATTCGCTGCATCAATTTACCGGGTAGCGACCCGATATAAGTACGCCGGTGGCCACGAATCTCTGATTCATCGCGCACCCCCCCTAACGCCAAGCGCACATATTTACGATTGGTCGCTCGCGCAATGGACTGCCCCAGAGAAGTCTTACCCACACCAGGCGGCCCCACTAAACACAGCACAGGGCCTTTCATCTTGCGTACGCGCTTCTGTACCGCCAAATACTCCAGTATACGCGCCTTGACCTCTTCCAGGCCGTAGTGATCCTCATCAAGCACTTGCTGAGCTTTTACCAAGTCATGCTTTACCCGCGTGCGCTTTTTCCAGGGAACAGCAATTAGCCAGTCGAGATAAGACCGCACGACAGTAGCTTCGGCGGAGTTAGTTGCCATCATCTTAAGCTTATTAAGCTCTTGAGTCGCTTTTTCAGCCGCCTCTTTGGGCATACCTGAAGTCTGGATGGCCTGCTCGTACTTTTCCGTCTCATTAGGAACATTATCCAGCTCACCCATCTCTTTCTGGATGGCTTTCATCTGTTCATTCAGGTAGTACTCACGCTGGGTCTTTTCCATCTGCTCTTTGACGCGAGAACGAATGCGCTTCTCGACTTGAAGCAAATCGATTTCAGACTCAATTAGCGCCATCAGATGTTCGATGCGATCCCGCACACGATCCATCTCTAGTAGCTCTTGTTTGTCACCAATTTTCAGCGACAAATGAGCGCAGATGGTATCCACCAAACGGCTCGGGTCTTCAATCCCCGAAAGGGAGTTAAGAACTTCGTTGGGGACTTTTTTGGATAGTTTTACGTACTGCTCAAATTGATTTAGCAGCACGCGCACCAGCGCTTCTTGCTCGCGACTGGTAAGCGGTTCACTTTCACGCGCCACTAAATGGGCCTGAGTATAACCTGCTTCATTTTCTTCAATAGTGACAACATCAGCTCGAAAACTACCCTCAATAAGCACCTTTACGGTGCCGTCTGGCAATTTAAGCAACTGCATAATATCCGCCACAGTCCCCATGGCGTAAAGGTCTGCGTTGTCCGGATCATCCTGAGAAGCCTCGCGCTGAGCCACCAGCAGTACACGCTTGTCGGCCTCCATCGCCGCTTCCAAGGCTTGGATAGATTTTTCACGGCCAACAAAAAGAGGGATGACCATTTGCGGGTAAACAACGACATCCCGCAGTGGCAACAGGGGTAGACATTGTGTCTGTTCGGCGTTCTGCTGCATCGCAGACGTTCCTCAAAATCGGATGTGTACTTTAAGGGTACTTGAACAAGCACCTCACAGCATGAAAAGCACTTGCACAAACATTGTACAAGAACACTATGTAAAAGCACTATACTAAAAGCATGTCACAAAAATGTACTATGCCTAATAGCAGGGGGTCGCCTAGGCGACCCCCTGGTTCAACACAAGCGACATATGCTAGGCCGCAGTGCAAGCCAACTGGCTAGCCATCAGTGCCATCAACGCGAGCTTCCTCTTGGGAGTAGAGCAACAGTGGCTCGCTTTCTCCTGCAATTACAGACTCGTCAATAACCACTTTGCTGACACCTTCCAGCGAAGGAATCTCATACATAGTGTCAAGCAGGACAGACTCAAGAATAGAACGCAGACCACGGGCACCGGTTTTACGCTCCATTGCCTTAGCCGCTACTGAGCGCAGTGCATCATCCCTAAATTCAAGTGTGACATCTTCCATTTCGAAGAGCTTGGCATACTGCTTCACAAGCGAGTTCTTGGGCTCGGTCAGAATCTGTACCAGTGCATCTTCGGTTAGCTCGGTGAGCGTTGCTATTACCGGAAGTCGACCTACGAATTCGGGTATTAACCCAAATTTCACTAAATCTTCTGGCTCAACATCCGCAAGCAGCTCGCCAACACCACGCGAGGACTCTTTACTCTTCACGCTGGCGTTAAAGCCAATGCCGCCTTTCTCAGCGCGATCACGAATAACCTTATCCAAACCAGCAAACGCACCACCTACGATAAACAGAATATTACCCGTGTTTACCTGAACAAACTCTTGCTGCGGGTGCTTACGGCCACCTTGCGGCGGCACAGAGGCGGTCGTACCTTCAATTAGCTTAAGCAGCGCCTGCTGTACACCTTCACCTGATACGTCCCGTGTAATGGATGGGTTATCAGATTTGCGTGAAATTTTATCTATCTCATCGATGTAGACAATTCCGCGCTCAGCTTTTTCGACGTCGTAATCACACTTCTGGAGCAACTTCTGGATGATGTTTTCGACATCCTCACCCACGTAGCCTGCTTCCGTTAATGTTGTTGCATCAGCAATGGTGAAAGGCACATTTAATAGCCGCGCCATGGTTTCTGCTAGCAGCGTTTTACCACTACCGGTAGGACCAATGAGCAGAATATTAGATTTACCTAGCTCCACATCGCCATCACGTACGTCTGCTTTTAAGCGCTTGTAGTGGTTATAAACCGCTACAGAAAGCACCATTTTGGCGCGATCTTGCCCGATGACGTAGTCGTCTAATGTGTGACGTATTTCGCGGGGCGTAGGTAAACGCTCCTCATCGCTCTCGGCATCGGCTTCGAGAACTTCCTCGCGAATGATGTCATTACATAAGTCGACACACTCATCGCAGATATATACGGACGGGCCTGCAATTAGTTTACGTACTTCGTTTTGATTTTTACCGCAAAACGAACAGTAAAGCAGCTTACCACCTTCGTCCTTGCCTTTGCCGTCGGCCATTCGCGTACCTCTATCACTGCGGCGGCTTACGCCGCCGGAAAAGCTCGTTAGAAAAGCAGAATCCTATCACGCTATCAGGATGTAGGGCGCTTATCCAGCACTGCGTCAATCAAGCCATATTCTTTGGCTTTATGAGCGCTCATAAAGTTGTCGCGATCAGTATCACTGGCAACTGTCTCGATATCTTGGCCTGTGTGATGCGCCAAAATCTGGTTTAACTTCTCGCGGATACCCAATATCTCACGGGTGTGGATTTCAATATCCGACGCTTGCCCCTGATAACCACCTAGCGGCTGATGGATCATTACCCGAGAGTTGGGCAAGCAGTAGCGCTTGCCAGCCGCACCGGCTGTCAGCAGCAGCGCGCCCATGCTGGCCGCTTGACCGATACATACGGTAGAAACGTCAGGCTTGATAAACTGCATGGTGTCGTAAATTGACATACCCGCTGTCACAGAGCCGCCTGGCGAGTTGATATAGAGATGAATATCTTTATCAGGATTTTCCGACTCAAGAAATAGCAGCTGCGCGACGACCAAATTCGCCATGTAATCTTCTACCGGGCCTACCAGGAAGATGACACGCTCTTTTAGCAGACGTGAATAAATATCGTAGGCTCTTTCCCCTTTGGCGCTCTGCTCAACCACCATGGGCACTAAACCGCCGGCGTTTTGAATATCAAATTCACTCATTCGGGTGATTCCTTGCGTCCGGTAAGGGAAAAGCGCACCCGTTAAAGGTGCGCTACTCAATGAGATCAGGCGCTTGCCTGCTCGCCCTCTTCAGCGTTCTCATCTTGTTCAGCCTGCTGTTGAGCAGCCGCTAGCGCTTGCTGATAAGACATCTCAACGTCTTTGACATTGGTTTGCTCCAGCAGCTTCTCTACCGCCTTCTCTTCAAGAATGGCAGACTTCACCTGGGTTTTTAGCTGTTCGTTACCCATATAGTAACTAACAACCTCTGATGGATCTTGGTACTGTTCAGCCAACTCTTCGACCTTAGCTTTGATGGCATCATCATCAGCATCTAGCTCGTTAGCCTTGATAACTTCCGCCAGCAACAGGCCTACTTGAACACGACCTTTGGCTTGCTCTGCAAACAATTCGTTGGGCAACTGACTAACGTCGAAATCTTCGCCTAAACCAAACTGCTGGGCAGCCTGACGCTTCATACCATCCGTCTCTTGCTGAACCAAGGCGCTAGGCACGGGGATTTCATTAGCGTTTTTCAGCGCATCCAACACCTGCTGCTTGACACGGTTATCAACCGCCTGAGCCGCTTCACGGGTCATATTTTTCTTAATTTCAGCACGGAATTGGGACTCGTCACCGCCTTCCACACCGAAACGCTCGATAAATTCAGCGTCAACCTCAGGTAGCTTCTGGGTGCTCACCTTGTGGACGGTGACTTTGAACGTCGCTTCTTTACCGGCAAGATGCTCAGCCTGGTAGTCGTCAGGGAAGGTAACGCTGATGGTTTTTTCTTCACCTGCTTTAGCGCCAATCAACTGCTCTTCAAAGCCGGGTATAAAGCTGTTAGAACCGATAACAAGGGCATGACCTTCAGCGCTTCCGCCTTCAAATGGCTCATCGCCCAGGAAACCCTGAAAGTCGATGGTCACTTGGTCACCATCAGCGGCGGCGGCATCCACTTCTTCCCACCCAGCGTTTTGCTTACGCAGCGTGTCAATCATTTCATCGACATCTGCATCGCTGACGGTTACCACAGGACGCTCAACTTCAACACCTTCAATCGAAGCCAATTCAACCTGAGGGTAAACTTCCATCAGTGCAACAAATTCAAGGTCTTTACCCGCTTGATTAACTTTAGGCTCAATCTGCGGGAAGCCTGCAGGGTTAAGACCCTCTTCAGTGATGGCGCGCACATAACGCTCACGCATTACCTCGCCAACCACTTCATTACGTACACTATCGCCGTAGCGCTGACGAACTACAGCCATCGGCACCCGGCCTTGGCGAAAACCATTCAAGCGAACGTTTTTCGCAGTGTCTTTCAAGCGAGCGCTGACGGCCTCGTCGATTTCGGCAGCCGGCACCTGAATTGTGATACGGCGTTCGATCTGGGAGGTCGTCTCGACGGAAACTTGCATGAATTGTCCTCTAGCGGCTGGGCGTTGTGTTGATTGCGTATAATAAGTTCAAGGGGCGATTTTAAGAACCCTAGCGCATGGTGGCAAGCGCCATGCTCGCAAGATGGGGTCAGAACCATCAATTACAAGGGAACAACCCTTAAATACCGTGCTTAAAACGTCACTTTGAGCGGAAACACTGCTCTATTCGTTCGAATGTGGCTATTTTTAACTAACCACTCATCTCATTTTTCACTCTTCACGCCTGAACCACCACAAACTAACGGCATGTAGCAGCAAGCCAGCGGTGGCAGCATGAGAAATAAAGACCTGCCAACTGATCCAGTCAGTAAATAGCGCATGCCAGCTTCCCATGGCTAGTGCTCCGAATACCATCATTACGGCCAACCGCATAATGAGCTTCGGCAAGCCTTGGCGCGCAGTCACAGATAGCATCCGCCACTGTAACACGGCAGCACTAGCGACGAAGACTAAGGCTATCAAAAGCAGTGTCTGGCGCGACTCATGCCCTCCTGCCGCATAGCGCGGCAAAGCGGACAGCATGACAAGACACAGTCCAATAGCGACGCTAACCCGTTCGGGAGAGTAAGGGATCCTCTGCATCGCTAGCCAACCTTCAGCTGCTGAGCATCAATCCACTCTTCTACCCAGGGCAGCGCGGCATCATCTGCCATAAAAGTCTCCATTGCATCCACCTCAAGCCGTTCGCCTAGGCGCATCGCACCATGGTCTTCCAACAACGCATCAAGGGCCCTACCTGCACCACAGAACGTTTCTCCGTAGGAGCTATCGCCCAACGCAATCAGGCCGTAGCGCAAGGCCGTTAGCGAAGGACTTTGGTCGCGCAAAGAGCGAACAAAAGGCACAAAGTTACCTGGAAAATCACCACTTCCTGTCGTGGAGACACAAAACAGGGAAACCCCATCACTACCGGTCACATCATTTAAGGTGGGCTGTTCAATAATATCGACGCTGTAGCCTGCCTGCTCAAAAAGTGGCTTAACTTGCTCAGCAACATCTAACGCGCCGCCATACATGGTTCCAACTAAGATGTTTAGCTTGGGCATCGTCGCACTCCCCTGTAAAAGTGTCGCACTGCGCTTTGTTCAGTCGACAAATACCTGATGAATTTGCTCAAATATTAACACGATTGGCAAAATTGACGCACGCCTCTCCTTCAGCCCTCTTGCGACCACAACTAGGAGTTCTCATGCAGCAAACCTTTGAGACTTGGATAACGCCGATCATGGTTGGCGGTCTAATTATTTTCATGTGCTTTATTATTTGGGATCTTGCGAAAAAATCGAATGCGGGGAAATTTGGCACCATTATGCTGTTTGTGGTGCTCGGCGCTGGCATGCTGGGCTATATTCTCAAGGTAGTGATAACTTGGCTGATAGAGGGGCGAGGCGTATAAAGCCTTTAGCAACGTCCTCCTAGATTTTGCTGGGCTAAGTTACTCAAAAACACACAGGCATCAAAAAACACATACGCATTAAAAAAGGAGCGCCATAGGCACTCCTTTTTTGTTGGCTACATTCACCGGCCTTGCGTTCACCTACAGACGGATAAAGCGCTAAGGGCTATTGTGAGCTGGTAAAATGCTCCACTTGCTGCTTCAGCTTTTGGCCAGGGCGAAACGTTACGACGCGACGAGCAGAGATAGGTATTTCCTCGCCTGTTTTAGGATTACGCCCAGGGCGCTCACGCTTATCGCGCAAGTCGAAGTTACCAAACCCCGATAGTTTGACCTGCTCGTTCTCGCGCAAACAGGCACGGATCTCTTCAAAAAAAGCTTCCACCATCGCTTTTGCTTCTCGCTTAGACAGCGCCAGCTCTGTGTGTAAATGCTCCGCTAGCTCTGCTTTGGTCAACGCACCCATAAGGCTCCTCCTTGTAGCAAACGCATTGCCAAGAACGTGATAAGCGTCGCGTCATGGCATGTACTGGTTAGCCGCGCAGTTCAGCGTCCAATTTGACACGCACTTGTGTCACGATTGAATCGACCAACTGATTGATTTCTTCATCGTTTAGCGTGCGCGATGGATGCTGCCAGGTCAAGCCTAACGCAATACTCTTGAAGCCGTCAGCAACCCCTTTACCAGCATAGACATCAAATAGCTTAATGTCTTTCAAGTAATCACCTGCCTCAGCCTGGGCACAGTCTAGCAATGCCTGAACCGGCACTTCTTGGCTCAGCATAAAGGCTAAATCGCGACGCACTTCTGGGTAACGTGATAACGGCTCAAAAGCAGGAATACGCCCTTCGCTAAGGGCATCAAGGCGTACTTCAAAGAGCACCGCATCGACTTTTAGCCCCAGCGTTGCCCGAACCTGCGGGTGAAGAGTGCCAATCCAGCCAGCAGGCTCGCCATTATGCAGCAGCTGCGCACTTTGGCCTGGGTGTAACGCCGGATGCACCGCTGGCTCAAAACGCCACGCGTGCTGATTCCCCCCAAGTGTCAACAGACTTTCCAGGTCGCCTTTCAAGTCGTAAAAATCAACCGACGACTTGGCACAACTCCAGCCTTCAGCCTCACGGGAGCCACACACTAACGCCCCCATCATGGGTACTTGGGCGAGATTGTCTAGATGACCATTGAACACCAAACCAGTCTCAAATAAACGCACCCGGGTCTGCTGGCGATTAAGATTGTGTTCTAGCGCACGGACTAGCCCAGGAAATAGGCTTGCGCGCATCACTGACAAATCAGATGAGATCGGGTTGGCTAGCACTGGAGAAACCGCATCAGGCAAGATAGCCGCCTGTAGCTCAGGTGCTACAAAGCTATAGGTAACCGCTTCTTGGAAGCCACGCGCAACCATCTGATTACGCAGCTGCCTTTGGGTCAGCGTTGCCTCGTTAGCAGGCCGCAACGCTAACCGTGCCGCAGGCCGACGTACAGGCAGGTTATTGTAGCCATGGATACGAGCAATCTCTTCGATGAGATCCTCTTCGATAGCCAAGTCAAACCGCCAACTGGGGGCTGTCACCGACCAGCCTTCAGCCTGCTTATCTACCTCTAACCCCAGCCGCTGAAGAATATCGGTCACATCATCGGCAGCCAGATGCTTTGAAAGGGCACTCTCCAACCGGCTTTCTCGCAGAAAAATCGCCCGCAATGCTGGCATATGCGGCTTGCTAACCGCCTCTGTCACAGGACCTGCCTGCCCACCACAAATGTCGATTAACAGCTGCGTGGCGCGTTCAATGGCCACACCAGCAAGCTCAGGGTCAACACCACGCTCAAAACGATGCGATGCATCAGTATGCATACCGTAGGAGCGGGCTTTTCCCGCAATCGCTAAAGGTGTGAAATACGCCGATTCTAGGAAAATAGTATGAGTGGATTTACTAACACCTGAATTCTCACCGCCCATAATGCCGGCCATCGCCAAGGGGCCGCTATTATCTGCTATCACCAGCGTTTCAGGGCGCAACGCGATGTCCTGACCATCTAGCAGCGTTAGCCGCTCACCCTCTTGGGCCAAACGCACCGTGATACCACCTTGCAAATTATCGCGATCAAACGCATGCAAGGGCTGACCAAGTTCCAGCATAACGTAATTAGTAACATCTACTACTGGGTCGATGGATCGAACGCCACTACGGCGCAGGCGCTCTACCATCCAAAGCGGCGTTTCAACGGTAACATCGACGCCTTTAATGACTCGACCAGCATAGCGCGGGCACTGCTCGGGAGCCTCAATACCTATCGGAAAAGTATCATCAATACTAGCGGATATTGCCTGGGTAGCAGGCCCGCTCACCGGTAGCCGATTCAATACGCCAACTTCTCGGGCAAGACCCTTGATACTAAGGCAGTCACCGCGGTTAGGTGTTAGATCAACCTCAATAGTCATGTCATCGAGCTGCATATACTCTCGAAAACTGACCCCGATTGGCGCTGAGGCTGGCAACACCAAAATACCGGGAGAGACCTCCTCCTCCAACCCCAATTCAGAAGCAGAGCAAACCATGCCCCGTGACTCGACACCACGCAGCTTGGCTTTTTTAATTTTAAAATCCCCTGGCAGTACACCCCCTACCTGGGCGAAAGGAATTTTCTGACCTACATCGACATTGGGCGCCCCACATACCACCTGAACTGGCTCGCCCGTACCATCATTAACCGTACAAACGTTAAGCTTATCAGCATCAGGGTGCTTCTCTTTGGTAAGCACTTCCGCCACAACAACGCCACTGAATGCTGATGCAACCGACGCAACCGCATCAACTTCTAGGCCAGCCATGGTGATTTGATCAGCAATCGCTTGCGTATCCAACTGCGGAGATACCCATTCACGCAGCCACTGTTCTGAAAATTTCATATTCGTTCCTGTCTTTGGCGGCGGCGTTAGGAGAATTGACGTAAAAAGCGCAAATCATTTTCAAAAAACAGGCGCAGGTCATTCACCCCATAGCGCAGCATGGCTAGACGCTCCGCTCCCATTCCAAAAGCAAAACCGGTGTAGCGCTCAGTATCAATTCCCGAGTGGCGGAATACTTCTGGATGCACCATTCCACAGCCCATTACTTCTAACCAACCGCTATGGGAGCAGACGCGACAACCATTACCACTACACATGACGCACTGAATATCGACTTCTGCCGAAGGCTCAGTAAACGGAAAGTAGGAAGGACGAAAACGTACAGAGAGGTCGTCACGCTCGAAAAACGCTTGAAGGAAATCCTCTATCGTTCCTTTCAAGTCTGCAAAGCTTATGCCCTCGTCAACCAGCAGGCCCTCTACCTGATGAAACATGGGCGTATGCGTTAGGTCGGAGTCGCTTCGGTATACCCGCCCAGGACAAACGATCCTAATCGGCGGCTCACTGCTTTTCATTGTGCGTACTTGCACCGGCGAGGTATGCGTACGCAACAAGCGAGTAGCATCAAAGTAGAACGTGTCTGCCATTCCACGCGCAGGGTGGTGAGCGGGAATATTGAGCGCTTCAAAATTATGGTAGTCGTCCTCAATTTCAGGCCCTACCGCCACATCGTACCCAATACGGGTAAATAAACTCTCGATACGCTCAAGCGTTCGTGTAACAGGGTGCAACCCACCCTCTGCCTGGCCACGCCCCGGTAGCGTGACGTCAATCCGCTCTGCCGCTAACCGTGCGTTCAATGCCTCGGTTTCTAGCGCATGCCGCTTCTTATCAATTTCTTCGGAAAGAGTTTGCTTCGCTTGGTTAATACGCTCGCCAGCGGCAGGACGCTCTTCTGCGGATAACTTACCCAAGCCTTTTAACAAGGCAGTAACATCGCCTTTTTTACCTAAATAACGTACTCGTAACTCATCTAACGCAGAGACACTCGGCGCCGCCTGGATGGCTTCGCGAGCTTCTGATACCAGAGTAGGAAGGTGATCCATCCGTTTCACTCCGAATTAAGCGGTTTCCATCCAAAGATGGTGTGGCATAGGGAGGTGACAAAAAAACAGGGGAAGAGCGGCTGCTCTTCCCCTGTTTGGGTCACACTGAAATGACCTCGGGCATTTCACACTGATCTAACTCAGCGCGAAAAACCTTATTGGGCAGCCTTGGCTTTTTCCACGATGGCAGCAAACGCTGCTTTTTCGTGTACCGCCAGATCGGCCAATACTTTACGGTCGATTTCAATACCGGCTTTTTTGAGGCCACCAACAAAACGGCTGTAAGACATACCGTTAATGCGCGCACCAGCATTAATACGCTGGATCCACAGCGCACGGAACTGGCGCTTACGGTTACGGCGGTCACGGTAAGCATACTGGCCGGCTTTGATAACAGCCTGCTTGGCTACGCGGAAAACACGCGAACGGGCACCGTAGTAACCTTTGGCCTGTTTCAGTACTTTTTTATGGCGACGACGGGCAACTACGCCACGCTTAACACGGGTCATAACACACTCCTGACATTAAGTCTGAGGCAATATGCACTCAGATAAGATAATTCGACCTTACAGATTCGGCAGCATGCGCTGGATCAGCGCTTTATCAGCAGCATGAATCTGCTTCATTCCACGCAGCTGACGCTTACGCTTGGTCGACTTCTTGGTCAGGATGTGGCTACGGAAAGACTGCTTGTGCTTAAAGCCATTAGCGGTCTTTTTAAAGCGCTTAGCAGCGCCGCTGTTGCTTTTGATTTTCGGCATGAGAGAACTCCGCTCGATATTTTTTAGAAAACCCAGGGCCGACCAGCGTTTACACGCTGGCCCGTTTACTTCGCCGTTGGATCACTTCTTTTTCGGGGCAATAATCATGATCATCTGGCGGCCTTCCATTTTCGGGAAAGCCTCAACCGCTCCGATCTCTTCCAGGTCTGCCGCGATCCGTTCCATTAGCTTGCGACCAATGTCCTGGTGCGCCATTTCACGACCACGGAAGCGCAATGTGACTTTGCCCTTGTCACCACCTTCTAAAAAGCGCGTCAGGTTTTTAAGCTTGACCTGATAATCGCCTTCGTCGGTGCCAGGCCGGAATTTAACTTCCTTGACCTGGATTTGCTTCTGCTTTTTCTTTTGAGCCGCTTTTTGCTTCTTCGTCTCAAAAACAAATTTGCCGTAATCCATAATCTTACAAACAATAGGATCGGCATTCGAAATTTGCACGAGGTCTAAACCAGCAGCTTCTGCACGCTCAAGAGCTTCGGTGGTGGGCACAACACCCAACTGCTCACCTTCAGCATCAATTAGACGTACTTCTTCTTCGGTAATTCGCTCGTTCATTGGTGGGCGTTTGTCTTGTGGACGCCCGCGCTGATTGCTTCGCTTGATCGCTCCGTCTCCTTAGGCAATTGACGATGTCGCCAGGGCTGCTCGCTCTTCACTAAAACGCTCAATGAACTCATCAACCGTCATAGTGCCGAGATTCTCGCCGCTGCGAGTTCGCACGGCCACTGAGTCAGCTTCTACTTCCTTATCTCCCACCACAAGGAGATAGGGAACTTTCTGTAACGTATGCTCACGGATTTTAAAGCCGATCTTCTCGTTCCTCAAGTCCGCCTTGACCCGTAAGCCATTTTTTTGCAGTCGATGCTCTAATTCGAGCGCATAGTCACGCTGTGCGTCCGTAATTGTCATCAAAACTGCTTGCTGAGGCGCCAACCAAAGTGGCATCGCACCCGCATAGTGCTCAATTAGGATGCCTAAGAAACGCTCAAAGGATCCTAAAATTGCACGGTGAAGCATTACAGGAGTTTTTCGCGTACCGTCTTCATCGACGTATTGCGCTCCCAAACGTCCTGGCAAATTAAAATCTAGCTGAAGAGTACCACATTGCCAAACACGATTCAGGCAATCACGTAGAGCAAATTCAATTTTAGGCCCATAAAAAGCGCCTTCACCCGGCTGAAGCTCCCATTTGAGCCCCGTCGCATTGAGCGCGGCTTCAAGCCCCTGCTCTGCACGATCCCACATTTCAGCTTCGCCCAGAAAATCCTCGGGACGCGTTGATAGCTTAAGCTCAACTTCATCGAAACCGAGTGTTTTGTATACCTGCAGCGTTAGTGCGATAAATGCTTCAGCCTCTGCTTGGATTTGCGCTTCTGTGCAGAAAATATGGGCATCATCTTGAGTAAAGCCACGCACGCGCATCAAACCGTGCAACGAGCCTGAAGGCTCATTGCGGTGACAGCTGCCAAACTCTGCCAAACGCAGTGGTAAATCCCGGTAGCTCTTTAGCCCCTGATTAAACACCTGAACGTGACATGGACAGTTCATTGGCTTGACCGCGTATTCGCGCTTTTCCGACTCTGTCGTGAACATCAGTTCACTGTAGTGCCCCCAGTGGCCAGATTTTTTCCACAACGACAAATCAACCACTTGAGGCGTCTTGATCTCTTGATAACCATGCTCGCGCTGAATCTTGCGCATGTAATCTTCTAACGCCTGGTACATTGTCCAGCCATTAGGGTGCCAAAACACCATCCCCGGCGCTTCTTCTTGCAGATGGAACAAGTCCATCTTACGCGCTAGCTTGCGGTGATCGCGCTTTTCAGCCTCTTCAAGCCGCTGCAAGTAGGCCTTCAGCTGTTTTTTATCGCCCCATGCAGTGCCGTAAATACGGGTCAGCATAGTGTTAGCAGCGTCACCACGCCAATAAGCACCCGCCAACTTAGTCAGCTTAAAGGCTTTCAAATGACGAGTATTCGGCACGTGCGGGCCGCGACACATATCGACATACTCTTCGTGATGATACAACCGAATGGTCGCCCCCTCGGGGATATCACGAACAATTTCTTGCTTATAAGGCTCTTCACGGTGCAAAAAAGCCAACATTGCTTGGTCGCGATCAACGTACTCGCGCACTACATCGTACTCGTGTTCAATTAATGAACGCATGCGCGTTTCGATGGCCTCAAGGTCATCTGGAGTAACCGATTGACCAAACTCGATGTCGTAGTAAAAACCATCTTCAATGACCGGCCCTATCGCCATTTTGGCTTCAGGGTACATTTGCTTAACCGCATGCCCAATCAGGTGCGCGCAAGAGTGACGGATGATCTCTAGACCTTCCGGATCGCGAGCGGTAATTATCGCCACTTCAGCATCTTGCTCAATTAAATCAGCGGCATCAACCAATACACCATCAATCTTGCCAGCCACACAGGCCTTGGCCAAACCAGGGCCAATGGATTCAGCAAGCTGCATAATAGAAAGCGGTGTATCGAACGTTCTTTGGCTGCCATCAGGCAGTGTCACAATGGGCATTCAAATATTCCTTGAGCGCAGTGGTGATCCATACCAAGGATCACATTTCGCTATCAATGGGCGGGAGTTGCGGGCCTTTCTTATAGCAGGACGCTAGCCTATCAGAATTCGGTGAGCCGTAAAATAAAACGGGAGGCACAAAGGCCTCCCGCTTCTTTATTTGATTAAGCAAACCATTGCAATAAGCAATCATTGCTCAACCGAACTAGCCTCAGTGGCTTAGTTCCACTCATCCAGCTCTACACGACGGTTCTGAGCGCGGCCCTCGTCTGTCTCATTAGAAGCAACAGGACGCTCTTCACCGTAGCCTACTGCACGCATACGGTTAGTCTCTACGCCACGCTGTGACAGGTAAGCAGCAACTGATTCGGCACGACGCTGAGACAGGTTCTGGTTGTACTCTGCAGAGCCGCGCGAGTCAGTGTGACCTTCAATGCTCACACGAACGTCAGGGTTGTTAACCAGACGCTCGGCAACGCCGTTAAGCACTTGCTGTGCGCTGGGTGTCAATTGAGCAGAGTCGAACTCGAAGTTAACATCACGCAGTACAAGGCTTTCTGGGCAGCCCAGGGCGTTAACTTCAACGCCTGCGGGGGTATCCGGGCACTGATCACGGTAGTCCGGCACGCCGTCGCCATCAGAATCCAGCGGGCAGCCACGCGCGTCTACTTCAACGCCAGCCGGAGTACCTGGACACTGATCGCGGTAATCCGGCACGCCGTCACCGTCGGAGTCCAGTGGGCAGCCTTGCGCATCAACGGCAACGCCAGCTGGCACTTCGCCGTAGCTTGGGCACTGCGGCGCAACAGGCTGAGGCGTGCGGTCAGCACATAGCAGGCCACCAATAGCAGCGCCAGCTGCAGCACCTGTAGCGGCACCACTTTCTTCATCGGAACTACCGCTGGTGGCATAGCCAATGCTGCCGCCGATTAAACCACCAGCCAAACCACAAACAGCCGGGTGCTGATACCAGCTACGATCACTGCTAGCACTAGCCTGTCCAGATGTCTGGGTGGCAGAGCTGGCGCAGCCTGATAAACCAACTACCAGGGCAGAACCGACTAGCAAGCCAGTTGTTGATTTTTTCATGCAAGACTCCTTCTTGATCCAATGCTGAAATGGTCACACGACCAATTCTATCCAATGCTTCTTATTGCGAGAGCATCCTTTTTTCGCCTGCCCAGCACCCTAGCAATACATAGCTAATGCTCTAATACTGGACACTCTGCCTATGATTAACGTTTAAACGCTAGAAGGCAACAATACCGAGATATCAACTTCTTGCTAATACCCACCGTTTCAGCATAGCAAAAAGGGTGCTGTAAGCGCCAAAAAAGCTGAACTCGTTTCAAAAATAGTTGTCATTGTGCGTTTGGGGTTCCAACGAGGCATCAGTGTAATGACGTTGGTCCTTTGGCACGCCACTTGATAACGGCTGCTGCTGCCGCTAACACTGCGGGGCGCATTTCATCCTCAACAATCAAACGCTCTTTATCTTCCTGCATCCGCTCACGGGGGGAAAGCTGCTTACGTGCTGAGTGTGTTTTCAAGTGCTGTGTGCGTTGATAAACCTCGGCAAACGCTTGAAACTCTGGCCTTTCGGTTAAGCTTGGATCAACAATCTCAAGCAGAACCTTACAGCGCCAGGAGGCCTCAGTTATATCTACTTGCTCCTGAACCAACGCACTAACGACGTAGTCAAGGTTCTCTAGACTATTTTGGTGTGCGCGACGATCTTCATCGACACGATAAGCTTCTCGCCGCTTTACCTCCTTACGCAGGGTAAGCGCATAGGCACAGAGAGCAACAATGACCGCAATACCTACTGCGAGCAAAACTAAAGCTGTAGTGGAATTCATGGCACTCCTTCAGCTAGCCACACAAGAATAATTTAACGAGAATTGTACACCCTAAAGGTGTCGTTACACCAATGACACCCACTTTTAACTCACTACTTGGCAGTTGCTGGAGCCAATTGACGCTCAACAAGTGTCGCATCAGGTGCTTGCCGCCAGCACCACCATGCCCAACCAACGCTAAGCGTCAGCACCACTGCACCAGCGGTATGCAGTAAAGCAAGCCATAAAGGCAGCCACAGAAGGACGTTGGCAATACCCAGCGCCACCTGTACGGCATAGGCACTAACCACAACAGCTAGCGCCTTCCCTAGGATCACTAAATAGCGATACCGCCACCAAAGCACCAATAACGCAATACCCAAAAACAAGGCACCAATACGGTGAACCACTTGTATAGCGGTGCGTGCGTCTGCGTGCAGCTGACCGTGTAAATAATTAGGCCCAACCGTTTGTGTTAAATGAAAACCCTCGCTTAGATCCATCTCTGGCCACCATTGGCCGTTACAGGTGGGAAACCCTTGACAAGCAATACCTGCATAGTTGCTGGTGACCCAGCCGCCAAGCGCCAGCTGAATCACTAGTAAGCCAATAGCCGCTGCCCATAAAAAATTAATAGACTGCCGCCCCATCGCCCTCTCTTTCCATGCGTGACGAACGCGCAAATGAAGCCAGAAAAACAGCATTAATACACTCAGCCCACCCAGTAAATGGAGAGTGACCACCTGCGGCCAAAGCTTGAGTGTTACGGTAAATGCACCAAAGCCCCCCTGGATTAGAATCACAACGAGTAACGCCAGGCTAATGCCCCAAGGGTACCCAGGACGGCGACGCAGAGGCCAGCCTAGCGCGACGACGCTAATGACCATCAGTCCTAAAAAACTCGCTACATAGCGGTGCGCCATTTCCACCCATGCTTTAAAAGGCTCAAGAGGCACATCAGGATGACGTAGCGCGGCTTGCTCGCTATCGGGAACCAGCAAGCGCCCATAACAACCCGGCCAATCCGGGCACCCCAACCCAGCATCAACTAAACGTGTCCAGGCACCTACTAAAATCACTAGGGCTGTCAGCAGAGTGCCTGCCAAGGTGAGGCGCACCAACCAACGTAATCGCCGCTCCATTGCGTATTGCATGCTCTTTCCTTACGGCCCAGGGTGCCGACTAACATTAATGGTGATTTACTTTGAACAGATGCCTTATATCGTCAAGAATATCACTTGCATTAGCCTGTTCATTAAATGCTAACGCTGGCATTCCCATTGGATCCAGTAACCAAATAACGCTTTCATTACGCCAAGCTGGCGACTCTTGCCACTGGTTAGCCTGCTCTCCGGGCAAGGTTTCGTAGGAACCACCGATGCGCAACCGCTGCAAACGCGGCGCTTCACGGCCAAGAGCACGGTGAAGGCGCCAAAGCTCGTCTTTACGCTGTTCACAATCAACGGCGCACTCGAACGCCAACGTCCATACATCCTTCGAACCTTCCGGTACATTAACCAATGGCCACTCATATAAATTTGGCGCCGTTACTGCTACTTCTCCATGTGCAGTGTGTTGAGCAGGAATGCCAAAACCCCATTTAACCATTCCCCAGGCTGTCGCCATAGGCGCTGTAAAAACAATAAAGATCATTATCAATTTGAGCCGCTGATATCGAACCGTTTTAGCCTGCTCCATTCTTCATTCCTCTTATTATTGTATGCGGTCTTTGCGCATGCGATAGCCACCCAATATCATTACAACGAAAGCTGCAAGTGTTAACCCCCACCACTGAAAAGCATAGCCAATATGCCGGCTGGGCGGCATTACATTTGCTTGCCACCAGGGTATAAAAACACCTTCTCCTTCCGTGGCATGTAGCCACCCCTGGTAGCTAATGGGCGCTAGCGTTTCTTGCCAAGGTATCAAGCTCATTTGCTGCAGACGGAGTCCTTCTTGATTATCCCCATATAATGGTCCACCAGGGCGAGTGGTTTGCCATTCACCAAACACTTCTACACTGCCGCTAGGCGTTTGCGCAGCGGGGGCATTACGACTTGGGCCTGTTTCAATAAAGCCACGCTGTATTAACCAAACCTGCCCATGCTCATCGCGCAACGGGGTGAGAACAGCCACCCCAAGCCGACCTTCTACCACACGATTGTCTAAAAAGAGCGTGTGTTGTGGGAGATACTCGCCCCTCAATCTTACCATTGCGCCGTCCTGCGGCATCTCTTGGGGCGCCGTTAAAGCCGGAGCTGCCGCCCGTGCGTCTAACAAAACACGCTTGTCATTAGCACGCTCCCACTGCCATAGTCCTAAAAAAATGCCTAATGCAACTAACAAGCTCCAAAAAGCACACCACGCGTAAAAGCGCCTTAATCTGACAGAGGTAGACATCATGTGGTTACAGTTTCTTATTGCCTTAGTATTTATTGCCATGGTTATTAGCCTTGCAGCGGGCGCTGGTTTTTTATTGCGAGACAGCGCCCCTTCAAAGCGATTGCTGGTATCACTAAAGTGGCGTGTTGCCCTGGCATGCCTTCTCATGGCGCTATTAGTATTCGGCTTTTGGTCAGGAGAACTGGGCTAGCCGCTATAGGACATAAACAAAAATAAACAGCCCCACCCACACCACATCAACGAAATGCCAGTACCAGCAGGATGCTTCAAAACCGAAATGATGATCGTTAGCAAAATGGCCTTTACAGATCCGGACGAGAATACAGCCTAAGATGATCGTACCGATAATGACGTGCACACCGTGAAACCCCGTCAAAATAAAGAAAGTAGCGCCAAAGATACCGGCTTCCAGCGTAATGCCGTAATGGTTGTAAGCTTCGTAGTACTCGACCCCCTGTATAACGATAAAGCAGCAACCCAACAATACTGTGCCAGCAAGCCAGTTTCGGCAGGTAATACGCTCGCCCAGTTTTAACGCTTCATGGGCCACCGTTAGCGTGATACTGGACGTGATAAGGATCAGCGTATTAACGAGCGGCAGTTGCCATGGGCTGAACACTTGCTCAGGACCTAGCACAGAGGAATCAGGAGGGTTCATCAGAGGCCAGTGAGAGATGAATTCTGGCCATAGCAGCGCTGAGACACCTTTCTCTCCCTCACCACCTAGCCAAGGAATAGCAAAAGTTCTAACGTAAAAAAGGGCACCGAAAAAGGCAGCAAAAAACATCAACTCAGAGAAGATAAACCACCCCATCCCCCACCTAAATGAGCGATCCATCTGGGTGTCGTACAACCCACTCATAGACTCCCTGACCACATCCCTGAACCAAAGCCCCATCACCGCCACAACGCCAAGAACACCCGCCAGCATTACTAACGCACCAGTGTCATAAACTAGCTGGGAACCTGCCCCCACCATCATGACCCCCAGCGCCAGTGAGCCGAGAATGGGCCATCTGCTAGTCGTCGGAACATAGTAGTTACCGCCGCTCATATCTTATCCCCCACGCTATTGTTGTTATTCACTGTGGAATCTAGTGCCATGTTATGAACTGGGTACAGGGTATAAACCAGCGTAATCGTTGTGATCTCTTCCGGCAGATCTCGCGCCAATTGGAAGACCAGTGGAATGGTTAAACGCTCATCACCCTGCAACTGCTGCTCCTGAAAACAGAAGCAGCTTACTTTTCGCAAGTGGGTCGTCGCATTAGAGGGAGAAACACTTGGGATGGCTCTTCCCCAACTCTCTTTGGCGCTATTATTCGTAAAAGTAAAATCCACTTCAGCCGTTTGCCCAGGGTGTACTCGCATTTGACGCGTGGCTACGCTCATTTGCCAAGGTAAGCCAGCACTCCCCCGAGTGATAAACTGCACCGTGATATAGCGCGACTGATCAACCTCCTCATGGATGATGGCCTGGGCAGTGGTATCTACTTTGCCGTTAATGCCTGTAATGCGGCAGAAAACGTCATAAAGAGGCACTAGCGCAAACGCAAACGCAAACATGCCTATCAGTGCCGCAATCGACCGAATGACGGTGCGCCGCACACCCGCAGCCCTGACGACTTCATATTCAGACATATCACTCCCCTTGCCTTATATAAGGCCTTATTCGCCGTGTTGTGCACGATGAAACACGGGAGGTGTTTCAAAGGTATGCAAGGGCGCTGGACTAGGGACACTCCACTCAAGGTCTTCTGCGCCTTCCCATGCCTTAGCAGGCGCTTTTTTACCCCCTCGGACACACAGCACCACCACCAGCACAAAAATTAACTGCGACACCCCGAAGAAAAAGGCACCAATGCTTGAAACAAGATTAAAGTCCGCGAACTGAAGCGCATAGTCAGGGATACGCCTCGGCATCCCGGCGAGACCGGCAAAATGCATTGGGAAGAACGTCAGGTTTACGCCCACAATCGAACACCAAAAATGGCACTGTGCTAATCGTTCATGGGGGTAGTGCCCCGTCCACTTGGGAAGCCAGTAGTAAACCCCTGCCATAATGGCAAAGATGGCCCCTGGCACTAACACATAGTGAAAATGGGCTACCACAAAGTAGGTATCGTGGTATTGAAAGTCGGCAGGGGCAATTGCCAACATAAGCCCCGAAAAACCACCGATGGTGAACAGAACGACAAATGCAAGTGCGAACAGCATGGGGGGTTCAAAACTAATTGAGCCTCGAAACAGTGTGGTGATCCAATTAAAGACTTTAACCCCCGTTGGCACTGCAATCAGCATTGTGGTGTACATAAAAAACAGCTCTGCTGCTAACGGTAGACCAACCACAAACATGTGGTGTGCCCAAACTAAAAACGAAAGCAGTGCGATAGCGCCGGTTGCATAAACCATGGAGGCGTAGCCAAACAACCGTTTGCGGGCAAACGTAGGAATGATGGCGGAGACAATCCCGAATGCGGGCAAAATCATAATGTAAACCTCAGGATGGCCGAAAAACCAAAACAGATGCTGGAAAAGCACCGGGTCTCCACCGCCCGCAGCATCGAAGAAGCTAGTGCCAAAGTTTATATCCATTAACATCATGGTAATGACGCCCGCCAACACAGGCATAACGGCGATAAGTAGGAAAGCGGTGATGAGCCAAGTCCAGACAAACAGCGGCATATCCATCATGCGCATGCCAGGAGCACGCATGTTGAGGATAGTCGCAACAATATTAATCGCACCTAATATTGAGCTAATACCCGCGATATGCAGGGCAAGAATAAAGAACGTGGTTGAAGGCGGCGCATACGTCGTTGATAGAGGCGCATAGAATGTCCAGCCAAAATTTGGCCCTCCTCCAGGCATCAGGAGCGTTGACAACAGCAATGTAAACGCGACGGGCAGCAGCCAGAAGCTAAAGTTGTTTAGACGAGGAAGCGCCATGTCTGGCGCGCCAATTTGCAGAGGAATCATCCAATTAGCCAGGCCAGTAAATGCTGGCATTACCGCGGCAAAGACCATTATTAGCCCATGCATTGTGGTCATTTGGTTAAAAAACTCAGGCTCAACCAGCTGCAGACCCGGTTGGAACAGCTCTGCTCTCACTACGAGCGCAAAAATACCGCCAATAAAAAACATAATCAGCGAAAAGATGAGGTACAAAGAGCCGATCTCTTTGTGATTGGTCGTGAGCAGCCAACGCATAATCCCTTTAGGCGTTTCGTGATGCGCATGGGGTGCTTGACCGTCAGCCACTGCGGTAGAGCTATGCTGCAGCGAGTGTTGAGGAGGTAGTTTGGGCGCCATAAATCTCTCCGCCTACTTTATTGTTGTGATAGCGTTAGTAGCTATCATTGCTGATTGGCACGCATGCGTTTTATTGAACAATTTTTTCAGCAATTGCCGCTGGCTGAATTGCATCGCCCGTGTCGCTGCCCCATGCGTTACGCGTATAGGTCACTACCGCAGCAATCTCCACCGGGTTCAACGTATTGCGAAACGCGGGCATGGCGGTTCCCGAAACGCCATTTAAAATACGGTCGATATGCCAGTCCAAGTCGTCGATTAATTGGTCATTATTGGCTAGCGCCGGGAAAGCAGGCGGCGCGCCTTGACCATCCGCCTGATGGCATGAGGCACAAATAGCGCGGTATACCGGCTCCCCTCGCGCCATTAGCTCATCAAGCTCCCACTCCCGATCCACTCCCATCGCTTCTTGCTGAGCCGCTTCTTTACGTTCCGCTAACCATATTTCAAACTCTTCCTCCTCAACGGCATGCACCACCACGGGCATAAACCCATGGTTAACACCACAGAGTTCTGCACATTGACCACGGTAAATACCCGGTTCGTTAATTTGCACCCAATTCTCATTAATGAAGCCAGGGATCGTATCTTGCTTGACGGCAAGGTCCGGCACCCACCAAGAGTGGATAACGTCATCTGAGGTCATTAAGAACCGTACTTTGCGGTTAATAGGCAGCACCAGTGGCTCATCTACATCAAGTAAATAGTGCTCATCACGTGCCTCCTCGCCACGAATCTGCTCCCAAGGAGTGCTCATGCTTGAGTTAAAAGCCACATCCTCACCAAGATACTCGTAGCGCCAGCGCCACTGCTGGCCGATGATCATCACATCTAGTTCGGCTTCAGAGGTGTCATACATATTCTTAAGTGTGGCCGTGGCAGGCACGGCCATTCCCACTAAAATTAACACCGGAATAGCTGTCCAAAGCACTTCAACAGTGGTGTGCTCGTGAAATTTCGCTGGTTTAGCTCCTTTTGAATGCCGATAGCGGAACAGCGAGTAAAACATGACTCCAAACACTATCAGGCCAATCACTACGCATATCCAAAAGATTGTCATATGCAGACCGTAAATATCGCGACTGATATCTGTCACGCCTACGGGCATGTTCCACCCGCTGGATTGAGCTTGGGCAGCGGTTGAAATAAAGCTTATGGGCAGCAGCCAGCGCCACGGTGAGAGCATAATTACCTCCTTTGTTATTGTTGTTATTAACGGCTTTTTAATTAGGGTGGGATTATGTGATAAGAATCAGTATAGAAAACATGTGTCATACGTCACGAACTACCTTGCAAAAGCTGTCAACGCTTTTCACCGCGCCGCCATATTAGCCACAGCTATGAGCAGCAGCACAAAAATTAGGGTTACCACAATGGCAACTAAGATAAAGGTAGTGGGCTTCCCACTTGAGAAATCCTGCTGGCGCTGGAAATCGCTTTGGACGCCAATAAGTGCGGCTAGAACCGATTTAATAACCGACCACATAGAGCATCTCCTGGAAAGTGACAAATTTCGTTACGAAAACGGCGCACTCATGCTGCACTTAGCTATAGTTCAAGATAGGCAATCTTAAAAATCATGCCGTTCAGTTTCCACTATCAAAAAAGGAGCTCACCATGGCAACTAGCGATAAAACCCCTTCCATGCCATGGATTGACGATGCCCAACCCATGCAGGCGTGGTGGCATCGATACTGCTTATTAAGCACGATGCCCATGGTACGACTTCAAATTGCTTGGTTAGAAAATGTGACTCAGGCTATGCAGATGGAGGCGCAACTTTTTCAAGCCCTAGCCAAAAGCAGCGAAAAATTAACGCTGTGCCTGACCGACAATCCGTACCACTGCAACGCTGCTGAGTTCACAGAACACTACCAAGAAATGGTTAAGACGCTCACCGATGCCAACATGGAGCGCCTGACAAAAGTTTCTCAGCTTTCCCATGAGTTTCGGCGCAGCTTATGGGAAGAGCTCTAATAATTTACAATCAAGCGTGTTGCGCCCTATAGTGCCGCTCACAGTTTATTTAAAACGAAGCAGCAACCCCAGGTTATGGAGCCAACTATGCCCAAGTGCCGTAAATTTCATGTATTCATTCCCTTTATCACCCTGGGGTTGTTGCTACCTTTAACCGCCTGCACCACGTACACGTGGCCAGATGGCTCTCAGGAAACTGTATTGGGCGTCGTTCCGGAAAATGAAAACCAACGTTATGAAGAGCAACGGGCGGAAGGCGTTCGCTATCGTCTACCAGGCGATATTCCTGAATAACGTTTCGTTCATCTAGCTTTTCACTATTACATCTAAGCCTTGTCCCCAGTCACTGCACTGCAGCATATATTTCCCTATACTGCATTTTGTATTGACACATTAAAGGGGGCACGGAATGGCCAAAACACCACTACCGAATGAAACCACTGCTGCATGGCACAGCACTGATGCAGACGAAGCGATATCATCACTGCAATCAAGCACGACCGGCTTATCCAGCCAAGAAGCTGAATCGCGGCTGAAAACCCATGGCCCGAATAGGCTTCAGCAAGAACAAGCGCGACCCTGGTATCGGCGCTTTTTAGATCAATTTAATAACATCCTTATGCTTATCCTGATTATCGCAGCAGTTGCCAGCGCTCTGCTGGGGCATCACTTGGATGCCGCTGCCATCCTCGGGGTGGTAGTGATCATTGCGTTAATTGGATTTATTCAAGAAGGTAAAGCTGAGCAGGCCATTCAAAGCATACGCAATATGCTTTCCCCTCAAGCCACAGTGTTACGCAATGGGCAGCGAACTGTCGTTGACGCGGAAACAGTCGTTCCTGGTGATGTGGTACTTATTGAAAGTGGCGACCGTGTTCCTGCCGACCTTCGCTTAATTGAAGTAAAACGCTTTTGCACCGACGAAGCGGCTCTTACGGGCGAGTCCATACCGGTTGATAAACAATCCCACCCCGTATCGACCGACGCTGATTTAGCTGAACGTAGCTCAATTGCTTATGCCAGTACGATTGTTGTTCAAGGCACTGCCAAAGGCCTAGTGGTGGCAACTGGCACCCAAACAGAGATTGGTAAAATTTCTGAGCTAGTACGCGGCATTGAACAGCTTAAAACCCCTTTATTGCGCCAATTAGACCGCGCTGGAAGCATGCTAGCGTTCTTTATATTAGGCGCAGCCGCACTAACTGCGGCCGTAGGTAGTTTTTTTCACAACCAACCCCTAGACGAAATGTTTATGGCGGCAGTAGGCTTGGCAGTGGCCGCCATTCCTGAAGGCTTACCCGCTATTGTTACCATTAGCCTAGCCCTTGGCGTTCAGCGCATGGCGAAACGAAAGGCAATTATTCGGCGCCTTCCTGCGGTTGAAACTCTTGGCTCAATTTCGACTATTTTTTCCGATAAAACCGGCACACTTACTCGCAACGAGATGACAGCCACATCTATTTGGCTTGGTGACGCTCAATACACCATTGAAGGTACTGGCTTTAACCCCGAGGGCAATATTCGACAGGTCGACGCTGATGCTCAATCACAACCCTCTTCTATTTCCATAGAAGATCACACTGCATTAAGCCACTTCCTGAAGGTCGCTTCGCTTTGCAATGATGCAGAACTTGCCCAGCGTGATGATTCATACCACATCGTCGGCGACCCGACAGAGGGCGCTTTAATCGTTGCTGCCGCTAAAGCAGGCTTTGAAATTCAGCCTCTACGCGAGCGCCATCCGCGACTTGATGCAATTCCTTTCGAGTCTGAACATAAATATATGGCAACGGTAAACGAGCTTGATGGCAAGCATCGAGTATTGGTAAAAGGCGCCCCGGATAGGCTCCTTGAGATGTCGAGTCATACGTTGACTCAAGAAGGGTTATCACCTATTGATCGCAGCCAATGGGAAACACGGATTGAAGAGCTATCTTCGCAAGGCTTGAGAGTGTTAGCTATCGCAGAAATAGCATCACCCGACTCACCGTCTCTTGATCATGAACATATTCAACAGGATCTCACCTTTTTAGGCATCATCGGCCTACTCGACCCTCCGCGTGAAGAAGCCATTGACGCAGTGAAAGAGTGTCTCAGAGCAGGCATTCGCCCTGTCATGATTACCGGGGACCATGCCGCTACTGCCCTTTCTATTGCCAAACAACTAGGTTTTTCACAGACAGAGCGAGTGGTTACCGGTCGCGAAGTTGAAGCAATGAGCGATACACAGCTTGAAGAGATTATTACGGATGTCGATGTATTTGCCCGCGCATCGCCTGAACACAAGTTAAGACTGGTTAAAGCTATGCAGGCAAAGGGCGGTATATGTGCGATGACTGGGGATGGGGTCAATGATGGCCCTGCCCTTAAACGTGCTGATGTCGGCGTGGCGATGGGCATTCAAGGCACCGAGGCAGCAAAAGATGCCTCTGAAATGGTACTTGCAGACGATAATTTTGCCACGATTGTGAATGCGATAGCTGAAGGTAGAAAAGTCTACGACAACATTCGTAAAACGATCACCTTCATTCTGCCTACCAACGGTGCACAAGGCTTAGCAATAATGCTGGCGGTGCTGGCGGGCACCAACCTACCGATCACCCCGCTTCAAGCGCTTTGGGTAAACATGGTGGTGGCTACCACACTCGGCTTAGCCCTAGCCTTCGAGGAAAGTGAACAGGATTTAATGCAGCGTCAACCGCGGGACCCAAAAGCGGCATTGCTCGATATGTTTCTACTCTGGCGTGTCATCTTTGTCTCATTACTATTACTGGGCGGTGTTTTCAGCGTTTTCAGCTGGGTTCTCGCCCAAGGCGAAAGCATTGAGTTAGCGCGCACTGCCGCCGTCAATATGCTGGTGGTCGGTAGCGCTGCCTATTTAATCAATAGTCGCTTCCTCATCAACAGCACATTCTCCTTTCACGGCATTTTTAGTAGCCGCATGGTTTGGCTAGCGATTGGCGCTATTATGCTCCTACAGCTAGCATTTACTTACTGGCCGATAATGCAGGTTATTTTTGCCAGCGAAGCCCTACAATTGCAGCACTGGTTAGCCATTTTGCTGTTAAGTCTCGCTATTTACGCGTTAGTCGAAATTGAAAAAGCCATATGGCGCCGCCTACGTTAATGCGCTGAGCCACTGCCATGCGTTGTCTTGGCAGTGGCTTTTGCAGTTAACGGATTTTCTGGCCAGGGGTGTTTTGGATAGCGACCACGCATCTCCTTACGCACCTCTGAATAGCCATTTAGCCAAAAGCTACGTAGATCTTGAGTTACTTGTAGCGGCCTTCTTGCAGGTGAAAGCAGATGAATGAGAACCACAGCATGCCCATCAGCAATGCTAGGTGAGTCTTGCCATCCAAACGCTTCTTGCAGTTTAAGCGCTAACACAGGCGGGCGGCCATCATGACAGGGAGCATAATCGAGCATCACCTGACTGCCGCTAGGCACAGGCAGCGCCTTAGGCGCTAATCGATCAAAAGCAACCTGATCATCCCACTTCAACGAAGCCAGTAAATGCGTGTGAAAGGACATCTTTTCTAGCTGACTCATGCGCGTCATGCCCGCTAAGTAGGGTAAAAGCCATGTATCCAACGCATCCATTAACACTTTATCTGACCAGTCTGGCCACTGGTCTGGAAAGAGACGATGTAGCAGCGCCATACGCCCCTGCAGCTGCCGTACCTCCTTTGTAAACACCACGTTTGGACGCTGTTTCAGCGCTATGAGTAATGCACGCTGAATAGCCTCAGCGGGCAGCTCCCCGAGCGGTCGAGAGGCTAACACCAGCTCTCCATGACACTGAACGGCTTCGCCGACAAGCTTGCCTTGGGAATCTGACCACCTTATCCGATCCACCCACTGTTGGGTTGCCGGGAAAAAACGCACAAGTGTTGCCAACGCAAGCGACTCTGCCAAGTAAATGGCTGCATCCTTGGAAGCACTTTCAACACTCACCGCAACAAGGTAAGGGGCGTTTGCCAGGGAGTGGCGGCTGGGTAATGTTGCGGTCTTCCCATTGGCCAATTTGAACCGGCCGGAAGTGATAAGTTGACCGATACGATCCGGATAAGCCAGTGCCAGCAGCACGCCTAACGGCTCGCAACTAACGCTGCGAGACAACGCTATACCCGCTACTTTAGCCAGGCGCTCAGCCTCTCTTTGCCACTGGGGAAACCGTGCGGGCTGCCCAAATCGCTGAACTAAAGCCTCCTGTAAAGTGCCGTTTATGCGCTCTCTACTCTCTAATAGCGCTGCCAATCCACAGGCTAATGGCACCGCATTGAGTGAAAAAGACGTTGCCAGCATAACGGCTAGCCGTGGCTCAAGGGGCCAGAGTGCACTCTGCTTACCCAGCGGCGTTAGCTTAGTCACCGAGTCAATGATGCCTAGCTGCTCAAGCAACGCCTGGCCACTTTGCCAAGCGCCCTTTGGCGGTGGAGTCACCCATGCCAGCACATCGGGTGACTGAACGCCCCAGACCGCAACTTCAAGTACCAATTTAGATAAATCGGCCTGGGCGATTTCTGGCTCGCCATAGGCAACCAGCGGCTGTTCTTGGGGCCATAAGCGGAAACATATGCCTGGTTGCTGCCGACCGGCCCGCCCCCTGCGCTGGTCAGCGCTGGCGCGATTAACACGTCGTGTGGTTAAGCGTGTTAACCCTGTACGCGGCTGAAATAGCGGTACTCGCTCCAGGCCTGCGTCGATAACCACATTTACACCGTTTACGGTGACACTGGATTCAGCAATCGCGGTTGATACAATCACACGTTGGCGCACTTCATGAGGCTTCAACGCAGCTTGCTGTGCTTCGATGGGCATTCGTCCGTGTAATGCACGCACTTCAATATCAGGCATGTCACTCTCTAGCGTCTGAACTAGTCGAGCAATTTCAGCCACACCGGGCAAGATAACCAGCACATCGCGTGCATCTGGCCATGATAGAGCCTCGCTTATCACGCGAAAAGCCGCCATTTCTAACGATTCGCTGCCGCGTGTAGGACGATATTGTGTTTCAACAGGGAATTGTCGACCGCTGCTTTCAATGACGGGCGTATCGTTTCCCAATACATTTTTCAACGCGACGACATCGAGCGTGGCAGACATCACAATAAGCCGTAGGTCATCGCGAATGCTTTGCTGTATATCCAGCGCAAACGCAAGACCAAGATCCGCTTCAAGACTACGCTCATGAAACTCATCAAAAATAATGCCCGCAACGCCTTCAAGGAGCGGATCATCCTGCAGCATGCGAGTGAGCACCCCTTGGGTAACCACTTCCAGACGGGTTTGTGCGCTAACCTTGCTATCACCACGCATTCGATAACCGATCGTCTGGCCAACCGACTCATTAAGCTGCTCTGCCATATAGTTTGCCGCTAACCGCGCCGCAACGCGCCGGGGTTCTAGCAGCAAAAGCTTTTGCCCCTGTGACCACGAGCTGCCAAGAAGTGTTAACGGCACACGGGTAGTCTTACCCGCTCCCGGTTGAGCAACCAAAATCAGCCGGTTGTGAGCATCTAATGCGGTTTGCAAGGCGGCTAAATGCGGCTCAATAGGCAAAGTAGACATGATAGTTACGCGTGGATACTGCTAGGCGAGGAAGATTGCCGAATGCCGCAGCCTTTTAAAATTATTTGCTCTAAAAACTGAGAAATCGATTCAATATCCGCTTCACTGAGCGTATTTCTACCTAGTATGCCGCTTACCTGGGCACTATATTCAGTGTAATGCTGAGTAGATGACCAGATCAAAAATATCAGCCAGCGCGGGTCAACATCGTCCATTTTACCCTGTGCTGACCACTGACGAATAATTACCGCCCGAGAGGCTACCCACTCCCTCAGCTCTCCCGATAAATAGTCGCTTAAAAACGGGGCGCCGGCCAAAATTTCAGCGGCGAAGAGCTTCGAACCTTCTGGATAGCGTTGTCCAAGCAACATTTTGGTGCGAATAAACTCACTCAGCACCTGTCCAGGATCACTTTCAGGGGTAATGTCTTCAAGAACCGCATTCCATCGGCTCATCATGCGGTTCAGCAAACGCACGTACAGTGCCTGCTTATTCCCCATGTAATACAGAATGTTTGCTTTAGGCAAACCGGCTTGGTCGGCAATCGCCTGTAGGCTAGCGCCGCGGTAACCGTGGCGAGAAAACACCTGCTCAGCGGCACTTAAGATACTTCGTTCAATACGGTCTCGACTGGCATTTTCATGGTTAGCGGTCTCAGCCGACATGGAGATAGCTCCTTGATTTTTATACAGGTAGTGGACACTGGCGTATTCATGACACTCGAACCTTTTAGCGGTAACCAAGCACTTAATGGTAAACCAAGGGCCTGGCATCCGCTGGCGTTAATACCACCAAAGAGAGCATCTTAACTTTTTTCCATCATCGACAGAACTGACTAATACAAGCTGCCGCTACCCAATGCTTTGCTAGCTTTTTTCCTGTGAGTAAATATCTGACGATGTCTGTTCCGGCCATTCAGCGCTGGGCTTCCGGGGCTTTACGCATATTCTCCTTGAGACTCGCCTTTCGGGCTCGCTAAAGCAGTTCCCGCTTGTGCCCGACAAACAAACCATAGGGGAGACGCTTGTTTTCTTTCGCCCAAACAAAACACCCCAGCCTCAAATGAAGCTGGGGTGTTTCTTAATAAGTGCCTGACGATGACCTACTCTCGCATGGGGAGACCCCACACTACCATCGGCGCTAAGCGGTTTCACTGCTGAGTTCGGCAAGGGATCAGGTGGTTCACGCTCGCTATGGTCGTCAGGCGTAACTTTTAATGTACATCATGCTGATGTCGTCGATGACGTGTTTTGTGATCGTCTCTTGTCAGCAAGCGCCTTGGCTTGCTGCTGCGTATCCGGTTCTCGTTATTACTACGACCAGACCCCTTGGGTGTTATAGGGTCAAGCCTCACGGGCCATTAGTACACGTTAGCTCAACGCCTTGCAGCGCTTCCACACCGTGCCTATCAACCAGCTGGTCTCGCTGGGCCCTTTAGGAGGATCAAGTCCTCGGGGATGTCTCATCTTGAAGGGGGCTTCCCGCTTAGATGCTTTCAGCGGTTATCCTGTCCGACCATAGCTACCCGGCAATGCCACTGGCGTGACAACCGGAACACCAGAGGGTCGTCCACTCCGGTCCTCTCGTACTAGGAGCAGCTCTTCTCAAACATCCAACGCCCACGGCAGATAGGGACCGAACTGTCTCACGACGTTCTAAACCCAGCTCGCGTACCACTTTAAATGGCGAACAGCCATACCCTTGGGACCGACTTCAGCCCCAGGATGTGATGAGCCGACATCGAGGTGCCAAACACCGCCGTCGATGTGAACTCTTGGGCGGTATCAGCCTGTTATCCCCGGAGTACCTTTTATCCGTTGAGCGATGGCCCTTCCATACAGAACCACCGGATCACTAGAACCTGCTTTCGCACCTGCTCGACGTGTCTGTCTCGCAGTCAAGCACCCTTATGCTCTTGCACTCACTGCACGATGTCCGACCGTGCTGAGGGTACCTTCGTGCTCCTCCGTTACTCTTTGGGAGGAGACCGCCCCAGTCAAACTACCCACCACACACTGTCCTCGATCCGGATAACGGACCTGAGTGAGAACGCCAATGATGCCAGGCTGGTATTTCAAGGTTGGCTCCACCCGAACTGGCGTCCGGGTTTCAAAGCCTCCCAGCTATCCTACACAGGCAACATCAGCGTCCAGTGTGAAGCTATAGTAAAGGTTCACGGGGTCTTTCCGTCTAGCCGCGGGTACACCGCATCTTCACGGCGATTTCAATTTCACTGAGTCTCGGGTGGAGACAGCGTGGCCATCATTACGCCATTCGTGCAGGTCGGAACTTACCCGACAAGGAATTTCGCTACCTTAGGACCGTTATAGTTACGGCCGCCGTTTACCGGGGCTTCAATCAAGAGCTTCGGCCGAAGCCTAACACCATCATTTAACCTTCCGGCACCGGGCAGGCGTCACACCCTATACGTCCTCTTACGAGTTAGCAGAGTGCTGTGTTTTTACTAAACAGTTGCAGCCACCTGGTATCTTCGACCGGTTCGGGCTTAGAGAGCAAGTCTCATCACCCTACGCCGGCGTGCCTTCTCCCGAAGTTACGGCACCATTTTGCCTAGTTCCTTCACCCGAGTTCTCTCAAGCGCCTTGGGATTCTCACCCTGACCACCTGTGTCGGTTTGGGGTACGGTCGCACATGATCTGAAGCTTAGAGGCTTTTCCTGGAAGCGTGGCATCAGTGACTTCCTGACCGTGGTCAGTTCATCTCGTGTCTCGGCTTTAAGGTGCCGGATTTTCCTAGCACCTCGGCCTACTCACTTTCACCAGGACAACCAACGCCTGGCTCACCTAGCCTTCTCCGTCCCCCCATCGCAATCATGTCCGGTACGGGAATATTGACCCGTTTCCCATCGACTACGCCTTTCGGCCTCGCCTTAGGGGCCGACTCACTCTGCTCCGATTAGCGTCGAACAGAAACCCTTGGTCTTCCGGCGAGGGAGTTTTTCACTCCCTTTATCGTTACTCATGTCAGCATTCGCACTCGTGATACCTCCAGCGAACTTCTCAATTCACCTTCATCGGCTTACACGACGCTCCTCTACCGCGCATTCCTAAGAATGCACCCGTAGCTTCGGTACCTGGTTTAGCCCCGTTACATCTTCCGCGCAGGCCGACTCGACTAGTGAGCTATTACGCTTTCTTTAAAGGATGGCTGCTTCTAAGCCAACCTCCTAGCTGTCTGAGCCTTCCCACATCGTTTCCCACTTAACCAGGATTTGGGGACCTTAGCTGACGGTCTGGGTTGTTTCCCTTTTCACGACGGACGTTAGCACCCGCCGTGTGTCTCCCACGCTGATACTCACCGGTATTCGGAGTTTGCCTCGGGTTGGTAAGTCGGGATGACCCCCTAGCCGAAACAGTGCTCTACCCCCGGCGGTAATACGTGAGGCGCTACCTAAATAGCTTTCGAGGAGAACCAGCTATCTCCGAGCTTGATTAGCCTTTCACTCCGATCCACAAGTCATCCAAATCTTTTTCAACAGATCCTGGTTCGGGCCTCCAGTTGATGTTACTCAACCTTCACCCTGCTCATGGATAGATCGCTCGGTTTCGGGTCTATATCCAGCGACTGTGTCGCCCAGTTAAGACTCGGTTTCCCTACGGCTCCCCTAAACGGTTAACCTCGCCACTGAATATAAGTCGCTGACCCATTATACAAAAGGTACGCAGTCACAGAACAAGTCTGCTCCTACTGCTTGTACGCACACGGTTTCAGGATCTATTTCACTCCCCTCTCCGGGGTTCTTTTCGCCTTTCCCTCACGGTACTGGTTCACTATCGGTCAGCCAGGAGTATTTAGCCTTGGAGGATGGTCCCCCCGTCTTCAGTCAAGGTTTCTCGTGCCCCGACCTACTCGATTTCACATGATCAGATTTTCGACTACGGGGCTATCACCCGCTACGGCCGCGCTTCCCAGCGCGTTCGTCTAATCAGTCACATGCTTAAGGGCTGGTCCCCGTTCGCTCGCCGCTACTAGGGGAATCTCGGTTGATTTCTTTTCCTCAGGGTACTTAGATGTTTCAGTTCCCCTGGTTCGCCTCTTACGCCTATATATTCAGCGTAAGATACTCATCTTATGATGAGTGGGTTTCCCCATTCAGAAATGCCCGGGTCAAAGGTTGTTTGCCACCTCGCCGAGCCTTATCGCAGGCTACCACGTCTTTCATCGCCTCTGGCTGCCTAGGCATCCACCGTGTGCGCTTAATTGCTTGACCCTATAACCCGAAGGAGTCTGGATTTCGCAATAATAACGATTGCCGGATACGCTTGAGACGTATCACAAAACAATTACGTATAAACACTTCTACGAAGCGTTTATGTCAGCATGATATACATTGTTAAAGAGCAGCTGTTCAATGAACAGTGATAAAGCAGTATGTTAAAACAACGTGTTAAAACACAGTGACTTATCAATGGTCACGAAACATTCACAAACGGTCGTTAAGGTACGATAAAACAATATGTACAACACAGTACGTAATGGTGGAGCCAAGCGGGATCGAACCGCTGACCTCCTGCGTGCAAGGCAGGCGCTCTCCCAGCTGAGCTATGGCCCCATTGTTTTTTGCTGACCTTACCTCTTGCCATTAATTTCTGTGAAACAAGGCAAAATGCGACGACGTATAGCCTGCTATACGAGGAGCATTTTAACGCAGTATCGCAGGAATTTGGTGGGTCTGGGCAGACTTGAACTGCCGACCTCACCCTTATCAGGGGTGCGCTCTAACCAACTGAGCTACAGACCCAAGAGGGGATCGTGCTTAAACCGTTTGCTCTATATCTGATCAGGTAATTCATTGTGAGCGCTTACCGCGAGGAGTGATGCATCGTTTAAGGAGGTGATCCAGCCGCAGGTTCCCCTACGGCTACCTTGTTACGACTTCACCCCAGTCATGAACCACACCGTGGTGATCGCCCTCTTGCGTTAGGCTAACCACTTCTGGTGCAGTCCACTCCCATGGTGTGACGGGCGGTGTGTACAAGGCCCGGGAACGTATTCACCGTGACATTCTGATTCACGATTACTAGCGATTCCGACTTCACGGAGTCGAGTTGCAGACTCCGATCCGGACTGAGACCGGCTTTTCGGGATTAGCGCACTCTCGCGAGTTGGCAACCCTTTGTACCGGCCATTGTAGCACGTGTGTAGCCCTACTCGTAAGGGCCATGATGACTTGACGTCGTCCCCACCTTCCTCCGGTTTGTCACCGGCAGTCTCCTTAGAGTTCCCACCATTACGTGCTGGCAAATAAGGACAAGGGTTGCGCTCGTTACGGGACTTAACCCAACATTTCACAACACGAGCTGACGACAGCCATGCAGCACCTGTCTCTGCGTTCCCGAAGGCACCAAGTGATCTCTCACAAGTTCGCAGGATGTCAAGAGTAGGTAAGGTTCTTCGCGTTGCATCGAATTAAACCACATGCTCCACCGCTTGTGCGGGCCCCCGTCAATTCATTTGAGTTTTAACCTTGCGGCCGTACTCCCCAGGCGGTCGACTTATCGCGTTAACTTCGCCACAAAGTGCGCTAGGCACCCAACGGCTGGTCGACATCGTTTACGGCGTGGACTACCAGGGTATCTAATCCTGTTTGCTACCCACGCTTTCGCACCTCAGTGTCAGTGTCAGTCCAGAAGGCCGCCTTCGCCACTGGTATTCCTCCCGATCTCTACGCATTTCACCGCTACACCGGGAATTCTACCTTCCTCTCCTGCACTCTAGCTTGACAGTTCCGGATGCCGTTCCCAGGTTGAGCCCGGGGCTTTCACAACCGGCTTATCAAGCCACCTACGCGCGCTTTACGCCCAGTAATTCCGATTAACGCTTGCACCCTCCGTATTACCGCGGCTGCTGGCACGGAGTTAGCCGGTGCTTCTTCTGCGAGTGATGTCTTTCCTAGGGGGTATTAACCCCTAGGCGTTCTTCCTCGCTGAAAGTGCTTTACAACCCGAGGGCCTTCTTCACACACGCGGCATGGCTGGATCAGGCTTTCGCCCATTGTCCAATATTCCCCACTGCTGCCTCCCGTAGGAGTTCGGGCCGTGTCTCAGTCCCGATGTGGCTGATCATCCTCTCAGACCAGCTACGGATCGTTGCCTTGGTGAGCCATTACCTCACCAACTAGCTAATCCGACATAGGCTCATCCAATAGCGGGAGCCGGAGCCCCCTTTCTCCCGTAGGACGTATGCGGTATTAGCCTGGGTTTCCCCAGGTTATCCCCCACTATCGGGCAGATTCCTATGCATTACTCACCCGTCCGCCGCTCGTCAGCATCTAGCAAGCTAGATCTGTTACCGCTCGACTTGCATGTGTTAGGCCTGCCGCCAGCGTTCAATCTGAGCCATGATCAAACTCTTCAGTTTAAAATCATTGTGATGCTTACTCGTTACTTAAGGACTAGCCGAAAGCAACAAAAGCGCATCAAACTTGGCTCAAGGTTCAAACGAATTCATTCAAACTTACGTTTTCATGACCGCTTGCCTTGATATTTGGTGATTTATCACCCTCATCGGCAAGCGCCCACATGAATTACCTGATCAAATTGTTAAAGAGCTATCGAAGACTGCTGCCGTTCGATGTGTGCACATCATACTGGTATTTTTTTTCTGGTCAAGCACATGGCATGAGTTTTTTACTCTTAACTTTTACTGGCGGTGAATGAATGCATCAATCAACCGAAAAACAACCAAACCAGCAAATAATAAAGCAAATATAGTAGGTAGCAGATAGTCAGCCCGAGTGAGAACCCACAGGTGGTATATGCCGAGACCTGCGGAGATATAGATCAGCCTGTGCAACCAGTGCCAAGCTTTCCAACCCATTTTAGCGGGCACCCATTGAAAAGAAGTCAAAGCTAACGGTATAAGCAGTAGCAGTGCAGCAGCTCCATAGCGTATGTATTCAAGGGCAACCATTTCATGCCAAATCCACTGCCACTCCCAGTACTGCTCCAACCCCATCCATGAAAGCATATGTAAAATTAGCCAAAAAAAAGACCACAACCCTATTTGACGACGAGCCTTCATAAACCCTAACCAGCGTGTAAGCCGAAACGCAGGGCTAAACGCTATCGTGGCTAACAATAGTGACAATCCAACCCTGCCAGAGAAATGAACAACGGCTTCCGCCGGATTAGCCCCTAGATCACCGTAATGCCACTGCCATGTTAACCATAAGCCTGGCAGTAGACCTGCCGCGAACACGCATAAACGAAAAAAAGATACTGGCGTTGCTTTAACTGCCATAAATCACTCACTGCTAATCAATAATGTTTTTGAAGATCCATACCTTTATAAAGATGAGCGACTTCCTCGCCATAACCATTGAACATCAGCGTTTCCCGGCGGCCTGACTCGCCAATCCTACGCTCTCTTGCCTGCGACCAACGGGGATGATTAACATCCGGGTTTACATTGGCATAAAAACCATACTCTTCAGGATTACGCGCTTGCCAAGAGGTAGTGGGCGGCTCTTCAAGAATACGTATTTTGGTAATCGATTTAATGCTCTTAAAACCGTACTTCCATGGCACAACTAACCGAATGGGCGCACCATTTTGATTAGGCATTTTTTCCCCATACATGCCCACAGCTAGCAACGTTAACGGGTGCATTGCCTCATCAATACGCAGTGCCTCTCGATATGGCCAATCGATAATGGAACGGCGCTGGCCTCTTAAATTATCTGGGTCATATAGCGACTCAAATTCAACATACTTAGACCGGGATGTTAGCCCATGGTGATTGAGCAGATCCGCCAGAGGTATCCCAATCCAAGGAATGACCATCGACCACGCTTCCACGCAACGTAATCGGTAAATACGCTCCTCTAAAGAGTGGCGCTTAAGCATATCTTCAAGTGGTATAGCCCCTGTTTTGTCCAGCTCCCCTTCTAGGGAGATACTCCAGGGGTCAACTGGCAAATTGTGAGCAAAAACTTCAGGATCTCGTTTTCCTGTCCCAAATTCATAAAAGTTATTGTAGGTAGTGGCATCTCGAAAGTCGGTAAGCGCTTCACCGCCGGCCAATTCTTGGCTCGGCAAATCATTCTCAAGCGCGGGCTTAAGTACACCTGCCCAAGCATGCGCTTTTTTTGTCAAAAACATGCTGGGAGCCAGCATGACGGCAGCCCCAACAGCAAAACCCTGACGCAAGAAGTGACGACGATTGTCGAATACTGCCTTAGGCGTCACTTCCGATTCAGGAATAACAGGGTATCGGTAACGCGGCATATCACCTCCTTACTATAAAAGACTTAAGACACGTTTTATCACCAGGGTACCTCACCCTCCTTCCTCCATAACCACCCAGCGTAGAATAAACACTAAGCTTAGACAGAAATTGCGAGAAAACTTGACCCAGCGCAAGCCACCCCCTTACCCGACTATTACACTTGGTTGAAAACTAATATTAAAAGCACCTACCTTGACTAAGGCTAGATTAGCAAACTGCAGGACTAGCCGTTGTAAGTGCTATTTATGAGTGCTACTCATGCGAGGGGATCATCGATGAAAATGACGAAAAAAATTCTGCCCGGCATTATTGCCAGTGCAGCATTAATATCTACTGGGGCCATGGCAGCGGAAGACGGTTTTGAGGATTACCGCGACCGATTTGAGGCGTTGCCATACTTACCCCCTATACCTGCGCACAACTCACTTACCAAAGAGAAAGTTGAGTTGGGTAATATGCTGTTTTTCGAGCCGCGAATTTCTTCCAGCGGTGTCATCAGCTGCGCGACCTGCCATAACCCTGCATTGGGTTGGGCTGACCGTATCCCTCGCGCAGTGGGCCATGACGGCCAAGTCGGTGAGCGCAATACACCAACAGTCCTAAATAGTGGTTTTTTTGAAGCCCAGTTCTGGGATGGCCGCGAACCAGATCTAGAAGGGCAAGCACTTGGGCCTATCGAAGCCGATGTCGAAATGGCAATGGATCTTGAAATGGCGTTGGAACGCTTAACGGAGTTTGATCTCTATCAGGAGAAATTTGCTGAAGCCTATCCTGATGACGCAGATCCAATCAATGCCGACAACCTGGCCAAAGCACTTGCTTCTTTTCAGCGCACACTTAATACGCCAAACTCACCGTTTGACCGCTACCTCCGCGGTGACCTAAGCGCCATCAGCGACCAAGCTAAAGATGGTATGGCTGCTTTTGTTAACAATGGTTGTATTGCTTGCCACAGCGGGCCAGCGCTAACAGATAGCCGCTTCCATGCGATCCAAGTTCCAGGCTCAACCGACCTAGGCCGCTACCTAGTAACTGGTGAAGAGAGCGATAAATATCGCTTCAAGACACCTACGCTTAGAAACGTAGCCGTCACCTATCCCTATATGAACAATGGCGCTACTGAAACGCTAGAGGAAGCGGTCGCTATCATGGGCGAGGAGATGCTTGGCCGGGAATTTGATGATGCAACGATTAACGACATCACCGCATTTCTGCATACGCTCACCGGCGAGATGCCTGATTTCGAAATTCCAGCTCTCCCCTGACGCAGGCATTACACCTGAGTTAGCTATCACAAAACTGCCGGCCTTGCGCCGGCAGTTCTCTTTTATATACTCAACTTAAGCACGCTCTAAACGCCGCTTAAGTTCTTCGCGGCGCCCCTCACTAGTAAATGCTTCTTCTATCGCATTGCGATTTAACGTGCGAAAAACATCCTCACTCCAACCAAATGCTTCAGCACACGCCAAGTGATTTGTAAGCAAGCCACCCCCAAAGTACGCCGGATCATCTGAACTGATCGTGACTTTTAGCCCTTCCGCTAGCAGGATCGGGAGCGGATGGTCGCTCAATTGCTCAACCACCTTTAAGCTAACGTTTGAAAGCGGGCAAACGGTTAAGACGGTTTGCTGCTCACGAAGGCGCTGGATCACAGCGTTACTCTCTAAGCAGCGCACACCGTGATCAATACGCTGCACATCAAGCACATCGAGCGCTTCAACGATATAGTCCGCAGGCCCCTCTTCACCAGCATGGGCCACACGCACTAAGCCAACATCTTTAGCACGTGCAAACAGTGCCTGAAATTTAACGGGTGGGTTATCGCGCTCAGCACTATCAAGACCAATCGCATCCAGATGCTTCCAATAAGGCGCCGCTTGTTCAAAAACATGCAGCGCTTCATCCGCTGGCCGATCACGCAGGAATGCCATGATCATGCCAACAGACAAATCTAACGATGTTTCAGCCTCTTCTTTTGCTTGCAACAAGCCCGCCATCACAACCTCAAGGGGCACGCCACGCAGCAAGTGCGCTTGCGGGTCAAAATGCATGTCTATATGCACTACTCCCTCTTCGCGCGCTCGTTTAAAATAATCCATCGCCAAATCATAAAAATCTTGCTGGGTGCGCAGTACATCCATGCCTTGGTAGTAAAGATTTAAAAATCCTTGCAGATCATCAAATTGATAAGCTGCTTTCGCATCTTCAACCGTTGCATAAGGAAGCTCAATGTTATTGCGTTTCGCAAGCTCAAACATTAATGCTGGCTCAAGAGAGCCTTCAATATGCAAGTGAAGCTCTACTTTTGGCAGCCGACGTAAAAACTCATGCATATCGAATTCCTTTTTTTGCTTAGGTAACTAGCTACTTATGCCAGTATCAGCAATTAGCTGTCCCTCAGCAAGCCGCCAAGTGTACTCAACTCCGGGCAATAAACTCGCATCATCTACTTGATGAACAAAGTAAATCACTGTTTTATCCTGCAACCAGTCATCTAAAGCACGCGCTAGATGCTGTGCCGTTTGCGCATCAACACCAGCAAAAGGCTCATCCAGCAGCACCACGTTTGGACTACGTAAAAATAAGCGCGCTAAGGCAACCCGCCTGGCTTGCCCACCGGATAGCTGCTGCCCCTTCTCCCCTACTGACGTGCCCAGCTTTTGTGGCTGCTGCTGCGCCCAATCGCTTAACGCCACTTGATCCAAGGCACGCCATAGCTCCTTGTTGCTAGCGCTAGGCTTTGCGATACGTAAGTTTTCCGCCAATGATCCATCGAAAAGATCAACCTGCTGGGAAAGCATAGCGAAATGTGCTGCCCGGCTATCTTCTGTCAATGTAAACGGCGCAAACCCTGCCACGCTGACATCACCACTAGAGGGTGAAGCTCGCCCCATAAGCAGCTGAGCAAGTGTCGACTTACCCGCGCCGGAGACCCCTGTTATCACCGCTCGCTTAGCGGCTGGCAGCACAAACGAAACATTACTTAACGCGGGCTCAAGCATATTTGGATAGAAAAATGAGACGCTATTCAAACGAAGGGAGTAGGTCTGGTTCTCGAGGGGAAAGGCCACGGAAGCAGGGATAAGCGTATTAACCGACAAAATATTCAACCGCTGAACCGCCGCATAGCTTGCCCCTAATTTAATAAAGGCTGAAGGCAATAGGTTAAATGCTTCATTGATCCCCAAAATAATTAATACGGCCATCACCATAATTGGCCCGTTGACACGCCCCTCTCCCAAGGCGATGCTGGCAAGCCACAATACGGCTAATACCAGCATACCGGTCACAATGGAAACTAGTGCGTTACCTAGCGCGGCCCTAAGCGTCAAGCGTCTCTGATTAGCCGCAGCATCCATTTCATGACTGGCAATTTTTCGCTGATGCCAGGCACTGGTACCGTAGCTCATCAGCTCCGCAGAGGCTTGTACTTGATCAAGCACTAAGTGGCGCAGTTCTCTTTGATCGACTGTCTGCTGGTGGCTATTGGCAAACCCAAGCCAGGCATACCCCAGGGTAATAACTAGCCACAGCAGCCCTAACGAAACAGCCACCATGAGAGCAACGCCAGGTAGCCAGATAGCGATAAATGCCGATACAACAAGCAGGCATAACAACGCAACAAAGGGCGGTATCAGTAGACGAAGGTAAAAATTATCTAGCGTATCAATATCTGCTGTCAGGCGGCTTAGCCAGTCACTGGCTCTACGACGACGTAAGCTAGCATCATCAAGTCGCGTTAAGTACCCGAACACACGAAAGCGTAGATCCGCCAGCAGCGTTAACACCGTATTGTGGTTATAAAGACGCTCTACGTAACGTGCAACCGTTCGCAGCAAGGCAAAAAAACGAATGCCTCCACCAGGCACATAAATATCCAAAGAAGAAGGCAGACCTGCCGCTAACGCAATACCCGCAAGGGCGCAGGCAGCTATGAACCAGCCGGACAAACCTAATAAAGAGAGCCCTGCTAGCAGCGTAATCCAAACGAGGAAGACGCCAACTAAGAAGCGTTGACGACGTCGCAGTAAGAGAGCAAGCCAGGGTTTGAACTCACGGTAGACACGCCTCATAGGCTTACCTCGTTGAGCTTGCCCGCCTCGCACACAAAGTGGCGAGTAGCCGCATGAACAATAGCGGGATGGTGAGTAGCAATCACTAGCGTTCGCCCCTCTTTAGCCCACTCAAGCAGCGCCTGAATAACGGCTAGTTCTGCTGAGGCGTCCAAATTCGCCGTTGGCTCATCCAATACGACTAGCGGCGCCGTACTTAAATAAACACGCGCAAGGGCAAGCCGCTGGGCCTGCCCTCCCGAAAGACCAACGGCGCGCTCGCCAACAATGCTCTCTAGCCCAGCCGGCAATGCTTCTAATAAGGCCCCCAATCCAGCACGGCGCAACGCATCCGTCATGGCTGCCTCATTCGCCTCTGGATTAGCTAATCGAAGATTATCCGCCATGCTGCCCTGAATAAGACACGGGCTTTGATCAAGCCACGCCACTTTTGCTGACCGTCGGCGATACTCGCCACTTAATGGCGCCATAAAGCCTGCCAAAATCGCTAACAGCGACGATTTTCCGCTACCTGACTCGCCAGTAATAGCCACAACATCACCGACACAAACCGTCATGCTTACTGCCTGCAACGTCGGTGTCCGTCCAACATAGCCCACACTGATACTGGCTAACTCACACTCAACGCCTGGCGCTTGCGGCGACGCTATATGATGAGGAACTAATGCTGGTTCATTAAAAATTGTAGCAATACTTTCCGCAGCACCTAACGCCGCCGCACGATCGTGGTAGTGCTGAGAAAGCGTGCGTAAAGGCTGGAAAAACTCAGGCGCCAACAGCAACACTGCCAAGCCAGTGAATAGCGTAAGTGATGGCGATGGACCGTAATCGATGTAGCCTAGCAGACCAAAACCCACATACATGGCAACAACCGCAATAGCGACAGACGCAAAGAACTCAAGCACAGCGGAGGATAAAAACGCCAGTCGCAAAGTACGCATACTTAAGCGGCGATACTCATCCGTGGCATACCAAACGTCCTGCTGAGCGGAACGGGTGTGACCAAAGAGCTGCAACGTCGTCATACCGCGCACGCGATCAATAAAATGCGCAGATAAGCGTGAAACCGCTGCAAATTGATCTCGATTCAAACGCTCCGCGCCCATCCCTACCAAGGCCATAAACAGTGGAATAAGCGGTGCAGAAAGGAGCAAAAAAATAGCTACTAAGTAATCGAGCCACCCCACCACGCAGGCAATTAACAGCGGCAACGCCACCACGATACGTAGCTGGGGGTAAAAACGCGCAAAGTAGCCATCCAGGGCATCAATAAGTTCCACAGCCTGAGTAGCCAGAGCACCACTCTGCCGCTGGGTCAACCAAACAGGGCCGAGTTTCGCGATCTTCGCTAGCAACTCGGCCCTGGCAAATTGGCGAATACGCAGACTCGCCTCAGCGCTTAAGACTTCTTGCCCCCACTGAAAAAGAGAGCGGAGCCCCACGGCTAGGGCCAGCCCGCCAAAGAAGGGCAAAAGCTCCGCAGGCGAACGGCCATGAATCACTAGCTGGTCTATCAGCCAGGCAAGGCCCACCACCAGCACTACGGTTTGAACGCCAGCTAAAACACCGCAGGCTGCCGCACCTACCAACCGATTTCGCTCTCTGCGCGCGAGCATGTGAAGCCAGCGGCGCGGCGTAATGAGGGGCTCTTCGCTTTGATCCCGACCGGACATAGGATTAGTGATACCCGTCACCCACTCGTACCTTGCCGCGGAACACCCAGTAAGTCCAAGCGGTATAAGTAAGAATAATCGGGATAACGAACAGCACACCAATCAGCAGGAAAAGCTGGGATTCAGGGGCAGACGCAGCGTCCCAAAGCGTATAATTAGGAGGCACAATCACTGGCCATTTGCTAACGATAAGGCCCAAATAGGTAAATACATAGATGCCTATCGTCGCAACGAAAGGGATACCTTCCCTACGCCGCTTCACCGACCTATACACAGTGAACGCACATAGCAGCGCAAGCGCCGGAAATATCCAGATGATCTGAAGATGACCAAACCAACGCTCCCACACCACAGGATTCACGAACGGTGTCCAGAGGCTAATAATAGCAAACACGCCCAGCACTATTGCTAACAGCAGTGGCGTAATTTTGTAGGCCCAATCCTGAATGTGGCCTTCCGATTTAAGAATAAGCCATGTGGCGCCTAGCAGTGCATAGCCCGCCATTAAACCTAAGCCGGTTAAAACCGAAAACGGGGTAAGCCAATCAAAAGGGCCGCCAACAAAGGCGAAATTTTCTACTCGAAAGCCTTGGATATAGGCACCCACCACGGCACCTTGCGCAAAGGCAGCAATAGAAGAACCCCAGCAAAATGCTCGGTTCCACCAGTGCCGGTTACGACGTGACTTAAAACGAAGTTCAAACGCCACACCCCGGAATATCAGCCCTGCCAACATAAGAAAGACGCCAATATACAGTGCTGGTAAAAACACGGAATAGACCAGCGGGAAAGCGCCAAGCAACCCTGCTCCGCCAAGCACTAGCCACGTCTCGTTACCATCCCATACCGGCGCTACAGAGTTCATCATGACGTCACGGGCATCTTCATCCGGGGCGAAGGGATAAAGTATCCCAAGCCCCAAATCGAACCCATCCATCAGGACGTACATCATGATGCCAAAGCCGATGATGAACGCCCATATTAGCGTTAAATCAAACATTTCCATGTTTAGCTCCTAGCCGGATCAACGTCATCATCAAAGGGGGTATGGGCAGCAGACATTGGACGCATAGGACGATGGAAGTTATCGCCCACCGTCTCCCGCTCTTCCTCTGGCAGCATGCCATTACGCACAACACGCGTTAAGTAATAAATACCGGCATAGAACACCACGCCATAGACGAGCACATAGCCAACCAGAGTAAACAGCGCCATCGGCCCTGTTAGCGACGGCGTGACCCCTTCGGCATGGGTCATCATCCCGTATACCAACCAAGGAGCACGGCCCGACTCAGTGACTATCCATCCGGCCAGTACTGCCACAAAAGGCATAGCAATCATGCCAGTCAGCGCTTTCAGGAAAACAGGGTTATGGTAGATACGCCCTTTGCGGCGCAGTATTAACCCTGCCAAAGCAACAGCGATCATCAACAACCCAATGCCAACCATTACACGGAAAGCCCAGAAAACAATCGCAACCGGTGGCTGCTCATCCGGCGCCGCCTCTGAAATTCCTGGCACTTCCCCGTCTGCTGAGTGGGTCAAAATAATGCTCGCTAAACTAGGAATGCCAATAGCGAAACGATTGGTCTGTGCCTCTTGATCAGGAATTGCAAACAGCAGTAGCGGTACGTTAGTTGAGGTTTCCCAATTGCCTTCCATCGCCGCCACTTTTGTAGGCTGATATTCCAAGGTATTCAAGCCATGAAAATCACCGACAACCGCTTGAGCAGGCGCCAGGAACAGCAATAACCATAAGCACATTGAGAGCGCCCGGCGATTAGCTTCCGGATCGCGACCTCTCAGTAAGAACCAAGCGCTAACCCCTGCTACAACAAAGCCACCGGTAAGAAACGATGCCATCGCCATGTGAGCAAAACGGTATGGGAATGAAGGGTTAAAGATGGCTTCCATCCATGAAACAACATGGAAGCGATTGTCAATCAGCTCGACCCCTGCCGGCGTATGCATCCAGCTGTTAGCTGAGAGAATCCAGAAGGAGGAAATGAACGTACCAACGGCCACCATGATAGCGGCAAACAGGTGCACGCCCTGCGGTACTTTTCCTCGGCCAAATAACAGCACCCCAAGAAACGCCGCTTCTAAGAAGAAAGCGGTAACCACTTCGTAGCTTAGTACAGGCCCTAAAAAATTAGACGCTGCCTGGGAAAAGTTGCTCCAATTCGTACCAAACTGGAAAGACATAACGATGCCCGACACCACCCCCATGCCAAACACCACAGCGAACACCTTTGTCCAAAACAGCGACAAACGATCCCACGCAGGGTTTTTGGTTTTAAAATAGAGGCCATGAAGCAGGGCAATATAAGATGCCAAGCCTATGGTAAAAACAGGAAAAATAGCGTGAAACGATACAACGAATGCGAACTGTATTCGCGATAGCACCAGGGGGTCGAGTTCCATCACACTCTCCTAAGACCTGAACAAATATCCCATCACTGGGTCACACAAGCTTAGTTGAGCCTTAGTGGCACTGCATTTTAGTTATAAGCACTAAGCTTATTCTTTATCTAACGCCTATCTTACAGCTTCGACAATGGCTATACAGAGAAAGTTTGCCGTTAAGCTGTGTCGCATTGACGCAGAGTTAAAAGCACTTTAGGTGGTGACTACGATGCTCACCATATAGCCGGTATAAGCCAAAAAAAGCGCCAGCAAAATACCGCCTTCAACACGATTTATCCGGCGCGGTCGACCTCGCCAGGAAAATGCGAATAGAACCATTAGCAGCGTCATGCAGGTCATCACACTCCAATCACGCACCAGAACTTCGCGCCCCATCTCAATGGGGTGAATAACCCCAGCCAAGCCAACCACAGCCAGGCTATTGAATAAATTGGAGCCCACCACGTTGCCCAGCACCATATCGTGCTCTTTACGGCGTAGCGCACTAATAGAAGACGCCAGCTCAGGCAAAGAAGTACCTATAGCAACCACGGTCAAACCAATAATCAGGTCGCTAACACCAAAACCAACCGCTATCTCGACCGCTCCCCAGACCAACAGACGCGAACTCACAATCAGCAACACTAACCCCACGAGCGTCCACATGAGCGCTTTGCCCCGGGTCATGGGTTTACTGTCCAGCGACTGAGCAACTTCATCAACCAGCGGATCATTCGCTTGCCCGCGTGAGCGCACGATACTTACACCGATAAAGAGTACCAAGGCAACAAGCAGTACAACCGCCTCCCAGCGTGAAATCCATCCATCAAACAGCATAAAGCCGGTTAAAAGCATAACGGCGACTAATAACGGCATCTCTTTGCGAATAACATCTGAATGCACCGCCAAAGGTGCAATAAGCGCTACAAAACCTAACACGAGCCCGATATTAGCAATGTTTGACCCGTACGCATTACCTACTGCTAAGCCAGGATTTCCCTGCATGGCGGCTAACACCGATACGGTCATCTCAGGTGCAGATGTTCCAAATCCAATCACCAGCATGCCAATAAGCAAGGGTGAAAGCCCCAGCCAGCGTGATGTAGCCGCAGCACCATCAATAAATTTTTCGGCGCTCCAAATAAGTAACGCTAATCCCACCAGCACCGCTATATAAGCGAGCAACATTTCAGTTCCTTAATGTCGTAATGTTAGGCACTATCGCGGGTGCATCCTTGTCCAACCCTTCACATCAGTCAAGAAGAGTTTATTCGCGGGTTTGACAGCCAAGCACGCCCGCCGTATTAGTGTTAACTACTTAATGTATTGAGAGCTCGCTGTTGCCCCACTACCCTCTAAAAAAACGCCACTTACCGGTTAATACACCGCTGGTTGATCGCCTACCGCCTGAGCTTCGCGTTCAGCGTAGGCGGCTGCGTGCCTGCCATGAGTGCGACTGGGTTTCAGCACTGCCCCCGCTTAAATCTGGGGAGAAAGCTTCCTGCCCACGCTGTTCTCACGTCCTGGTTAAGCGTAACCGCTTTCCAGCCCAACGCAGCATGGCGCTTGCTCTCGCTTCGCTTATTGCCCTGCTGATTGCAGTATCATTTCCGTTTATCAGTTTTAACGTAGGTGGCGTGGGTAACCGCATTGAGCTCTCGCAGACAGCCACTACACTAATCGCCTTTCACCAGCCTATTGTCGCAATTGCGGTCATCATGACGATTATCGTGCTGCCAGCGGTTTATCTGGTGGGCGTCATTTGGCTGCAGTACGGCCTTTTACGCGGCAAACATATGTCATTTAGCCGTGACATCGCGCGCTCTTTAGCCCACCTAACCCCTTGGATGATGGCCGATGTCTTTATCATTGGCGCCCTGGTCAGTTTAATTAAAATTGCCGGCATGGCGCATATTGAGCTGGGTATCTCTTTTTGGTCGTTTTGTATGTTTGCCGTGTTATTGCTAAAGACGTCACAGTCTCTTGACGCCGACTGGATGTGGTTCTCGCTGGAGGGCGAACCCCTCGCGCCAGAAGGAACAAAAACTGGCACCACCGGCGCCAGCCAAGGGGTGACAGGGTGTCCAACCTGCGGCTTAGTGAATCGCCTTTCTCCTCAAGGCCAAAACCGCTGCACACGCTGCCATGAAAAGCTCCACCAGCGCTTACCTCACAGTTTACAGCGCACTTGGGCACTGCTCTTTGCCGCCACCATTATGTATATCCCGGCTAACGTCTACCCGATTATGACCACGACTAGCCTAGGGCACACAACACCTTCCACCATCATTGGCGGGGTAGTGCAACTGCTTCAAATGGGCTCATGGCCGATAGCTGCAGTTATCTTTATTGCGAGTGTCATCGTACCCGTAGGTAAGCTCGTCGCCTTGGCGTGGCTCTGCCTTGTAATAAAGCGCAGCAACGAACTGAACGCCCAAAGCCGCACTAAACTTTACAGGCTCACCGAGTTTATCGGCCGCTGGTCAATGGTCGATGTGTTTGTTGTTGCTATCTTAGTTGCCCTCATACGGGCCGGCTCGTTAATGTCAATTACCCCTGGCCCAGCTGCATTGGCATTTGGAGCCGTGGTAGTGTTCACCATGCTTGCTGCCATAACCTTTGACCCACGCTTGATTTGGGACGCCCCACCCACATGCTCTACTCGCCGTGAAACGGCCACCAAGGAACCTGTTGATGGCTAATGATTCAACCCCGCAGCAAAGAACAACGCCTTCAGAAGAGAACGACTTGCACAGGGCGAAGTCATCGCCTCAGACTAGGCTTTCGCCTATCTGGATTGTGCCAATTGTCGCTGTCATTATTGGCATGTGGCTGGTATACGACAACTATACAAGCCGCGGCACGCTGGTAACACTCAATATGGAAAATGCTGAAGGCATAGAGGCAGGCAGCACATTAATTCGTAGCCGCAACGTTGAAATAGGTCGGGTACAAAGCGTGCAGCTATCTGACGATCTTTCCCACGCGGTCCTGACTGCCCGCATTCAACCTGAAGCTGAAACTATGCTGCGCGAAGACAGCCGCTTTTGGGTCGTCAAACCACGTATTGGAAGGGAAGGCATCAGCGGCCTTGGCACCGTGCTTTCAGGTGCTTATATTCAGCTTGAGCCGGGTAGGTCTGAAGAGCCACGCCGTGAGTTTCAGGTCAGCGACGTTCCCCCGGTCGCGCCTGCAGGCCAAGCTGGGCTGCACATCAGTCTAGTGAGCCAGCTGGGCAATTCACTGCGTGTAGGGGATCCCGTGTCCTTCCAAGGCTATACCGTTGGCCGCGTTGAAGACACACGTTTTGAGCCTGAAACTCGTACCATGCATCACCATGTCTTTATAGAAGACCCTTATGCACAGCTTGTCACGGACAGCACTCGGTTCTGGACGTCTAGCGGCGTTGATTTTCGTTTAGACGCCGATGGCGTCCGTGTCAACGTAGAGTCCCTGGAAGCGCTGCTGGGCGGCGGGGTTACCTTTGGCGTACCCGAGGATTTACCCATGGGCCGCCCGGTAGAAGCCAATGCCAGCTTTAGCCTCTATGCAGATGAAGATAGTGCCCGCGAGGGGACATTTAACCGCTATCTCGAATACGTGCTACTGGTTGAGGATACGGTACGTGGGCTCTCAAAAGGGGCGCCCGTGGAGTTTCGAGGTGTCCGCCTGGGCACCGTTGCCGCCGTCCCCTGGAACTTTACCGCTCCACAACCTGATTCACGAGCTCAGTTTTCTATACCAGTATTGATCCGCATTGAGCCGCAACGTTTAGGTATTGAAAATGAGGATATTGATTTAGAGATGTGGGAAGAGCGTTTTCAGCGCATGTTTGGCATGGGCCTGCGCGCATCCCTGAAAAATGGCAACCTGCTCACTGGCGCCCTCTTTGTCGATCTGAACTTCCAGCGGGATTTAGCCGATCAATATTTGGCTGAGTCTTTTTCAGAACGCACCGTTTTCCCCACGGTGGCAGGCGGGTTTGCACAAATCCAAGCGCAAGTGACCAATTTATTGGATAAACTTAACGGATTAGAGGTAGAGCCGCTGTTGGCCGGCCTAGATCGCAATCTGCAGGCGTCAGAGAGCGTACTCAACGAAGTTCGTGAAGTCAGCGCGGCAATGAACCAGCTTCTAAATGACCCAGATACCCAAGCACTTGGCGGCAACCTGAACGCTACACTCGATGAGCTACGCAGCACACTACAAGGTGTTTCGCCCTCTTCGCCTGCTTACCAGGAGTTAACCACCGCGATTCAACGCCTAGACCGTTTGATGCGTGACCTACAGCCCCTTACCCGCACGTTGAACGAAAACCCCAGGGCATTGCTATTTGATAACCTGGACACTCAAGATCCAATTCCCCGTGCTCCACGCTAACAAGGAATGACTATGCGCTTTCTGACCCTTAAGGCTTTACTGTTGCTCGGCCTGAGCCTTCTGCTGTCGGCCTGTGCAAGCAGCGTTACCCCCCCGGCACGCTACATGCTACCGAGCAGCCCAGCGGTTAACGCCCCGGTTCAACCCCAAGCCACGCTTAAAGTAAGCGCTCCACGGTTAGCACATTATCTAGATGTTGATGGTATTGTTATGCAGTTAGATGATATTGCCCTCAACGAAGCGCGGGAGCATCAGTGGGCGGAAAGCATAGGCCGTCAGCTGGAGCGATCACTGCGGGTGCACCTTGCCCATGAGCTACCCACTATCCAAGTAGTTCGGGAAGAGATCAATGCACCTAGCGGTCCAACACTGCAACTTGAAATTGATCAGTTCCAGGGAAGGTATGATGGGGTTGCTGTGGCCAGCGGCCAGTGGCAGCTTCGAAGCAACAGCAATGAACTTTTGGCGATGAAAAGTGTTACTGCTGAAACAGAACTCAATGAAGATGGCTACCCAGCATTGGTACGCTCACTAGGCGAGAGTTGGGCCAGCATTGCCGGCCAGATCGCACATCAGCTACGCCAAGGCAACTTTTTTGAGTAGGTCAGCTTGGGCACCTCATGTCGACCTGCCTATTAACGGCTAAGCTACGTCAGAGACTCGGACAAGGACGCGATATGAATAGTGACAACACGTTAGACGTTGAGGCGCTACACAAGCAGCTTGCTAGCCTAACGCACTCTCTAAAAGCATGGCTTGAGGGCGATACATCACTCTCCCTATTAGAGACGGCCCTAAATAGCCATGAGGCTATCACCGTCATACTGGTTGCCCAGGGAGCCCCTGCACAGGCTATTGAGACACTGGGACGCATTGAACAGTTTGTTGCTGAACAAGCCCTTGAGCTATACAGCGCCCCCAGCTCTGCCCAACAGCAAGCACATATTCTTGAAAACTTTACCCGCCCGTTAATGACCCTAGATGGCATTGGCCCTGCCACGGCGGCGCAGCTATTTGATGCTGGCATAGCGCACCCCAACCAACTCTTTGAGCTTAGCGCCGATGAAGTCGCCTCGCTGCCACTGCCTGCTGCCAGTCATGCGCGGGTTACCAGCCTTTATGCGCAGCACATTGACCACCAATAAGCACGTTGAAAGGCACCGCCAGCTAGCAATCGTGATACACTGTAATGGTGTATCACGGTTATTTTTCAGCACTACCCCGTCACTTCCGAACAAGGCTTTGTCATACGTACTTGCCTTTTGCGGCTAATAAATGTCCATCGCGGCAGCGCACTTTATCTGGCAAACTTCGCTGCCGCGACGGTGTATCATCCTCGCTTTTTGAACATTACGCTTAGCAAACTGCCGCCTGTCGGTATGACTTGCTAGGTGATTGCGGAGAACGCATGAGCTTTTCTGAACTTGGTCTGCACGACGATTTACTGCGCGCCGTTACCGCGCAAGGCTATACCCAGCCAACCCCTATTCAATTAAAGGCTATCCCCGTAGTACTGGAGGGGCGTGACCTACTCGCCAGTGCCCAAACCGGCACAGGTAAAACAGCTGGTTTTACGCTACCGATGCTTCAGCGGCTCGCTAACGGCAAGCGCCCCGCGAAACGCCAAGTAAGAGCTCTCGTCCTCACTCCTACCCGTGAGCTGGCCGCCCAAGTGGGTGAAAGTGTTTCCGCTTATGGCCAACACCTTGCGCTTCGCTCCCACATTATTTTTGGTGGCGTTGGTCAGCAACCCCAGGTTGATGCCTTAAAAGCAGGCCTTGATGTCTTGGTTGCCACCCCAGGCCGGCTGCTTGACCTTCAACAGCAAGGCCATGTCGATTTATCCGCAGTGGAAATCCTTGTTCTCGATGAAGCGGATCGCATGCTCGACATGGGCTTTATTCATGACATTAAGCGGCTGCTGCGCTTGGTGCCAAAAAAGCGTCAAAACCTGCTATTTTCCGCGACGTTTTCAAATGAAATTCAAGCGCTCGCCCAGCAACTACTCGTCAACCCTGCGTTGATTGAAGTTGCACCGCGCAACACCACAGCCGAACGAATTGAGCAGGCCATTTATCGCGTAGATCGCGATAAAAAGCGTGAACTACTCGCTCATTTGATCCAACAGCATGGCTGGTTTCAGGTGTTGGTGTTTACACGCACCAAACATGGCGCTAACCGCCTAGCAGAGCAGCTCTCCAAGCAAGATATTCCTGCGATGGCAATCCATGGCAATAAAAGCCAAGGCGCCAGAACTCGGGCTCTAGGCGCTTTCAAAAGCGGTGACCTACAGGTACTGGTGGCCACCGATATCGCCGCGCGCGGGCTGGATATCAATGAACTACCCCACGTAGTGAACTTCGACCTGCCTAATGTAGCGGAAGACTATGTGCACCGTATTGGCCGCACAGGTCGTGCAGGTAGCAATGGTGAAGCCGTCTCACTGGTATGTGTCGATGAGCATGGTTTACTCAGCGGCATCGAACGGTTAATCAAGCAGACACTTCCCAAGCGTATTGAGCCCGGTTTCGAACCTGACCCCAACGCCAAGCCCGAGCCGATTGAAAATGGGCGCCGGGGCCAGCGGCAACCCCGCGCCAAACGTAAGCCTGACGGGCAATCCGCGTCTTCAAGCGGCGAACGCCGCCGCGCCCGCCGCTAGCCTGCCGGCAAGGAATATGCGAAGGTTAGCGCCCTGCATATTCCAGCATTACCACTGAATTGATTCATGGAGTGATCATGGCGTCGAAGCAACTAATTAATGAGTACCGTCAGTGGCTTGCCTTTCAGCATCAAGAGCAGCTGAGTCGCGAACATCAAGGTATTTCACAGCGCCTAGAAGATGCGCGTGCTTCTTCAGGACAAGTGCTTCAAGCATATCGCAGCATGGCCGAAAAGGCGTCGGTGGAAGGTGCCTGCTACCGTACGCTTTTTTTGCGCGAGCGCGACAGCAATGACGCGCTCCCCTGCGAAGGCTGGCTCTTCGTGCGGCGTGTACTGAGCGAAGGCAACAGTACGCGGGTGCGCGTGACCCTGCTTGAAACGTTTACCCTTGAAGAAGGCATTATCGCTCCTGGCGATAAACCTGCGCGCAAGCTAACCCTGGAAATCTATGATAAATTAGATATCAATAAAGGAATGCGCACCCAGGTACGGGTAGACTGCTTGGACACTCCTCAGGACTACCACTTTATTACCCTGCTCGATGCGGTGCGTGGAGATTTACGTCCACACCTTAAATAAGCGTAAGCGCCCGCCATGGTCTCTCGTCGTGCATTCACCTTCATCTTACTGATGTTCGTAGTAGGGCTTAATTTGCGCCCTGCTATGTCATCGGTTGCCCCACTGCTAAACCGCCTACAAGAGACCGCCGGATTAACACCTGCGGCCGCAGGTATTCTCACCACCTTACCGGTACTTTTCCTGGGCTTGTCGGCCCCACTCGCACCAATGTTGGCCCATCGGCTTGGTAGTGAACGTGCGCTAAGCGGAGCGCTATTACTATTAGCCAGTGGGCTAATAGTTAGGGGGCTACCGCTGCCCGGCAGCCTATTTATGGGTTCTGCTATGGCAGGCACAGCTATCGGGATTAGTGGTACGTTGCTGCCCGCCTTGGTCAAACGAGAACTGCCTGAAAGTGCCGACTTACTTACCGGGCTTTACACCATGGCGCTCTGCCTTGGGGGTGCGCTGGGCGCTGGGCTTAGCGTACCACTAATGCAATGGCTGGGAAGTTGGCAGCTGAGTTTAATGAGCTGGTCCCTGTTAGCGCTTGTGGCATTACTTCTATGGATCGCGAAGGCCCCCAAAACCCAGCAATCTCAGTTACCCACTTCACCAAAAGCACCGCTTCTGCATTTGCTACGCAAACCGCTGACTTGGCATGTCATGCTGTTTATGGGCATCCAGTCCTCAATGGCGTATATCGTGTTCGGCTGGCTGCCCACACTACTGGTATATCGCGGATACGATGAGGCCGCCGCGGGCTGGACAATGGCTATTTCAATCATGTGCCAGCTAGGCGCTGCACTATCCGCCCCTTGGCTGGCTCGCTTAGGCAAAGACCAGCGCCCCGCCCTGCTGCTGGTTCTGTTCAGCACTGGATTAGGCCTTTGGATGCTGCTAATCGCGCCATTGGCCTGGAAGTGGCCAGGGGCAGCGCTACTTGGCATTGGTCAAGGCGGCAGCTTCAGCTTAGCACTTAGCCTTCTGGTATTGAGAACCGCTAACTCACGTTTAGCCGGGCAGCTCTCTGGCCTCGTCCAGGGTGGAGGTTACACGCTTGCATCCCTTGGGCCATTTGGCGTGGGCCTGATGCTCCAAGCAGGTGCCGGCACTGAAGACATCGCTTGGCTACTTATTTTATTGATTCTAATCTGCTGCGGGTTTGCGCTTCTCGCTGGTCGTAAACGTCGACTAGATGACCAGTCAGGCAAACTGATAGTACATAACAACTAACTTACTAGTGACACTAAAGCTACCGATGCAAAGCGGCCCGTTAACGCAGTCATCGACCATTTCAGGATAATGCTTTGAGCACGACGTCTCCTTTAACATCTTCAGCTCCCACTAAAGAGCGCCTGCTGGTCATTTATACCGGCGGCACCATAGGCATGTTGCAACAGGCGAATGGCCTTACCCCAGGCGGTAATTTTCGTGACCGCCTACATCAAGCATTAAGCCACCTTCCCCTGGCACAACGGCAAAGCCTACCCGCGTACGATGTTATTAGCTACGCGTCGCTAATCGATTCAAGTGCTGCCACACCGCTTAACTGGCAGCAGTTAGCAAGAGACATCGCCGATAACGTCAACGCCTATCGCGGCTTCGTGATTATTCATGGCACCGACACATTAAGCTGGACGGCCGCCAGCCTTGCTTATCAGTTACAAGGAATAGATCGTCCCGTAGTGTTAACTGGCGCCATGCAGCCGCTAGAGGCCCCGAATAGCGACGCCTTGGATAACCTGTACGGCGCATTCCGCTTTGCCGTCCAACCTGCACTGCAAGAAGTGGCTATCTATTTTGCAAACCGGTTGTTACGAGGCGTTCGCTCCATCAAGCAGCACAGCAACGCTGTAGATGCATTCTCCTCCCCCAATTACCCACTTATTGGGGAGCGAGTAGGCGATGACTTTATACACTATCCTAGCCGGGGACTGGCCTGCCAACAGCGAGGTGCCCCACGCTTTGAGCTAGCCGACTATCTTGCAGTAGCCCAGGGTGAAGTCGCAAGAGTCGTCCTTTGGCCTGGTATTAGCGCGTGGCAATTGGAGAGCATACTTGGCGACTCACGCATCAAAGGCGCGCTATTACAGCTATGGGGGGCGGGAAACATTCCTAGCAACCCTGACTTACTCGCGCTCATTGCTAAGGCAAGTGGTGAAGGCAAACTCATTGCAGCAATTAGCCAATGCCCCCAAGGGAGCATTCATTTAGGTGCCTATGCGGCAGGCGACGGCCTTGCCGACGCTGGCGTGCTCTCAGGCGATGACATGACGCCCGAAGCTGCCTATACCAAGCTGGTTCACTTACTCGCCCAACCGCTCTCTTTTGAAGACCAGCGTCGCCGCTTTTTGACACCACTCGTCGGAGAACGCTAACGCGCTTTTTGAGAAAAGAGACTGGCATAGTCGCTCATTCACGCTATGTTTAAGTGTACGTTAACCAACGGAAAGGAAAGCAAAATATGGAACAACCCGTACACCATTTTAGCGAACTTTTTGAGCAGCTTGGATTACCCTCTGATTCAGAATCTATCGAGCGCTTTATACAACGCAACTCGCCGCTCCCCGAAGAGATGGCCCTAGCAGACGCTCCCTGCTGGAATGAAGGCCAAGCAGAGTTTCTACGCGAAGCCGTTGAAGCAGATGCTGACTGGGCAGAAGTGGTTGACCACCTTGACGCATCAATGCACAAAACCGGCTAACCACACGCAGCCATGCCCTGCGCTAAGTAGCCAGAGAGGTTAATACTCTTCAATAACGGCTAAAAATCACGCGCCGCTTCAACGCGGCGCCGATACCAGCCACCTACTAATAGCAGTAATGCCAGCGCCAAAAGTGGGAATATAACCTCAAACTGAAGGGCATTTTCCTCTTCTATTGCCTCAAGAGCGCCATAAATGGCACTGCTATAGACCGCCCACTTTACCGACAAGCCCAGCGCCGCCGCGATTAAATAGCGGCCCAGCGAAATGCGTCGCAGGCCAGCAGCAAAATTAATCACCGAATGCGGAAAGCCCGGTAGGATACGTAACGCGCACTGGGTAAGAAGGTCACTACGCGCCTCTAATGTTTCCATGACCTTAAGCGTCAACCCTTTAGGGTTCCAGCGGTCGCCCGCATTTGCCGCTAGCTGGTAAGCGCCCCACGCACCTGCAACACTGCTTATGGTCAACATAAACGTCGCAATCAGTGGTGAATAAAAAGGGGCAATCAACCACAAGCCAATACTGCCAGGTAAGCCAATGGCAAGGGTTACCGCCATTGTTACCATTACGCCAATGATCACCACCGGATGATGAGACATCGTGGCCGCCCAGCGCTTTACCGCCATTAAATCAGGGGAGTACCATAACCAAACATAAGCAAGCATGGCCACGACCGCGAAGCCCGCGGCCCAACGCCATGAGTAACGTGTGAAATTATTCATGTAACCGAGCTTCAACCCGTTCAAGTATTTGGCGGCTGACTTTACCTACTAAAGGTTTGGCAGCTTTGTTTACCGCTTTTTCCATTAAGCGATTACGAATATCATAGTGTAAGGTTAACTCAACCTCCGTTCCTTCAGGCACTGCACGCAGCTTATAGCGCCCCTGGTTTTTCACCCCTTCCAACGACTCCCACGCCAACACGTGAGGGGGCTGAATTTCTGTCACTACTACATCGAAGGACCAGTCCATACCCACCGCCCGTACATGCCAACGGTAACGGTCATTGCCTAACGTATCGATCGAACGAATTAAATCAGAATAGTCCGCAAAATCTTCAACGCGGCGTAACAGCTCAAATACGCGCTCTGGGGACGCTTTAATAATTTCACTATGTTCTATGGTGGCCATGAGCTTGTCTCTTACGGCTGGGATTAACAGCTTAACATGCCAAACCATGCCGACATACACAACGAAGCGGCGTGACTACCTCTGGTCAGATAACCCCACATTGCGTACACTGCCGCCCTTCCGGACCGGACCCCGGATCATCGCTTAGCGTGACGCTAACGCGCCTAAAAAATTCTCCGAACAGTGAGTATTAATCATGTCGTTAAACACCACTCTAGACGCAAACGCGTCTGCCACCGTTGTGATTTATTCCGGTGGCATGGACTCCTACACAGTACTTCATCGCGCGCTGAACGAAGGCCTCACCGTTCACGCGCTCTCGTTTGATTATGGACAGCGCCACGCACGAGAATTGACCACTGCACGAAACGTTTGCCAGCAGCTCGAAGTGCCTCATCAGGTGGTTGATATACGCGCCATTCACGGCCTGATTGATAACTCGGCATTAACCAGCGATGCCATTGCCATGCCCGAAGGCGACTACGCGGCGGATAACCTGCGCGCCACGGTGGTACCTAACCGCAATATGATCCTGCTTTCACTTGCGATTGCTAAAGCGGTCAATATTGGCGCCCAACGCGTCGATTATGGTGCCCATGGGGGAGACCATATTCTCTACCCTGACTGCCGTCCTGAGTTTGTTCAAGCCATGAACCACGTGTCTGGCATCGCTAATTTCGAACCCGTCACGATCCACGCCCCCTACCTGCAATCTACCAAAGCGGAGATTTTGCGTGATGGGCTTGCCATGGGCCTAGATTACCGCGATACCTGGACCTGCTACGAAGGGCGCGAACTCGCCTGCGGTAAGTGCGGCAGCTGCCGAGAACGTCTGGCCGCCTTTAGCGCTAACCATGCCACCGATCCACTCGCATATGAAAGTGGCGTTTTGCAGGGAATGCGCTGATGTACCAAGTTAAAGAGGCATTTTACACGCTCCAAGGCGAAGGCGCACAAGCGGGCCGCGCCAGCGTATTCTGCCGCTTCAGCGGCTGTAATCTTTGGTCAGGTCGAGAGATTGACCGCGCTAGCGCCAAGTGTACATTTTGCGATACCGATTTTATCGGCACTAACGGTATTAATGGCGGCCAGTTTGCTACAGCAAGCGCGCTGGCCAATCATATTCATGCGCTGTGGCCCCAGAGCTCTAGCCGAGCGACGCCCTATGTGGTTTTTACAGGAGGCGAGCCGCTGTTGCAGCTCAATGCCGAGCTGGTAGCTGCGCTGCACCGTTATGGGTTTGAAGTAGCCGTGGAAACCAACGGCACCCTTTTGCCACCGCCCGGTATCGACTGGCTGTGCGTGAGTCCAAAGGGCACTAACCCTCTTGCAGTGACCCACGGGGACGAACTAAAGCTGGTTTATCCGCAACCTGACGCGCTACCAGAAAATTTTGCCTCGCTCGATTTCAGCCACTTTTTTTTACAGCCCATGGATCGCGGTAGTGAGTCACTAAATGCTCAAACGGTTAAATCAACGACCGCTTACTGTATGGCTAACCCCCAGTGGCGCCTCTCGCTTCAAACGCACAAAATCGCAGGATTTGATTAATGTCGCTATTTGTTAACCACCTGACCCATATTGATGTTTCCCTCTGGTGCCCAGAAAAAGGCCTAAAGGGGTGCAGTTGGCAAGTAGATGCCCTATTAGACGGAGAGCTGGGTGAAGACGGCATGCTGTTTGACTTCGGTGAGGTGAAGCCCTGGATTAAACGAACGCTCGACAGCGGTCTTGACCATACACTGCTAGTACCCCTCAAGGCGCCAGGCATTGAAGTCAGCGAGTGCCCTGAAGGCATTTGTATTCGAACTACTACTCCCTACGCCATGGAAGTACGCGGCCCCGCCGAAGCATTTACACTGCTGCCATGGGAAACAATTACTATTGGAGATGTTACAGATCTACTGAGCGACACTCTCACTATGCAGCGGCCTGACAACGTTCATTATGTAAAGCTAAGCTTAAGTGATGAGGCTATTGAAGGCGCAGCTTACGGCTACAGTCATGGACTGAAACGCCACACAGGCAACTGCCAACGTATTGCCCATGGGCACCGCTCAAGACTCTATATATGGCAAGAAGGTGAGCGGCAAACTACCCTTGAGCAACAATGGGCTGACTGGTTAGACAATCGTTATTTACTTGAAGACGCGGATATCGCTTACCAAGATGATGCTACTTTGACCTGTCGCTATGAAGCCGCACAAGGAGAGTTTTTAATCACTATCCCTCAAGCTCGCTGCTGCGTATTACCTAAACCGACCACCGTAGAAAATATTGCTGCGTGGTTAGCTGAGAGAATAACCGAGCAAAGCGGAAAATCGTCCTCGGTTCAGGCATTTGAAGGGATTAATAAAGGCGCAATGGCTGACGTCTTAACATGAGCAGTGGAACAACTGCGCCACAGCCAACGGCTTGCCGTGTCGGCTGTGGCGCATGCTGTATAGCGCCATCCATCACCTCCCCCATACCAGGCATGCCCCATGGCAAACCGGCTGGGGTTAGGTGCGCTCAATTAAGCGATGACAACCTATGCAAGTTGTTTGGCCACCCTACTCGCCCTGCCGTGTGCAAGCAGTTCGAGTTTGATCGCCATGTGTGTGGCGACGACCGCGAACAGGCAATCGTCACACTCACATGGCTTGAAAAAACGACCGCCTAGAGAATGCATTTTCCTCTGCTTGAGCCTGCATTAGCTCTCCACACTTGTCGCCTGTGAACGACGGTCTAGCAGGCTCGTCCAGCGCACTAAAACAGGCGCATCACTGTGGCTGATTTCGCCTAGCAAGCCTCTAAATGCTTCTCTTGCCTGCTGGTCGCTAGGCGCAATGCGCGTCAACCAAAATTCCAGTGCTGCCAACTCCTGGTGGCGATTACCATGTTCCCGAGCCTGGTGAATCGCCATTTCCGCTAGCGCTTTTACCTCATTGGCTGGATGCCCAAGCAGATCGCGCACTTTAGCAAGTTGGGTAGCAAGCTCGGGTAAAAACAGCGTTGTTCGTTCACGAGCGATTACTAAGCACTGGTCTAGGTAATCTTCTGCTGCCGCTAACTCACCAAGTTCGATACAGGCATCAGAGTACCAGAGTACCGGCCGCTGAAAATGGTCGCGGCCTTTTAGCTCGGCCATTTGATCTAAGCTATCGCGCATCTGGACTAGCCCGCCATGATCGCCTGCCAGGGCACGTTGCCAACCTAATACACCCTGAGCGGAAATTTGCCAAAGCTGCAAGTCCGGGGTTTCTGTCATCGCTGCCGCGCGCTCAGCATGGCGCGCAGCAAGGTGAACATGACCAAGCTGACGATAAAGCGCTGCAGCAAACATTAACGCCATGGCTAAGGTGCCGGGGTGACCTATTTTTTCAGCCAATCGAATAGCGGACGAGACGTGCCGCTCGGCACGCTGGTAATCCCCACGCAAACAGAGCGCCCAACCTTGAAAACACGTCGCCGTTACCTGCGGGTGATCCGAGAACGGTAACCACTCAATCATCATCTGCGCGTTAAGTGGGTCGATCTCGTCTAGATGGTCGTGGGCCTGCTGAATACGCCCCGCCCAATACTCACACTGCGCCCTGGCATAGTCTGCCAGCCGCTGATAACGCGGATCTTCCAAGCGCTCAGCAATATCGGAAAGGGTAGACGCCAATGCAAATGCGTCCGCATGGGCATAACGCTGACTGCGACCCACCCACAGCCCCCACTTCACCAAGAAAATTTGCTCGAGATCTTCTGGCTCATCTGAAACCTCACCACAGGGGTGACGCAATAGCTCTCTGGCACGCACGAAACTTTCATGGGCCGTTGGCGAACCATGCCCTTCAAGAGCAAAGGCAGCTTGTCCACGCACCGTAAGCAGGCTTACCTCACGCTCTACTTGGTGTTCTACATGGCGCAGGCTAGCCAACCCAAAATCTGCCATGCGCAACGCCGTGCGGTTGGCACTCACCTTTAGGGCCTCGCGGGCAGCTAGTTCAAAGTAGCGGGCACCTCGAGCATAGTGACCACTGCGACGTAAATGGGTAGCAAAGTCGCCTGGATGGCGACTAATCCACACCGGAAAGCGCTCTTCGATCAGCGTTACCACCTGCTGGTGAAGCTTCACCCGAACATCTCTTGGGCAGGAAAGGTAAGCGGCTTCCTGAAGAAGCTGATGACTAAACTGGAACTCGTGCTCGCCGCTCTCTTTTTCAACTGGCTCGATAATCTCCAACCGCCGCATATGCTCAACCGCCTGGATAAGGCGAGCTTTTTCACACCCACTGCACTCGAGCAAAAAGTCGAGCCTGAAGCGCTTACCAAGCACTGCCGCCACGTGGGCTATTTCGCGGTCGCCTTCAAGTTGGTCAATGCGGCTAGCCAGTAGCCCTAACAAGCCTTTGGGCAGCTCGTCGAATTGCACGGTCCGCCCTTCACGGCGATCCATATCCAAGCGGCGGCAGATCTCCTGCAGGTAAAGCGGCACACCGTCGCAGCGCTCAATGATTTGATTTCGCAACCGTGGGCTTAAATGAATTCTATAGCGTCTTGAAAGCTGAGACAGTAGACGAGAGGACTGCAAAGCATCCAGCTTACTTAGGCTAATTTGCTGATCCCAATGCAGCTTAACAGGCAGCGGTTCACGGCCGTGGTGGCTAGCCACTAGCATAAAGGCAGTGTTAATGGGCAAGCGAGCCTGAAGGCCCGCTAACACCTTGAAAGAGGGCTCGTCCAACCACTGCAGGTCATCAATCATCAGCACTAGCGTTTTAGCACCAGACTGCTGATCTATTAACCGGTGCAGCAGGCGCACTACCAGCTCAACGGCCTCGCCGTTTTGGGTTAGCTGGGTAATCTCTTGAACATCGCGAACGCCCAAGGCTTCTTCAAGCAGTTGCTGGCGCTGCTCGTCCAGGGGTTCTATTTCTAAGCGCTTCTGTAACTGATATATAGAATCACTGGTGGGCGCTGCTTCCAAGAACCACGCGACTAGAGTACGGGCGACGCCATAAGGCTCTAATACCGAAAGGCGTGTGGTAGGCTGCCAGCAAATAGCCGCATCGCGGCTAAGTTCTAGCTGGCGGAACCCCACCATCAGAGCGGATTTGCCCATACCAGAAGCACCGCGTACCAAAACGCTCTGACGCAGCCCAATACCCGCCCGGGCAAGAGCGTCCCGCAACGTACGCAGCGATGTTTCACGGCCCACTAAACTGGGCGGTAACGCATCACGCCCACCCTCGTTTTGGCCTAATACCAGTGCGCGTAGGCGCACACGACCGTCGCTGGCCACCAAGCGCGAAACTAGCCGCGGCTGAAGATCAAGCGCGGGCGGCATGTGTTGGCTCGACTCCTGCGAGATAACCAACTCGCTGCCTTCTGCCGCGCTCATAAGTTCCAAGGAGACCTGAGTGACCTGGCCAAGAGGGTCTGCTAATTGGCGCTCCGGCAGATACACGACGCGCCCACTGTGCAGCCCAGCAGCAAGTTCAAACTTGGGCGGTTCGCCCTCTCCGGTCCAGTGCCGTGCAGACTCTTGAGGCAGCGCTTGGCGGCAGTGCTCGTATAGAGCCACGAGTTCCGCTAATTGGTGCGCAGGCCCATGAGTACCAAAGCAGGCAAGCCCCAAGCCGCCGGTAGCCCCAGGTAGCCAAAAGCCCCCTAGATGGTGGCACTGTTGCTCTAACCAGCGCAGTAGCTCTAATTGAAGAGCCAAGCAGTTGCGTGTTGCAGCACGCTCCTGCCAATCACCCTGAAGCCTCAGGCGAATCGCCATAACAGAGAGCTGACGAAGCTCGATTTCATCTTCACGCAACGGCTTACTGTCAGCGGCTAACGCACGGGAGAACGCCCCTTGAGGACTCATTGCCCGCGGGTCGTGATGGCCGTCAGACCAGTAAGTTGCTAGCTGTAAGAAGCTCGGCTCGGGCTGTTGACCAGAGAGTGCCAATAGCTGCAAGTAACTATTGAACTGCTCATGGGCTGCCGCCATTTGATTCTTTTCAGCGAGCTGGCGAACTAAACGCTCATGGAAAGGGCCATAGCCTGAGAAACGGCTAACCAACCCTTCTAACATGGGATCAGGTACATCGGCATGGGCATCTAGTACCTGCTCAGCAAAACGAATAACGCGTTGGCGCCATTCATTTCTTACCTGCACCAGCCAACGCTGGAATTCACTACAGTTAGCAAGCTGCAACTCTTCAATCAAATCGCCTTGATAACAGGCCATTACCGCTTCAAGAGTGGCTAAATCCCGCGGCCCTTCAAGCAATTTCTGCAGTTCATGTAAATCTACCTGCCAGTGGTTAGGCAGCTGAAAAGCAATGGTTTGGCGAGATACGTTCAGCACATGCTCAGCGTTGTCGCCCATGGATTGACGCAAACAGTGCAGCGCGTGGCGCAGGTTAGTCCTGCCAGATGAGAGGCCTTGGTCTGGCCAGAGCAGCTCAGCAAGCGCGGCACGATTTACCGGCTGGCGGTGCAACAACAAATAAACCAAAAGGGCTTTAACTTTGTCGTAACTGAAATGTGTCAGCACATCCTCGCCTTGCGTTAGCGAAAAATGGCCAAAAAGGGTCAGCTGGTCTGTCGGTTGAGCATCGCGCATGATACACATCCTGCCTTGGCTAGCAGTGGCTTAAGCTGGCACGCCACTATGAAAACGAAAAGCCGTATCTTGCGAAGTGATCAGCTCCGCTTCACGCGCCACGAAAAAGGCGATTCGGTCATCCAACGAATCATCTGTTTGCTGCCGTGCAAGCAATAAATAATCTTCAAAATGACGCCCCTCAGACTTCACCAGCGTGCGATAAAAGCGCGCCAGCTCTTCATCTAAATAAGGGATTAAGCGCGCAAAACGCTCACAGCTGCGTGCTTCTATTAATGCACCAATGATCAGCACATCGATCAGCCGCTCCGGGTCGTTGCTACGCAAATGCTTGCGCAAACCCTCGGCATAGCGCGAGGCCGTAAGATGCCGATACGCCACGCCCCGTTTCTCCATTAAAACGACTACCTGCTCGAAGTGCAGCAGCTCTTCACGGGCAAGCTGCGACATTTTGCTCAACAAAACAGGCTGATCGACATAACGATAGAGCAAGCTCATCGCCGTTGAAGCCGCTTTTTTTTCGCATTGCGCATGGTCGATTAGCAGCGTATTAGGGTTCTCTAGCGCCCACTCCAACCAAGCATCTGGCGTTGGGCACGCCAAAAATGCCTCAAGACTTTCCGGTAACAAATCATCAGCTTGCAGCCCATGACCCACCGGCTGTAGTGCTTTTAATTGTATTGACATAACACCATTACCAATTGCTTATCTCATTATTGTACAACATATAAACGCCTTATGGCGTTTGCTCCCTTTAAAACACTGCGCTATCTACCGTCATGTAACCTTAAACAAAGAGGTTCTTAACACCTCATTCAACTGACCTGAAACCACAACTACTTGAAACACGCCACGCCCGAGTAATACGACTTTTTGAGCACGCTTTTCATGCCATCAGCGTAATACATGGTAACGCGACATCACCATAATCACACTCGGACTTACCATTAATCACCCTTATTGGGTAAAAAACTTACAGCGTTTCGTCCAAAAATTTTAAAAAAGCCAGTTCAGGAAACTAAATATCAACTCATCAACATAAAGTACAACGCGCTCAACCGCTTGTCGCCTTAACATTGTCGACAGTTTGCCGTAGAATCCCAACCATCCACCAGACGCTGTTTGTCAAGCGTATGTCACGTGTACGGACGCATACTCAATACCGTGTGGGCATGCGTTCGCCACCATTAGAAGATGAGAGGGCCCCAACGTGCTTGAAGCTTACCGCCAACATGTCGAGGAACGCGCTGCTGAGGGCGTCCCGCCCAAGCCCCTAAATGCTGAGCAAGTCGCTTCCGTAATCGAGCTGCTGAAAAATCCGCCGGCGGGTGAAGAAGAAGTTATTCTTGACTTAATCACCAACCGTGTACCGCCAGGCGTTGATGAAGCTGCTTATGTTAAAGCAGGTTTCTTAACCGCGATTGCCAAAGGGGAAGCTACCTCTCCGCTAATCGACAAAATCCATGCTGTTAAACTGCTTGGCACCATGCAAGGCGGTTACAACATCGTCTCTATGGTTGAACTGCTGGATAATGAAGAGCTGGCTCGTGAAGCCGGCGAACAGCTGAAGCACACGCTGTTGATGTTTGACGCTTTCCACGATGTTGAAGAGCGCGCTAAAAATGGCAACAACGTCGCCAAAGATGTCATTCAATCCTGGGCTGACGCAGAGTGGTTCCTTTCCAAGCCTGCGCTGGAAGAGAAAATCACGTTGACGGTCTTCAAGGTGCCTGGCGAAACCAACACCGATGACCTCTCACCTGCCCCTGATGCTTGGTCTCGCCCTGATATTCCGTTACATGCCAACGCTATGCTTAAAAATGAGCGCGAAGGTATCGAGCCGGAAGTACCAGGCACCACTGGCCCGCTAAAACAGATCGAAGAAGTAAAAGCCAAGGGCTTCCCCGTTGCTTACGTGGGTGACGTGGTAGGTACCGGCTCTTCGCGCAAGTCCGCCACTAACTCGGTTCTGTGGTTCTTCGGCGATGATCTTCCCTACGTGCCAAACAAACGTGCAGGCGGCTTCTGCTTTGGTAACAAAATTGCTCCGATCTTCTTTAATACTATGGAAGACTCTGGCGCGTTACCGATTGAAATGGACGTCGCCAACTTAGCAATGGGCGACGTCATCGACGTTTACCCCTACGAAGGCAAAGTGTGCAAGCACGGCACCGACGAAGTGGTTTCCACTTTCGAGCTAAAAACTCAGCTAATTCTGGATGAAGTACGCGCGGGTGGCCGCATTCCGCTGATCATCGGCCGTGGCTTAACCGGCAAAGCGCGTGAATCTCTGGGCCTTGAACAGTCTGACGTATTCCGCCTGCCTGACCAGCCAAAAGACACGGGTAAGGGCTTTACACTTGCTCAGAAAATGGTCGGTAAGGCGTGCGGCCTGGACGGCGTTCGTCCTGGCATGTACTGCGAACCCAAAATGACCACGGTCGGTTCCCAGGACACCACTGGCCCGATGACCCGTGATGAGCTGAAAGACCTAGCGTGCCTGGGCTTCCAAGCCGATCTGGTTATGCAATCTTTCTGCCATACCGCTGCATACCCGAAGCCGGTAGACGTTGATACGCACCACACACTTCCCGACTTCATTATGAACCGCGGCGGCGTATCACTGCGCCCCGGTGATGGCATCATTCACAGCTGGCTTAACCGCATGCTGCTGCCTGACACCGTCGGCACCGGCGGCGACTCCCACACCCGCTTCCCGCTGGGCATCTCGTTCCCAGCCGGTTCAGGTTTGGTGGCGTTTGCTGCAGCCACCGGCGTTATGCCGCTTGATATGCCGGAGTCTGTACTGGTGCGCTTTAAAGGTACTCGTCAACCTGGCGTTACCCTGCGCGACCTGGTTCACGCTATCCCGCTTTACGCCATCAAGAAAGGGCTTCTCACCGTCGAGAAATCCGGTAAGAAAAACGCCTTCTCCGGCCGCGTACTAGAGATTGAAGGCCTTGAAGAGCTGACGGTAGAGCAAGCCTTCGAGCTTTCTGATGCCTCTGCTGAGCGTAGCGCTGCTGGCTGTACCATTACGCTGTCTGAAGAGAGCGTTACTGAATACCTAAAATCGAACATCACACTGCTGAAGTGGATGATTGCGAATGGTTACGGCGATGAGCGTACCATTAGCCGCCGCATCGAAGGCATGGAAGCATGGCTTGCTAACCCGCATTTGATGCGCGCTGATAAAGATGCAGAATACGCCGAGGTTATTGAAATTGACCTCAGCGAGATTAAAGAGCCGGTGCTTTGCGCTCCGAACGACCCAGACGATGCGCGCTTACTGTCTGACGTTGCGGGCCAAAAGATCGATGAAGTATTCATCGGCTCGTGCATGACCAACATCGGCCACTTCCGCGCTGCCGGCAAGCTGCTTGAGAAACAACCTGCAGGCAGCCTGAAGACTCGTCTATGGCTGGCACCGCCCACCAAGATGGATCAGCACCAGCTGACCGAAGAGGGTTACTACGGCATTTACGGCCGTGCAGGTGCCCGTATGGAAATGCCGGGATGTTCACTGTGTATGGGTAACCAGGCACGCGTTGCTGCGAAAAGCACCGTCGTGTCTACGTCTACACGTAACTTCCCGAACCGTTTAGGCGATGGTGCCAATGTCTACCTCGCCTCAGCGGAATTGGCAGCGGTCGCCGCTGTAGAAGGCCGCCTGCCAAGCGTTGAAGAGTACCAGCGCTACATGAGCGAATTTGACGCTATGGCAGGAGAGATATATCGTTACATGAACTTCCACGAAATCGAGGAGTATCAAAAAATCGCCTCGAACGTGATTCCGGTTGCACAAGAAGTTTAAGACCCTTGTTGCAATCGATCTATCGCCGATGCTCGCACCATCGCAGAACGGGTAATACTACCTTTTTCTGAGTCGATGACCGAACGCCCCGCCCTGTTCACAGGTCGGGGCGTTTTTTATAGCTAGCCATGCCCATTAATCTAGCTAAACGAACCATTGGCAAACCAACTGTTAATCAAGCCAACTGTTAAGAGAAAGGAGCATGTTATGACCACCAGTAACGCGATTGTGACCCCCGACTTGTGCGATGCCTACCCAGAGGTAACCGTGCTAGAACCGATGTTTGCCAATTTCGGCGGCGTTGACAGCTTTTACGGCCCTATTCGCACAGTAAAATGCTTTGAAGACAACTCTATGGTGAAGCAAGCGGTTGCCGAACCAGGTGAGGGCGCCGTGCTGGTTGTTGATGCTGGTGGCTCTAACCGTTGCGCCATGCTGGGTGACATGCTGGCCGAGCAAGCCGCTAAAAACGGCTGGGCAGGTGTCGTCATGTTTGGCTGTGTGCGGGATGTAGACATACTAGTAACCCTACCACTAGGCGTACAGGCCCTAGGCAGCCATCCCCGGCGTAGCGAAAAGCATGGCGAAGGGCAACGGGATATTCCAGTTACCTTTGCTGGCGCCACCCTACACCCGGGCCAGTGGCTATATGCTGATAATAACGGCATTATCATCGCGGATAAGGCGCTCCACATATCCCAATAGTGCAATCTTGCCAGGCGTGGCAGATAGTGCCACCCTGGTGCCTCACTCAGACATTTTTGTGACTATGCAGCCGTTAAATCAATTAGGTTACGCGTTATTAAAAACTCTTCGTGATCATCTACGTCCTCTGATTGCGTACCACCTGCTCTTCACAATACTCGCCACTGCTCTGCTAGTGCCCCTGATTGCCTGGGCGGCGCGGGCCGTACTGGCGCAACTTAATCGCGTGGTAGTTACCAATGATGCGCTGATTAGCTTACTGTTTAGCCCTCTTGGCCTTGTAGCTATGTTAGTAGGGCTTGGCTTTACCTTCTTGCTGATCTATTGGCAGCAAGCAGGAATGCTAATGGTGGCCGTAAAGCCGAAGGACAATCACTACGCGTTAGCGTTTGAAGCACTATGGCGCAGCACACGGCGCTTGCCCGCCCTGTCGGGCTTAGTCGTCTTGCAAGTAGGCGCCCACTTGCTGCTGCTGACTCCCTTTATGCTAGGCCTTGCCTGGCTATATGACGTCTGGCTGAGCGGACTTGACCCTTACTACGTGCAGCGCGTACGCCCCCCAGTATTTTGGTATTTCATTGCCTGCGCCCTTCCCCTTTTAGTCGTTTGGGCCAGCCTTGCGGCATGGCTCTACTTGCGGTGGCTGCTTGCTCTCCCGCTGGTGGCTTTGGAGAGCTATAACCCCTATCTAGCACTCAAGCGCAGCGTGGTGCTAACCCGTGGATGGCACCGCTCTATAGGCGTCGCGGTCCTGGCGCTACTGGTCATTATTATCGGCCTTCCTTTCATCGCAACGTGGCTGTTTGATCTTGTATTCACACCTCTTCTTTGGTGGTTACCTGAACGTAGCGCGGTGCTCATTCCCGCGATGTTTGCGTATTTAACAGGCTATATATTAGTAACACTTACCCTTACTTTTTTAGGTGTCGCAACCAACGCACTGCTTTCTGCCTGCCTCTATTTACAACTAGCGTATCGCGAAGTGCGCCCCTCACCTCGCTCTGAACAAGCACATCCGGGACGCTGGGCCTGGGCAATCGAGCTCAGTGTACTGATGATAGCGGCACTTCAAGCCTGGTGGATTCTCAATAGCTTCGAGATACGCGACAAAGTAACGGTGATTGCCCATCGCGGCAGCTCGATGGTGGCACCGGAAAACACCCTGGCTGCTGTAGAGCAAGCCTTAAAAGACCGCGCCGACTATGTAGAGCTGGATGTACGCCTGAGCGCTGATAATCATGTGCTGCTCTACCATGACCGCACCCTGGCGCGCTTAACCGGAGACCCCCGCGAATTTGGCGACTTAACACGAGAAGAGCTAAGTCATTTTGACGTGGGCAGTTGGTTTGGCGATGCCTATCAAAATGAAAAAATTGCAGGCCTGGATGAAGCTCTGGCACTGGTACGCGGTCGGGCAGGATTGATGATTGATATGAAACCTCTACCCGGTCAAGAGCGGGTGCTTGCCCGTGCCGTATTGGAAACGCTGGACGCCGAAAGCGACATTCGCTACCGCTGCTGGGCCACCCAAGAGAGCGCGCTAACGGCAGTCGCAAACTGCGGCTTTCCCAACGCCCTGATGGATATGCGTATAGCCACTATGTCGCCAGACACCGTTAGCTATATTAAGCAGCAGGCACCCGAACTACGTGTCACGCTGCTCGCCCAACTGATACTGCCAGGCAACCTGGATCGCCGAAGCTTTGATGCACTCGGGCTTAGGCATAACCGAATAAATCGCCAGGAAATACGTCTAGCAGCACTATATGGTTACGAGATACACGCGTGGACAGTAAATGACACGACGCGTATGTCGACCCTCATTGACCTGGGCGTTGATGCCATCATTACCGACTATCCGGATCGGCTGCGGGCGTTAGTGGAAGAGCGCCGCACCTTAAGCGACGGCAGCCTTATGCTGGTGAAGCTTCGCAATTGGCTGCGAGAGTAGCCGCTGCTGATAAATAGCCGCTCATCTCCCACTAAGCAAAACGGCGACCACATGGCCGCCGTTTGCTAATAAACCTTAGATTACTCGCCCATTACCACGCCCTCGCGACGTGGGTCCGCGCCGCCAAACAGCGAACCATCCTCTAAACGCATAATCGCCTGTAGGCCACTGGTAAGCTCTCGCTCAGTAACGGTATGGCCACGTTCGCGAAGGGCCTCTATCGTCTCTTCAGGAAAGCGCCCCTTCTCAATGGACACATCGCCACCTAAGGTAATCGCATGAGGTAAATTCAGCGCGGCTTGAGCGCTTTGCCCCCAGTCGCGCATTGCCACAAGCGTGCGAGCGGTATAGTGGATAATGGCGGCCCCACCGGGTGACCCTAAACTGGCGACTAACTCGCCACTCTCCTGGTCGAATACCAGCGTAGGGGCCATGCTAGAGCGGGGTCGCTTACCCGGCTCGACACGGTTTGCTACTGGCTCTCCATCAATCTCAGGTACAAATGAAAAGTCAGTCAGCTCGTTATTGAGCAAATAACCGCCGGGAAGCCCTGTCCCACCATCAGCCAGTATCCGCGCGCCAAAGGCTTGTTCAATCGTCGTCGTCATGGCAATGGCATTGCCCTCTGCATCTACGATACTAATGTGGCTAGTGCCATATTCGGGCTGTTCAGGTTGGCGGGCAAAGCTAACCGTTTGCTCCCCAGGATTGCCCGGTTCAGCGCTATCACCCATACTTTCTGAACCAATTAAAGCACTACGGCTGGCAAGATACTCCGGCGCTAACATTGATGACCAGTCGCCCCCGGGAGCCTCGACAAACGCTGGATCAGCGATATAACGACCACGGTCGGCAAAGGCTAATCGAGACGACTCCAGAAACTGGTGTAACCAGCCACTGCTGGCGGCAGCATTATCTAACGGAGCTTCTAAGAGAGGCTGTTGATCCAGCATGCCTAGAATCTGCATGACGGTGATATGCCCAGAGGAAGGCGGGGGAAAACCGCAGACCTCCCACTGCTGCCAAGGTGTACATAAAGGCTCACGCTCAAGCGCCTGATACTCACTTAAATCATCGAGCGTCATTGTGCCAGGACGAACGGGGTGGGTTTGAACACGGCTTACGAGATCTTCAGCGATATCGCCTTCATGTAGCGCTAAGCTACCCTCGCTGGCAATACGCCGCAAAATAGCCGCGAGGGCCGGGTTTGTCAGGGTTTCTCCCACCGCGATGGGCTCGCCACTAACGTCATAATAGAAAGCATTTGCCAGGGCATCTTGACGCAGCGCTTCATCGTTAGCCAAGCTGGTGTGCAGGCGCTGGCTAACGGCGAAACCCTCTTCAGCCAAGGTAATGGCAGGCTCAAAAAGCACCTCCCACGGGAGCTGACCATGCTCTGCGTGAACTTTTTCAAGCATCTTAAGCGTACCTGGCACGCCCACTGAAAGACCACTTGCCACGGCATCCATAAAGGCAAGCGGTTCGCCTTCCTCTATAAATAGCTCACCGGTAACTGCTGCGGGGGCTGTTTCTCGGCCATCATAGGCCTGGACCTTTACACCGTCGTAGTGCATGAGAAAAGCACCGCCGCCAATCCCGCTTGACTGAGGCTCTACCAAGGTAAGCACCATCTGCACCGCCACCGCTGCGTCAATGGCATTGCCACCTGCTTTCAATACTTGAAATCCCGCGTCGGTTGCCAAGGGGTTGGCTGCGGCTACCGCAAAGGAAGATGCCTCCCAACCTGGCTTATCTTCGTACCCTGAACCCACCTCCGGCGCCACGGAAGGTGCTTCATAGCTAAACCCGTAGCTATATAGCGGCATTAGCAGCAAGCCTGCTAACGTTAATTTTGCCTTAATGGGCAACATAACCCTACTCCCTAATAAGATTTTCTAGTAGCCCTAACACCCAGCGCCTCAGGCTTGGCACCCAACGACTAACGTTGCCCCAGCCAGAGCACTGCTACAGGCCAGCTCTCAAAACCACCTAACGAATAGTAGCCTATTAAACGCCTGCGCCCGGCACAATGGCCGGGCGCAATAACAACAAACAAGCAAATCGTGTTTAGGCGATGGTTTCGCCTGCCAGCATAAACCATGTTTCCAATACGGCATCGGGGTTTAACGACACCGAGTCGATCCCCTGCTCCATCAACCATTTAGCTAGGTCAGGATGGTCAGACGGCCCCTGCCCACAAATCCCCACGTATTTCCCTTGGGCTTTACACGCCTGGATAGCCATAGCGAGCAGCTTTTTGACGGCAGGGTTTCGTTCATCAAACAGATGCGCCACTATGCCTGAGTCGCGATCCAAACCTAGGGTGAGCTGCGTCAGGTCGTTTGAACCAATAGAGAACCCGTCGAAGTACTCAAGGAATTCATCAGCCAACAGCGCGTTGGCAGGCAGCTCGCACATCATGATGACTTTGAGGCCATCGGGATTCTCCGCCCCACCCCGCTTCAGCCCATTAGCGGCGAGCAGCTCAACCACTTCACGCGCCTCATCGGGTGTACGCACAAAAGGCACCATGATTTCGACGTTATCGAAGCCCATCTCTTCACGCACACGCTTTAGCGCCCGACACTCCAGTTCAAAGCAGGGACGGAAAGCCTCAGAAATGTAGCGAGACGCCCCCCGGAAACCGAGCATGGGATTCTCTTCGCCAGGCTCATACAGCTTGCCGCCGATAAGATTTTCGTACTCGTTCGATTTAAAGTCTGACAGCCGCACAATTACCCGCTGAGGATGGAACGCCGCCGCTAGCGTCGAAATACCTTCCGCCAGCTTATCAACGTAAAAGCTGACAGGGTCTGCGTAGCCAGCCGTGCGCAAGTCAATGACTTGCTGAAGATCAGCAGGCAACGTGTCGTACTCAAGCAGCGCTTTAGGGTGCACGCCGATCATACGGTTGATAATAAACTCAAGCCTAGCCAAGCCAACGCCCGCATGGGGCAGACTAGCAAAGCCAAAAGCGCGGTCTGGATTACCGACGTTCATCATAATCTTGAAGGGGATTTCTGGCATGGCGTCGACACTCGACACCTTACAGTCAAATGCCAGGAGTCCTTCATAAACGTGGCCGGTATCGCCTTCAGCACATGACACCGTTACGTCAATGCCTTCCCTAAGCTGCGTCGTTGCATCGCCGCACCCAACCACAGCGGGGATGCCCAGCTCACGAGCGATAATCGCCGCGTGGCAGGTACGTCCACCGCGATTGGTGACGATGGCAGAGGCGCGCTTCATGATCGGCTCCCAATCAGGATCGGTCATGTCGGTCACCAACACATCACCCTCTTGGATTTTATCCATCTCGTCGGGGGTAAGCACAATTTTCACCGCACCGCGGCCGATGCGCTGGCCAATGGCACGGCCGGTAATTAACGTGCGGCCTTTCTCACGCAGATGGAAGCGTTCAAGTTTGCCACCCTCTTGCTGGGAAACCACGGTTTCAGGGCGTGCTTGGACGATGTAGAGCTTGCCATCGTCGCCGTCAAGCGCCCACTCGATATCCATAGGGCGCTGGTAGTGCTGCTCAATGGTCATCGCCTGATGGGCAAGCTCCATTACCTGCGCATCGCTGATACAGAAGCGTCCGCGATCTTTCAACGGCACATCCACTGTTTCAACTGACTTGCCTGCACTCGCATCTTGACCGTAAACCATTTTGATCAGCTTTGAGCCAAGCGTGCGGCGCAGTACCGCTGGGCGACCTGCCGCCAGCGTGGGCTTATGTACATAGAATTCGTCAGGGTTAACCGCCCCTTGCACCACCGTTTCACCCAGACCCCAAGAAGCCGTGACAAATACCGCGTCGCGGTAGCCAGACTCAGTGTCTAGGGTGAATAGAACGCCAGAAGCACCCGTTTCGGAGCGAACCATTTTCTGTACACCCGCCGACAAGGCGACATTCTCATGGGCATAGCCCCGGTGTACCCGGTATGAGATAGCACGGTCGTTAAACAGCGAGGCAAAGACTTCATGCACCGCATGTTTGATGTTGTTAAAACCTTCAATATTAAGAAAGGTTTCCTGCTGGCCGGCAAAGGAAGCATCGGGCAAATCTTCGGCAGTCGCAGAGCTTCGTACCGCAACTTTTAGATCGGGGTGCTGGTTTTGTAGCTCTTCATAGGCACTACGCAGTGCTTTTTCAAACGCAGGAGGCAAGGGCGTATCGATAATCCATTGGCGGATCATGCTACCTGCCTGGGCTAGCGCTTTAACGTCATCGACATCTAAGCGCGCCAGGGTAGCGTTGATACGGTCATTCAGCCCTTCATGGGAAAGAAATTCGCGGTAAGCATGCGCAGTGGTAGCGAAACCACCCGGCACGGTCACACCAACACCCGATAAATTAGAAATCATTTCGCCGAGCGAGGCGTTTTTACCACCCACGCGTTCGACGTCTGCCATGCCAAGCTTATCGAACCACAGAATGTACTCTTCCACGCTACCCCCTAGCTTTTAGACTTCTTTGCGACCTTGCGGCCGACACTGAATGACCGTGCCACCCTAGCACCGTGGCCGGGTATTCGCCATTGGTCTAACAGCGAAGGAGGTGGAGGATTTTTACAACAAAGGTACTTTAAAGGCGTTTCCTGTAGTTGAACGGTCTTATTAGCGCGCATAAATAGCAGCAATTACTCACCAGCCGTTGTGCTACTTAACCGCTCCGCCCACAATAATGACGTTCAATAACGACATTTATTCTTTGGCGGATTTCAATATGAAGCGGACAGCTTTTTTTATTTCTGACGGTACCGGCATCACCGCTGAAAGCCTTGGGCGCAGCTTGTTAGCACAGTTTAGCGACATTGAAATCGAGATGTTGACCAAGCCTTACATCGATACGGTTGAAAAAGCCCAAGCCTTGGCAGAAATAATTGACTCCACTGCAGTGCGTGATGGGCACCGCCCCATCATCATCGACACTATCGTTGACCAACAAGTACGCGATGTAATTCGCCACGCCACTGGCTTTAAGGTAGATATTTTTTCGACATTTTTGAAGCCACTGGAGCAAGAGTTAGAGACCCACTCTTCCTACAGCGTGGGGAGAACACACTCCATTGGTAGCGATGCTGTGTATATGGATCGTATCCATTCGGTGCACTTTGCACTAGATAATGACGACGGCGCGCGCACCCACCAGTACGATAAGGCAGACATTATTTTGGTCGGCGTATCACGCTGTGGAAAAACCCCCACGTCGCTCTATTTGGCCCTTCAGTTTGGCATTCGCGCTGCTAACTACCCGCTAACGGAGGATGATCTTGACGAAGATGGCAGCCTAAAGCTGCCCAAAGTGCTCTCACCCCATCGTCAAAAGCTATTTGGGTTAACCATTGATGCACGTAGGCTTGCGGCTATTCGAAATGAACGCCGGCCAAACAGCCGCTACAGTTCGATGGACCAGTGTTTGCAAGAAGTGGAGCAAGCGGAGTCGCTGTATCGCTCCCTGAGCATTCCATTTATTGATACAACGCGTTTTTCCGTTGAAGAAATTTCCACGCGGATGATTGCAGAAACAGGCCTAGCGAGGCGCTTTTCGCCCCGCTAAGCCTCCTCAAAGCGCTGTACTGGGTGGCCTACATGCCCTTGGGGGCAAAAATCCCAGGGGCGTTGCGCCAGTAGCCTTTGTAGTCCATACCAAAACCGAATACGTATCGGTCGGCCACTTCGAGGCTGCAGTAGTCGGCTTTCAAACCCGGTACCGCTTTTCTATTGTGCTGCTTATCGACCAGTACAGCGGTGGTCACGCTGGCCGCTTGGGCTTCTTCGCAGTAAGCAAGAATTGCCGCAAGTGTTGACCCTTCGTCAAGAATGTCGTCAACGATAACCACATGGCGGCCCGCCATAGGTATTTCTGGAGAGACGCGCCAGAATAGCTCGCCCCCACGCAGTTCGTTACGGTAACGAGTGGCGTGCAGGTAGTCCACTTCTAGCGGAAAACCAAGCCGTGTTAGCAGGTGCCCGGTAGTAATTAACCCACCATTCATCACGCAGTAAAAAACCGGCAATTTATCACCCAAATCTTTGGTGATCGCTTCTGCCATGCGGTCTAAGGCACGCTCTACTTTTTCCTGAGAAATCAGGCAATCTGCGTTACCCATCAGTTCGCGCATCGAGTCCAGCGACTCAAGCGTTTCTTTATCCAGTTTGGACATTGAGCTACTCCAATACAGCGTAAATAGTGACCGGTTAACGAGTTCAAACAGGCGTACTTAGTTGGCTAGCGCTTCTAATTTGGCATGCGTGCGACGCCAACGACCCAATGCTGAGAGAGCATCGAGATCAGGTCTGGCACGGCCATAGCGTAATTTGGCGGGAGGTTTACCTTGCAAACCTTGGCAAGCGTCGACCACTTCCAGCGCAGCGGCTCGGTCATTACACACCAGAAGCATGTCGCACCCTGCCGTTAAGGCTGCGTTTGCCCGCGCCTTAGGATCCCCAGCCGCATGGGCGCCCGCCATACTCAAATCATCAGAAAAAATACATCCTTTAAAGCCCAGCGACTCCCTCAGCATGCCAAGCCAATTGGGTGAGAAACCCGCAGGCCGGGCATCAAATGCGCTATAGATGACGTGGGCAGGCATTACCCCATCCAATTGGCTCGCAAGCTGGGCAAAGGGCACGAGGTCGCGCTGCTTTATTTGCTCAAGGGAGCGATCATCAACAGGGAGTGCCACATGGGAGTCCGCAGCTACACCGCCATGGCCGGGGAAGTGCTTTCCCACCGCCGCCATACCAGCGTCATGTAGGCCTTGAATAAATCCATGGCCTAGTAGAGCGACATGGTCTGGATCAGTGCTGAAACTGCGGTCACCAATTACGCTAGAAATCCCGCTTTCCACATCCAGTACGGGGGCGAAACTGATGTCGAGACCGCAAGCGGCCATCTCCATTCCCAGTAGCCAGCCAGCATCTTTGGCCAACGTCATGCCCGCTTCTTGGTCATTAGCAAATAGGTCGCCAATGCGCGCCATAGGGGGCAACCTGGTGACGCCCTGCTTAATACGCTGGACACGCCCACCTTCTTGGTCGATGGCTAACAGCAGATCACCGCGTACCCGCCGGATATCGCTACACAGCTGGCGCGTTTGATAGGCATCCTCTACGTTACGCGCAAACAGGATGACCCCGCCAACCGCAGGCTCCAGCAATAGCTGCTTTTCCGCTTTGGTCAATCGCGGCCCTTCAAGGTCGAGTATGACCGGGCCTAGGGGTTGAGTCATTATGATGGATCCAACAAGGAGGGGCGCCAATTCTAGACGATCAATGTGGCGTGTCAAAATTTTCAGAGGCAGGAACGTAAGCATCGCCCCCATGAAGCCAAACCGACGTACCGGGACGTGTAAACCGAAACACCGTCAATAAATCGTGATTGCGCAACCGAATACAGCCATGGGAGGCCGGCACACCCATAGGTTGGTCCGGCGGCGTACCGTGCAAATAGATATAGCGCCGCTGTGAATCTACATGCCCGCCGCGATTTTTCCCCGTCTCCAAACCACACAGCCAAAGAATGCGTGTCAATATCCAATCACGTGAGGGGTAGGTTGCTGCTAACTCGGCAGAGTACACTTCACGGGTCCATCGGCGACCGCGAAACACTGCGTTTTCTGGCAAGCCTTCCCCAATCGCTGCGCGCACGTAGTGCCAGCCTTGGGGCGTTCGGCCACTACCCTCCTGCTGACCAACGCCCGCCTCCCCTGTAGAAACCGAGCACTCATGGCTCAGCACTCGCCCCTGCCAACAACGCAGTTGCTGCCTCTGCGTGTCTATCTCAAGCCAGTTATCGTCTAAAGGCGGTAGCTCAGCTAATGTGGGCGTTCTCATAGTGTCCTTCTTCTAGCACAGGGGGTAACGGTGCATGCATCGCAGCCACTACCACTGGGCGTAAACGTCTTACTAGGTCTCTAACGGTGACCTGCTCGTTGTAATCTTTAGCGGCGATATCGCGCAGCGCATCAAGACCCGATAAGGTAAAAATCACTGTACCTAACATGAAGTGTAGCCGCCAAAAGCGTTCAGCGTCCGGCAAGTCAGGGGTTGCTTGACGTACCAGTTCAGTGAAGCGGGTAAATACATCACCATACTCCTGCTGTATATAGCGCCGCAGATGCCCCTGAGCTTGGCTATAAGCTAAGCCTAGCAAACGCATGAATACCTTCAGGCTATTGCGCTCTGCAGGCACTGCCAGCACCGTTGATGCCATGGTTTCAAGCAATACTTCCAAGGGTATAGGCTCGCTTTCATAGCGTGCCTCCAGCTCATCCAGCGCGGTATGAAAACGCTGTGAAAAAGGCTCCAAATAACGTGCAAAAACGGCTTGGATAAGCGCTTTTTTAGAGCCAAAGTGGTAGTTGACCGCCGCTAGGTTAACCCGCGCCTTGCTTGTGATATTGCGCAGCGAGGTTTCGGCAAAACCGCGCTCTGCAAATAGCACCTCTGCGGTATCTAAAATACGCGTTACCGTATCAGACTGCGCCATCGCGCCCTCCAGAAAACAGGTGTTTAAAACATCGCAAAATACTATGCCATTAATTCGCTAGTCTCAATTCTTTATATGAAGACAACTGCCAGCTACCTGTCACTATTTTTCTAAACAATTCAAACGCTCGTGCCGCTTAGTACCTACATCATCAAGCCCTACATCAAGATACAGGCCAGCCATGTACTGGACAGAGGAACATACTGTATACTTAAACACATACTGATTAGCCGACATGTAGCTACTGTCTTTTCATTTTTTGGAGTTTGGTATGTCGCGTCCACTCACAGCACGTCAGCAGCACGTATTTGATTTTATCGTTAAAACAATGGGTGAATTCGGCTACCCCCCGACACGCGCTGAAATTGCCAAAGCACTAGGATTCCGCTCTCCCAACGCGGCAGAAGAGCATCTTCGCGCGCTAGAGCGCAAAGGGGCCATCCGGATTATCCGCAATACATCACGGGGCATCCGCCTGCCTAACCAGGATGCTTCAGAACTGACTGAGGCTGCTTCAGCACCCCCCTCTACCCCCCAGGTGGACACCCAGTTCATTGGGCTACCGGTCATTGGAGAGGTTGCAGCTGGCAGCCCCATTCTGGCCGCCGAGCACATTGACCGCTACTGCCCACTCCCCGCAGAGTATTTCACGCCAAAAGCGGACTACCTGCTGCGAGTGCGTGGGTTATCGATGAAAGACGTGGGTATCCTTGAAGGCGATCTACTGGCAGTGCATCGCACTGACCGAGTTCGCGATGGGCAAATTGTCGTTGCTCGCTTGGAAGATGAAGTCACCGTTAAACGCTTTAGGCGCCAAGGTCACCAGGTGACTCTAGTGGCTGAGAACGCCGACTTCGCACCCATTGAAATTGACCTACGCACTCAGCAGCTGGACATTGAAGGTGTCGGCGTTGGGGTTATACGGGGTGGCAACGGCCAGGCATTAGGCTAATAGCCCCCTACCACTACTGGCGCGCTTATTGAGAATCGATATAGCGGTGGTCATTGAACGTGGCCACCCAGCTAGGGTGATAGACCAATAAGATGCTTAACAGCATGCCCGTTAGAAACGCTTCGGAGGGCATTAAAAGCGGCAGAAACCGAGCATACTCCTGAGCAAGATAAACCGCCTCAGGGTCGGTCCCTGCCGCTACAATCAGCAGTACGGCGGTCAATCCAGCGCCCAACGTAGCTAAGGCTGCCCCGAAAAAACCACAGGCAAACATAAATACCATCAAGTTATCGGGCAACCGTCGGTCAACTAGACGCCAAACCACGCCAATGATAAACGCGGGCATGATTCCCGTTACCAAGACGTTAGCTCCCCAAAGCACCCAGTCATTACGCCCTATCACCACCATCGCTATATTAATCATTGCGTTACTTAGAAGCGCCAGGGGGATCCTAAATACCAAGGTCATTAGCACGGTAAAAACAAGATGTAGCGTAAGCCAGTCCACCGCTTGAGCACGCAGCTGCCACATCAGCATGACCGCTAGCGTAGCTGCCAACCAGCGATGCTGAAGCGCTACATCACTGTTCAGAACGTGCCAGGGGCGCTGCCATGCCACCCAAGCCAATACACCAAACGCTATTAACCAGGTAAGCACCAGCGCCCAGGGTGCAAGAACACTTTGTGCAAATGACATGGCAGCCCCTAACAACAGTTAACTGAACACAACCGTTTTATTTCCGTGGATTAGCACGCGATCTTCAAGGTGCCAACGTAACCCTCGCGCCAATACGGCTTTCTCAACGTCCCGGCCAAATCGCACAAGATCGGTGGGTGTATGACAGTGGCTAACGCGATGGATATCCTGCTCGATAATAGGTCCGGCATCCAACTCTTCGGTGACATAATGACAGGTAGCCCCTATGAGTTTCACGCCTCGCTCGTAAGCTTGGTGATACGGTTTTGCGCCAGCAAAAGAGGGCAAAAAGCTGTGATGTATATTAATCACGCGCCCGGCATACCGCTCGCATAGCGCGGGGGGCAAGATTTGCATATAGCGTGCTAACACGACGCAATCAGCGCGGGCGCTATCAATTTGTGCCTGCACCTTCTCAAACGATGCCTGCTTATTAGCTGCGTCAACCGGCACATGGTGGTAAGGAATGCCGTACCACTCGGTCAGCGAACGCATATCTTCGTGGTTGGAAATCACACCCACGATGTCGCAGTCTAGCTCACCTGCCTGCCAGCGATATAGCAAGTCCACCAAGCAGTGAGACTCCCGCGACACCATTAATACAACGCGGCGCCGCTTTTGGGTATCCATTAACGACCACTGCATATTGAACGCTTCTGCCACGGGTTCAAAAGCGTTACGCAGCGCCTCTGCCGACATTCCTAGTGAATCGGCTAAAATTTCATAGCGCATAAAAAACCGGCCTGTTTCAAGATCGGAATGCTGACTTGCTTCAGTAATTGAGCCCCCCTGCTCGGCAATAAAACTGGAAACACGCGCCACAATGCCCACTTGGTCAGGGCAAGAAACAACGAGACGATAATAGTGCGACATAGATAGCTACTCTTAATAGGTACTTTTAACAGGTGCTTTGATAGGTGCTTTTTTTAATAGGCAGTTTTAATCGGCACACTTAACTTATTTCAATGGCACGCTTAGGGTTAGTTTTCTGATGTTAAAAGCAACACATCAGTCTCTCTAGTGTACCGGAAGCCCTCTGGCTAAGCACCGGGGAGAAGCCACGGTGATTGTTAGCCGCCCCTGCCTTCCCGTATAGTTAAGGTCTTACTTTTTAGGCTTTTCGTGACTAATGCATCCAACACGCGCTCTACTTCGTCCCCGTCGTCGCCCACCATTGCGCCTGCTTCCGCTGGGCGGGTGCGGTGAAATTGGAATGAATCTGACGCTGTATGGATACGGCGATCAATGGATCGCCGTCGACTGCGGCATGATGATTCGCCAAGATTTACCCAATGCCCCCTTACAAGTACCCAATACCGACACCCTGGATACCTTAGGCATTAAGCCCCAGGCGCTCTTTATTACCCATGGGCATGAAGACCACATCGGCGCCGTTGCGTGGCTATGGCCAAAGTGGAACTGCCCGATTTATGCAACCCCGCTTGCCGCTGGGCTGCTGCGGCTGAAATTTGCCGAGCATCAGCTAAGCAGCGCGGCTATACAGGTCATTGAGCCGGGCGATGCCATGCAGCAGGGACCCTTTACGCTGCGCTACTTGCTGCTTACTCACTCTATCCCGGAAAGCTGCGCCATTATGATGATGGCGGGAGAATATCGCATTCTGCATAGCGGTGATTGGAAACTTGACCCCGAACCGTTAATTGGCACGCCGGTGAATGCAGCAAATTTCCGGGCCTTAGCGCCAATTGATTTGCTGGTGGGCGACTCGACCAATGCCCCAATGCCAGGTCACTCAGGTAGCGAAGGCGATGTGGCCAGAGCACTCGTTAAAACCTTAGAGAAGTGCACCGGACGCGTTGTGGTCTCATGCTTTGCCAGTAACTTAGCGCGGGTATTGGCTATCGGCCTGGCAGCCCAGCGATGCGGACGCCGTGTCAGCCTAATGGGGCGCTCCATGGAGCGCATGGTAAGCGTTGCTAAGGGCTTGGGGTACTTAGACGATTTTCCACCGCTCGTACCACCTCACGACCTAGGCTACTTGCCGCCTAATGAAGTTGTGGTGATTGCCACCGGCAGCCAAGGAGAGCCACGCGCCGCCTTGCAACGCTTAGCCCAAGGGCGGCATCCCTTTATGGATTTAGCGCCAGGCGATAGCGTCATTTTTTCCGCCAAGGCGATACCGGGAAACGAGCGGCCTATTGAGCAGCTTAAAAAACGCCTCTCCCAGCTTGGCGTCACTCTTTTCGATGAGATGAATCATCCAGAGCTGCATGCCACCGGGCACCCCGCCCAGGAAGAGCTGAAAAAGCTCTACCAGTGGGTAAGGCCAAAATCACTACTGCCCGTACACGGAGAGGCGCGCCATCAGGAGGCGCATCAAGCGATTGCCACCTCTCTTGGCATCAGCGCCCCATTGGCGCCGACTAACGGCGATATGATCGCCTTTGATAAACAAGGCTTGCGCTGTGAACAGCGTTACCCGCAACTACCCTGCATCGTTAATCAAAACAGCGTCATTCCCCACCCAGGGCTTGATGCATCTTCGTCCAAGGCGCGGCGTGGTAGCTTGTTTCTTGCATTGCCGGTCACCGCCAGCGAAACAGGCTGGTGGCGTATAGGGCGTTTAATGCTTGATGCTAGCAGCGCGAGTCCTCTTGATGAGGAGAGCTTTAGCGATTGGCTTGATGCTCAACTGGAGGAAATCGAAGCAGACACCCTGGCAGATTTACGCTTAGCCCTTCAGCCACGCCTTATTCAGTGGCTAGCCAACCACTGCCAACACATGCCTGATGTGCATTTACAAATCATGGCGACTGAAATGCCTTCCGCCGAGGAGCTTAATAGCCAGCCTTAGGCTCGGATGATGACCAGCGATCGGCATCCTGCTGATCACTATCGCGCTCTTTAACCCAGTAAGCCCCCTCACGGGAGTGCTCTTTTTTCCAAAATGGCGCTTGAGTTTTCAAATAATCCATAATGAAATCACAAGCGTTAAACGCATCCCGACGGTGGGCACTGGCAACCAGCACTCTGACAATCGGGTCGCCTGGTGATAAATGCCCTACTCGATGAATAATCCGCACGGCTTGCAACGACCAACGCTCCCACGCCTGCTCACCAATCTCAGCCAGGGTGCGCTCCGTCATCCCTGGGTAATGCTCAAGCGTTAGCCCCGTTACGTCGGGTGTTTCGTTAAAATCTCTCACCAGGCCAGTAAAGCTAACGATTGCACCAATATCTGTGCGTTGCTGAAGCGTTGACTCATAGCCGTAATCCATTGAGAACGGCGCTGCCTGCACCTCCACTGCAATATCCAAGACCGCGTCAGCCATGGGACTAGCCTCCCGTTACCGGCGGAAAGAAAGCAACTTCATCTTCATCGGTAATGCGCGACGTATCATTTGCCATCACTTGATTGATCGCACACAGCGCCCGTTGATCGGAAAGCACGCTAAACCGCGTATCCCGCTCGGCTAAGGCAGCTTTTAAACCTGCAACGTCACGGCTTGGCAACTTGTCAAGATGGATAGTTACATCGCTCTGCCCCACGCGTTCGCGCAGCTCAGCTAAGAACTTGACCCGCACACAGGGGGAAACACAGCGCTCGCCCAAGCGCACCTCACCCGCCGCCCCTTCACCGGTCACAATAGGCGCAGCGGTAGGCGCACGCTGGTAGTCACCGCGCACACCTCCGCGCTTACTATCTAGCTGAACGGCCTCGATACGCATCTCTTTGTCTACGGCCTTGCACATATCGTAAAGCGTCAAACACGCCACAGAGACGGCAGTAAGCGCTTCCATTTCTACACCCGTACGGCCATTGAGCCGACAAAGTGCCGAAACATTTACCCAGCCATTGGCATGGTCAACGTCAAAATCAACCGACACTTTGGAAAGCGCCAGCGCATGGCAGAGCGGAATCAGCTCATGGGTACGCTTTGCCGCCTGAATGCCAGCAATACGAGCTGTAGCCAGCACATCCCCTTTTGGCAGCGCGCCATCACTTAACAGCTGAAGAGTTTCTGGATGCATCACAATACGGCCAGAAGCCACCGCTTCGCGGCGCGTTTCATGCTTATCACCGACATCCACCATATTGGCTTCACCATGGGTATTGAGGTGGGTTAGCTGCATAACATTACCTTTTTTAAAAAACCACGGTACGGGATTGATCATTCACCCAGCTAATCACCCACTGAGTAACCGCCTCGATATCATCCAGATTAAGATGCGCTACCGTTGCGCTTAATGCTAGAGGCGCTGGCCCAATAGTGGCCACCGCCTGCACCCACTCATTGCTTACAATAGAAGGTTCGCCTATGCCTTCACGGTAGAGTACGAGCTTGGGGATTGGCCAGGCTTTAAAGCCCTCAACAATGACAAGATCAGGCTGGTGAGGAACCATCATTGCCAGCAATTTGCTCAAATCGGGCTCTGCTTGACCGGGGGTTTCTTGCATTAACGCGAAACGTTGCCGAGAAGCGATCAACATTGGCGCCGCACCGGCTTGACGAAGCTGATAGCTATCCTTGCCAGGCTTATCTATATCGAAGCTGTGGTGAGCGTGCTTAATCACCCCCACCTCTAGCCCATGCGCTCGCAAACGCGGTAATACTTGGGCTAACAGGGTGGTTTTGCCCGTACCGCTCCAAGCCGCAACCCCTAGCACTGGGAACGGGCTATCGATTGAGGTTTTCATGACCGGCACCGTTATTTTATTCAGCGTTTCAATGAGACTATTCGCCCTCTTTTTCAGCAGGTAGCAGCCAGTTTAACGCAATGCCCACCAGTGCCGCCAAACTAACGCCCTGCAAGGTAAATTGGCCACCGCCGAACTGCATCCCACCAATACCAAACACTAAGATTAGCGACACCACCACCAAATTACGCGCAGCCGTGAGCGACTGCCCAGCCCGTACTAACGTGTTCATCCCCACAACAGCGATAGAACCAAACAGCAGCGTCATGATCCCCCCCATGACGGGGCCAGGGATAGTTTGCAGAATCGCGCCCAACTTGCCCACAAAGGCCAAGATGATGGCAATAACGGCCGCAACCACCATATAACGAGGATTAAATGCCCGCGTTAAAGTGACCGCACCAGTCACTTCAGAGTAGGTCGTGTTAGGTGGCCCACCAAATAGAGCTGCTGTGGTGGTAGCCAGGCCATCCCCTAGTAGCGTGCGGTGCAAGCCAGGTTTTTCCAGGTAATTCTTACGGGTTACCGAGCCAATCGCCACCATGTCACCAATGTGCTCTACCGCAGGTGCAATCGCCACTGGAATCATGAATAGAATCGCCGCCCAGTGAAAGCTGGGTGCGGTAAAACTAGGCAGTGCCAACCAAGCCGCGTTATGTACCGGAGAAAAATCCACCACACCCATTATCAATGCCAAAATATAGCCTGTGGCAATACCCCCCATTATAGGCACGAGGCGCAATATCCCACGCCCAAACACGGCAAGTATCAGAGTAACCACCAAGCTTGCCATCGATAGAAAAATCGCCTGCCCGTAACCGATATTATCGCTGGTCTCACCCGTGGCCATGCTCACTGCAACAGGTGCTAAGGCTAAGCCGATGACCATAATCACCGGCCCAACCACCACAGGCGGCAGCAAACGGTGCAGCCATGCTGTCCCTTTCAAACGAACGGCTTGTGAAATAGCCACATATACAAGACCCGCTGCCATTAAACCGCCCATGGTGGCGGAAACACCGAAACTCGCAATCGAACCTTGAATCGGTGCGATAAATGCAAATGAGGAGGCGAGAAAGACGGGAACGGTTTGTTTGGTCACCCCATGAAAAACAAGCGTCCCCACCCCTGCAGTAAACAGCGCCACGCTTGGGTCCAAGCCAGTTAGCAGGGGCACCAGCACCAGGGCACCAAAAGCCACAAACAGCATTTGCGCCCCGGTAAGTAGTGTCTTAGGCCACGACTCAGGATTAGCAGTGTTACTCATCTTCAGGTTCCCATTGGTAAATTATGTGTAGTAACGGGCCAAAAAAATGCCCCTAACGCTAAGCGCAAGGGGCAATGTGGGGTAGCGGCTTAGCGCGTCCCGAATATCTTATCGCCAGCATCTCCCAAGCCCGGCACGATGTAGCCATTCTCATCGAGCCGCTCATCCACTGACGCGGTATAAATCTCAACCTCCGGGTATGCATCCTGTACGCGCTTAATGCCTTCCGGTGCCGCCACCAGCACAATCACTTTCATATGCGCGCAGCCACGCTCACGCAGCATATCCAGTGTGGCTACCATTGACCCTCCAGTAGCTAACATGGGGTCAATGACAATGGCCATACGCTCTTCGATGTCGTTAGCAAATTTGGCAAAGTACGGTACTGGCTCAAGTGTCTCTTCATCTCTGTAAAGTCCCACTACGCTTACCCGGGCACTTGGAATGAGGTCTGTTACCCCTTCCAACATACCTAGTCCTGCACGCAAGATAGGCACTACAGTGACTTTTTTACCTTTAAGGCGACGCGTCGCAATAGGCTCTCCATTCCAGCCATGAATCTCGTGATCCTCAAGCTCAAGACCCTTGGTTGCTTCATAGGTCAATAGCTTAGCCACCTCACCTGCTAGTTCACGGAAGCTCTTGGTGCTCAAATCAGCTTCCCGCATCAGTCCCAGTTTATGTTGAACAAGCGGATGGTTAATGGCATAGACACTCATGGGACTACCTCACTGCAGGAGATTCAGGATGGCGACTAGCGTCGCATCGACAGGCTTACAAAATTGCGCGCCATTCTACCCGCAACTGACCATTAGGTTAAGGGGTTTCCGGCAATTGCCACGCAATCGGCGAGCGCCCGTTATCTATCAAGAATTGGTTAGAACGGGAAAAGTGCTGATTACCAAAGAACCCCCGATGTGCTGATAACGGCGATGGGTGCGGGGACTCCAGCACTAAATGCCGCCCTTGATCAATCAGGGATTTTTTTTGGCGTGCATGGCTACCCCAAAGCAAGAAAACACAGGGGTCAGCATGTTGATTGACGGTTTCAATGGCGCGGTCGGTAAAAGGTTCCCACCCCTTCCCCCGATGAGATGCCGCATTGCCCTGCTCAACGGTTAGCGCTGTGTTCAAAAGCAGCACACCCTGCCTGGCCCAATGCTCTAGAAACCCATGGCGAACCGGCGTAAAACCAACATCACTGGCCAACTCTTTATAGATATTTACCAGTGACGGCGGCACCTGAATACCAGGCTGTACAGAAAAACAGAGCCCATGGGCCTGATTAGGCCCATGGTAGGGGTCCTGCCCCAATATAACGACCTTAACCTCACTCAACGGCGTCAGTTCAAATGCTCTAAACCAATTGGTTGAGTGTGGGTAGATAACTTTCTTGGCCGCTTTTTCCTGAGCCAAAAAGTGCTTCAAAGTCTTCATGTAGTCAGCCTGGAACTCTTGCCCAAGCCATTGATGCCAGTCGTTAGGTAAGGGGCTAGACATATTACTTTTTCATTTGATCGACGAGGGGTTCAACGTAGGCAATCCCCATATCCCAAGGGAACTGGATCCAACATTGTTGGCCCACTTCGGTAAGGTATTGATCTACCAAGGGGCGGCCATCCGGCTTAGCGTAAATAGTGACGAAATGAGCCTTGGGCAGCATTTTACGCACAGCACGTGCAGTTTTACCGGTATCGACTAGATCATCTACCAGCAGCCAACCGTCGCCATCATGGTCAACGCCTTTCATTATATCCAGACCACCCTGATCCATATGATCATAGCTCTTGATACAGACCGTATCGATCAGGCGAATATTCAGCTCCCTAGCAATCAGCGCCGCTGGAATTAACCCGCCACGCGTAATCGCCACAATGCCTTTAAAGTCACGCTCGATCATCTGATGGCACAGCTGGCGCACATCGCGGTGCAATTGATCCCAGGAAACGGTGAAGTGTTGGTGATAGCGTTCGCTGCTCATAGGAGGCATTACTCGTCTTCGTTAAATGAACATACCGCGAATACGCTATAACCAGCATCGCGAATTTTCTGAGATCCACCCAGTTCAGGCAAATCAATAATCGTTGCGGTCTCAACAACGTGGCCGCCGCTGCGCTGAATCAGATTAGCAGCCGCCAGCATGGTACCGCCGGTCGCAATAAGGTCATCCATCAGCAGAATCCGGTCATCTTTTTGAAAGGCATCCGAGTGAAGCTCAACTTCCGAATGACCATACTCAAGCGTGTAGGTTTCACTGATTGTTTTGAAAGGCAGTTTGCCCTTCTTGCGCACGGGTACAAAGCTGCAGCCCAGCTCGTAGGCTAATGGGGCACCAATAATAAACCCCCGTGCATCAATTGCCGCGATGGCATCTAAGTTCATCTCCTGGTAGCGGTGCACAAAGCTATCAATCAGCTTGCGAAAAGCAGCGCTGTTTTGTAGCAGGGGCGTAATATCTCGAAAATTCACCCCCTGCTCGGGCCAGTCGGGAACCGTGCGAATAACGGACTTAATGTAATCGCCGTAGATGCTCATCGCGTCTCTCATTGATTAGTAAAAAAACAGGGTATTAACCCAAGAATAGGAATTTTGCCGCAAACAGCAGGGCCAATATAATCACCGCTGGATTCAAGTCTTTGAAACGACCCGACAGCGTTTTAATTGCCACAAAGCTGATAAACCCTAGCGCTATACCTTCCGCAATCGAGAACGTAAGCGGCATAGCCAGCGCAGCAATAAGCACTGGCGCAGCATCTGTGGGGTCTTCCCAGTTTGCGTGAGCCAAGCTGCCCGCCATTAACACCGCCACATAAAGCAGTGCTCCAGCGGTTGCGTAGGCGGGTATAGACCCAGCCAGCGGCGCAAAAAATAGACTGATGAGGAAAAGCACACCGACGACTACTGCGGTTAATCCCGTGCGGCCACCGGAGGCAATACCCGCTGTAGATTCAATGTAGCTGGTAGTGGTGGATGTACCCAGTGCAGCACCGGCCATGGACGCTGTGCTATCTGCCATCATAGCGCGACCAATGCGCGGCAGTTTGCCGTCTTTATCCAACAGCTTTCCACGATGAGCAACGCCCACCAAGGTGCCAGAGGTATCAAATAGATCAACAAACAAAAATGCAAAAATAACGCTCAGCATCGCCACATCAAGCGCGCCCATCAAATCCATTGCCATAAAGGTTGGCGCGACAGACGGCGGCATCGACATAATGCCACCATACTGGTTATGGCCAAAAAGCATCGCCAGCACAGTGACACCTAAAATACCGATCATCACTGCACCAGTGACTTTCAGATACGCCAGCGCAGTAATAACAAAAAAGCCTAGCAGCGCATAAAGCGCAGGCGGCTGGGAGAGGTCTCCCAACGCGACATAGGTTGCAGGATTAGACACCACAATACCGGCATTTTTAAGCGCAATCATCGCTAGAAAAAGGCCGATACCTGCCGCAATACCTAGGCGCAACGAGAGTGGAATTGAATTAATAATCCACTCACGCACTTTGAAAATACTCAGTAGGAAAAACGCAAAACCTGAGAAGAACACCGCCCCCAAGGCAGCCTCCCAGGTATACCCCATTCCCAATACAACGCCATAGGTAAAGAAGGCGTTTAGGCCCATACCAGGCGCTTGAGCAATAGGGTAGTTAGCCCACAGCCCCATGATGAAACAGCCAATCGCGGCGGCAACACAGGTGGCAACAAAGACGGCGCCATAATCCATCCCAGCTTCTGAAAGAATGCTTGGGTTAACGAAGATGATATACGCCATGGTGAGGAACGTGGTGATACCCGCAATCACCTCGGTCTTCACGTTTGTCTTCTGCTCGGTGAGCTTGAAGTAGTTATCCAGTAGTTTCATGTAGTTTTTGTCCTTCGCGCTAACGCTGAATGCGTCCCTTGGTGCGAGAAAAGCCGCACATACTACCGAAAGGTACTACGCGATGCGAGTACCTAACGTGCGGCTAGCTAAAGCGGGAATATTACCCACTACTTATTGGCTAGCAAACTTCGGGCCATGAATTAACCGATCGGTCAGGGAATGCGAAAATAGAAGCTTACCGGAGGCCTGCCAGTACCCGCTCAACGGTCTCTACGATTACCTGTGTTTGCGGATCAATCTCTATGTTGACCTGATCGCCAATGACACGCTCTTTTAACATGGTGCGTAGCAACGTTTCAGGAATTAAATTCACACTGAATTCAACCCCCCCCCCATTAGGGCTAGGCCGCACATCGCCAACCGTTAAACTGATACCATCGACACCAATGTAGCCTTTCTCAAACACAAACCGACTAATCTCTTCAGGCAGTGAAAACCAAAGCCTGCGGTTGTTTGGCGCTTCTTCAATTGCCACCACCCTCGCCATACAAATAATATGGCCTGACATTGAATGTCCGCCTATCTCATCCCCAAAACGTGCGGCACGCTCTATATTGACGCACTGCCCTGGCGATATTGCACCAAGATTAGTCAATCTCAGCGTTTCACGCATCAGGTCGAAACTAACGTTGTCCCCGTCTATCGCCGTTACGGTCAAGCAGACACCGTTATGGGCGACCGAGGCACCGATTGCCAAACCTTCACGCATCTCTGCTGGCAATGCGACAACATGGGTACGAAACTCCTCAAGCTCGCGCACCTCCACCACCTCTGCAATACCCTGCACAATGCCGGTAAACATATTGCCACTCCTTATCGAAACGCTCGTCTGTTTAAAATGCGTATGAAAATTTGCGCAAGCTTACTACTAATGCGCCGACCTTGTGCAGGTATGCCCTTTAACGCAGCGCCCAGCCCCATGGTGGCTTAAACAATCGTTTTTACTGCTAGCGACTGCCTCTCACCCCTAAAAAAAGATTTAGACCTAAAAAACAACGCCTAAACAGTTTAAAACTCCATTTATATGGCTAAAACACATAAAAACGAATGGTTTGGTTTGACAAACCACCCTGGCCTCTTTAGACTTTCGCCGCAAATGTAATGACGCCGATTTGTACCCAGATTGCGGGCGTCCACCAAGCCTACGGCGTGGTGAAGTGCAGCTAAAAGGGTGTGTCCAGCGTTGATGGCCACCCGTCAGGGTGGCCTTTTTTTGTTTCCCGCCCTACGATCGCCCCCTCGCACTCCCCCGTCTTCGGCCTACGATCTAAGGCAGACGCTATGATTAAGCTTAGTAACGTTAGTAAAACCTATGGCAGCGGCAAAAATGCCGTCCATGCCTTAAAAGAAGTTAATTTAACAATACCCAAAGGCACCATCCACGGCGTCATTGGCCTTTCCGGCGCAGGCAAGTCAACGCTCATTCGCTGCGTCAACCTTTTAGAGCGCCCCACTAGCGGCAGCGTCACGGTTGATGGTCAGGAAATGACGCTATTAAAGCGCTCCGCCCTGAACCAAGCTCGCCATCGTATTGGCATGATTTTTCAGCACTTTAACCTGCTAACAACGCGTACGGTGTTTGATAATGTCGCGCTTCCCCTGGAGCTAATGGGTCAGAAACGCAGCGCTATTAAAGAACGCGTGCTGCCGCTGTTAGAGATGGTCGGCTTAGCCGATAAAGCCCAGCAGTACCCTGCCCAGCTCTCCGGTGGCCAAAAACAGCGCGTTGCGATTGCCCGCGCGTTAGCTAGCAAACCCAACGTACTGCTGTGCGACGAAGCCACTTCTGCCCTCGACCCACAGACAACGGGTTCTATTCTTGAGCTTTTAAGAAGCATTAATAAGCAGCTAGGTATTACTATTTTATTGATTACCCACGAGATGGAAGTGGTGAAGTCTATCTGCCACCGGGTTAGCTTAATTTCAGACGGCAAACTGGTTGAGGATGCCGAAGTAGGCGACTTTTTCACAGCGCCTAGCACTCAGCTAGGACGGGAATTTCTCAATGATTTTTTACAGTTAAGCCCACCCAAAGAGCTTATTGAACGTCTCAACGACTCACCGGGCGAGCACACACACCCTGTGGTAAGGCTAACCTTCTCGGGGGATGCGGTTTCGACACCGCTTATATCTCGTCTTGCCCGTGAATGCGGTGTTGATGTAAGCATCTTGCAAGCCAAGGTCGAATCTATCCAGGAGCGCACGCTTGGGCTAATGATTGCCGAACTGCTAGGCACCACCGCTCAAACCCAAGAAGCTATGGCGTATTTAGAAGCACATCAATTACAGGTAGAGGTACTGGGTCATGTCCAGCGCAATGTTTAATCTTATTTTACAAGCCACGCTGGATACGCTTTATATGGTGGCGATATCAGGGTTAATCTCAACACTGATTGGCCTGCCGCTTGGGGTCATGCTCTACGCAACACGCCCACGGCAAATTTTAGCCATGCCGGTGCTTAATCAGGTGCTAGGCATTGTTACTAATATTGGCCGCTCAATTCCCTTCATTATCCTTATGGTTGCGATTATTCCTTTCACCCGCATGCTAGTGGGCACATCTATTGGCATCAACGCCGCTTCGGTTCCGCTAACCATTGCCGCCATACCTTTCGTTGCGCGGTTAATAGAAGGGGCACTTAATGAAATCTCCCCCGGCCTGATTGAATCGGCGCAGTCCATGGGCGCAACGCCTTGGCAAATCATTTGCAAGGTGCTTATCCCTGAAGCAAGGGGCGGCATTATTACAGGCTTAACAATTACTCTGGTTACCCTGGTTAGCTACTCTGCTATGGCCGGCGCTGTGGGCGGCGGCGGGCTTGGCGATCTTGGCATTCGCTATGGCTACAATCGCTTCAACCCAACCATCATGCTCATCACCGTCGTTATTTTGGTGGTGATGGTGCAGGGCTTCCAAAGCCTGGGCGATTATTTGGTGCGTAAAAGCGACCGGAAATAGCCATACGAAGACATGCCACAAATATAACTAAAACGCATTAGACATTTGTTTTTTATTACCTCATTATTGGATCAGCTTCCAATAACGCTCCAGGAGAAACGCTATGCAAAAAGTCATTATCGGCAGTCTCACCGCCCTTGCCTTAGCCATTAATGTCGCCAACGCTGAAACACGCACCATCAAGATGGGCACCGTGGCAGGCCCAGAAACTGAAGTGATGGAAGTAGCGGCTCGAATTGCAAAAGAAGAGTTCGACCTAAACGTCGAAATCATTGAGTTCACTGATTACGTTACCCCTAACGCCGCCTTAGCCGACGGCAGCCTTGACGCTAACGCCTATCAGCACGAACCCTACCTACAGGCGATGGTAAACGACCGCGGATATGACCTTGCGATTGCAGGTTACACGTTCGTCTACCCTATTGGCGCATACTCTGAAAAGCATGACAGTATCGATGATCTACCCAATGGCGCGCAGATTGCCCTGCCCAACGACCCCTCTAACGAAGGCCGTGCGCTGATACTGATGCACAACAAGGGGCTAATCACGCTGAATGACCCTAGCAACCTTGAAGCTACCCCCATTGATATCGCGGAAAATCCGCGCAACTTCCGCTTCCGGGAAATTGAAGCAGCGCAGTTGCCCCGCGTACTGCCCGATGTTGACCTTGCCTTCATTAATAACACCTTTGCTCAGCCAGCAGGCCTGCATCTTGATGACGCGCTGATTAAAGAAGGCCCAGAGTCTCCCTACGTAAACTTGATTGCCGTGCGCGGAGGGGATGAAGAGCGCGAAGATATCCGCCAGCTAGTAGATGCTTACCAGCGTGATGAAGTTATCGCTAAAGCTGAAGAGCTGTTCAAAGGCGGCGCTGTACCGGGCTGGATCGAGTAATTTCAGCCTCAAAGCACGCTGCATGTCACTAGCATCAGGCCAGCCTAAGGGCTGGCCTGATGTGTTTTACCTCTTTCTATTTTAACCGCTTTAACCCAGGAGTCAGTATGGCCGCTGTGGATTATGCGCTGCTCAACCGCCAGCTTGAGTCACTGTTAGATACCCGGGACTGGTTAACCAACAGTGCCCAAACCTGCGCGTTTATTTACCAAGCCATTGGCGAGCTCAATTGGGTAGGTTTTTACCTGCAGCGCCAGCCCAATGTGCTTAGTCTAGGCCCTTTTCAAGGAAAGCCAGCCTGCAACCCTATTCCCTTCAATAAAGGGGTATGTGGTGCCGCCGCACGACAGCAAACAACCCAACGTATTGACGATGTTCACGCTATTGCCGACCACATTGCCTGCGATTCAGCGTCACGCTCAGAGTTGGTTATTCCCGTTATCGTAGATAACACATTATGGGGAGTACTTGATCTGGATAGCCCGCAGCACACTCGCTTTAGCCAAGAAGACCAAGCTGGAATGGAAGCGCTAGTGGCTACTTTTATAAGCCAAACCGACCTTCCTTGCGCGACCAACAACGACTAGCGCCCGCCTACCGACACAAAAAAACGCCCCGTTCAAAGAACGAGGCGTTTTTATCGAATCTTGGTAGGACCAGGCGGATTTGAACCGCCGACCTCCACGATGTCAACGTGGCGCTCTAACCAACTGAGCTATGGTCCTGTAAAAAAGGCTGCATGCATTGGTAGGACCAGGCGGATTTGAACCGCCGACCTCCACGATGTCAACGTGGCGCTCTAACCAACTGAGCTATGGTCCTGCTGTGCAACGGATGCGTATTCTACGGCTTCATAGCTGAATTGCAAGCTGTTTTTAAGTTTCTCAAGGGCAAAACTAAGGCGTTAAAAGGAAAAAAACGCGCTAATATCAGTGCTCATCTACCCAGGTAGCTACTCTAAACACACGTGCTCACGCCGAATCGCAATGCATCGGTTCTACTCAGGCACTCCCCCTTTCGTGAGTTCGGCGGGATCTAGCAACCGCTCAAGCGTTTTTCGGTCGAGATCCGTCTCTTCTTCCGCCACATCAATAATTGGCCGCCCAGCGTGATAGGCTTTTTTGGCAATCGCAGCTGCCGCGTTATAGCCAATAGTACTATTTAGCGCGGTGACCAAAATAGGGTTACGCGCCAGCGGCTCTTGCAGATTATCTTCCCTTACTTTAAACGTTGCGATAGCACGCTCGGCAAGTAGGCGTGACGCATTACTCATCAGTGTAATCGACGTTAGTAGGTTAGAGACTACTAGCGGCAACATAACATTAAGCTGGAAATTACCACTTTGCCCTGCCACGGTAATCGCTGCATCCAACCCGATTACCTGAGCGGCTGCTTGGGCCGCTGACTCCGGTATCACCGGGTTTACTTTTCCAGGCATGATGGAACTGCCTGGCTGCAACGCCTCTAACTCAATCTCGCCTAACCCCGCCAGTGGCCCCGAATTCATCCAGCGTAAGTCGTTGGCAATTTTCATAACGACGCATGCCAACCCCTTAAGCTGTCCCGACAACTCTACAGCGGCATCCTGAGACGAAAGGCTGGCAAAGAAACTATCGTTTGGCGTGAATGTGAGTCCGGTTTGCTGGCTAAGCTCACTTGCCATTTTTTCGGCAAACCCTGCGGGGGCGTTAATGCCTGTACCTACCGCGGTGCCACCCTGAGCCAGCCAGCACAGCCGTTGCATCGCGCTGTCAAACCGCTCAATGGCCTGGCTAACTTGGCTCGACCAAGCACCCAACTCTTGGTCCATACGCAGTGGCATGGCATCCATTAAGTGGGTCCGGCCTGTTTTAACCACATGTGCGAGAGCTTCACCACGTTGATCAATGGTATCGCGTAATGTTAGTAGTGCCGGACGCAACGACGCCTGCACGGCAATGGCGGCTGAAAGGTGAATAGCCGTGGGTATAACATCATTACTCGACTGCCCCATATTAACGTGGTCATTCGGCGTAACTTCCAAGCCTTCGCGGGACGCGAGCGTCGCCAACACCTCATTGACATTCATATTGGTGGAGGTACCAGAACCTGTTTGATAAACATCAATAGGAAACTGATCATCATGCTCACCATTGATCACTGAATTTGCAGCTTTTTCAATCGCATTTGCACGTGTTTCATCCAGCAGCCCCAACTGGTGGTTAGTGCGCGCTGCGGCCAACTTTATGCGCGCAACCGCATGCACAAAGGCCGCAGGCATAGGCATGCCAGAAACCGGAAAATTATTAATAGCCCGCTGGGTTTGAGCACCATAAAGAGCGTTAGCTGGCACCTCTAACTCGCCCATACTGTCTCGCTCAATGCGCATATTCATAATCTCACTCCTAGGTGGTAAACAGGGGATAAAAAGCTGAGCGTCTGCTGACGCTATCATTATTTCTAACCTAGTTGTCCCATTCGCATAGGTAAACACTGAGCTAAGAGAATGTTGATGGACTCCCTGTCAAACGTAAGACGAACCACATGTTGCACTGCACAAAACTAGCTGTTATGCTGCAACGCAAGATCAACGAATCAGCTGCGGTGAACGCTTTACATGTAACCGTCGCTGAATAACCCACACTAACCGGCTCTGCTTGAAGCCAATAAGCACTAGCAGTTTCGATTAGTGAGTAACGGCACAGGAGTGTTTACTATGACGACTTTCAATACGAATGAAATGAACCAGCAGTTTGATAACTTTTTTATGGCTCCCCTTCGCGCTTACACTGCACTGAGCATTGACTACTCTGAAAAGATGTTGAATGCCCAGATGGATGCCAACAAGGCTTACGTTGATACTGGCATCGCACAAATGCGTCAGCTGTTAAGCGTTAAAGACGCTGAAGGCCTTCGCGGCTACATGGAAAGCCAGCAGAAAGTTGCTAAAGAGCTAGCCGAGCGCGTTAAGGGCGATACCGATAAAGTTGTTTCTTTGCAGCAGGACTTTTTGCAAAAAAGCCAAAAGCTGACTGAACAGAGTGTTAAGCAGGCTCAAACAGCTGCCAGCTCAATGAGCAAAACCGCTTAAGCAGTCAACACTGCTTAGCGTTTGCCATAACGCAGCCGGTTAATGCTTAAGAATTAAAACCCTCGCCAGTTTGTTGGCGGGGGTTTTTACCAATTTAGGGCTGACTTTACGAAGGGAATAGTAAGCTTACGCTTAGCAGACAACGACGCTTGATCTAACGTTTCCAGCGCCCGGCACAGCTCGCCCAATTCTCTTGGGCCACGATGCAATATATAGCGCCCCACATCCTCGGGTAGCTGCATACCACGTACATTGGCCCGTAGTTTTAACGCCCCTAACCGCTCAGCGTCGTCTAAGGGATTTAGATGAAAGGTAACCCCCCAGGTTAGTCGAGAGGCTAAATCTGGCAGCACTACCTCTAACTGCCTTGGGGGTGAGCTGGAAGCGATAATCAACGCTTTACCCGCATCCCGCAGACGATTAAACGCATGGAATAGTGCCTCCTCCCAACGCTTACGTCCTACCACGTACTCCAAATCATCAATGGCTACTAGGTCTAGGCGCTCAATTTCTTCAAGCATTAATGGCGGAAAATGACCAAGATCAGCAAGGGGTAAATAGAGCGCACGCTTATCCGCATCAGAGGCTGCGTGACAAGCCGCTTGCAAGAGGTGGCTACGCCCACTGCCTGGCGCACCCCACAGGTATAAAAACGGCTCGGCCTCAGGTTGAAGCTGACGGGTAAAGTACTCGACTAATGCAGCGTTAGCGCTTGAGACATAGTAATTATTAAACGTCGCATCATCTCGCACCCCCACCCCTAGCGGTAGCTGCGCCGGCACTCGGCTCATCATGACTCCCTATCGTCGTAAAGACCAAGCCCATCATGGCGTGCTGGATGTTCTAATGAGCTTTGTTCAGCATCATAAAGGGCACTGTCTTTGTAGCAATCCTTAACTTCTCGCAGAAGAACCATAATAACAGCTGCTGCAGGAAGGGCTAATAGTACGCCAGTTAGCCCGAAAAGGTTACCGCCAGCCAATACAGCAAAAATAACCGCGACAGGGTGCAAGCCAATTTTATCGCCCAACAACTTTGGCTGCAGCACGGCGCTCTCTACAATTTGCCCCGCGGTGAATACCGCCAATACACCCAGCAGCGGCCACCATGAATCAAATTGAAACAGAGCAACAATTAGCGCAATCCCCAGCCCTACAATAAATCCTAGGAACGGCACGATACTCACCAGCCCTGAAACAACGCCGATCAGTAAGCCAAAGTTGAGCCCCATTACCGTCAAACCTAGGGCGTAGATAATACCCAAACACAGCATGACCAGCAGCTGCCCGCGTAAAAACGCCGATAGGACATCATCGCAACGTTTAGCTAAACGATACGTTTCATCGACCCACTGCCGCGGGATTAAGTCCGCAATGCTTGCCAGCAGACGGCTCCAGTCAAGTAATAAGTAAAAGGTTACGACTGGAATGAGCGCAACGTAGGTAATCCACGTAGCAAAAGCCATTCCCGAGCGGCCAATTTGTCCCAATGCTTGGGCTAAATACCCGCCTGCATCTTGCCAGTGCTCCGAGAGCGTCTCCTGCACATTATCCAACTCAGCACGGACGTCGTAACCTGTCCACTCCTGCACCTGGGGCGCCAGCACATTTTCAAACCATTCGAAAACACCGGGAACCGCATCACCCAACTGCTTTATCTGCTGCACAATAAGAGGTATGAAAATAAGCATACTGATCGCTAGCACCAGCAAAATGATTAAAAACACGCTAGAGACTGCCAGCGGCCGATTCATTCCCCACCGCTGAAAGCGATTGGCAATTGGATCAAATAGATAGGCAATTATCATTCCAGCAATAAACGGCATCAGCATTGCATCCAGCAAATACACTAGCCCCACTAGCAGCAACAATATAACGACGCCCCACCACGAATTTCGCATTCTGTTTGTCTCCCTCCTGGATAGATGGTTAGCCACCTAGCACGCTGAATGATGAGCGGCTTAGCGTTTGAATAGTAACAAAAGTAGCGCCTCACGCATCGGATAACGCCACTCATCGATGCGGCTTACGCCTCTGGATGGTACAATCCGCCCGTTATTGCCCCAGCACTGGCCAATTCGCCAGCACTACCGCACTGCTATAGGCTTCACAGGACCTGTCATGACCGAGACCTCCACTTCTCAGGCTACTCCTTCACTCAGCTATAAAGACGCAGGTGTCGATATTGATGCCGGCAACGCGCTGGTTGAACGCATCAAACACGTTGCTAAACGCACTTCACGCCCTGAAGTGATGGGCGGGCTAGGAGGCTTTGGCGCGCTTTGTGAGCTGCCTGCAGGCTATAAGCAACCCGTTCTAGTATCCGGAACCGATGGCGTAGGTACCAAGCTGCGGCTTGCTATGGATCTTGGCAAGCATGACACCATTGGCATCGATTTAGTGGCAATGTGCGTCAACGATTTGATTGTAGCCGGCGCCGAACCCCTGCTGTTTCTAGACTACTATGCCACGGGCAAGCTGGATGTGGATATCGCCGCTGATGTTGTCACAGGCATTGGTGCAGGCTGCGAACAGGCTGGCTGCGCCCTTGTAGGTGGCGAAACGGCTGAAATGCCTGGCATGTATGAAGGCAATGACTACGACTTGGCAGGCTTCTGCGTTGGCGTGGTTGAAAAAGCTGACATTTTAGATGGTAGCAAGGTCGGTGAAGGCGACGTTTTGCTTGGGTTGGCTTCTTCCGGCCCTCACTCCAACGGCTATTCGCTTATCCGCAAAATTTTAGACGTCAGCAATGCATCGCTGGACGAAACGGTTGATGGCAAGCCCCTGGGCGATGCGTTGATGGCTCCAACCCGTATCTACGTAAAATCGCTGCTATCGATGATGCGCGGCACCGATATTCCGGTGCACGCGCTTTCGCATATTACGGGTGGCGGTTTACTGGAAAATATTCCCCGTGTTCTTCCAGACAGCCTGGCTGCCGAAGTTGACCTTTCTACTTGGCAGCGCCCAGAGGTTTTTAACTGGTTACAGGCTAAGGGCAACGTTAACGAAGCCGAAATGCATCGTGTGCTCAACTGCGGTATCGGCATGGTTGTTGTAGTGCCCGCTGAGCAGGCGAAAAATGCCATGGCTCACCTTCAAGCCCAAGGCGAAACGGTCTACCAGATCGGGCAAATTATTGCACGCCAAGGGGAAGCCGTTGTGCTCCAGAACGGATTGGAGAACTCTCCGGCATGAGCAGCACCGAGTATCAAAGCGACACCCTGAATGGCATGACACCAGAGCCTGCCGAAGCACGTCGCATAGTGGTTTTGATTTCTGGTAGCGGCAGCAATCTACAGGCACTTATCGACGCCCAAAGCCATGACCGCCTGAGCGGTGAGATTGTAGCGGTTATCTCGAACGAGCCCGGTGCCTACGGTCTCAAGCGTGCCCATGAAGCCGGCATTGAAGCCGTTGCACTGCCGCACCGGGAATACGATAGCCGTGAAGCGTATGACGGTGCGTTAATCAAGGTCATTGAGCGCCACGAGCCTGATGTCATTGTACTCGCTGGCTTTATGCGCATCTTATCGCCGCGGTTTGTGCAGCGTTTTTTAGGCAAGATGCTCAATATACATCCCTCGCTACTGCCCGCTTACCAAGGGCTCAATACCCATGCGCGGGCACTCGCAGATGGCGTTTCTCATCACGGCTGTAGCGTCCACTTCGTCACCGAAGAGCTAGATGGTGGCCCTGTAGTGCTGCAAGCAGAGTTAAACGTGACACAGTATGACACGGAGGAAACCCTGAAAGAGAAGGTCCACGCTCGCGAGCATCTTATTTTGCCTATTGCCGTCGATTGGTTCCTTCAGGGCCGACTGCAGTTCAGTGCTGACGGCGCGTCTATGGATGGCCATCCGCTGCCGCCCTACGGTATGCGCTTATCCCATGCCGATGCTGCAGAAGAGCTCGATGAGGACATCGAACACAGCTAGTCCGCTATAACGCCATAAAAAAACGCCTTACTGCTCCACTTATGACGGAGTATTTAAGGCGTTTTTTGTTACAGGCAATAAATTAGGTGCGCGGCAGGGTAACCCCTCTTTGCCCCATATACTTGCCACCCCTGTCTTTGTATGAGGTTTCACACACCTCGTCAGATTCCAAGAAGAGCATTTGCGCCACGCCCTCGTGGGCGTAAATCTTGGCTGGCAAATTCGTCGTGTTAGAGAACTCTAGTGTTACATGCCCTTCCCACTCGGGCTCTAGAGGCGTCACATTGACTATAATGCCGCAGCGCGCATAAGTGGATTTCCCAAGGCAAATCGTTAGCACGTTGCGGGGAATCCGAAAATACTCCACGGTACGCGCTAGCGCGAACGAGTTAGGCGGGATAACACATACATCACCCTTCACATCCACAAAGCTTTTATCATCAAACGCTTTGGGGTCGACAATAGCTGAGTGGATATTGGTAAACACCTTAAATTCATCTGCACAGCGCACATCATAGCCATAGCTTGAAGTGCCGTAGGAGATCACCCGCTGCTCGTTGACGTAGCGCACCTGCTCCGCTTCAAACGGCTCAATCATGGCATCACTGTGTGCCATGCGGCGAATCCATTTATCAGATTTGATACTCATCGGTTACTTCATCACTCGCTAAAAGAAATTGTGGGGCTGCCGCTTTCGTTGCCGCTCACGGCCTGCGCCACCTGCTTGGCAATCTCAGCAAACGTTTGGCTGACAGCGCTTTCTGGTTCGGCAATCACGCTGGGGCGACCGGAATCCGCAAACTCACGAATAGAGAGTGTGAGCGGCAAACGTCCTAATACGTTAGTTTCGTACTCTTCTGCAATACGCTCACCACCACCGGTACCGAAAATCGCTGCCTCATGCCCACAGTTTTCACAGTGGTAAAGACTCATATTTTCAACAACACCAAGTACGGGCACGTTAACTTTGCGGAACATCTCAATGCCTTTGCGGGCATCTAGCAGTGCTATGTCCTGGGGCGTGGTAACAATAACGGCGCCAGCAACCGGCACTTTTTGAGCCAGAGTCAACTGGATATCCCCAGTACCTGGCGGCATATCAATGAGCAGGAAGTCAAGATTATCCCACTGGGTTTGGGTCAGCATCTGCTGGAACGCACCCACCACCATTGGCCCACGCCACACCATAGCTTCCCGGGTATTGACCATAAAGGCCATCGACATCGCTTGGAGCCCATGAGCCTCCAGCGGTAAGAACTTATTATCCGCAGCAGCCTGAGGCCGCACGCCTTCCTTAACACCCAACATTTGTGCCTGGCTTGGGCCATAAACGTCAGCATCCAACACCCCAACACGGTAGCCTTGCGCTGAAAGAGCCAGTGCCAAGTTAACGGTGACTGTCGACTTACCAACGCCTCCCTTGCCCGACGCCACCGCTACGATATGTTTAACCCCATCCATAATTGGCACTCCTATCGTTGCAACCGTTGTTAGCTTTGGATGAATGATACTCCTCGGGAGCCTAATCATAAACCAACAACCAAAAAAGCGGATGTAGGGGTTAGCTACATCCGCTTCTTCAACGCGCTGACCTTAGCTTAGCAATTACTGTTGCTGTGCTTGCTCTTCAGTGTCATCGCTCTCGTCGCCTTCATCACTAACGTCTTCATCATCACTATCGTCTTCATCATCGCTGTCGCTCTCTTCGAAGCCTGCTAGGGTTGGCACTTCACCGCTTGCGGCACTATCAACTTCGCCTAAGCGCGCGTCAAGGGCTGAGAGTTCGGTGCGCCACTCGTCAAGCTGAGCCTCTAAGCGTGCAAGTTGCTCTTCACGAGTCTCAATATCTCTTTCAACATTCGCGACCTCTTCACGCCCTATATCCAGCGCAACCATAAGGTCGTCCATCTCAGAGCGCACCTGGGTTAAGCTTTGCTCTTCTTCCTCGCGCAGCTCAGTCAGCGAATCAACTTCTTCCTGAATCGCATCACGCTCGCTGGTGGCAGATTCGCGCTCGCTACGGAGCTCTTCTAATTCGCTCTGTGCCGTTTCAATGTTTTCTTCTAGACTTGAGAGCTGCTCATTGGCATCGCTTACCTTAGTTTCTAGCTCTGCTAGGGCCTCTTCAGCGGCACTCATTTCTCGAACCGCTTCTTGCCGCTCCTCCTCAGCCTGTTGACGGGCTCCCTCAGCCTGCTGACGCGCCTCTTCAGCACTTTGGTGTGCATCTTCTATTTGTTGAAGTGTTGCTTGTGCTTCATCACGATCGCTGACGATTTGATCACGCTCTTCGCGCAACGTCTGCATCTCGCTTTCAGCATTTTCTAGCTGCTCACTTAGGCTATTCACTTCTTCCTGTAACGTATCGCGCTCGGCCTCTAACTCCTCAAGACGCGCATCAACGCTGCTAACATCTCGCTGCGCTGCCTCAAGGTTGGACTGCGCCTCGTCCTGCTGCTGCTCTAACGCCTGCAGCTCTTCGCGCATAGCCGTCAGGTCCATTTCAGCCTGCTCGACTTCTACTAAACGCTGGGTTAATTGGTTATTTTCTTGTTGAACATTAGCAAGACGACCTTCAAGCGTTTCAACGCGCTCTTTGTGGGTGCCAGCATTTGATTGCGCCATAATCGCCCAGATAACAGCGATCGCGGCAATGCCTGCGATTCCTTTGACGCGGTTATCTTTAAACAGCGTTTTCATATCCGGCTTATTGGCCGGTGGTTGATGATCCGAGTGGTTTGCTTCTGACATGCTGCGTCCCTCTCTTTTATAAGCTACCGATTCCAGCAGCGTTAAGTGGCATTTAAAGCGAGCTCACTATCCAAAAGTGTTCCTTACTAGCATACACAGCTAACAGCATCTAGCCAGTCGATGCGTAAACTCAATAGCCTATTAAGATTATAAGGCTCAAATAAAGTTGGCTATTCAGAGGCTTTGTAAGGAGTTTCAGGATGTTTACCTTCATCAAAGCCTACCGCACAGCCCTGCTGAGTCTCAAACCATGAAAGCGTTTCGTGTAGCCGCACAACACCGCCGATGACCAGCAGCGTGGGGGGTTTTATGCTTCCCGCGTAAAAGGCTGGGGGCAGCTGCTGTAAAGAGCCGATGTGGGTCTTTTGCTGCTGGGTCGTGCCTTGTTCAATCAGCGCTAATGGCGTTGAGGAATCTAACCCATGTTTTATTAACGCTTGGCAAATGGTGGCTAAATTGCTCAGCCCCATATAAAACACCAGGGTTTGGCCTGGCTGTGCCAATGTAGGCCAATCCAGCGTATTTTCTCCCTGCTGCAAATGGCCTGTAACGAAACGAACCGACTGTGCATGATCCCGATGGGTTAATGGAATGCCTGCGTACGCGGCACATCCCGAGGCTGCGGTAATACCGGGAATCACTTCGACCTTAACCTGGGCAGCCACCAGCGTCTCTAGCTCCTCACCGCCACGGCCAAAAATAAACGGGTCCCCCCCTTTCAAGCGGACTACCCGCTTCCCTTGCTGGGCCCAAGTAACTAACGCTTGGTTGATATCTTTTTGGGGCACACTGTGGGAAGAGCGCGCTTTGCCCACATAAAAACGGGCCGCCTGTGCTGGCAGCATCGCTAATATTTCATCACTCACTAGCCGATCATAAAGCACCACTTCTGCTGCCTGAAGCCGCTTGTAGGCTTTAAGGGTTAATAGCTCTGGGTCGCCGGGGCCAGCGCCCACTAAACTTACCATGCCGTCGTGCCTGCCTACACCGGCACTCCTACTGCTTGCCCCCAAAGCATTTCTATTGCCGTCAGGATGATCGGCTTGTGCATTCACAACGTCCAAGGAGAACTCCAGCTATAAAAAATCAAATCCATATGCAAAAAAGTAATAAAATTCGTTTTAAAGTGCCAATACTTCTCTGTTCAGTACTTATACCCAGGACAGAAAAAATACAATTTGTTATAAAAAACAACTTTTTAATGATAATTAACTATTAAAAATAATAGCATTGTCAGCAATGGCTTACATATTTGCTCAGCATTTAGGGCTAACCTGTTCGATCAATTTTAATTGACATTTTTTTGGAGATTCACGCATGCCCGTGGATAGCGTCATTTCTGCACCCCAGAGTGCCGATCTCCTGGTTCCCCTTATACCCGGGGTTGTGTTCCAATTTTACCGGTCCCACTGCGGGCAGATGCGCTTTTCATATTTGGAAGGCGGTGGCGAATCGCTAAAGCACATCGACCGGCACCAGCTTGCAAAAGATGCTAATCAACTGATCAAACAGCTAACCGATAGCGATCACCCAAAAATCATGTCTGCCATCGAGCGCTCTGCACGATGGATGCTGCCGCTTTCAACACGCTTTAGGCTGCCTTTTCCAAATGCTAAACCTCGCTGGATAGCGGTTAGTGCTAAGCCCGAGCCAGCGGCAAATGGCGTTTTTTGGAACGGGATTATGATGGATATTACCGACCAAGTAGCAGAAGAACAGCGGCTGCGTAAGCTATGCGATACGGACCCCCTAACCGGCTTACCAAACCGCCGCAAGCTAATGCTGCACTTGAACCACTTATCCTCTCTCAGTGCACGCCATGGCACGCCCCTTTCGATCATGATGATAGACATTGACCATTTTAAGCGGCTCAACGACCGCTGGGGTCACTTAGAGGGTGACAACGTACTTAAAAAGCTAGCCATAAAAACCCAGGCATTGTTGCGCAGTGAAGATATGGCTGCCAGGCTGGGCGGGGAGGAGTTTATGGTCGTGTTGCCGCTAACACCGCTACAGCAGTGCCATAAACTCGCTGACCGGCTGCGTGACGCTATCGCCAATCACGATTTTGGCGTAGGCACAGGCCAAGTAACTCTCAGCATTGGCGTGGCAGAATATCGCTGCGGAGAACCGCTTGACAGCTTAATTACCAGAGCCGATCAAGCCTTATACAGCGCTAAAGATGTTGGCCGCGACTGTGTCTGCCTTCTACCCTGAGGAGAGGTAAACAACAGGAGTACACCATGTCGAAGCTCTCCCAAATGTCTTGCGAACCCTGTGATGGCAATGCCGAACCGCTCTCTCCCCAAGCGTGCCAACAGCATCTTCAGGCACTTCCAGAGTGGCAGATTGTGGAGCACGATGGCATCATGAAGCTCACGAAACTCTTTTCGTTTCGTAACTTTGCTGATGCGCTTGCGTTTACCCAGCGCGTTGGCGACTTAGCAGAGCAGGCTGGGCACCACCCGGTGATTGTAACCCAATGGGGTAGTACCGAAGTGACGTGGTGGTTCCATGAAATCAAAGGCCTGCATATTAATGACTTCATTCTTGCCGCCAGAACCGACGAGGTAGTCGAATAAATGTTTGAGCATATTGAGCGAGTCCCTGGAGATGCCATTCTCGGGCTGATCGAAGCTTTTAAAAAAGATACCAACCCACAAAAAGTCGACCTAGGGGTTGGTGTATACCGCGATGACGCAGGCAACACCCCAGTGATGCGCGCCGTCAAAGAAGCTGAAGCTCGCCTGCTCAAGAATGAAACCACCAAGACCTACATTGGTTCTCACGGTGCTCCTGCCTATGGCGAAGTCGTTCTACCCATGGTGCTGGGCGCAGAATCACCGGTATTAAAAGCTAAACGTGCCAGCGCTACCCAGTCACCCGGCGGTACCGGAGCGCTTCGCTTAGCCGCTGATTTTGTGGCTACTCAGCTGCCTGGCAAAGGCATTTGGGTAAGCGATCCGACCTGGCCAAACCACCACGGTATTTTTACCGCTGCTGGCATTGAGCTGCACAAATATCCTTATGTCGACGCCGACAACCGCCTTGATTATGATGGCATGTTGGCCGCATTGAAAAAAATACCGGAAGGCGATGTCGTGGTGCTCCACGCCTGTTGCCACAACCCAACCGGCTTTGATCTCTCTACAGAGCAATGGCGAGAAGTGCTGGCCGTGCTGAGCGAACGTAAGCTGTTACCTCTGGTTGATTTTGCCTACCAGGGCTTTGGCCAAGGGTTAGATGAAGACGCTTACGGCGTGCGCCTGCTGGCAGAAAATTTAGATGAAGTTATTATCACCAGCTCGTGCTCTAAAAACTTCGGCATCTATTGTGAGCGTACCGGTTGTTTAATTGCAGTGGCTAAAGATACCGAGCAAATGGAAAACGTCCGCTCGCAAATCGCTATTGTAGCTCGCGAAAACTACTCCAATCCCCCCGCTCACGGCGGCGCAATTGTTAGCGAAATTCTCCATGATGCTGAGCTGACAAAAATGTGGCGTGAAGAGCTGACAGAAATGCGCGACCGCATTAATACGCTGCGTCGCGATTTTGTCGAAGCGCTCAAACCCTATGGCCTCGACCAGAAGTACGCCTGTGTAGCTGAACAACAGGGTATGTTCTCCTATACCGGATTAACTCCTGAACAGGTTGACCGCCTACGCGATGAGTTTGGTATTTACATGGTGCGTTCTGGCCGTGCCAACGTAGCAGGCTTCTCCCACGAAAACCTGCCCTACTTAGCCAAGGCTATTGCAGCGGTTAACGAATAAACCGTTAACACCGGAACGACTGCGCCCAGGCTTTCCGCCTGGGCGTTTTCTTTTATTTTTTATATACCTGCCTCTCAATCCTAAGCCTCATATTGTGTACAATTGCGCGCTTGCCGCCAGAGCCTGGGGCGCCCGCGCGGCGTCCAGCACAAAGCAATGCTTGACCGATTAGTCAGAGTTTCGGCACACTCAGCGTTGCCTTGTAAACAACACACTATAATCAAGAGGCCTAACATGGCGGCTGCCAGCACCCACTACCCGTGGTACAAAAAAGAAGATACCGACGCATTCTTCGCGCTGTTTCAGAACAATATTGCCAACTTTGTCATCATCTCGATTACGATGCTAGGCATGGGGTTCCCCAGCTCCATCGTTTATGGCCAAGTGCTCCCTGGCGCCGCTGTTGCAGTCATGGCAGGCAATTTTTATTACGCGTGGAGTGCTTCGCGTCTTGCCCGCAAAGAGAACCGTAGCGATGTCACGGCTCTCTCCTACGGCATTTCAACACCGGTCATGTTTGTATTTTTGTTTGGCGTACTGCTTCCAGCCAAGCAGTTAACCGGTGATGCTGAACTCGCCTGGAAAGTAGCGGTTGCCGCCTGTTTTATCAGCGGGGCGATTGAAGCCTTCGTTAGCGTTATTGGCCGCTGGGTGCAGTACCATTTACCCCGCGCCGCCATGCTTGGTGCCGTTGCAGGGGTTGCACTCACCTTTATTGCTGGCGAGATGCTATTTAAAACCTTGGAAATGCCAATCATCGGCTTACTGGTACTGGGTATTATCATCGTAGGCTTGGTGGCCCGTGTCAGCATGCCCTTCAAACTGCCAACGTCCTTATTCGCCATTGTAATAGGCACTGCCATGGCGTACCTGATTGGTGACGCTGGCAGCGAACGTTTCAGCGATGCGTTTACCCACTTAGGCTTCTACCCACTCCTGCCCAACCTCGCTTGGTTTGAGGGGCTTGGCTTGCTATTTACCGGCATGCTGGCTGTGCTCACCGTCGTGCTGCCCATTACGCTCTATAACGCCATTGAAACCATGAACAACGTTGAGGCCATGGAAGCCGCGGGCGACAAATACGACGTTCGTGAGTGCCAAGCAGTGGATGGCGCTGGCACCATGATTGGCGCGCTGTTTGGTGGGGTATTCCCTACCACGGTCTATATTGCAACCGTCGGGGCTAAGTGGATGGGCGCTGGCCGAGGGTACAGTATTTTAAATGGAGCCGTTTACGCACTGGCCACCATGTTTGGTTTGATTGCAGCGCTAGCCGCCATTATTCCCGTATCCGTCGTCGCACCTATTTTGGTGTTTGTCGGCATGTCGATGATTGCCACCGCATTCCAAGCCAACGACACTCGCTACTACCCTGCTATCGCATTGGCTATGTTGCCCTACTTCGCCAACTACGTGATGACCCGCTTTAATCGCGGCGCCGGTGAGGTGGTCAGCGATATTTCAAGCGCCATTGTGGTAATGGGCCAGGGCGCGATGTTTATGGCTATTTTCTTAGGTGCGATGACCGTTTCCGTCATCGACCATCAGTTCCGGCGCGCAGCTGTCTTTGCCCTTATTGCGGCTGGGTTCTCTTTCGTGGGTCTTATGCACGCTCCAGAAATAGCCTTTAACGCTGCCCCTGAATTTGTCATGGGCTATTTAGCAATGGCGGTTTTATTCGTCTACTTCTCTTTTCAGGAAGCTCCCCACAAACGCAATCTGTAAATAACGCGAGTATCAGGAGACATATCCCGCCTGCCGATGCGGGCGGGATAAGATGCGCCGCAGCAACACCCAGGCCATTAAACCCGCAGCCAGGTTACCGACCGCCGCACCGGCGGCTAAGCCAACCCACCCGTATAAGTAAGCGCCTAACCACAAGCAAGGCAAGTAACAGATAAACAGACGCGCACTTGAAAGTAGCATGGCACGTAGCGGCCACCCAAGTGCATTGCCTGCCGACACCACGAGCATACAGACGCCCAGAGCGGCGTAGCTGGGCAGTAAAAAGCGGATCACCAGTGCCAACTCTCCTTGCACTTCTGGGTTGCCCGCCAAAGCCATAGCGACCCAAGGTGCCGCTAATGCCAATAGCACGCCTAAGCTAAGTTGCCATATGACGGCCACTTTTATCGCTAAACGCATCAGTTGCTGAATCTGCCCCCAGTCTCCAGCACCATAGCAACGCCCCAGCCACGGCGGCAAAGACATCGTCATGGCTAATATCACCATCAAAGAGAGTGTTTCTAAGCGGCTAGCAAGTCCCCAGGCGGCAACGTAGGTATCCCCTAAACCCGCAACGGCTGTAATGGCTAGCATCGCCGCTAGCGGTGGCATCAACTGGCTCACCATGGCGGGCGCCGCAATGCCGGTAAAGGGTCGCCATGAACGTCGGCACTCCTGCCAAATATCCTGCCGTGTTACCCACTGGCAGCGCGCCAAAGTACCGCTCGTCAGTAAAAGCCCCACAGAAAAAGCGATAGCCGTTGCCCAAGCGGCTCCTGGCAACCCTAAGCCTGCCCACGGGCCTACCCCAAATATAAGCAGCGGGTCGAGCGCAAGGTTAATCAGGCTACTTAATACCATCATTTTACCAGGAGTTCGTGTATCGCCATGGGCGCGAAATACGCTATAGATAAAATAGAGCAGCGCCCCCAACCACGCAGAAAATAGCTGAGGCCCCCAGTAACTTCGAATATATCCCAGGGCTATTTCATCAGCGCCTAGCAGCTTAAATACGGGCACCTGAAGCAGCCATAGCACCACTACCAAACTGCCAATGACCGCTCCGCCAGCAATAAGTACTAGGCTGCTTAGCCGTTTAGCACGCGCCTTCTCCCCCGCGCCGAGCGCACGCGAGATAAGGGCGGCAATGGCAATCCCCATCCCCACCTGGATACCAATAATTAAAAAGGATAACGGGAAGGTAAACGACTGCGCGGCGAGCGGCGATGTACCTAAACGGGCAATGAAAGCACTGTCCACAAGTTGAAAACCCAATAGCGCCAAGACACCAATTGCCATTGGCCAGGTTTGCCGCCATAGGGTTATAGCCAACTCACGCTGTTGCATAAAAGCTGCCAAACGCATGCTCCCTGATCGATTAGAAACTAAAAAACCGCTAGAGCATCACATACAAAAGCGCCACCACCCCAACTGGGGTGGTGGCGCTTTTAGTTAAGCAAGACTTACTGGCGAATACCTTCAAACGTCACGTAAAGCTCTAGCTCGTGCATTGATTCAGGGAAGTCGCTCATGTCAATTCCGAAATCGCTAAGCGTCAGCATAGTGCTGCCTTCAAAACCTGCACGGTAGTTGCCCCAGGGGTCGTCACCTTCGCCCATTAAGGTAACCGGCATTTCAATTTCTTGAGTTTCGCCGTGCAGCGTTAGATCACCCGTTACCACGCCCTCGTTGTCGCCGGTTGATTCAAAACCTGTCGACGTAAAGGTTGCTGTTGGGTACTCGCTAGCATTGAGGAAGTCGCTGCTTAAGAAGTGGCGATCACGCTCAGCATGATTGGTGTTAAGGCTATTAACCTGCACTTCCATTTCTACAGAAGAGGCGTCTAAGTCATCCTCATCGTAGTAGAACTGGCCATCAAACTCTTCAAACGTACCAAGAATGTAAGAGAAGCCTAAATGGTTGATTTTGAACTGTACAAAGGCGTGCTGACCTTCGATATCAATCTGGTAGTCAGCGGCCTGTGCCTGGCTAAGGGGCACCATAGCAGCGGCAGCAATAGCGGTAGCAAAAGCAGTTTTCTTCAACATATTCAATGTATCCTCTCTTTCCTTAAGAATTACTACGGTGAGTATTACCCACCCTAGCAGCGTGCAGATTGAGTCTTTGTTCGAACAACGAGCGTTACTTGGGACGATGAGCCGGATTGACCATACGAACCAAGGTGGAGTGACGGTCAAGCCAGTGATGCTTAATAGCGGCAAGCGCATGTCCCGCTGCTAACAACATTAATGCAATCGCGCTGTACCAATGAATGTCACCCGCCAGACTCGCTTGATTAGGCAAACCATAAAGCACCGCTGGCATGTCAAACCAACCAAATACGCTGATACCCCTACCATTGGCGGTGGAAATCATGTAGCCGCTTACCATCACCACCAGCAATAAAGTGTAAAGGGCAATGTGTCCTAAATGGGCCGCGACTTTTTCTAGACGACTCCCTTCTCCCTTAGGGGTCGGTTGCATCAAGCGCCAACCAATACGTAGTGCCGTCGCCAACAGTAACAAAACGCCGATTGAGCGATGTATCCACGGCCCTTGATTGTACCAAGGGTCGTAGTAGCCTAGGCCCGTCATCCACCACCCTAGAATAAATAGCCCGATAATAGTAAGGGCACTCAACCAATGAAACAGAATACTTATGACACCCCAACCATACTGTGTGTTCCGCCACATTCGATTAATCCCCATCTCTACCATCTAATTTGATATGTGAAGCCTAAACGCTCTGTGATTAATTTTATTTATTCTATGAATGTCTAAAGCATAACGGGTGTTACACAAAAAGACTGCTGAAAAAAGCAGAACACTTCATTCGTAAAAACCGTTGATAACCTGAAGCTAGGTCGCAAAGTCAATAAAAAACCGGCCAACGGCGACCGGTTCAATTCATCGCTTAAACAGGCTAAGGGGCTACAAGCGCATCCAAACCACGGGCAAGATCCCGCTGGATATCTGCCTGACTCTCCAAGCCAACCGCCACGCGGACTAGCCCTGGGGTTATTCCCGCAGCCGCTTTTTGATCCTCAGAGAGACGACCGTGTGTCGTGGTAGCCGGATGGGTAATCGTGGTTTTAACATCACCCAAGTTTCCCGTGATCGACAACATTCGCGTAGCATCTATCACTTGCCAGGCACCTGCTTGCCCACCCGTTACTTCAAAGCCCAATACGGCCCCAAAACCCCGCTGCTGATGCTTAGCAAGGGAATGCTGTGGGTGTACTTCCAAACCGCTGTAGTAGACCTTATTTACCGCAGGATGCTGATCTAGCCAGCGCGCCAGCGTCATCGCATTCTCACAGTGGGCGTTCATACGTAGCGAGAGGGTTTCCAGCCCTTTGGTAAAAATCCAGGCGTTAAAGGGGCTCAAGCATGGGCCACAGGTGCGCACCACGCCAAATACCTCTTCCAACACACTGTGCTTGCCCACCACGGCACCGCCAACTGCGCGCCCTTGGCCATCCAGGTACTTAGTGGCTGAGTGGATCACCAAATCAGCGCCAAGTGCTATGGGCTGCTGCAACGCAGGGGTTAAAAAGCAGTTATCAATGGCCAGCAAGGCCCCACAGCGCTGGGCAAGCGCAGCCAGTGCCTGTATATCAGCCACTTCCGACAACGGATTAGAAGGCGTCTCTGCAAATAGCAGCTTGGTCGCTGGGCTAACAGCCTCTTCCCAAGCAGCGATATTCGACAGTTCGACGTAGCGGGTGGTAATACCAAACTTACCCAGGTATTTATCAAACAAGCTAACGGTCGAACCAAAGAGCGAGCGAGAGGCGACAATTTCATCCCCTGCCGATAACAGCGCAAGCGCCGTTGAGAGGATGGCCGCCATGCCTGAACTCGTCGCAACACAACGCTCACCGCCCTCAAGCGCTGCCAAGCGACGCTCAAAGGTATGCACAGTGGGGTTGGTAAAGCGGGAATAGACGTTACCCGCCTCCTGTCCACCAAATTTACGCGCTGCTTCCGCCGCGCTTTCATATACAAAACTAGAGGTCGGAAAAATCGGCTCCGAATGCTCTTGCTCAAAAGTACGCTGGTGGCCTGCGCGAATCGCTAACGTCTCTAACGACCACTCATCCTGCTGGCTATCATCGTGCATGGCTTAGCCCCCTGCTGAAGACATCGTGAACATGACTAGTCGTCAAAATCATCGTCTTGGTTATGCATACCTACCAAGGCATGGTCGCCCGCACTCTGATCTTTTGCCGCATCGTTACGGCCGGCTTCTAATACGGCTAAGTAAGCGTCATCGATGTCGCCGGTTATGTAATTACCGTCAAACACTGAGCAGTCAAATGCTTTCATTTCAGGATTGACTTCCCGGCAGGCGTCTTTCAGATCTTCCAGGTCTTGATAGAAGATACGGTCAGCACCAATCAGCTGACCAACCTCTTCTTCTGTACGGCCATGGGCAATCAGCTCCGAGGCAACCGGCATATCAATACCGTACACATTGGGGTAGCGAACCGGCGGAGCCGCTGAGGCAAAGTAAACGTTTTGAGCGCCCGCATCCCGCGCCATCTGAATAATCTGCTTACAGGTGGTGCCTCGCACAATGGAGTCGTCCACCAACAGAACATTCTTACCTCTGAACTCAACATCAATGGCATTGAGCTTCTGGCGTACCGACTTTTTACGCTGGGTTTGGCCCGGCATAATAAAGGTACGGCCAATATAGCGGTTCTTCATAAACCCTTCACGATAGGTCACCCCAAGGTGTTGGGCCATTTCCAGTGCCGAGGTACGCGAGGTATCGGGGATAGGAATCACCACGTCGATGTCATGATCGGGCCACTCATTGAGAATGCGATCGCCAAGCTTGCGGCCCATTTGCATGCGCGTGCCGTAAACATAGGCGCCATCCAGCAGAGAATCCGGACGCGCCAAGTAAACGTGCTCAAAAATACACGAATGCAGCTGCGGACGATCTGCACAGACCTGGGTATGCACTTGCCCTTGCATATCGACGAAAATAGCTTCACCAGGCGCCAAGTCACGCTCAAGCTCAAAGCCACCGACGTCTAGCGCCACAGACTCAGAGGCAATCATCACCTCTTGGCCGTTATCACCCTGACGCGTACCGAACACCACTGGGCGAATGCCAAAGGGGTCGCGGAATGCCACCATACCAAAGCCATTGATGATCGCGACCGCCGCGTAGCCGCCTTTGCAGCGCCGATGCACTCTACGAACCGCATCAAAAATATCTTCTGCTTCTAAATGAAGCCCCTGCTTGCCCAGCTCATGGGCGAAAACGTTAAGCAACACTTCAGAATCTGAGCTGGTGTTGATATGGCGAAGATCAGTTGAGAAAAGCTCCTGTTTCAACTGCTCGGAATTAGTCAAGTTACCATTATGCGCTAGCGCGATGCCGTAAGGGGAGTTGACGTAGAACGGCTGAGATTCTGCTTCGCTGGAAGAGCCTGCGGTGGGATAACGTACGTGCCCAATGCCCAGGTTACCTTTAAGACGAGCCATGTGGCGGGTGTGAAATACATCACGAACCAGCCCATTGCTCTTGCGCAGTAAGAAGCGTCCCTCGCTCCAAGTCATCATGCCGGCAGCGTCCTGGCCCCGATGCTGAAGTACGGTCAGGGCATCGTAGATTCCCTGATTTACCGCCTGCTTGGCCAGAAGGCCTACAATACCGCACATTCCAGTTACCTCGCTTTAATGCCATGGCTTACCAGGGTAAGCCCGTACGTTCATCAACTCACATGCACCTACGCCGAATGCAACAGCACAGGTGCTTCTTTAAAGGGGGCGTCGCTAATCGTGATGGCTACTCGTTATCCGGAGGAAGGCTCAATTGCTGCTCCGCAGGTGTTTGCCTGGCACGTATGTCGGGGAGCGAGATATCGCGTAGCGACTCTGGCGCCTGGGGAAGCTCTCGCTCCCATTGATCAAGCTGGCTAACTGCCCAGTCTCTAAGCTCGATAAACGTTGGTCGCAGTGTCGCTTCCTGCCATGCCTGAAGCCCACCCAATGGCGTTAGGGTTATCAGTACAGTGGCTATCAGGAGTATGACCGCACCACGGGCAATACCAAAGGCCGCGCCCGCAAAGCGATTCAACAACCCCATTCCCACCCACTCAACCGCCGCATGAACCAAGCGGATAACGATGCCGCATAACAAAATGACGGCAAAAATCACTAAGACAAATGCCAGCACTAACCGGGCATCAAAGCTTTCAATAAAGCCACTCATTAAATCGGCGACAGGCTCAGCTAGCACGCGCGCCACCATAAGCGCCACTACCCATGCCGCAAGGCCTAACGCTTCCCTTATAAAGCCACGCACAAAACCTGCCAGCATGGAAAGCCCCAAAACCGCCAAGAACAGCGCATCTATCCAAGTAAGCGCCATAAATTAATCTCTTACCCTAACCAGCAAGCCCTGAACATTGGCACGCTGCTTAATCTGCGCCATTGCCGCTTCACCCTCTTCAGATGTGGCATAAGGACCCACATAAACCGTGGTTAAATTATTATCCCGCTCACGCCGATAGGTGCTAAACCCTTCCCCAGATAGCTGTTCACTCAAACGCTGGGCATTAGACACGTCACCGAAGCTGCCTACCTGGATTGCCCACTCGCCCTGCTGAGTAGGCGTTGGCGCTGAAGAGCTTGAGGAAGTGCTACCACTCGTATTACTAGCCATTAATTCAGCAATCGGGTCTCTGACGGGGTCGGGTTCGCTAGTGGCTTCGCTCTCCTCAACCGGCTCTTGAGTCGATGAAGCGGCTTCACTTGGGGGTGATACTTGGCTTGTTTCCGGCTGCTGGGGTTCAGCGTCAATAGGCGTACTGATCACAGCGTCGCCCTCCTGGGACGAAGAGGAGGGCAAGGCATTAATTGTGGACGGCATTTCAGGTGCAGGCACATCCTGGCGTGCTACTTGAACAGGCTGTTCAATCACAAACGTAGGCTGGGGGCGCTCTTCCCGAGGAGCAGGGTCACTCATCAACCACGGCACAATGATCGCCAGTAGCGCGAGCAAAATTACAATACCGCTGATGCGTTCCGTTTTACCGTATTTCATATCCATCTCCATCAGGCTAAGCGAGCACCACGGTTAGGACCTTTAAGCTTGCGGCAGTGGGTTTGCCAAGAGCGCCGCCACGGTAAAAAACGACCCGGTGGCCAGCACTCGGTCCTCGGGGACAAGCCTTTCAGCCATAGCGGCCACGCCTTCTTCGGGGGACGCCGCGCAATAATGCACATGCCCGCCCCGCGAGGTAATACGCTCCGCTAGCTCAACCGCTGGACGCCCACGCTCTCCCTCCAGGGTAACGCACACCCAATCGGTAATTCGTGGGAGTAGCGCATCAATCACCCCGTCGGCATCTTTGTCGTTAAGCATACCGATTAACGCCCATTGCCGCCCACCGGCAGGTGGCATGGGTAAGCGACGAGCCACGTACTCAACAGCATGAGGGTTATGGCCCACATCCAGGCACCACTGCCCCAACCACTGCATACGCCCTGGAAGCCTGACTGCCTTTAGCGCTTCACTACAAGCGCGAGTGGATAGCCGCACACCGCAAACCGCCAGGGATTGTAACGCTGTGGCGGCATTATCAATCGGAAGCCCTGGATCAGGAAGCCCATCCAGTGAAATAGTTTCACCCTCCGCGGTTAACCCATACCAACACCAAGCTGCGGCGGCATCCAAATGCTCACCGGAACTTTCATCAGCATTGTCGATAAACGCTGCATGGTTAAACGTTGACCCTAGATGATAAACGGGCGCCGCCATCTCGATAGCCGTTTCAGCAACGCTAGACGGCAAAGATTGGCTACCCAGCACGGCTGGCTTCCGCGGGCGGAAAATACCCGCTTTCTCTCGGCCAATTTGGGCAATATCAGTGCCTAAAAAGTTGGCATGATCCTGAGCAATCGTTGTCACCACGCCTACATCAGCATCAATGATATTAATTGCATCCAAACGCCCGCCTAAACCAACTTCGAGGAGCGCCACATCAAGCTTTGCCTGGGCTAGGCACCACAGTGCGCAGAGTGTTCCTGCTTCGAAATAGGTTAGGCTAATGGAAGGCGACTGAAGCCTAGCGGCCTCTACTTCATTGAAACCTGCTACTAACAGCGAATCTTCAGCTTCTTGACCATCAATGGTGACACGCTCGTTGTAGCGCAAAAGATGGGGAGAGGTGTAGGTACCCGCCCGCAGGCCATGGGCGCGAGCAATGGCATCCATCATGGCAAGGGTAGACCCCTTGCCATTAGTGCCTGCAACCGTAATGACACGTGGCGCAATGGGGCTTTCCAGCAGCCCCATCCGCTTGGCCACCTGAGACACCCGCTCAAGCCCCATATCGATCCCTACGGGATGCAGGGTTTCAAGATAGTGTAGCCACTCGGCTAAAGACTTAGGCATTGCTAAAGACTTAGGCATTGCGTGTCGAGTCGTCGCTCTTGGCCGGGCTGTGCTCGCTGTGAGCTTCTGTCGGCGCGGCTTCAGCAACATCGGCAACTCGCTCTTCATCCACTAGCGGTTCAGCAATTTCAATGTCTCCAAGCACGCTCTCTTCAACGACTGGCGCACTATGGTGGGTCAGCTTACGCAACACACTTCCCACGCGATTACGCATCTCGTGGCGATGCACAATCATATCCACCGTGCCGTGTTCAAGCAGGAACTCGCTGCGCTGGAACCCTTCCGGCAGGGTTTCACGCACGGTTTGCTCGATAACCCGCGGCCCAGCAAAACCAATCAGTGCGTTAGGTTCGGCAATGTTAAGGTCGCCAAGCATCGCAAGCGACGCCGAAACACCACCGAACACCGGGTCAGTAAGCACAGAGATATAAGGCACACCTTCCTGCTTAAGCTTTTCAAGCGCCGCAGAGGTCTTAGCCATTTGCATTAGCGAGAACAGTGCTTCTTGCATCCGAGCGCCGCCTGAAGCTGCAAAACAGATCAGCGGTATACGCTCTTCAAGGGCAATGGTTGCAGCACGCACGAACTTTTCGCCCACCACTGCCCCCATGGAACCACCCATGAACGTAAATTCAAACGCAACGGCTACCACGGGCAAGCCATCCAGCTCACCGCGCATCGCTACCAGAGCGTCTTTTTCGCCGGTATCTTTCTGCGCCGCCGCTAGGCGGTCTTTATACTTTTTTGAGTCACGGAATTTAAGGCGATCGCTGGGTTCAATCTCAGCAGCCACCTCTTCCCGCCCCTGTTTATCCAGAAACCAGTCCAAGCGCTTACGGGCCGTTAAGCGTAAGTGATGGTCACACTTGGGGCACACGCTGTTGTGCTTCTCTAGTTCCGGCAGGTAAAGCACTGCTTCGCACTTGGGACATTTACGCCAGAGGCCATCGGGCACGCTGGCACGACGGTCTTTACGCTGGATACGCCCCATGGAGGGCACGATTTTATCTAACCAGCTCATATCAAAAAGGCTTCCATATACGTCAATGCCTGGCACCGCCAAGCTTGATGAGTGTCGTCATTCAAATCAGTGTAGACGATGAGAGCACACGCTTAGGCATCCATCGCGGTGCGCATTTCTGCCAGCACGCTTTTAAGCTGACCGGCTATGGTTTCGGGTGCATCAACGCTGTCAGCAATGCGGTTAACCAGCGCACTACCTACGATAACGCCGTCGGCCACTTTCGCTACTTCCGCTGCGGTCACCCCATCGCGAATACCGAAGCCAACACATAGCGGCAAATCGGTCATTTCACGCAGCGGTGCTAAGTGGTCAGCCACATCTGCAGCGTTAAGCGTCGCCGCACCGGTCACGCCCTTAAGCGAAACATAATATAAATAGCCCTCACCGTGGGCGCATATTGTAGCGGCACGGGCATGGGAAGTGGTAGGCGCAACCAGGAAAATCGCCGCTAAATCACGCGCTTTTAACAGCGGGCCAAACTCTTCAGCCTCTTCTGGGGGCATATCGACTACTAGTACACCGTCAACGCCAACGCTTGCGGCTTTGTCTGCAAACACCTCGTAACCAATTCGCTCGATTGGATTTAAATACCCCATCAAAACGACAGGCGTCGTAGCGTCTGATTGGCGAAACTCCGCCACCATCTCTAACAGGTCGACTAAGCGAGTGCCTTGCTTTAGCGCCCGCTCGCAGGCTTTTTGGATAACAGGGCCATCGGCCATGGGGTCCGAAAACGGCACGCCAAGCTCGATAATATCAGCACCCGCCTCCACCAAGGCATGCATAAAGCCAACGGTGTATTGCGGGGCAGGATCACCTGCCGTGATATAGGGGATGAGTGCCTTACGGCCCTGCTGCTTTAATTCTGAAAAACGCTGGTCAATACGATTCATGCTCGCCCTTAAAACTCAATGCCGTCGATGTTAGCCACGGTCATGATATCTTTATCACCACGACCCGAAAGGTTGACCACAATGTGCTGGTCAGGGCGCATTGTCGGTGCTAACACCTTGGCGTGCGCTAGCGCATGGGCAGACTCAAGCGCTGGCATAATGCCTTCCATGTGGGTTAGCTCACGAAACGCTTCCAGCACTTCTTTATCGTTTGCCGCCACGTAGTTGACTCGACCAACGTCTTTCCAAAGCGCGTGCTCAGGGCCAACGCCTGGGTAGTCAAGCCCTGCTGAAATCGAATGGGTATCCGACACCTGGCCTGCTTCATCAGACATCAAATAGGTACGGTTACCGTGTAGCACCCCCCGGGGAGCGTTAGACGAAAGCGGCGCCGCATGGCGGCCCGTCTCAACACCGTCGCCGCCAGCTTCAACGCCGTACATCGCGACCGCATCGTCTTCCACAAAGGGGTAAAAAAGCCCCAGGGCATTAGAGCCGCCGCCCACGCAGGCCACTAGCGCATCGGGCAGGCGACCAATTTGCGCCAATGACTGTTGACGCGCCTCACGACCCACCACCGCGTTGAAGTCACGCACCAACTGTGGGTAAGGGTGCGGGCCAGCGACGGTACCGATGATATAAAACGTGTTGTCAACGTTGGTCACCCAGTCGCGCAACGCTTCGTTCATCGCATCTTTAAGCGTGCGAGTACCCGACTCCACCGGAATAACCCGCGCGCCCAGCAAGCGCATACGGTACACGTTTAGCTTCTGGCGCTGCACATCCGCCGCGCCCATATACACATCGCACTCAAGGCCTAAGCGCGCAGCCACGGTGGCTGTGGCAACACCATGTTGGCCAGCACCGGTTTCCGCAATAACCCGAGGCTTACCGGTTTTTTTTGCAAGCAACGCTTGGCCAATGGTGTTGTTTACCTTGTGAGCGCCAGTGTGGTTTAAATCTTCACGCTTTAGCCAAATCTGCGCACCACCTAACGACTGCGACCAACGCTCGGCATGATAAAGCGGCGATGGACGCCCCACATAGTGGGCTAGGTCACGGTCAAACTCTGCTTGGAAGGCTGGGTCATCACGCAGACTAAGATAGGTCTGCTCCAGCTCTTCTAGCGCAAAGCTCAAGGTTTCTGACACAAACCGGCCGCCGTAAGGCCCAAAATGACCACGGGCATCCGGCATTCGGGTCAGGTCGCTGAACTTGGTTTCAGTTGCTGAGACAGTCACAGGCATACCTCACAAGATCGCCAGAACAGGCAAATAATGAATGAACTAACTTAGAAAGTAGCCGCCCGTTAGGCGACCACATAATGTACTTATTGAGCGTCGGCTAACGCTACCTGCTTAACAAAGGAGGCCATTAGCTCGACATCCTTTACGCCATGCGACGCCTCAATACCGCCTGAAACATCAACCGCATAAGGCGCGACTTGATTAACCGCTGCGGCAATATTCGCAGCCGTTAACCCACCGGCGAGGATAACAGGTTTTTCAAGAGCTGCGGGGATTCTAGACCAATCAAAGGTCTCTCCGGTTCCTCCCGGCGTACCGGGCCGATAGGCATCTAACAGTAGCGCCTGGGCCTGAACATACTCGTCAGCTGCACGGTGCAGGTCGATACCGTCACGCATGCGTAGTGCTTTGATCCAAGGCCGGTCGAACTGCTGGCAAAACGACGCCGGCTCATCCCCATGGAACTGAATCACATCTAAATAGGGCAAACACTGCTCAATCAGCTCAGCGGGCTGATTAACAAACAGACCCACCCGCGTTGCAAAGGCAGGCACGTGGGCCGACAGCGTGGCAAGCGTTTCCGGTGAGATGCCGCGAGAACTCTTAGGCCACATCACAAAGCCCAGCGCATCCACCCCTAGCGAGACCGCCTGCTCAACATCTTCCGGGCGTGTGAAACCGCAAAATTTGATTCGCGTACGTGCATAGCGCGTGCTCACGGGGAGGTCTCCTGGTGCTCGGGTATGGCTTTTTTCTTAAAGGTGAGATTCCGCCGAGCGGCTATTCGCGGGTTATCGGGCAATGGGCGCTCACCCGTCCACTCCCCGGTAAACGCCAGCAGATTGGGGCCAAGTGGCTCTTGAGGCAGCGCAAAACGCTCATCGTAAATGGAGTCTACAAAGTGCAGCCCGCAAGCAGGCGCGGTGACATCTCCTTTGCGGCGATTCTTCAGCGCCAGCAAGCGCTCAATATGGCCTTCATCCTGGGCACCGCGCCCTACACTCACCAGAGCACCGGCAATATTTCGAATCATGTGGTGCAAAAACGCGTTGCCCTGAATATCAATCACCACAATGGGGCCGTAACGCTTCACTTCGACAAAATGCATTTGCCGCCAAGGGGTTTTGGATTGGCAGCCCGCTGCCCGAAAGCTTGAAAAATCGTGCTCACCCACCAACGCTTGGGCGGCCCGATGCATAGCGTCGGCATCCAGCGGATCTCGGCACCAGGTCACGTTGCTGCGCTCTAACACCGGGCGACTGATTTGGTTGAGCAAAATATAGCGGTAGCGGCGCCCAAGTGCGCCTAAGCGGGAGTGAAAATCATCGCCCACCGGCTTTACCCAACGCACCGCCACATCCCTAGGAAGGTTCGTATTGGTTCCAAAAATCCAAGCTTTTTCAGAGCGCTGAACAGGCGGGTCAAAATGGATGACCTGGCGCGTAGCGTGAACGCCTGAATCAGTCCGGCCACTGGCGTGTATTTGAATAGGCGCACTCGCCACTTTTGCCAAGGCATCTTCTATCGATGCCTGCACCGAAGCCGCGTGTTTTAAACGCTGAAAGCCACAAAAGCGCGAGCCATCGTACTCAATGCCCATCGCAAGGCGGCCTGCCAGCGGTTGTGTCTCATCAAAGTGGTAGAACAGCGTCATTAAGCCACATCATCTAGAGGAGGTTAAAAGTTAGCCATTATCCCGGCGTCGAGGCTCGAATGCCACCTCTTCAATTTCCCACTCCTCTTCGGGCACCCTAGGCGTGTGTCGCGCAGTGTGGTTTGCCTGCTTAGATGTAGCTGTCGCACCATCAGCCGCCCCACCCTCAACAGCACTCTGCTCCCCGTCTTCATCTTGCTTCAATGATGGGGGACTGTAGTCAATGTAGTAATCAATAGGCTGAGAGCGCTGATCCTCTTCTTGCGCTTCGGGTTGCGCTACAGGCGCTGGGCTGTCCACGACTAGCGGCTCTTCTAGCTCTTTCTCGAGCTCCTCGCTCAGCATATCGATGGGTTCATCCACATACTTTTCGACAGGTTCAGCATCTGACTCATCGACTGACTGGGGAACATCCAGAAACGCCGCATTGAGCACCTCTTCGTCATCAGCGCTGCTAGCTGGCGAGCTCTCCTCAAAAGGTATTTCTTCTGGAGCATCATTATCTACGCTGGCGGGTTCTGCTGGCTTAGCAGTGCTGGGCTTAACCACTGGCGCCTCACCAAATGTTGACATACGTTGGCTTGATGCTGCGACACTCGGTTCAGCACCGCCGGGCACTGATTCACTCGCTTGAGAAGCACCAACGGGTTCGGCACTAAAAGGCTCGGCGGCATGGGGCTCTGGATTGCGAGATTCTGTGCTGTGCGAACCTGGATATTGAGCCTCCGCCATACGAGGCTCTGCGCGCCCCATGGATGCTGTAGATGCTGTAGGCGGTGTAACGGTACTAGGTGCCGTACTTAGTGGCGCCACTTCCCACTGACGCTCGCGGCGCTTGCGTGACCATACAAGCCCCGCTAACAGCAGCGCCAATGCAACGCTGGCAATAGGCCACTGGTAGTCAGAGATACGCTCTACAAAGCCGCGGTTGTCAGCAACGCTACGGGCATTAGAAGCGCCGAGAGCTGGCTCACCACTCACCTCTGGAGCAGTGACCGCAAGCGCCGCGACTGATTGAGCTTCCTGCTGGGAGGCGTTAAGCGCTTCCGTCAGCGCAGCCACTTCCTGGCGCAGCTCAGTCAGCTCAGCGCGCAGCTGTTCACGCTCTTCAAGCACTAGCTGAAGCATGGCCTGGCTTTCGCGCAACTGTTCCACCACGTCATTTAAGGCGAGTCCCGCCAGCTCGTTCTCCTGGCTTCCCTCTTGCTCTGACGCTTCCGCAGCGCCTTGCTCAGCATTTGACTGCGCTGCCGCCTCAGAAGTAGAAGCTGTCTCGCTCGTACCTGGGCTATTGGCAGGCTCTTCACCTGCTGCTTCTGCAGACGGCTGGCTAGCAGTACTTGAAGCATCAGCACGCTCGGTTGCGCGTCGCATGGTTTGTAGCGTTTGGGCGGCTTCCCCTGGAGTACGGGCCATTATCTGTTCACGACTGGGCACCGCGAGCGTTTGCCCAACCCGCATGTTGTCAATATTGCCGGAGGAGAAAACGTCTGGGTTGGCATCAACCAGCGCCACCATCATCTGCTGCACACTGGCGCTGGCAGGCTTAACCCGTTCGGCGATGCCCCAAAGTGAATCGCCGCTCGCCACGTAAGCGATGTTATTAGCCCTGGGAGCGCTATCACTTGACGCGTTTTGCGACGCTGGAACAGCCGCTGGTTGGGGCTGACTGCGAGGCTCCGCCGCATTCGCTGCCTGCTGCTCACTGGGAGATGCGCTACGGCTACTTGCGTTGAGCATGTCGGGCGGGTCAAACAGCAGCGTAAAGGCCTGGCTGGTTTCACCCTCTGGGGAAGAGACCGTTAAAAGCACATCCAGCCAGGGTTCATCGACTGCTTGCGAGGAGCTAAGCACCAACTGGCGTCCATCAGCCTGCTCACGCAGTTGGACGCGCAGCGATGAAACCAGCGGCGTCCACTCTAACCCTGCTGCTGTAAAATCCGCTTCATCAGCAACAGACACTCGCAGTTCGTCCAACGCATATTGGCTAGCGTCTAGTACTGGTACGGTCGCATTCAAGGGGGCATTCATCGGTGAGTTCACCGACGCCGGGCCTAAGCCGACGGCCAGTGCCAAGGAACTAACGGCACTGAGCGGTAGCCACAATAACCATGCGTGCGTCTGTTTCATTTAAGCCCCTGCTGCCTGCGAATCTCAACGATGTAACGACATTTAGCTGAGCGCGCTCATCATTATGTTTGGGTTCTTTTTATCATAACTTACCGTTTTTGCGCATACTTTAGAATGCCAAACGCGTTTGAGCTTTCTACTTAGCAGCGGCAAAAAAGATGGGAAGCTGCGAACAGCTTCCCATCGGGAACTACGTTGACGCTATGATATTGATGCTATAGCGACAGCACGCGCGTAACGGCTGTTACTGCTCGCGCAGAATCTTCAGCATACGCTTAAGCGGCTCAGCAGCACCCCACAGCAGCTGGTCGCCCACGCTGAATGCAGAAAGGTATTCGCCGCCCATATTAAGCTTACGCAGGCGCCCTACCGGAATCTGCAGCGTGCCCGTTGCGGCAGCAGGCGTTAGGCCAGCAATGGTGGCATCTTTATCGTTGGGGATCAGCTTAACCCACTCATTGTGCTTGGCAATGCGGTCTTCAATCTCATCAAGCGGCACATCTTGCTTCAGCTTAATGGTGAACGCCTGGCTGTGAGAGCGCATGGCACCGATGCGCACACAGAGACCATCAATGGGAATCGGATTATTCTCTAGGCCCAGAATCTTGTTGGTCTCAACGCTGCCCTTCCACTCTTCACGGCTCTGGCCGTTATCGAGCTTGGTATCGATCCACGGCAGCAGGCTGCCTGCCAAGGGCGCTGCGAAGTTATCAGTGGGGAAATCATTGCCACGCATGGCGGCCGTCACTTTGCGGTCGATGTCGAGGATCGCGCTAGAGGTGTCTTTTAACTCTTCACCGACGCTATCACGCAGCTGGCCCATTTGGTTCAGCAGCTCGCGCATGTGTTTGGCACCGGAGCCGGACGCCGCTTGGTAGGTCATGGAGGTCATCCACTCGACCATATCGGCTTCAAACAGCCCGCCCAAGCCCATCAGCATTAAGCTTACGGTACAGTTGCCGCCCACGAAGGTTTTCGCGCCTTTGGCTAGCTGGGCATCAATCACATGGCGGTTAACCGGATCAAGAATGATGGTCGCTTCATCTTCCATGCGCAGGGTGCTGGCGGCATCAATCCAGTAGCCTTTCCAGCCCGCTTCACGCAGGTCTTTGTAAACCGGCTTGGTGTAATCGCCACCTTGACAGGTAACCACTACATCAAGGGCTTTTAGCGCGTCAATATCGAACGCATCTTTGAGGGGAGGCACGTCGACGCCGATGTCGGGTCCCGGCTGGCCGACTTGGGAAGTGGTGAAGAAAATCGGCTCAATGCCTTTAAAATCACCATCTTCCTGCATGCGCTGCATCAGCACAGAGCCAACCATACCGCGCCATCCCACGAAACCGACTTTCAACATGTGAAGTCCTCCAGCTAAGAATGAGGTAAGTATTATACACAAATATTAGACACGACGTCGGCCACCCCAGGGGTGGCCGACCGGCACTGCTCTACAACACGCGCTATTTGGAATTGACTAGTGAGCAGGTGTGCTTGATACGTTACTGCTTGGCAAAGGCCGCGAGCACTGCATCGCCCATTTCCACGGTGGAAACGCGACGAGTGCCTTCTGATGCGATATCGGCAGTGCGCAGGCCATCATCCAACACACTGCCCACGGCGGCTTCAATGCGCTCGGCCATCGCTGTTTCATTCAGCGAGTAGCGCAGCATCATCGCCACCGAAAGCATCATAGCCAGCGGGTTAGCGATGTTTTGCCCAGCGATATCCGGGGCGCTGCCATGGCAAGGCTCGTACATGCCCTGCCCGCTCTCGTTGAGCGATGCAGACGGCAGCATACCGATAGAGCCGGTGAGCATAGCAGCGGCGTCAGAGAGAATATCGCCAAACATGTTGCCGGTCACCATCACATCAAACTGCTTCGGCGCGCGCACCAATTGCATGGCGGCGTTATCCACGTACATGTGGGAAAGCTCCACATCCGGGTACTCCGGCGCCAGGCGCTCCATCACTTCACGCCATAAAATCGTCACTTCCAACACGTTGGCTTTATCTACCGAACATAGCTTTTTGCCACGCTTCTGGGCCATTTCAAACGCCACGCGGCCGATGCGTTCAATCTCGCTTTCGGAATAGATGTAAGTGTTAAAACCCACCCGTTCGCCATTGCGCACTTCAATACCACGGGGCTGACCGAAGTAGATGCCGCCGGTTAGCTCACGGACGATCATAATATCCAGCCCAGCCACTAGCTCAGGCTTCAGGCTGGAGGCGCTGGCCAACTGCGGGTAAAGCATCGCCGGGCGCAGGTTGCCGAACAGGCCCAGGTTCTTACGCAGCCCCAGCAGGCCTTTTTCGGGGCGCTTGGTTAGGTCTTCGAGCTTGTCCCACTTGGGGCCACCCACCGCACCTAGCAGAATGGCGCTGGCAGCTTTGGCTTTCTCAAGGGTTTCCGCCGGGAGCGGCTCGCCGTGTACGTCGTAGGCCGAGCCGCCCACCAGGCCCTCTTCTACCTCTATATCCAAGCCCGCTTCTTGGCAGGCGTTTAACAAACGCGCCGCCTGGGCCGCGATCTCCGGACCGATACCATCACCGGGCAGCAGTAACACTTTATGAGTCATGCTCAATCCTTAGCACTTATAGTTGAATACTTATGCAGGCTGGCGGAACAGCCACGGGCGCTGCTGGCGGTGCTTCTCTTCAAAGCTGCGAATTGCGTCTTCGTCCTGCAGCGTGATGCCGATATCGTCCAGGCCGTTCAGCAGGCAGTGTTTGCGGAACTCATCCACCTCAAACTCAAGAATTTCACCGCTGGGGGTAATCACCCGCTGATTCTCTAAATCGACGTCTAGTTGATACCCTTCTCGAGCCTCTGCTTCAGCAAACAGACGGTCTACTTCCTCTTCCGCCAGGGTGATTAGCAAGATGCCATTCTTAAAGGCGTTGTTGTAGAAAATGTCCGCAAAGCTTGGCGCAATGACAACTTTAAAGCCAAAATCTTCCAGCGCCCACGGAGCATGTTCACGGGAGCTTCCGCAGCCAAAGTTACGCCGCGCCAGCAACACTTCCGCGCCTTGATAACGCGACTGGTTCAATACAAAATCAGGGTTCAGCGGGCGCTGGGAACAATCTTGCCCCGGCTGGCCTTCATCTAAATAGCGCAGCTCATCAAACAGGTTAACGCCAAAACCGGTACGCTTAATGGATTTCAAAAACTGCTTCGGGATGATCAAGTCGGTGTCGACGTTAGCCCGATCAAGCGGCGCTACCACCCCTTCAAAACGTTCAAACTTTTTCATGGCTTAGGCCTCCTGGGCGTGGGTAGCGTCGTTAGCAGGTAAAGTGCGCACATCAACAAAATGACCAGCAATTGCCGCTGCCGCTGCCATCGCAGGGCTAACTAAGTGGGTCCGACCACCGTAGCCCTGGCGCCCTTCGAAGTTACGGTTAGAGGTAGAGGCACAGTGCTCGCCCGCGCCCAACTTATCGGCGTTCATGGCCAAACACATGGAGCAACCCGGCTCGCGCCACTCAAAGCCCGCTTCGATGAAAATCTTGTCCAAGCCTTCCGCTTCCGCCTGGCGCTTCACCAAGCCAGAACCCGGCACCACCATAGCAAGCTTAATCGAATCCGCTACTTTATTACCTTTGGCTACTTTAGCCGCTTCACGCAGGTCTTCAATGCGCGAGTTGGTGCAGGAACCGATAAACACTTTATCCAACTTAATATCAGTAATTTTTTGATTCGCCTGCAGGCCCATGTACTCAAGCGCACGGGTGTGGCTGCGCTGCACAGTTTCATCTTGCGCAGCCTGCGGGTCGGGTACGTGGCCAGAAATACCGGTGACCATTTCAGGGCTGGTGCCCCAGCTTACCTGTGGCTCAATCTCTTCCGCGCTCAGGGTGACCACTTTATCGAACTGGGCATCGCCATCCGACACCAGCGAACGCCAGTCCGCCACGGCGGCTTCCCACTGCGCGGCTGTGGGCGCAAAGGGGCGCTCGGCAAGGTAGTTAATCGTCGTATCGTCAACGGCGATCAACCCCACGCGGGCACCGGCTTCAATCGCCATGTTGCACACGGTCATGCGGCCTTCCATGGAGAGCGACGCAATGGCGCTGCCCGCAAACTCAATGGCGTAGCCCGTACCACCAGCGGTACCGATCTTGCCGATAATCGCCAGCACCACATCTTTTGCCGTTACGCCCAGGCCAAGCTCACCTTCAACACGCACCTGCATGTTCTTCATTTTCTGCGCCAGCAAGCACTGGGTCGCCATAACGTGCTCAACTTCGGAGGTGCCGATACCGTGGGCCAAAGCCCCAAACGCGCCGTGGGTGGCGGTGTGGGAGTCACCACATACCACGGTCATGCCCGGCAAGGTGGCGCCCTGCTCGGGGCCGACCACGTGCACAATACCTTGGCGTGGATCGTTAATTTTGAACTCTTCAATACCGTACTCAAGGCAGTTGTCGTCCAGGGTTTGCACCTGGATTAACGACACCGGGTCTTTAATCCCGCTGTTGCCCTCAGCGCGCTCTTTCACCGTGGTAGGCACGTTGTGGTCTGGCGTTGCCAAGTTGGCATCCAAACGCCAGGGCTTACGGTTAGCCAACCGCAGGCCTTCAAACGCCTGGGGCGAGGTCACTTCGTGGAGCAGTTGGCGATCGATGTAAATCAGCGCGGTGCCGTCGTCACGCTGCTTCACCAAATGCTGGTTCCAGAGTTTGTCGTAAAGGGTTTGACCTGACATGTGGCTCTCCTGGGCAGTGCCCTGCTAGTTCGGTATGGCAGCCTCTACGTGCTGCTTAGTATGCAATAAAGAGAGTGTTACGCGACTCGCACATAAAAGCAATTCATGTTATTCATACTTTAGATTCCAAACTGGAATACATATTCAGGGAGTCACTCGTGGACACTCAAAGCCTGCAAGCGTTTCTGGCAGTTGCCGAAGCCCAAAGTTTCTCCCGTGCAGCGGAGCAGCTGCACCTGACCCAGCCTGCGGTGAGCAAGCGCATTGCCACCCTAGAGGAGTTGCTAGGCACGCGGCTATTCGACCGAATTGGGCGGCGCATTGCGCTGACGGAAGCGGGTAGCGTGCTGCTGCCTAAAGCCCAGCACATCCTGTTTACGGTAGACGATAGCCGCCGTGCGCTGGCTAACCTTTCTGGCCAAGTGGGCGGACGGTTAACCTTGGCCACTAGCCACCATATTGGCCTGCACCGCCTGCCGCCCCTGCTAAAGCAATACACCCAGCGCCACCCAGAGGTAGCCCTAGACTTACGCTTTCTGGATTCCGAACTGGCTTACCAAGGCATTGTTGATGGCACCCTGGAAATTGCGATTGTCACCCTCGCCCCTCACCCGGTTGAGCAGCTGCATGTGGTAGAGCTGTGGCGTGATCGGCTCTGCTTTGTTTGCGCCACCGACCATCCGCTGGCAGCGCGCGTTCGCCAAAGCCCCGGCCCACTTAGCCTAACGGAACTGTGTGAATTCAACTGCGTGATGCCGGGGGCCAAAACCTTTACCCGTACACTGATTGGCCATCGCTTTATTGAGGCAGGCCTAACCCTGCCCGTGAGCATGTCGACCAACTACCTAGAAACACTGAAAATGATGTGCAGCGTGGGGCTAGGTTGGAGCCTGCTGCCCGAAAACATGATCGACAGTGAGCTAGTAGAGCTACCGGTAGATACTGCCCCCATCCACCGTCCGCTGGGGTATCTAGTGCATACCAATCGCACGCTTTCTAATGCCGCGAGAAAAATGATTGAAGAGCTGGAAAATACGCGAGGTGCTAGAAAATAGCCCTGTTCCGGGCAAGTTTATCTAGGTTCAGAGTTATGGGTGACAACGTTGGGTACGGGCACGACACCCATTTGTAAACGCTCCATTGCCGGCCCGAGGGCGGCAACGCATCGTCGCCGCTAATTTCGTTAGCAAGGTACCCGCCCATTCGGCAAGTGCGCTAAGCGTTCAAGCCTGTGGGCTTGGAGATAACACCTGCACCGGTAAGCTCAACACCACTATTAAGGTTATAATCACAGGCTAAGCTAAACCTACTCGACTATTGAACGCCAAGCCTCAGGCCTATTACTGTGAATACCCCCCATCGACGTGAAGAAAGCCGAGCTAGACCTGTTCGTAAAGATCTACACCCGAAGAACCTACACAACCAGGGCTATGACTTTCCTGCCCTCATAAACAGCCATCCAGCACTAGCTCCCCATGTAAAACCGAACGCCCATGGCCGGCTTTCCATCGATTTCGCAGACCCTTTGGCCGTAAAAACGCTCAACGCTGCGTTGTTAAACCGATACTACAATATTGTCGATTGGGATATTCCAGAGGGCGCGCTTTGCCCTCCCATCCCAGGTAGAGCCGACTATATCCATTACATGGCGGATTTAATTGGGCTTGGGCGTGAGCAGCATAGCGTCAAGCTGCTCGATATAGGGACTGGAGCAAATGGCATCTACCCGCTACTAGCCTGCCAAATTTACGGCTGGCAGTGTGTAGGTAGCGACATCAACCCTGAGTCGCTTGAAAACGTAGCCACGATTATCACCCATAACCCCACCCTCAAAGACAGCTTCACGTTGCGCACCCAGCACGATAAAAACCATATTTTTGAAGGGATCATCCAAGCGGGAGAATTCTTTGACGTCAGCGTATGCAACCCACCCTTCCATGCCTCGCTCGATGAAGCACTTAAAGGTAGCCAGCTTAAACTCAATAACCTTGCGCGGAGTCGCGGCGAGCAAAAAACAAAAAAGGCATCCCCCACGCTGAATTTTGGTGGGCAGGGTGCCGAGCTTTGGTGCAAAGGGGGCGAACAGCTGTTTCTTAAAAAGTTAATAAGAGAAAGCCAACTATATTCAACTCAATGCCGCTGGTTTAGCAGCCTGGTTTCAAAAATCGACAATGTTAAGCCTGCCAAGAAGCTGATTCGTAAGCTAGGTGCCGTTGATTGCCGAGAAATAGAGATGAAACAGGGTAATAAGGTGACGAGAATATTGGCCTGGACGTTCATCTGAGCCGCTCTTGTAGTGGCGCATGAGTATGCGAAACATGCATGACATTGTGCCGCTGTAAGCCCATCGTCAGGAAGAAAACACGGCTAGTATAGATTTTGTGGATTTGGTAGTGCATTGCCTGCTCAAAACTTCCTGGCTGAAGCTGATATTGGTGGTTAATCAACACAATACGTTTTGATCGTGGTTATAAGGCTTGAAGCGCGGCATGCTGACCACTCCTCATCTATTTTTTCTCGATCCTGCCAAATTTAGCGGACAAAGAGTTTTTTCTACAGCCTCAACGCCGAAGCTTCAGGGGCGAGGGGCCGATGCGCTGAACTAAGCGACTCACGCGAAATCATGCCAGGCCCTCGTCCCCTGCAAGCGTTGGTTAGGCTGCTGTTGGTTGAGGCAATCCTAGCACGAGGATTTCGTCTCCGTTAGCATCCCATTCGCCAGTGGGGTTCCATCCATGAGTTCGATAGAAGCCGTGCGCTCGGATTCTGGGATCTGGCGAGGCTGCCAGCCAGAGCCGAGTGTGCTGCCCCCGTGTTCGCAAGTCCTGAACAACGTGCGACAGGAGTTGCCTGCCTACGCCCCTGCCTTCGTATTCAGGCAATACGGCAAGCACAAGAACCTCTCCCGAAGACAGGTCGCCACTGCAAAATCCAACAACCTGATGTTCATGAACAGACACCCAGCTGCAGATCGCCCCCGCTTTCATAGCGGCGGCAGTAGATTTGGGGGTGATGCCCATAACGGCGAGCCGCTCCTTCGGAATCGGATTCTCTCTGGTTCGGCCCCGCACAGCGAACAGCTGTTCAATATCTGCCTCACGCGTTTCCCGAAACTTCAACTCCAAAGCTACCTCCACACATTAGTACGACGCCTAACGCCGCGCTTTGCGGCTGCTTAGTAGCGCCAGCGGAAAAGCAGTCCGCCAACAGCGTCTTGTTACAACTTGCCTCAATTGTGGCATACTGCTACAATTGAGCCAAATATACGTTGGAGGTACAGATGGCTACTAACAGCATTCGTTTAGATCAAAACCTTATTGAAAAAGCCACCATTATAGCCAAAGCACTTAATCGAACCCCGCCCAAGCAAATAGAGCACTGGGCAAAAATCGGCGAGATGATGGAAGATAACCCCGATTTACCCTATGAGTTTGTGAGGCAGGCCATCATCGCGCAGGCCGAACGGGACGCCGGAAAACTGGAGGCCTACGATTTTGGTTAAGGCCACGAGTGTATTACAAACTCCTACATTCAAAAAGGCGGTAAAGAAACTCAAGCCCAACCAGAAAAAAGACCTTGATTTGGCCATTAAAGAGCTAATGACCAACCCCAGCATTGGCGAGCAGAAGCAAGGCGACCTGACCTTTCTGCGAGTCCATAAATTCAAAATGAACAAGCAGCTCACTCTGCTGGGTTACAGCTTTGACGATGGCGCTCTTGTCCTTGAATTGATGGCCCTGGGCTCACACGAAAATTTCTACCGCGATATTAAGCGTAAGAAGTGACGTTGTAACGCTCCAAACACCGGCGCAGATTTCTGCGTCCGAGTGCTTTGGCTTGTTAACTCTTTACCCTGACAGATATTCAAATACAGCAGAAGTGGCTTCATTTTTGATATATCTAGACCGGACTTCGCCAACATAGTAAGCCCGCTGAATAGTTTCTTCTGTTGCGTCAAGAACATCTTTGATCGTATTTAACGACAAGCCCTTCAATGAATTTATAAGCCACTCTGGAAGATCGAGAAAATCTACAGGCTTTTCTAATTGCTCACTCAATGCTGAACTGATTGTTTGGTCATCAA